>NZ_JBIWFE010000002.1:0-455997 GCF_044762865.1 Sporosarcina sp. NPDC096371
CTAAGCATGAAGCCCCCCTCGAGATGAGATTTCCCATTACGCAAGTAAGTAAGTTCCCTCAAAGAAGATGAGGTTGATAGGTCTGGGGTGGAAGCACGGCGACGTGTGGAGCTGACGGATACTAATCGAACGAGGACTTAACCTAATTTAAAAAGGGCAGGTTGGCCCTGATTTGTGAAACACAATGTCTATTTTATTCAGTTTTGAGTGAACAAACTCAAAATAGTCTGGCGACGAAGGCGAAGAGGTCACACCCGTTCCCATCCCGAACACGGAAGTTAAGCTCTTCAGCGCCGATGGTAGTTGGGGGTTTCCCCCTGCAAGAGTAGGACGTCGCCGGGCACACGGTCATTACCAATAGGTAATGGCTTTTTTTGTGTTTAATTTTAGGGGTGCAATTATCTTGCAAAGGGAGACATCCCCTAAGCGGCTTCAAAGAACTTCCTTTTTACTCGACTTTAGGATTCTGTTTTTATCATAAAAATAGCTCTGAAATTTTCTTATCTTTTCTCTTATGGTTATCCCGTTGACTTGTTCCGAATAGGGTATATTGAAGTAAAGAGGTGAATGGATGAGGATTCTTCGAAATGTTGTAACCCGTTTTTTCAAAGAACGCTTTTTTGATCATGCTGCACAGACGGCATACTACCTTCTGTTGTCTATGTTTCCATTTCTTATTTTTGTCTTTTCCTTGCTTAGTTTGTTTCCGGTGAATGAAGAAATGCTTCTGTCGTTTCTCAGACCTTTCACGCCAGACGAGGCATTCGTGTTAATAGAGAGGAATATCTGGATGGTACTGAATAAGAGCCAGGGAAACGTGCTATATGCGAGCCTTGCCGGGGCATTTTGGCTTTCTTCGATGGCGGTCCAGTCACTGGCCCGTTCACTAGATCTGGCAAATGGATATGAGCGACGTTATGCATTTTGGAGAGTACTATTACGTGACTTTAGGGTTACACTATTCTTTATGCTCGTCATACCTCTGTCATTGTTCCTGCCAATCATTGAGAAGGCATTGTATAGAGTTGTGACTTATTATGATACGATTGAACAGTGGCAAGGATGGCTGTATGTTTGGCCGAATGTTAAATGGGGTTTGGGAACATTGTTTTTGTTTCTATTTTTCCTTTTATTTTATAAAGTCATACCAACGGGGAAAATGAGGTTGAAGGAAGCCCTTCCTGGTGCAATTTTCTCTGCACTTGGCTGGCAATTGTTTTCGCTTGTATTTGGGAATTATGTGTCGAATGTTGATTATACAAGGTTCTATGGGCAGTTATCAGGGATTATTTTACTTGTTCTTTGGTTTTATTTGTCTGCAGTTATTATTTTGTTTTCGGGTTTATTGAATGCGGAATGCCGGAAGTGGGCTAGTAGAGGGAGGAGCATTAGAAAGTGATGAAGATACTTGTTGTGGATGATGATCCGAATATTTTAGAGTTGGTGAGTATCCAGTTGACGCAGGCGGGGTATAGGGTACTTAAGGCATCGGACGGTTTTGAGGCACTGGAGCTGTTAGAGACAGAATTGCCGGATTTGGCCGTGGTAGATGTGATGATGCCGAGGTTTGATGGTTATAAGTTGACGAGGAAGTTGAGGGCTGAGGCAAATATTCCGGTTTTGTTGCTGACGGCTAAAGGGGAATTGGAGGATAAGGAGAAGGGATTCCTTGCGGGGTCTGATGATTATGTTGTGAAACCGTTTGAACCAAAGGAGTTATTGTTTCGAATCAATGCCATTTTGCGTAGATATGATAAGGCGGTTGATGTATTCATCGAGGCAGGTCCAATGAAAATCAATCGGCAGAGTTATGAAGTGTCCGTTGGCAAGAAGGTATTACTTCTCCCTTTAAAGGAATTTGAATTGCTGTCGGTGTTGGCATCGAGACTGAATCATGTGTTTGCACGTGAACTTCTGCTTGAGCGAGTGTGGGGTTATGATTATGAGGGTGATGAGCAGACGTTGAATGTCCACATTAAAAGACTACGTGATAAGTTAGGGAAGCTGACTGAAGATGTAAGGATTTCAACGGTGCGAGGAGTTGGGTATAAGCTAGAGGTGTCCTTGTGAGATCGCTCTATGGCAAGTTCATTGCGATGACGGCTGCGATTATGGTAGTCAGTGGACTTATCGCATTTCTCGCGGTCAATACATATTATCATCAGTATTTGAAGGGGCAGAACGATGAGAAAAACATGACCATGGCGAAAAGTGTTGCGTCTTTTATTCAAGCAAATGAGGGGGTGGATCTTGAAGAGTATTTAACGACGCAGTCTGCAGTGGGCTATAAGTTATATGTTGTGAATGAACAACAGGAAAAGACCTTGTACGGGGACAAGTTCCGTGTTGAAAACTTATCGGAGAGAGCCGTCAATCAGGTGTTGAATGGGGACGTTTATCACGGGATGAGGGATCTTCCAAGTGAAACGTTTGTGACGGGATTTTTCTCGGATGAGTCGGCCAATACGGTAGGGGTACCGTTTGACTATAAGGGGGAAACCTACGCACTTTTCCTGAGGCCAGATATTAAGATGCTGTTCACGGAAGTCCATTATATCCTTGGGGGCATGGTACTCGTGATGGCGGTCATTAGTTTGTTGTCCATGTTAATGGTAGCGAAAAAACTGATTGACCCGATTACAGCATTGACCGTCGCGACGAAAAAGGTTGGGGAAGAACAGTTTACCGGAACACTTGCCATTAATCGCAAGGATGAAATCGGGCAGCTGGCAAAAAGTTTTCAGCATATGACGGAGAAGCTAGGTGAAAATGATCGGATTCGAAAAGAATTCATTAGCGATGTGTCTCATGATTTTCAGTCGCCGTTGCTTAATATAAAGGGATATGCACAGCTCTTATTAGATGATGAATTGCCGCAGGAGTCACGGAAAAGCTATGCGAGTGTTATTCAATCTGAAACAGAACGTTTGTCTTCGTTGACAAAGCAGTTATTGCTATTGACTTCGTTGGATCAGCTATCATCGCCGCTTGAAAGGAAACCATTCGATCTGGATGAACAGCTGAAAGAGACGGTTCGCAAGTATAGGTGGCTATTGGAAGAGAAGGAAATGTCATTGGCGATGGACATCGATGAAGTACGCTATACTGGAGATCCAGCATTCCTTGAAAAAGTGTGGGAGAACCTTGTATTGAATGCGTTGAAGTATACGGAAATGGGCGGTTCCATTGATATCCTATTAACAGCGCAGGAGAACGATGTTACCGTGATGGTTCGTGATACTGGCATTGGTATCGATGAAAAAGACCTGGTGCGTATATTCGACCGTTTTTATCGGGCGGATGATTCGAGAACGCAGCAAACAGGGGGAACGGGACTTGGATTATCGATCGTTCAGCAAGTTGTGAAACTGCATGGCGGAACCATTGATGTTGTGAGTCATAAAGGGGAAGGTACGACGTTTACAGTGCAATTGCCGAAGTTGTAACGTCCTGTTCATCTTCCGTTCATCTTGGCTGTTTAAGATAAGGGTATAATATGAACTATACAGGAGGAATATAATATGCAAGAAAAGTGGAGCTTACGATTAATTCGTGTTGCAGCAATCTTTGGTTTGATCGGAACGGTATTGGGATCACATATGGCGGGGGCAGGATCATACGCATTCCGCCCGATTCACGCACATATTTTATTGGTAGGCTGGTTGTCGCTATTTGCTTGGGGCGTCTTTTACAAAATTTACAAAGTTCGTGCGAAAAAGTTGGTTACGCTTCACGGTTGGACGGGAATTATCGGGGCAATCGGTTTGACGACAGGTATGTGGCTACAATTTATGAAGCCCTTTAATGTCAATGAAACATTGGCACTCATCTTCTACATCGTTGGTGGGACGATTTTACTTGTCAGTTTTGCGTTGTTCACCCTTATTACGTTTATGACAGAGAAAAAAGGTTCATAATGATGCCCTCCCACTATAAAATGGGAGGGTATTTTTTATGTCCAGACTCCAGCATGCTTGCGCTTTTATTACGTCCATAAAACACCTAGCAGACAGCTTGCAGTGAGGATGGTCATAAATAAAGCCACCAGCACCCAATCATGTAGGCGCACAGGTACAGGTTTGAAAAATGCGGTGCGTGGTTGACCCGTAAATCCGCGAGCTTCCATCGCAAAAGCGGAACGTTCCGCCTTTCGTACGGCGGCTGCAAGAAGTGGAATCAGCATACGCCTCATCCCCAAAAGTCGTTGCCACCACCACTTTTCCATGCCAACCCCACGAAGCCTATGCGCATGGCGGATTTGGATAAATTCCTCCTTGATAACAGGTAGAAACTGATAGCCGACCAAAATACTATAAGCAAGTTTGGGCGATAGTCGAAACTGTTGCATTAAGCTCATGATGAATGTTACTGGCTGCGTTGTCAAAACGAAAAGGAGGGAAATCGCAGAGAATGCGATGACTCGAAGCGCCAGTGATAGCGCACGCGACAGCTGTTCATCGGTCACTTCAATGCTGTTCCATGTCCAAATGATTGTACCTCCCGTATCGGCGGCAAATAAAACCGTCGTCCACAAATAACCGATAGCTGTGATTGAAAAAGGAATCATCAGCAATAGCCATAGTTTCCACTTCACAGAGCTCAGTACTACTTGCACAGTGAGGATACCTATAAAAAATAAGAAAGGTGTCCAAGGATTGAAGAACCAAGCAAGTGTCAGCATGGAAATGACAACAATGAGAAATTTTAAGGCAGGATTCATCGTATGAAGTTGGTTACGTAGTTGCATACACAACACCTCCCACAGGTGGCAATAAGGAGTGTTCCTGCAACAACGTTTCGTTTCTCCAAACATCCGCTGCATTGTAGCGTCCTGTCAATCGACCTTCTTTCAATAAAAACACCGTATCCGCAACGGCTGCTGCGAATTCCATATCATGCGTCACGATTAACAGCGCAAGTCCTTCTTGAGCCTGCTTATGCACAAGGTGATGGAGTTCCTGCAAGGCAGCTTCGTCCTGTCCGCTCGTCGGCTCATCTAATAGGAGAACGGGTCGTCTTTCTGCAAGCATCGCCGCAATGGCTGTTCTACGCTTTTGCCCATGGCTAATCGCAAAGGGGTGAGACTGTCGAATAGTCTCTAACTGCAAACGCCGCATAATATCCTCAACTAGTTCAGGTGCTACACCTTTGGAAAAAACAATCTCGTCCTCTACCCGCTGTGTGACAAACAAGTGCTCAGGTGATTGGGGGACATAGCCCGGAAGGATAGCTTCGCCTATGATATGTCCTTTCGTCATCGGTAAAATACCACAAATAGTTTTCAACAGCGTCGATTTTCCACTGCCATTATGACCGGCAAGTACGGCAATTTCCCCACTTTTCAGCTGGACGGACACATCTTCTAACAACGTTTTACCTTTTACTACGACAGACACGCCTTGCATGTCAAAGACCGTAGCAGAAGCCATCGACGACCTTCTTTTTGGGAATAAAATCGGAGCCGCCACAGCGCAATCTGCTTGTTCAACAAACCCGCCAGTCACGACCTGCAATCCCCAGTCAAAAAAGTCCTGCCAAACATCAAGACGATGTTCAACTACAATGACCGTCCAACCATACGTGCTTTGTAAGGCATCTAACCAGCCCACAAATTCTTTTGCCGTTAATGGATCCAGATGTGACAAAGGCTCATCCAATAGTAGGGCTTCTGGTTTCATAAGGATGGCACAAGCGGTTGCGACTCGTTGTTTCATCCCACCAGACAATGTTTGAATGACTGTATGTCTCAAGTATGTTAACTGCGTGACTTCTAACGCTTCCGTTATTCGCTGCTCCATCTCTGCGCGTGGCACATTCAAGTTTTCCAGGGTAAAAGCCATTTCCTCTTCTACAGTCGGCATACAAAACTGCGAATCGGGATCTTGGAACACAGTGGCAACACGGGCATTGACCTCACCAGGAGCATAGTCGTCATGGTCTTTATCCCATAACGTGATGGTCCCTGTTAGGATGCCGTCACAGCTTGCGGGATACAGGCGGTTCATCAAATAAAGCAATGTACTTTTGCCGCTACCGCTCGCACCTGTAATGACGACACGTTCCCCTTGCCGGATGGTCAATGAAACATTGTGTAACACAGGCTCCTCATTCTCGGGAAAGCGAAAGGTGACGTTGGCGAATGCCATGACAACCGGGGATTCAACTGCCGGTGCTTGTTTGGCCCATTCAACGCCCATGTTGAACCGTTACTTTCTGCTCGCGCTTCGGTTTATCCCTAGAAATGGCATAGCCACGCAGTGCTCCCATCGCAAGAAGACCATCAGATACCCACTTTCCACCAAGCCCCGCAATAAGCGCTCCACTTATGACACGTAGTCCAAACATTAAAGCTAAATAAGTAGGAGAGAGCGCCGCATAACCTGAAACCAAAAAGCCAAATGCAAAGCTGAACACTGCTGAACCGACACCTGCAAGAATAAGCACCCATGTATTGAACCGTTTATAACCTGTCGCAGCGAATGCAGCTTCTGCTCCTAATCCTTGGATAAGACCACTCAAAATAAGTCGGGGGCCAACCGCATTGCCAATCATTACTTCAATGGCGGCAGCTACGGTTTCAGATAAGACGGCCGCACCTGGTTTGCGAATGATGTACATACAGATAATTGACACGATAAACCAAATGCCGAAGATCCATTCATAAGCAATAGGGCCGATAAAACCCGCCCAAATATTGCCGACATGAACGAATAGTAAATAGACGACAGCAAACACAACAGCCAACACCGACATCAGCACAACTTCTTTCAGCTTCCAAGACTTCAACATATCAGGCATCCCCTTTATGCGAAGGACTATTGATGCTCATATTGACCGTCATGACGAGATGCCGATGTTCTGTAGTACGTGCTTTGGAAAATGCCTCTTCCAAGAATGCAAAAACTTCATGAATATCCCCGTGTAAGCCGCTAGCATAATGCATACTCGTATTAAAAACACCCTGTTCCTTAGCGCGCTCTACTTCCTTGTAAATGACCGACATATAATCTGGATTGTTCATGGGATACAAAGCAAACTGTGAGGATACATATTGCCGTAAATCTTTCACCAGTGGTTCATTTAACCGAATATCCTCTTTTTCTAAATAAACATCCCCCGCAGAATCGCCAGGGCACCCAACTGAAAAAGTCCCGTTAAAGGCGACATGTGCCCCCGTTTTTGCAGCATGTAGCACAATGGCTTTGGCCGTATCGAAAATATGAATCTCTTTGCCGCGCATCACCGTACTGACGTCATCGGTATGCATCCATACATTGGATGTATCTGCCTCTGATAATGCCCCTTTAATGATGGCTACAAAATTGTCCGCCATTGGATGAAGCGAGAAGCGTAATCCAATAATCGGGCTCGTTCCACAAGAAAATGCTGTTTCCATAACCGTTTCCCCCTATTTTTCTCCACAAAAAAAGCCACATCCGTGAAGATGCAGCCCTCTTGCGCATAGGGAACCTACGGCAAAAGTAACCGCACTTCCCCACGCCAGTATTACCTGGTTCGAGTTATAAGGGATCGAAGCAAAAGCTCTCATCTCAGCCGAAAATAGGCACCCCTAGTGCAGACAACGTATGTGATTTTGAATGTAAAGTACATATTCTGCCGAATTGTCTCCAGCGCATTCAGTGTAAAGGAAGGATTGAATTTTGTAAACTATTAACTTTAAATAGATTTTTTATAGGGGGTCAATCCGTCGATCGTATACTTCCCGTACTCAACTTGCAAAGTCCCGTTCTTCGGTACAAATGCAAGGGAGGGATTTAATGATTGGATCGTTTCAATCACTTTGTTTTGATCGATACTTGTATCTAGTTCATGTTCATGATTGGCAAATCCGAAAAAGAAAGGAGTTGACTCGAATAGTCTGTTGGCTAAGGATACTATATAATCGGTCATTTCCTCGTTGTGATGCCTGTCCGTATCCTGGCCCAATATCATTAACGGGATATCAACCTGTAGTCCAAAATAGCCTTTTCCGAACGCCCAACTGACTAGTATGGATGGTTCTCCTAAGTCTGATTTCAGTTTGATTAGTGGATACTGTTTGTCATGAAAATCATGCATATTTTTATCAATGAGTATCGTTTCATCCAACTGCCCGTCATAGTAAGAACATGTCTGAACTTCACCGATATAACGAATTAAATAATCAACCGTTTCTTAACTATTATTTACGTTATCAAATAGGAAATTGACAATAATGTTTCCACCTACACTCATAATCATTCCCTTTCCAGCTTTAGTAGCTGCTCTTTCATTTCTAAACCACCCCTATAACCCGTCAACTTCCCACTTTTTGCGATGACACGATGACAAGGAACCGTGATTAAGACTGGATTGGCGCCAATCGCAGTCCCGACGGCACGGACCGCGTTTGGTTTTTGAATTTGTTCGGCAATCTCCGTATAGGAAACTGTCTGGCCGTAGGGGATATTTTGCAACGTTTTCCAGACGGCTTGTTGAAATACTGTCCCATGGAGATCCATTGGTAATGTGAACTCTTTACGTCTGCCTTCCAAGTAATCAATTAATTCTATTGCATAAGGTTTTAATCTATTCTCATCTTCCGACAGTACATAAGTAGGGAGCCGTTTTTTCACCCATATGGCAAGCTCTTCGAAGGTAGCGCGTTGTGTACCAACATAACAAAGTCCTTTTGGTGTTGCTGCAATATATATGGTCCATGATTCGTGTGTAAGTAGCATCCAATACACGAAATCCTCACTATTTTTTATCATTTGTTTGTACCTCCATTTGATACTGTTTAGGTGTTTGCCCCGTTCGATTTTTGAATAAAGTGATGAAATAAGGCGTATTAGGAAGACCAACAGTGAAACCAACTTCCGCAATAGATTTACGATTTGTAGAGAGTTCTTTCATCGCATGTGTAATGCGTACTCTTTGGATATATTCGGCGGGTGTTATCCCGGAAACTCTCTTAAAGGTTCTTTGTAAATGATAGGGACTTCCATGACACATGTCTGCTAATATTTCCAACGACAATGGCTCGTGATAATGTGCATGTATAAATTCTTTGATTTGTTCTGTCCATTCCTCATCTGGCAAATCTAGCCCGCCAGGCTTACAACGTTTACAAGGACGAAAACCTTCGGATATGGCCTCATCCACATCGTTGAAAATACGGACGTTCTCTTTTTTAGGATCCCTCGATTTACAAGAGGGGCGGCAACAGATACCCGTTGATGTTACTGCGTAAATAAAAATAGCATCATATGACTGGTCATTTTGCGTAATTGCTTGCCATCGTTCATCAGTCAATTGCAAGACGTCTTCAGTGTTACTCATGGAATCACCTCATTTTTTTGCTAATAAGTATTTATTGGGATGTAAGAGCAAGATAACGAAATTTTTGATTGGGGTAGTATGATAAAACTATGGATAGGGTGAATAAAAGAATCCTACTATCAATTCTCGACTACCCCAGTACGTACCTTTGCTGGGGAGTAGATAGAAAAAAATATAAGTGGGAAACAACAAGAAGGAGCGTTGAGGGAATGGTTGTTCATCAAAATAAAGATTTAGTAGTAAAGGTCCCAAAAGAATTCAGTTTTAAAGAAAATCTAGGCTATATGCAACGATCTTCAAATGAGTGTATGTTTGAAATCCGGGATGACAAAATAATTAAGGCGATTACTCTTGCGGATGAAATGCTATTGCTTGAAGTGAGCGAAGGTGTGAACGGTTGTCTTGTCCTTCGTTTTTTAGGCAATTTTCATCCAACGAACGAAAAAGTACGTGATCAAGTTGTTCACTATGTACGAGAGTGGTTTGACTTAGAAAATGATTTAAAGCCTTTTTATGCAATGGCGGAAAAGGATTTGTTGCTTCAAAAAGCAATTGATGAATTTTATGGGCTACGCAATATTGGGATTCCAGATTTATTTGAAGCATTGGTTTGGGGGATTCTTGGACAGCAGATCAATTTGACGTATGCGTATACCTTAAAAAGACGTCTGGTTGAAACGTTCGGAAGCTCAATTGAATGGGAAGGCCGTCTTTATTGGATTTTCCCTGAAGCGAAAGTCATTGCCAATTTGACTGTAGAGGATTTGGCGCCTCTAAAAATGACGGTGAAAAAGTGTGAATACCTAATCGGGGTTGCCGGGCTGATTGTCGAAGGAAGTCTTTCAAAATCACTTGTAAGAGGAACTGGCGATTTTAAAGAAGCAGAAAAAATGCTTGTCAGCATCCGTGGTATTGGTCCGTGGACTGCTAACTATGTCTTAATGCGTTGCTTACGATTTCCGAATGCGTTCCCAATAGCTGATGTCGGGCTACATAATGCGATTAAACATGTAACAGGTGTAGAAGAGAAGCCGACGAAAGAAGAAATATTGAAACTAGCTGCTCCATGGAAGGGCTGGGAATCCTATGCGACTTTCTATTTGTGGCGATTTTTGTATTGAACGAAAAAACGTCTTTCCCTCTACTATGGGGGAAAGACGCTACGATTGTATGGACAATTATTCTTCTTTTGTTAGATCATCTGCTTCAATTTCACTCGGCTTCGCACGGTAAACCATAAACGCAAAAATAACGGCTACGATAGACATGGCAAAAGCGATGAAATAGACAAGTTCAACACCGGCTACCATGGCTTCACTGATTGTAGCTGGATCATTCGGCGTATCGGACTGTTGTAAAAACTTCAGTTGCCTAGAGTTCATAATACTGATAAACACAGACACACCGATTGCACCTGCAACAGGTTGTAGTGTCGACATAACGGCAGTTCCATGTGGATAGAGTCGCTTAGGCAACTGATTCAAGCCATTCGTCTCGGCGGGCATCATAATTGCGGAAACAGCTAACATTAATAAAATATAACCAAGGATGACAACCCATAAAGCAGTATCCGTTGTCAGTCTGCTCATCATAAACATGGTTCCACTTAACACAATGGATGCTGGAATCATCAGGACTCTAGGACCAAACTTGTCAAAGAGATGTCCCATAAATGGTGACATAATCCCGTTTAAAATACTCCCTGGTAAGAGGACAAGACCCGCTGTAGCTGCACTTAAAGCTAAAGGACCTTGCATATAAATCGGTAAAATAATCTCTGAAGCGAACATCGCCATAATAATAATTAAAAACATCAAAACGGCATGTGTAAACATGGGGTATTTAAACACCCGTAAATCCATAACAGGTTCTTCAAGCTTTAATTGTCTAAAGACGAATAACACAATACCAATAACCCCAGCAATAATCGCAATCAAAACAGTTCGATCCAAAAATCCATCTGGGCTTGATCCTACAGAACTAAATCCATACACAATGGACCCGAAACCGATTGTAGAGAAAATAATGGAGAGTACGTCAATCTTCGGCTTCGTTACTTCTGATACATTAATCAAGTATTTAGCTGCGAATAAAATGGAGAAAATAGCAAACGGAATGACTAGGATAAACAAATAACGCCATCCTAAGTATTCAACAATCACGCCAGAGAGCGTTGGACCAATCGCGGGCGCAAACATAATGACAAGACCTACTATGCCCATTATTTTTCCTCGTTTTTCTGGTGGATAAATGAGTAAAAACACATTAAAGATAATAGGCATTAAAAGCCCTGTTCCAACTGCCTGAACTAATCGACCGACTAACAACATCGCGAATGTTGGTGCACTCGCACTGATAATGGTCCCAATGGTGAAAACAATCATCGTACTTAAAAATAATTGTCGGGTCGTATACCATTGGAGTAACAAGGCGGATATAGGAATGACAATGGCCATCACAAGCATGAAGCCGGTCGCCATCCACTGTACAGTCGTCAATGAAATGGAGAACTCATCCATTAACGTAACGAGTGCAATATTTAACAGCGTTTCGTTTAATATCGCGAAAAAAGCCCCAATGATAAGCGAGAGCATGATCGGCAGAACCTTGGCGTTCGGGTTCTCCGACAAATACTCGTACTTCTTTGGTTGCTGAGTATCGTTCATATACAAAAAAACTCCTTCTGTCTATAGTATTTTCTAATCATACACTAAAATGTTAAGAAACAAAAAAGAGAGGATGGTCCCTCTCCGTTTAATTTTGATTAATTTTTCTTGAATTACTTAGGAGCTAATTCTTTCGTCATTAAAACATGAGGAATACCATCTTCCATGAATATGCTGGATGAAGTTTGATAGCCAAGTTTTTTATAAAAACCTTCTGCCTGTGTTTGTCCGTGTAATTTTACTCGGGATAGTCCCTTTTCCTCTGCAATTTCTTCTAAGGCTCTTAGTATTACTTTTCCGAGCCCAAATTTCCGGTAAGGTTCCAAGATACAAATTCTCTCCAATTTACCGAAGCCATCAACCCATCTTACCCGTCCAGTTCCGACAGGTTGTTCATTATAGTAAACTAAAATGTGTTCAGCAAGCTCATTAAGTGTGTCGAATTCATCAAACTCATCTTCTAAAGGAACGTTTTGTTCTTTGACGAAGACTTCTTTTCTGATATGAAAGGCTACTTTTAAGTTTTCTTCCAGTGTTATTCTTTTAGAATCCAATGTGCTTCTGTCCTTTTCTAGCTTTATTTTGTCGGGGAAATCATGATTAACTTATTGCTTCGTTTACCCAGTAAGGCACCTTCGCTAGAGATTATATATAATTATTTTTTCTACACATATTGTTAA
Source organism: Sporosarcina sp. NPDC096371 (assembly GCF_044762865.1). NCBI lineage: Bacteria > Bacillati > Bacillota > Bacilli > Caryophanales > Caryophanaceae > Sporosarcina > Sporosarcina sp. NPDC096371. The sequence goes on from NZ_JBIWFE010000002.1 coordinate 12,668, forward strand.
ATCTTTCTTCAGGATTTACTGAGAAAACTCCAAATTTATCTTCCCATCGACAAGTGCCAGTTGTGCATCAAATTTGTTACCTGTATTGGCTGTAAAGCCTTTGATCACATTTGTTTTACCTTTTGTGCATAAGAGCTTAATCTGGCTAGGTGTAAGCTTCTTTTTCAAAAAGGTACCAGGAAATGTTTGCTTGCAGCCACTTTTATAAGCACTACAACCGTAAAATTCTTTGCGTGCAATAATCATGCCTTCTTTACAAGCGGGGCAAGGTGCTACTTCTACTGGTTTGTAGGAGGTGCGTTGAGTTGTTTTGCTAACAACATTAGCGGCAAGTTTCGCATCAATCGGTTTGGCGTTTAATTGGCCTGGAACTTCTTCCAATAGACTATGAATGAATTTCGCAATGCTGCCGAGAAAACGTTCCTGTGTTCCTTCGCCATTGCCGATTTTACGTAAATACGCTTCCCATTTTGCAGTCATAGATGGGCTTGCCAGCAAATTCCCTTCGATGGCCTGACATAGGATGCGTCCTTTATCCGTAATCGAAACAATATTTTTCGTCACACTAATATAACCATGTCGTTTAATCGTCTCAATGATGCCACTTCGCGTTGCTTCCGTACCAAGCCCTTCTACTTCTTTCAGGATTTCCGTTTCATTCTTATCCTCGATGAGCTTCCCGCAAGTTTTCATCATGGCGATGAGCTGACCTTCTGTATACGGTTTGGGCGGCATTGTTTTGCCCTCTTTAATACCGATGTCACTGTCGACAGTTTCGTGCAACGTAAGAGGTGGCAATGTAGGCTCGTCCTTATCGTTTTCTTTGGCAGATGAACGGACAAATAATGCTTTCCAACCTTTGTCACGCTCGGTCTTGCCGACTGTAAAGAAAGGAAGTCCGTTAACGTCTGTTGTCACTTTTGTTTCGGTGTACAGATAGTCAGTATGGAACATGGCAAGTGTCGTGCGGACCACTTCTTCGTATAAGTTACGCTCGATATTCGATAATCTGCCAAGCACCGCTTGTGACGGGATTTTTTTCGTCGGAATAATGGCGTAATGCTCCTGAACCTTCGAGCTGTCAACATAACGCTTTTTCGGCGCAAGCGACTCGACAGGGAAGGGATGTCCGATGAGCTGTTGGTAATCGCCTACTTGGTCAGCAAGATAAGTGAACTCACTCGGCGTAATATAGCGCGAATCGGTCCGTGGGTATGTGACAATCTTCTTTTCGTAAAGTCCTTGCATGATTTTCAAGACATCTGCAGGGCTCGTTTTCCACAAACGGTTCGCTGCCGCCTGTAACGTTGACAGGGAATGGAGCTGAGGAGGCGGCGTCCGCTTATCAATTTTTTCCACCGATGTAATCGTTCCCGGTGATTTCGGATGGATGTTATGCTTTGCCAGCAACTCCCGAATGATTTCTCGTTTCGGTTCCTTGGCTTTTGCTTTCCCTTTATACGCTCCATTGGCAGCCGTAAAAGTCGCTTCAATTTCAAAAAACGGCTCGGAAACAAACGTCTCAATTTCTCTTTGACGTTGATAAATTAAGTAAACCGTCGGCGATTGCACACGGCCGATTGAGAACACATCCTGGATACCACGCCCTTGTAACAGCAGCGAATACAGTCGAGAGCCATTCATTCCAACGAGCCAATCGCTAATTTGCCGGGCTTTCGCTTCCTCGTACATGAGAAGGTCTTTCCGATTATCCTGTAAGTTGGAGAAACCTTTCCGCACTTCATCCACTTCAAGTGAATTGATCCACAGCCGTTTAATCGTTTGGTTTCTAGCCCCTGTTTGATAGTAAATACTATAGAATATATTCGATCCTTCGCGGTCCACGTCACAGCCATTAATGACCGTATCCGTTCCTTTAATAAGCTTTTTTACAATAGTAAACTGCTTGCTCTTCCCTTTTGCGACCTGAAACTCATAGCGTTCAGGCAAGATTGGCAGGCTACCTAGCGACCATTTTGTCCATTTTGAGTCGTACGCTTTGGGTTCCTTTAATTCAACAAGATGGCCAATACCCCACGTGATATAGGCACCTTCTGGGAAGATAGGAGAAGGTAAAAGTTCCAAATAACCTTCATGTCGTTTAACAGAAAAAGCATCCGCATAAGCCTTCGCTTGGGATGGTTTCTCCGCTAGGATTACTGGTTTCACACTAACACCTCTTTCATTTATACGATGAAACAGTAGTTCCTATAATGATAGCGCATTTGCGTAGGGGGTGCTAGTGGGGACTGGTGATTGAATAACTGACACAATCCCGGTTCATCCCATTATGGAGTCCAATAAATCAAAATTGCTCATTCAATCATGTTTGTTTCCGTGACGGTAGAATAAACAGTCATTTACTTTAAGTGGGGGTTACCAGGTACTTATTAAATTCTGAATTGTGTACGTAAATTGTACCTGAAATTGACCCTCCTTAATAACAACGGATGATTTTAATTCTTCCTTATCCTTTAAAGCGTCTATGACTCTTGAAAAAATGGTTTCTTTACAAAAGACATATGAATAGCCCCTACTATGATTGATTCATATTAATTATGGCGTTTTGTTCTAAATGGATCCAGAATTGTGTCTGAATCCGAAACCTAAAAAACGCCAACACCAAATTAGGAGTTGACGCTTTTTAAGTTTATTCGGCAGCTATCTTACATCACGTCGATCGGGCGATTTAATTTAGTCAGTATTCAAATCTTTAGACGGAACAAAGGAAGTTGTGACGAGTTCACTATAAATTTTTAAGTGGCTGTCCAGAAACTGAACTGGACAGCCCTTTTCTTACGCCCAGGACCCCCGTTTCAATTCATTGAGGAAACAAGAAGAATACGTGGGGGATCAACTGCCCGTGAAAGCCCGAATGGTTAAACTAACAATGAGTAAAGCGCTCCACGTAATCTTTTTGTTCATTCTATTCACGGGGATCTCTTCTCTGAGGAATTTCAACCCCTAGCTCTTCTAGCTGTTTTTGTGCTTCTTCCCAAGTAATAGTTCCTTCTCTTTGTTGGTCCAAAATGCTTTGGACTTTAGTTCTCGTTCCCTCATCCAGGTTGGAAAACATCTCTCCTCTATTTCCTTTTCCTTGTGACGGCAACTGTCCGTCATTTGGAGTTTTCATTCCTTCTGGTGGCTCGATACCCTCGGGTACTCCCATACCACCAGGACCAGAAGTTTTTGCAGTGGTGATTCCAGTTTCATCAAGCCATGTAACGGTATCGGAAATTGTGAACTCCACTACTTTCGTGCCGTCTTTGTAGTCACCAGCTTCAAAAAGACCATCACTTTCTTTACCAGACGTTGTCCCTCCTGAGTAAAGGGTATAGGAAGCATCTTTCGTTAGTTTTGGCGAACTAATGACGACCGATTGATAGTCTTTTGCGGGCGTAAATGTCACAATCTCATTTCCTTCGCTATCTTCTAGACGCAGTGTGGTTCCAGCAGATTGTGTCTCCGGATATGTCATCAAGATCGTATGTTGTGATGAGTCTTCTGAAGTGGCCATCGCCATACCAGAACTACCAGCAGCGATGAGGACTCCGCCAGTTATTTCAAAGTCTTCGTCATAATCCAAAGCACCATTGCCATTATTCGTAGGTCCATTGACGATCACGGTCCCGCCTGTCATTGATATGAAACCATTTGAATCGAGTCCATCACCGGCTGCATCGACATTAATATAGCCACCACTTATTGTAAGCAGTAGCTCTTCCGCTTGTTCAGTAGACGTGTCTGAATTATCGCTGCCTCCGCTAATGTTTATGCCATCATCAGTTGCTTTAACATGAATTTCTCCGTCCAAGACTGTGATGGATTTACCTTCTATCCCCTCATAACTCTTCGTGATGTCAATATTTCCACCTTTGATCAGAACGGATGTATCTGCATGAATTCCATCATCGCCGGAAGCCACTTTCAAATCGCCGTCAATTATGGTGACAGAGTTGTTGCTGTGTATCGCATCATCTAATGAATCCAGTTTAAAGCTTCCCCCGCCAATTACCACTTCTTCATTTGCCTTAAGCCCTTTGCCACTAGATGTCTCAGAGCTAGTGTCAGTTGTGCTTGTTTTCGTTTCTCCAGGAGTAGGCCGATCCATTTCAGTATTCGCTATTTTTTCAGGACTGCCGCCTCCAGATGAAATGTTGAAATCTCCGTCCGCGATCAGAAGTGAAGTCTCTGCCTGAATGCCATCATCAGCTGCCTTGATATCAAAACTTCCTACTTCAATAGCAATGATCCCTTTTGAAGCATCTTTGTCATTCGTGGACTTCATCCCGTCGCCACTCGCTTCGATACTGATATTGCCATCTTTAACAGCGAGGAGATCTTTTCCCTTTAATCCATCATCAGCTGAAGTAATTTGGATTGTTCCTCCTGTAATTTTCAATTGGTCTTTACTGGTGATACCGTCGTTGTAATTGCCTTGCACGACTAGTTTCCCACTGCCGTTAATGGTGAGGTCGTCTTTGCTGAATAACGCTGCATTCGGCTCATCTTCCTCTGAATCCTCATAAACATATTCTGCTCCGTCGGATAAAACGTTTTCAGTTCCTTCTTCTAATGAAACAACGGTCTTTTCAGCTTGTTTCACGTAGATTGGTGAAGTAGTGGAAGAATGAATTTCTGCACCATTCAAAACGAGCCGAACGATGCCTTTGTCTTCTGTGTCCACAATGATTTGCCCGTCATCCAGCTTTCCTTGGATTTCATACACACCTGAAGATTTTATCGTGATGATGCTCTTGTCGATGACGACTCCGCTATCAGCTTCAAAGCTGGCATTACTTCCATTCAACTGAATAGATGTTGCGTTTTCCCAATCAGCGTAAAAGTCTTCATCGGAATAGCTTACATGCTCGCTAATAAGACTAGCTAATTCTTGATTGCCAATCGTATTTAAGTTGTCGTCTTTTGCAGTAGACTCATTAGTGGTATTTACCTTTTCTGAATCATTGCTGCAAGCAAACAAGGATGCGGTACACATAAGAGTTGCGGCTACCTTTATAAATTTAGAATTTTGTTTTTTCATCATAAGCTCCTTCTTGCAAATGAAATTTCATCCATTTTTTAGATGATTTTTTGCTAAGAACCTTATTATTCAGTACGAACCTTAAACGAAGCTTAAAAAAGGCATTTTAAATTAAAGTTTGCATTTATTTCAATTGGTCCTATAATCAATCGTAACGAATTAAAACGTTGATAAATCATACGAGGGGGGCACTAAATGAAATTACTCATCATTGAAGATGACAAGTATCTCTCTGGATCAATATGTGAAACAACAAAGGAAATGTTCGAAATCGAGCAGGCTTTCGATGGAGAGGAAGGACTGTTTCTTGCTCAGCAAGATATTTTCGATGTCATTATTTTAGATATCATGCTTCCGTATATGAACGGTTATGAGGTATTAGAAAATTTAAGAAAGCAAAACATCACGACACCTGTCATCATGCTGACAGCCAAGGATGGAATTGATGACAAGATTAAGGGTTTTAAAATGGGAGCAGACGACTATTTAGTGAAACCATTCCATCGAGAAGAACTATTAGTGCGGCTGGAGGCAATGGTAAGGAGATCTGGAGGTCTATTTAAGGAAAATGTCCTAACTTTTAAGGAACTACATTTGAATATCAAAAATAAAACCGCGGAAATTAATGGGGAAGCACTTAAGTTGAATGGAAAACAATTTGATTTACTGGAGTATTTGATGAACAATAAAGACGCTATTTTGACCAAGGAACAGATTTTTGATCGAATATGGGGATTTGAGTCTGATACTTCTACTACAGTTGTAGAGGTATACGCCAGTAATTTACGAAAAAGTCTCAAGAAGTTTGAGTATGATCAATATATCAAAACCTTTCGTGGGTTAGGTTATATGCTGGAAGACCCTGGTGAAGGTAATGTTTAATAAACTAATTTTCAAGAAACAGCAGCTAAAATTTATGATTTTCAATTTGATCGCTTTTACTGTGATTTTCACGATCTTTAGCATTATCATTTTCGGCCAAGTTCAAAATACATTATTTTCAAAGACGGACAGGGAACTCTTATCTTTTAAAGAAATGATGACAGATAACAATCCAAAGGGTTTGCGGCTGCCTCCTAAAGTTGGAGAATTAGACCAGCCTGTACCTGATAACGAGAGGCGGAAAAATACGCCAAATCCCAGGATGATTGTCATGCATTGGGATAACGCGGGAAATATACTAAATGAAAATGAAATTGGAACCTTAATTTACGAAAACTATCTAAAAGAGTATAAGCTGGATAAAACAAATATGGACAAGATTACAATGACGAAAATCAGTGATCTGTATAACTTTAGATATATTCTTTTTAAAGACCATAATGATGAAGACGGAATTGCCTATACACAGCTGATGATTAACGTGGACGCTGAACAAACCATCATTTCCAACTTTGAGAAACTGTTCATTATCTGGTCGGTAATCTTCATCGTCCTCTCTATTTCCGCTAGTTTCATCTTATCTAAAAAGATGATGAAACCAATTATTCATTCTTGGAATAAGCAGGCGGAGTTTGTTGAAAATGCATCACATGAACTCAGGACGCCTTTGACGATCATTCAAAATAAGCTGGAGCTACTCCTAACGGCACCGCAAGAAAGAATTTCAGATAGGTTTGAAAATATTGCCCTAAGCTTGTCTGAAACAAGGCGGTTGTCTAAACTCACTACGGATTTATTGACCTTGGCAAGAGCAGATTCGGCGGAAACACAAATTGTGAAGCAATCCATTCATATCGATACATTCATCCGAAGCGTATGTACGCCTTATAAGGAAATTGCTGAGTCGCAGGATAAGCATTTTTCCCTAAATTGTCAAAGCCCTTTTACTATAGAAGCAGATGAAACACGGCTGCATCAACTGTTAGTAATTTTATTGGACAATGCTTTAAAATATACGAATGAAAACAATCGTATTCGTGTAAAAACATATGTCGAGGATCAGAAAGTTGCAATTGAAGTGAGCGATACGGGGATCGGTATTAAAGAAGAAAATGTCCATTACATTTTCGATCGCTTTTACCGAGAAGACAAAGCCCGAACTAGGGAAACGGGAGGTATGGGATTAGGATTGTCTATCGCTCAGTGGATTGTATCGATGCACAATGGAACAATTACTGTGAAAAGGAACCAGCATAAAGGAACCACTTTTATAGTCAAACTTCCAAAGTAAGAGATCACATCTTCGTGATCTCTTTTTTTGTGTTGATAAATCGTTTTAAGGTTTGTTTAAGGTTCGTCTTTTAGTATTTAGTTCATAGAGCGACAGCAAAAAGGAGTAGATGGATATGGCGATCGAAATCTTCAGTCGGAAAGAGCAAAAGTACTTAATCACTCGCCGCCAATACGAAGAACTTGTGGAACGGATTGGACCTGAGATGCGAAATGATAAGAATGGCGTCGATGGAAAATATTCAGTCACTAGCCTGTACTTTGACAATGTGGAGAAAGGCATTTATTTTGAGACCAAAAACAAACTAAAATACCGTCAGAAATTACGTTTACGCGTATACGACGATGCAAATCTTACTAGCACGGCATTTTTTGAAGTGAAGCAGAAACATAAGAAAGTCGTCAATAAAAGACGGATGCTTTTGCCGCTAGGGGAAGCGTATCGCTATTTAGAAGAAGACGGTCAAGCGGGTTTTGATCACTACAAAACGTCGAATTCACAAGTCATGAAGGAAATTGATTATTTCCGTAAGTTCTATCGGTTACGTCCCGAAATGGTCGTATCGTATAGTCGTCACGCATTGCACGGGATCCATGATTCAGAACTGCGTATCACCTTCGATTTCGACTTACGTTGCCGTAAAGAAGATCTACATATCGAGAATGGTCCGTACGGAGAGCATTTCATCGATCCAAATCTCGTCGTGCTAGAAGTGAAAGTCGATCATAGTGTGCCGCTTTGGTTAGCTCGTATTTTACAGGAGCTTCAGTGTGAGCAGCGCAGTGCTTCAAAGTTTTGTACCAGTATGGAACTGCTGAGTGGAGATGTATTACCGCAGTCAGGATATTTTGAACAGAAAGAATTGGAAGAACCACTAACAGGAGGAATAGAAAATGGATCAGATCACGAACTTGTTTTCAACTAATGGATTGGATGGAGCCACACCGACCATGTGGATGAGTATTACCGCTATGGCACTCGCTGCGGTCCTAAGTTTTATCATTACGAAAGTTTATCAAATTACATTTACAGGAGAGCGCTATTCACAAGCGTTCGTCCATACAATTATTATGATGAGTGTTGTCGTGTCGGTTGTCATGAACGTAGTAAGCGGAAATGCCGGTGTGGCGTTTGGTTTATTCGCAGTATTTTCTCTCATCCGCTTCCGAAGTGCAGTAACGAACGCCAAGGATATTGCCTACATCTTTTTCGGATTATGTGTTGGGATGACAGCAGGACTGTTTCAATTCCCTCTGGCCATTGCATTGACGTTATTCGCCAGTCTGATTTTCTATATTCTGTACAAAGTGGACTATGGCAAAGGGAAAGATACGCAAATTCTTAAAGTAACTGTCCCTGAAAACCTAAATCACGAAAATTTATTCGACGATATCTTGAATGAAAAAACCGAATACTTCCAACTTCGACAAGTTGAAACAACGAACTTGGGGACGATGATTCTCTATACATTTACCATCCGAAGCAAGACTGATACAAAAGATCAGGACTTGCTGAATGAAATCCGTGTACGTAACGCGAACTTGAAAGTATCCCTTTCCTATCTTGAGATGCGGGACTGAACCCATATAAAAAATCCAACCGACTCATTTTCAGGTGCCGGTGTATAATGTAATATAAATCAAGCGTAAATTCCCATGAAAAGTGGCCGCACGAAACCTAAGCCTTCAGTGGTAAATTTAAAAAACTCAACAATCTAGACTGACATAGTGCACTGACTTAAAGAAATGAGACAATATAAAACACCTTCAAATTGGTACATTTATAAAAAGTACCAATTTGAAGGTGTTTTTGTAATTATGTGAGTGACTGGCATTAAATACACCCAAAAATATTCGGGTGTAATGTGTACAACCTATGTATGTCAACGTATTTATAATTACACCCGGAAAAGAAGAGGATACAACTGAACGCGCCCAATGGAAAAGACGTCCTGGACGCCACGCTCCTTCAACAGCAACGAATACAGTCATGAACCATTCATCCCTACGAGCCAATCACTAATCTGACGTGCTTTTGCATCCTCATACATCAGTAAATCTTTGCGATTATCATGCAAATTCGCAAAGCCTTTGCGCACTTCATCCACCTCAAGTGAATTGATCCACAACTGTTTTATCGTTTGGTTTCTAGCCCCTGTTTGATAGTAAATGTTATAGAAAATATTCGAACCTTCGCGGTCTATGTCGCAGCCATTAATAACTGTATCCGTTCCTTTAATGAGCTTCTTCACAATCGTAAACTGCTTGTATTTCCCCTTCGCCACCTGAAACTCATAGCGTTCCGGCAAAATTGGCAAGCTATCCAATGACCACTTCGCCCATTTCGAATCATAGGCTTTCGGCTCCTTCAATTCAACCAAATGTCCAATGCCCCACGTAATATAGGCACCCTCTGGGAAAATGGGGGAAGGTAAGATTTCCAAATAACCTTCGTGGCGTTTAATAGAAAAAGCATCCGCGTAAGCTTTCGCTTGGGATGGTTTTTCAGCTAGGATGACCGGATTCATGATAGCACCTCTTTTCTTTTTGCGATGAAACATTTCTTTCAACACCGGGTCTAATGAATACCCTTTTTTGTTAAGGAATACTCGATCTCAACAGGTGTTTCAGGTATAACATTGCGCATAACAATACCCTGTTGTTCTAAATCCTTTTAGCGTTCCGATAAAAGATTGAATTGTACTGAATCGGTGTGATTCCAACAATAGTTGATTGATAATCAAAGCCGTCTAGCGCTGACTTAAAAGCGAGATGGCTTTTTTAAATTGAGGACAAATAGTAGCTTGCTTCATTTTAGTTCACTCCTTTATATCTAGTAGATAACATGATGGGTTGAAAGAATATGCAATAAAATCCCTTGACGTAAGTTTATTACCGTTATATAGTTACTTACATAAAGTAACTAACTATAGAGGAGAGAAAAGAAAATGAATAGAAATGATGCAGGTGCAGTTGTTTTACGGGTGATTCTAGGTCTTACCTTTTTCATTCATGGGTTATCCAAGTTCCAAGGGGGCTTAGGTAACACGGCTGGTTTTTTTGAAAGTCTCGGAATGCCAGGGTTTTCAGCTTACGTCGTTGCAGTTATAGAGTTAGTCGGCGGTATTATGTTGATACTTGGTATTGGAACACGAATTGTTTCTGTCTTGTTTGCAGGTATTATGCTGGTGGCAATTTTTACAGCAAAACTTGCCGCAGGATTTCTCGGCAATGGTCAAATGGCAGGGTATGAATTGGAATTGGCCCTACTTGCTATGGCTATTTTCCTTGCGCTTGCAAACAGTGCTGCTTTCTCGTTAGGTAACAAAATTTTTCGTTCAGCAGCAAGAAAATAAAAATGGAGGTAATAAATTTGAAGTTTCATAGTAAACCAAACACTTATGTAGGGCATGTAAATATTAAGGTACAAGATTTAGATCGCTCACTTATGTTTTATCAGGAGGTTCTAGGTTTTCAAATTTTGGAGCAAACGAAAAATGCAGCTAAACTAACGACTGATGGTAAAACGAGTGTATTGTCGATTGAACAACCGGAAAACGTTGTACCGAAACAAGGAAAAACTACGGGCTTATATCATTTTGCCCTTCTTCTACCTAAACGTTCTGATTTAGCTGAAATCGTTCATCATTTTACAGAAATCGGTTTTCGGTATGGATCATCAGATCACCTTGTAAGTGAAGCTTTATATATATCAGACCCAGATGGAAACGGGATTGAAATTTATATAGACCGCGACCCTTCTGAATGGACTTGGAGTAAAGGTGAAGTGGCAATGGCGGTGGATCCGTTGAATTTTGAAGATCTACTTTCCGAAGAGAAACAGCAGTCGTGGAAGGGTCTACCAGCCGGGACAGTCATGGGTCATATTCATTTACACGTATCTGAATTGAAAAAGACTGAGGAATTTTATAGTAAGGGACTCGGTTTTGAAGTAGTTAACCGATATGGTAATCAAGCACTTTTCATCTCTACTGGTAAATACCATCATCAAATCGCCTTAAACACTTGGGCGGGTGTTGGCGCTCCAACACCTCCTTTAAATAGTGTTGGGCTTAAGTCGTTTACGATCGTTTTAGCAGATGAGGCAGCACGGAATAATGTTATCGAGCAGTTGAAGAGTATTGGTGCTTCTGTGACAGAAGAAAACGCTTCTTTCGTTTCTTATGATCCTTCTGGGAATCGCATTTATTTAGAGATTTAAGGAAACAGTAAATTTGTCCGGATGAAGTATTGGAGCAGGTAAGAAGTACATCAGATAGGTGGTTAGCAGAGTGGGTTTTTTAGACAGACTATTAGGTAGATCTAATGAGGAGGAACAAACAATGACAAACGAAAAATTGAAAATAGGTATTGTTCAAGGTAGTGTACGTGAAGGACGTAATGGAGATGCAGTAGCAAAATGGATGATAGATTTTGCGGAAAAACGTAATGACGCGAAGTATGAAATTGTGGATCTTGCAAATTACAATCTTCCATTCTTAGGTTCAGCATATGCACAACCAGATGCTGCAGAACAAATAAAAGCTTGGTCAGAAAAAATGGCTTCTTTCGATGGCTATATTTTTATAACACCGGAATATAACCATGCAATTGGTGGCGCACTGAAAAATGCACTGGACTTTTTGAATCCAGAATTGAACAATAAAGCAGCTGGATTTGTTGGATACGGTAGCTTGGGCGGTACGCGTGCACATGAAAACCTACGTCTGATTTTGGGTGAGCTACAAGTTGCTGACGTACGTACCGCAGTTACGTTCTCCCTTATGTCCGACTTTGAAAACATGAGCGTGTTTAAACCTGCTGATTACCATGCAGGAAACGCAAACACTATGCTGGATCAAGTCCTTTCTTGGAGCCGGGCATTGAAAACTGAGCGATAAAATCAGCGACTTTGTGCAGTACCAACGTAGCTCAGAATGACGTCGGTACTTGCACGCTTTTTTATAATGTCTTTTTCTTACTATCTCGCACGCTTTATTTATAGGCAGAGGTTAACTTCGACAAGGTTACCAATACCATATTTCAGAAATCCTAGTCAGTATCGGTAATAATCACTTTCCGTAATGAAGTTCAGTTGAAAAATCGAGTAGTCATGGCACCCATGACTACCTTGATCCCAAGCTTACGAAGTGTGGCTTCCTCTATTTGAGTAAGAAATGGTTCAGCAGTAAGGTATAGCTTTGTAGCGGCGACCATTACAATTTGCAATCGTGTTTATAGCATTGAGCGGCAACGATTAAAAAGAACACATTGTAGAATGTGAAATATATTAATTGGAGGAATTGATCATGAAAATTGGTGTTATCGGAGCGACAGGAAAAGCAGGAAGTCTTATTGTAAAAGAAGCTAGCGAACGTGGCCATGAAGTAACAGCGATTGTTCGGAATGCAGCGAAACTGTCCGAGGAAAAAATGGCTGTCCTTGAAAAAGACGTGTTTGATTTGCAAGCGGAAGATCTTCGCGTATTTGATGTCGTCGTTAATGCCTTTGGTGCTCCAGCAGGGCAAGAGAATCTTCATGTAGATGCGGGGAGAGTTCTAATCGAATGCGTTAAAGGTGATTCTGACACAAAATTAATTGTTGTAGGTGGTGCAGGTAGCTTATTCGTAGATGAAGCGCAAACCGTTCGTTTGATTGAAACGCCTGAATTTCCTAAAGAGTATTTCGCGACGGCTTCCAATCAAGGGAAGAACCTAGAGGATTTACAAAATGCAAGTGGAATTCGATGGACGTTCATCAGCCCCGCAGCATTTTTCAACCCAGAAGGAAAAAGAACGGGTTCCTATCAAAGAGGAAAAGACAATCTCATTGTGAATTCAAAAGGAGACAGCTATGTTAGTTATGCTGATTATGCAATCGCTGTTCTTGATGAAATTGAAAGGCCTCAACATATAAACGAGCGTTTTACTCTTGTTTCTGAAGCAGAGTGATTTTGACTTAATTCAGCAGGATCTCAAACCCCAGCCAAATTAAGTCAAAGCCTCCGGCGGATGTCACAGATTTTGAAGTGAGTTAAGGAAGGCAGTCTAAGTTCACGACGTCCTGTCGCAACAAGGAAGGATGCAGTTCAATCCTTCCCCTCTGTAGGGCCCAAGCTCAATTCAAAATCTGGACGCAATCACGCCGAGACGTGATTGATTAAGGAGATGTGTATCATGCAAAATGAAACGAAGAAATCTGGAATAGAACTTGGAGTTTATACGTTTGGAGATCTAGGCCAAGATCCTCAAACCGGAAAGACAATCGATATTCATCAGCGTCTTCAAGAGGTATTGGCTACCGCGAAGTTAGCAGATGAAGCGGGACTTGATATTTTTGGAGTCGGTGAGCATCACCGTTTGGACTACGCAGTATCGTCTCCAGCTGTCGTTCTTGCTGCCGTGGCACAAAATACGAAACGGATTAAATTATCAAGCGCAACCACTGTTTTAAGTACAATCGACCCTGTCCGTTTATTCGAAGACTTCGCGACGCTTGATTTACTTTCAAATGGCCGTGCTGAAATTATTGCAGGTCGTGGTGCATTCGTAGAATCGTTTCCGTTATTTGGGTATGATTTAAGCGACTATGACGAGCTGTTTGAGGAAAATATCCTGCTGCTACAACAACTGAATACCAATGAAATCGTCAATTGGCAAGGATCTTTCCGTTCTTCACTACATAATGCCATGATTGCGCCTCGTCCAGCCCAGAAAAAATTACCGATTTGGATAGGTGTAGGCGGAACACCAGAAAGTGCAATTCGCGCTGGAAGACTCGGAACAGGATTGGCTCTTGCCATTCTCGGGGGGGATCCGATTCGTTTTAAGCCCCTTGTTGATTTGTACCGCCAAGCTGGAGCAGAAGCGGGACATTCCAACGAAGATTTAAAAGTAGCAGTGACAGGCCATACTTTTATAGCAAAAACTTCGCAACAAGCGAAAGATGAATTTTACCCTTATTACGCAAATTATTGGGGATATGTGAATAAACAACGCGGAATGGGTACGAAAATATCCCGTTCTGATTTCGAGTATATGGCCAGTCCCGAAACCGGACTATTTGTTGGAAGTCCTCAACAAATCATCGAAAAAATTCTCCATCAACATGAATTATTTGGGCATCAACGATTCATTGCGCAGATGGATATCGGAGGTTTGCCGTTTTCAAAGGTCGCCGAAGGCATTGAAATGTTGGCGACGGAAGTGGCACCGGTTGTTCGACGAGAAACGGCAAAGTGAACATTGTTGATTTAGAAGTCTAAAATAAAGCATGTATCGGTCTCCTCACATTAAGGAAATCAATACATGCTTTTTGTAATTGCCCAGGAAATTATAAAGTCTCGTACCGTGGCTAAGGTACGATATAGAGTTTTGGCGTCTAGGCTCCAGCGCTTTTTTCTATGCTTGAATGGCTATGTAAATGTCTACTTGTGCATGTTGTGGGTTCTCGCATCTAGCGTCATATAGCTCGAAATCACCCGTATAGGTTCGCTCTACTTCTTGGTGTTGTTCAAACCAGCGCCAAATTTCTTGCCACAGTGTAATGACGACATCTGTTAGGGGGCCTTCTTCAGATGTGAAGACTAAATAGGTTGCAGCTGGAATGGATTTAACAACGACCCCTTCAGGACATTCACTAGCATCCTTTACTTCTAAGCCCGCCGTGATGTCATATTCTCCATGTACACCATCTTCATAATCTGAATACAGCCCATAGGTCACGGGGGCATTCACGGGATTGGGAACCCCATCGGAGATTTTCTGCCCGTAATATCGTCCCCATAGTCCCCCGATTTTCGCATCTACCGTTATTTCATTTGCGTTTGTTGTTCTCACTGAAATGCCCATCATACAAAACTGATCTTTCGTTTTCAATACTGGTTGTCTCATTTTTTCTCGCCGCCTTTTTAGGTTTGTTTTCACTATACCAACCTAAACCTGACAGCAGTCTGTCATATTCATCTGTTATATAGATCAACGATGTTTCGCACCTTTTGTTGAATGATATTTCTTATATGTACAGGCTCAAGCACCTCCACTTTATCTGCAAAACTTAAGATGAATCCGTATAACCACTCATCTTCAGGTATGTCTATTGTGACAATGGATTGATGGTTGTCGATTGACTCCGTGCCAAATAGTTCTTCGAGTTTAAAACGATAGTCTGGATGAAATGCCATTCTTAACGTAACGATATTTTCCGGCGCATACCATGCTTGATCCCAAGGAAGTTCCTCTTCTTTCACTTCTTTTCGAATAAAAGATGCATGACAAAGCTGCAGGTCCTGTATCCTCGCCAATTTAAATAAACGAAATGCATTTCTGAGCAGGCAGTATCCATACACATACCAAGTTCGTCCTTTTTGAACAAGTGTATGTGGCTCTATGGTGCGGAAGGTGACGTTTGCATCGCTACTCGCATAAGAAAAGCTCACGCAAGTGGTTGTGGTAATGGCTTGTTTTAGTAGTGTAACTTTTTCCTTCAAACGTGCATTTTGTCCCCATGGACTATCATCTACGAATAGATAGTCGAAAGCGGGTTTTTCCTCTTTCACCGCAATTCTTTCTAATTTTTCTAATACTGCCTTAGCAGGAAGGTCTTCATAAGAAGTAAACACGCTTTTTAAGGCGATGGAGATGGATGTGATTTCGTCCTTCGTAAGTGTTTGTTTATCCATCCTGTACCCTTCAAGCAGACGAATCCCCCCATTGGCTCCCTGATAACTGATTACCGGAATTCCGGCGTTACTCAGCGTATCAATATCTCGATAAATCGTACGAACAGATACATGAAAGAAATCGGCAAATTCTTGGGCTGTTACTTTTTTACGATTCAACAACATAATGGTCATGGTTAGCAATCGATCAATTTTCATTGATTACCCTCATTTGCTCTTTTTTGATATGAATGAGCATCCTTTTACTCATACAGAATGAAACGTTTGTTCTTGTACTCGTAGTATCGCATAAATTGAAAGGCCTGCCAAATGCATAATGGGGGTAGGGGTTGGTGTATAATTGGGGGAGGATTAATAATCTCTAAAGATCTAAGACTTATGAACGTTTGGTGAAAACTGACTATTTAGGTGGGTATATGATAAAATAACAACAGCTTGGCTTTTCAATATGACAAGAAAACAGGAGTGAAATTACGTATGAAAAAGGGTTTGCTCTTAGTGATGGGTTTATTACTAAGCCTGGTGTTAGTAGCTTGTAACAACGATAGTAGTGCCCCAAATGAAGAGGCGACACAGGATATAAAAGAAAAAGTACATGAATATAGTGTGGGCACTTTTGAAGATGTAACCGCATCTATTACCTCACATGAACTCATTGTGACGGATAATGGGAAAAAGACTTCTTTTGACCTTCCTGAGGACGAGTTTTTTGTTTCGATTGCCCCATTTGTAGGAACTACACATGAATGTGGTATCCACAGTTTAACGGGGTGCCAAGGGGAATTAGTGGAAAAAGACTTTGATGTGCATATTCAGGATGAAGAAGGCAATGTCGTGGTGGATGAAACGATTGCATCTTTAGAAAATGGTTTTATCGATCTATGGTTACCGCGTGATCGAACATATCAAGTGAAAATTGAGTATGACGGTAAAACGGTGGAGTCTGAAATCTCTACTTTTAAAGGCGACAATACTTGTGTCACTACAATGCAACTAACATAATAATTGGAACCGTGAATGTGCTTAAGGTACATATCACGGTTCTTTTTTTTGCTGTCGATTATTCGCGTATTCGTATAGATTTTGCTGATTTAAATCATATGGGATGTGGATTGGATGTCCATCTAGATGGAGTCAGTCTAATTCATTAGCTGTGAATTGTGAGAATAGACTCCTAGCATTCTTCTTATTTTTTTAGAAATTAAACAAAAATAATTCTAAATCAGGCACGGGATGGTTATCCATCTCACATCCTTTTTTTACTAGCACACTTGACTGAATGTGGTTCAGTCAATTATGATTGAATCAGATTCAGTCGCGGTGGATAATACAGTAGGAGATGACTTATGAAAAGAATATCGAAAGAACCTGATATAAGACGCCAAGAGTTAATGGATATTGGTTTTGAACTTTATATGAAAAATGGTATAGGAGGATTTAGCATAAAGGATGTTGTGAATCGTGCAGGTGTAGCAACGGGATTATTTTATTATTACTTTAAATCTAAAGAAGAGTTTGTTGATGAGGTTTTGAATAATTTTATTGTGAAGAATATGAAAGAAATTCAACAAATACTTGCTTCAAATGAACCGTCCATTATGCAAAAGATGAAAGATGCACTAGAGGTGTTTTGGGTATTTGCTGAAAAATTAGCACCCTATAAAAATGTGAGTTCGTTTCAGACAGAACAACATTTCCTGCTTGAGCAGAAAGTATTCGTGCAAATACAACCACAAATCCAACAGGTAATTGACGAAGGGGTAAGAACGGGGATTTTCCAAACGGATAACTCAATTTTAGCCTCCGAATTTATTTTATACGGTCTTAGCGGTATTGCCCATTCAGAGAAGGTAGAGTTGAATCTTGATACGAAGAAAGAGTTGGTTAATTTGGTATTGACCATATTAGGATACAACCAAAGAGAAGAAGATATCTAAAAAAACACTGTGGAAAATAACTGATTAAGAATAAAGGAGGATTAATATGAAAATTTATATTAGCGGAAACGATGTGTCAAAGGAACAACTTATAAAATGGAAAAGAAAACGTATTACAAATGCTTTTCGTATACTAGGGCAGACAGAACCAAAATTAAAAGATACGGACATATTGGTGGAAAAGTTATCTGAACTAAAAATGCGTTACTCCTACGATGAAATGTACGATAAGTTACAATCTAAACTTAGATTGGGGGGAATGGTTATGCGTGTCTGTGCTACTTTTTCTGGAAAGAGACGAAAATTTTCCAAAACAGATTTCCATCTAGATGGTGTTACAGCAGAAGAAATATTAAGTGGATTTGATCATCTTATGCTCAAGCAATCATCAGAAAATGATTTCATAAATTTATCGGCTTGCCCAGATCATTATGTATTAAGACCTTTTGGAGAAAATGGCCAAGAGGTTATTGAATATACCGGTAATTCTCCGTTGCCTGTTCAATTCTTCATTGTTTACGGTGACGAAACAGGATTAAAAACACCTAGAGATAACGCTTATCAGTACCAATCAGTAGGTGTTGCACGTATGAAAGACGGCACTGTTATTGGCGGCGTTCGACATCAATTCAAAAATACGAACAATGGCGTTGAGGTAAGAGCGTCTGTTGAATTTCCAGTACTTTGTCCTACCAGCCTTGTTAAATCGCATCAAATCCATTTAGCATGTGAGTTTTCGTATTGGCTCCAATGGATAAAGGATCAGAAAAATAATAACGACAGAGCTTCCTTGAAATAGACTAAACTTTTATTCAATGAAGGCTGAGGTGAACTCTTATGTTTGCAATACTTTTGGGTATAAGTATTGGAGCCGTTTTTGCTGTGCAAACAGCTATTAATGCCCAATTACGGAGATTCGTGATTTCTCCTTTTTTAGCTTCAATGATCTCATTCGCTGTAGGGGTGATCTTCTTAACGGTTTCACTAGTCATGAGTGGTTCACCATTAGGTATTCCATTAGACTTATTCTTGAGCCAACCGATCTTTATATGGTTGGGGGGGATTGGTGGCGCCATTGCTTTAACCATCAACATACTTTTGTTTCCTAAACTAGGAAGTGTGCAAACGGCAATAATGCCAATCTTGGGAATGACTCTGATGAGTATGTTAATAGATCATTACGGTTGGTTTAACTCCATACAATATTCTTTCGGATTGAACAGAATCCTCGGTATATTTCTAGTCTTACTTGGTGTTTTTTTAGCTATAGCTATGCAAGACGCGAAAAATGAACAGCATCCTTCTAAAACCATGTTAAATCAATGGATTTGGCGTGTAGTAGGTGTACTGGCAGGAATGTTACTGGCTATTCAAATTGCTATCAATGGCCAATTAGGAAAAGTTCTTCATTCTTCTTCACACGCAGCCCTTGTTTCGTTCTTTGTAGGTGCTATTACCTTAATTGTGATTGTAGGGGTAATGGATCGTTCCTACATAAATATTAAAGAGCCTTTTAAGCACTCAGCTCCTTGGTGGGTATGGATTGGCGGTATATTAGGTGGGTCTTATGTTCTGATAAATGTGTTTCTCGTTAATCAAATTGGAAATGGACAAACTGTAATCCTTGTTTTATTTGGTCAAATCACCGGTAGCCTGGTGGTAGAGAAATTCGGATTGTTTAATTCTTAAAAAAACCGTATTAAACCAATACAAGTATTTGGTTTAATTGTTATGATAGCTGGTGTCTTTTTAATCGGAATATATTAAATAACATCATTGTTTCGCCAATGGGAGCTAAGGTTTAATAATTGAAATCCCAGAAATTGTCGTTGTGGATTTTGCTACTGCTTACTTAGCAGATAGCGGGGATGGTTACTATTTTATTAGCGTAAAGATCAATCATCGCAAAATCAGCTAGTGAGATCGAGCATTTATCCAGTTGAACCTTTCCCCTTAACCCGCTTTAATGTCGCTACAATCAAAAAGCTCACAATCACCAATAAAAGCCATGAGCTTACCTTTCCTAGATGAACAAGACTCCATGTATTCGTTTGGTTAGGATATTGCCAAGCGCCAAAGAATGTTGCGATGTTTTCGGCGACCCATATAAAAAATCCAATGAGCACAAAAGAAAGTGCGATTGGCATGCGGTAACGAGTCCCATTCACCTCATATGTGACCCATGATTGCCAAAAGACAATTATGACAAGTGCAGCTAACCACCAACGTACGTCAATCCAATAATGATGGGTGAAAAAATTCAAGTAAATTGCAGTTGCAAGAGGTACGACTAGTAAAAAAGGTGGCCACTTAACGAGCTCCACGTCAAGTCTTCTCCATGCTTGGCAAAGGAAACTTGCTACACTTGCATACATGAATCCGCTGTACAAAGGCACTCCGAAAATCTTGAAATAGCCTTCCTCTGGATAAGACCACGAGCCCATATGTACTTTGAAAATCTCAAGGGCAAGTCCAATGAGATGGAACAATGTAATCACCTTTAGCTCATCCCGCGTTTCAAGCCCAGAGCGCACCATCCACCATTGCATCAAAATACAGATGATAAGTATCCAGTCATACCGCGGAAGGATGGGAAGGGGGATGATTTGCGTCAAAGCCAAAGTGGCGAAAATAACGACAGGGAACAAACACGATAGGGCCTGCTCCCAGCCAAAATGAGCGAGTTGTTTTAGTGCTTTCATGATTGATGCCTCCAAAGGTTTTCTAAAGATAGAAGCCCTATTTATTACGAGCCTTTATCGCCGGGCTGACAGTCTAAAGCCTTACAAATCGCCAATGCACAGAATTTAAAGAGGATATGGCAGGTGGAGATCATCAGGGTTTACTGGATTAGTAGTTAGCCAATATATTCTTAATATAGACAAGGCAAGGACTGGGATTCCCATTAGAATAACAGCCATCCTTAAAAATAGCGTTGACCACCGATTCATAAAAAGTACCCTGTTTAGTTATTATGAAATTGATTTTAACACTCTATTTATCGTTATGCAATAAAATATTATCGTTTAATGGATATACTATTGATTTTAGATAAAGATAAAAGCATGCTCAAATTACAGGGTAATGCTTTATAGCTTTAAACTTTTCAAATGAATCATGACCACTCACTCAATCGTGAAAGTTCAAAGAAACACGTTTATTCACACTCGTGGGAGCCAGACCCTGCCTATTTTATAGCCACTAACCAATCAAAAAACCTTCCAACGATACATCATATTCCATAAAAATATCCTCAAACAACGCTTTATCGATCAATTTACGTAGTACGCCATCAAAATAACCAGCGATATTGCGAATCTCTTTGCGCTTTGTCGCTTGAACAGCGATATGAAGGGCTTGCATCGCCAATTGTTCAAATAAATCGCCTTGTTCCTCATGAAGACGAAATTTCATCATGCGTAATGACTGTGCACGATATATGCCGAACAATTGACGTGCTAAAGAACTGTCTCCAATCGTTGTTGTCAATAGATTTTTCATTCTTCCAAATAACGTCGTTGGTGTAGGAATCGGCTCCGCAGGATACGTATCTGTAAGAGTGTTGGTCTTCATGTTTTTAGATTCAAAAGAAAATGATTCAGGCTCAGGAACAACGTCGCCAGCCTCACTGTCGCAAGGCTTGTCCATTGTTGCCGGCATGGTCAAAGTCGACTGGTCAACGAAGGGTAAAATAGTATAGATGTTGGCACCAAGTCCATTCATAACTGGGCGAATATAATGGATCCGTTCGATGATGCCGAGCTTTTCTAGTTTGCGAATCGAACGGCGAATTGTTACGTTGGACTTGCCGATTTTATCTGCCATCGTGTCATGCTTTAAGTGAGCAGCACCATATTTCACGGAGTATCGGCGAATCATTTCAAGTACAGCACGATCTGTTGGATTCATGTCGTTCCAATGTTCAATTACATGACGGCGCGCCGCCTCGTCCATATCTTGTGTGTTTGTGAAGTGTGAATAGCCTTTTAAGTAAGCTGTCATCGTGTGGTCATTCCCCTTTATCTTTTATATAGAAGGAAATGAGGGAATCGGATACACTTTTATAAATTTTTTTTGAAAAAGAAAAATCCTTCTAGGAAAGCAAGGATTCATACAGGCACTGCTAAAAAAATGAAATCACTTTTTTAACCCAACGGCATAAAAAGGACCGTTTAGTGTGATGGTCGATAATATTCGAGCCATTTCTAGCGGTGATTCTTGACTGTCGCCATCTAGCCACTGCTGAATGACGCCTATGTGTGCGGAAGCAATATAGGAAACTAAATATTCACCAGGAACAAGTAAATTCTCCTTATTGAAAGTGGGGATGTCATTGCCCTCAAATAGTATTTTCCACATTAAACTTTTCAATTTTGTTTGAAAGGTAACATCCCCCTTCGAACCTAACAAAGCCCTCATAAGTTCTCTGTTGTCAAAAAGATACTCAAATATAGAAATGGCTGGAGCGAATGCATTAAAATCAGGTGTCCCGTTCATATTCAGGTCTTCTAGGGCAACGGGTATTTTCTTTTTCACAATGCCCTTTATATCGTTTAGAATATTTTCCTGGCATTTATTCATCAAATCATTTTTGTCTACATAATGTGCATAAAAAGTACCTCTGTTGATCCTTGCTTTCGAAGCAATATCCTTCACAGTAATGGCTTCGAAACCTTTCTCTTCAATCAATTCTACGAGTGCATTGCGTATCGATTCTTTTGTGCGTATCACGCGTAAGTCTGTATATAATTCATCCAAGGTCCTGTCTCCTCCTTCATTTTAACCAACAGAAAGTGCCAGTCTGTTGGATAACCAACACAATTGCCGTTATTGATTCTTGTCTTACCATTTTTTATATCTATTCTGTATATAGAAGATAAACAACACGTTGTTTGTTAGTGTACGGAATAAAGGGGTATAAGTGAATTACTATGGAAAAGGGGGTTTTTGATATGTCTGTATTACAGGTTGAACACCTAACAAAAGACTATGGTCATAATCGGGGCGTATTCGATGTTTCATTTACTGTGAATAAAGGGGAAGTGTATGGCTTTCTGGGGCCTAATGGGGCAGGTAAAACAACGGCAATCCGTCATATCATGGGCTTCTCTAGACCGCAGAAGGGGCATACATTGGTCAATAACCTAGACAGCTGGGAACATGCTGCTGACATTCAAAAAAATCTAGGTTATTTACCAGGGGAAATTGCGCTACCAGAGTCACTAACGGGTACACAATTTATCAAAATGATGGCAGACTTACGGGGCATTAAGGATTTTACGCATACAGATTATTTGATTGAAAAATTTGAACTGGAACCGTCAGGGAAATTAAAACGTATGTCCCTTGGCATGAAACGTAAGCTTGCCATCGTTACGGCCTTTATGCACGATCCAGCTGTACTGGTCTTAGATGAGCCGACGAGTGGACTAGATCCAATCATGCAAAATGTGTTTATAGAATTTATTAAAGAGGAAAAAGAAAGAGGGAAAACAATCCTTATTTCCAGTCATATATTTAGCGAAATCGATGCTACATGTGACAGGATTTCTATTATAAAAGACGGACGATTGATTTCATCATTTGTGGCGGATGATCTGCGTTATAACGAACAAAAAGTATTTGAAATCGAATTTTTAAGTGTGGAAGAATTTAATCGTTTTAACGAGGACGTAGAAGTGAGGAAGGAATTGCATGTGCTAGACACTGATCATTCGAAGAAACAAGCGAAAATTCAAGTAGAGGATAGCGATATCAATCATTTTATCGACCTTATTGCTTCGTATGACTTAAAATTTTTCTCTGAAATTAAATTTACGTTGGAAGATTACTTTATGAAGTTTTATGATCGCAACATAGATACGGAGGAAGGTGCTAGCTAATATGTCGATTATCGAAATGAACAACATGACGAAGGATTATGGTGATGGCAGAGGAATATTTGACGTTAACCTTTCGATAGAAAAGGGAGAAGTATTTGGCTTTGTAGGAACAAATGGAGCAGGTAAAACAACAGTCATCCGTCATATGATGGGATTTTTACAACCACAAGATGGGCATTGTTTCATCAATGGATTGGATAGTTGGAAGGATTCCGCAGAAATAAAAACGCATGTCGGCTATATTCCTGGTGAGTTTAATTTCCCGGATGCTAAAACGGGAACCGAATTCTTAAAATGGCAAGCTGAATTAATGGGCCTAACGGATATGTCTTATGCAAATCAAATTATTGAAAAGCTTCAACTGGATCCAACAGCTAATTTAAAACGGATGTCTAAAGGTATGAAGCAAAAGACTGCGATTGTAGCAGCTTTCATGGCTGATCCAGACATCTTAATTCTTGATGAGCCAACAACAGGACTGGATCCGTTAATGAGAGTTGAATTTGTTAATTTACTAAATGAAGAAAAGAAAAAAGGCAAAACGATTTTTATGTCGAGCCATATGTTTGAAGAGGTTGAACACACTTGTGACAAAGTGGCGCTCATCAAAGAAGGAAAGATTATCGCAGTTAAACCAACAATCGAAGTGAAGCACAACACAGATAAGGTCTATAAAATTGCGTTTTCTACTTCGCAGGACTATCAGCGGTTTTTATCCGAACCCTTTACTTTTATAGAGGCAAGGGAGGATCAGCGTCAAATCACAGTTACGGTGAATGACCAAGACATTAATCCATTTTTACGCGTGTTAAAAGGATATCCTATTCAATTTATTACGGAGATCCAGTATACACTTGAAAAATATTTCAAAAGCCTATATTAAAAGAAAGGGTGCAAGTCATATGAATGTCACGATACTTAAACAAACAGTACGAGCAAATTATAAGCTGTGGATTATATTTACAGTGGTATTAAGTGTGTTAAACGCAGTGCTGATTGCCGTCTTCGAACCTTCTACGCTGACAAATATGGCTGATATGGTCAAAGATACTCCATTAGCAAGTCTGTTAGGTGACACAAGCTTTTTAGGGATGCTGGCACAAACTTTTTATTCGATTCATGGTGTTATACTGCCTTTAATATTCATTATTATGACTGCCAATAGTTTAGTTGCTTCCCAAGTAGACAAAGGATCGATGGCCTATTTGTTATCGACGCCAATTAAGAGAACGACAGTGGTACGAACGCAAGCATTGTATTTAATTACAGCCATTAGTACGATGTTTGTAATCGTGACGCTTGCGGGAATAGTAGCCATACACGTTTCTCAAGGGGAGCTAGGTACTTATATAGCAGATTATATAGCGCTTAATGTGGGCTTATTTCTTCTGATGTTTGCGACAAGCGGTATTTCGTTCATGTTCTCTTGTATCTTCAATTTATCGAAACATTCATTGGCATTAGGTGCAGGTATTCCAGTTGTATTCTTCTTATTTCACCTGATGGCCCAAGTGAGTGATAGCCTGGAAGGATTAAAATATCTATCGGTGAATACATTGTTTGATACAGCTGCTATTTTAAGTGGAGAAAGCTTCTGGTTGCAATTTACTATACTCGGGATTGTGGGGATTGTTATCTATATCATTGGCATACGTTTCTTTGGGAAGAAGGATTTGCCTCTTTAATAAATAGTGCCAGTCATTCAAACATGGTTGTTTGTGTGACTGGCATCTTTTTTTAGTTACTATTCTCATTCATCATTTCCAGGAATTTAAGCGGGATGTTGATTTGATTTTTTTCGTTAAAAAGGGTTGTAGTTGAGGTGAACTCTTCGTCCATTCGTTTAATTTCATTGATTTCTCTATGAAGATTCTCCATTTTTTGATCCAATGCGTTGGCAGATTCCGCAGCCTCTTTCAACTCTGTTATCATTTTTTCAGGAACAGATTTGTTGAATTTATAAAATATTTTATGTTCCAGGCTTGCCCAAAAGTCCATAGCAATTGTCCTGATTTGCATTTCAACAAAGACATGTTCTACTCGATCTGACATAAACACAGGAATCCTTAATATCATATGAAGACTCCGGTAGCCATTGGGTTTCGGATTTTTTATATAATCTTTATACTCAATGACTTCAATATCCCTTTGCTTTTGAATCATCTCACTTAGTTTATAAATGTCAGTGTTAAAGGAGCAGTTAATACGAATTCCTGCTATATCCCGTATATGTTCCTTTATGGAAGGCAGGGATAGTTCAACATTTTTACGATATGCCTTTCCTATAATGCTTTCTGGCGTTTTCAAGCGAGTATTAATATGTTCAATGGGGTTATATTCATGTATCAATTGAAATTCTTCTTCTAAGATATTGATTTTAGTGCTTATTTCGTCTAGCGCAAATTTATAGGCCAACATGAATCTCGTCATTTCTTTTTTTAGATGATTCAATTGGTTATAGTCTAGTTCTTTTACCAGCTTCAAAATAAATTCCTCTTTTCTTCGCCTTATTAAATAATAGTACGAATACCCTAAAAAACTGAACTTGGGTTAAAGCTATTTTAGCATTTTCATTGGATATTAGCTGTTTTGGTCACTCTCTATCGAAATATATCTTGATTTCAAGGTTGTTTAGTTGAAACGTCTTCACTTGCGTGGTAAAGTGACATTGTGGTTAGCGATAGAAAGGAAAGTAGGATCCTTTCTTCGCCAAAATAAGGTTAGATTACAATTTGGAGAATGTTTTATCTTTCTTCACCAGAGGTTCAAAAGCCTGCTGAAGAAAGATAAAGCCTCCGGCGGATGTCATAGATTTTGAAAGGAGTCAAGGAAGGCAACCTAAGTTCACCGCGTCCTGCGCCAACGGTTGCATGACCTGCGTCGTGCAGGCCTCAAGCTCGATTCAAAATCTGGACGCAATTACGCCGAGGCGCAATTGATAATAGAGAGGATGGAAATAACAATGACAAACGAAAAATTAGCAATCGGAATTATCTTAGGGAGTACGCGACAAGGACGTGTCAGTCCACAAGTAGGCGAATGGGTAAAAGGAATTGCGGACAAACGTGGAGATGCAGCATATGAAATCGTCGATATCGCAGATTTTAATTTACCGTTTGTAGGAGCAGGTACTGGGGAAGAAGCAGGGTTGAAAGCTTGGGTTGAAAAGATTTCTAATTTGGATGGATACGTATTTATCGCTCAAGAATACAATCACAGTATTACAGGGGCATTAAAAAATGCGATTGATTCGGCTTATGCAGAATGGAATAACAAGGCAGCGGGCATCGTAAGTTACGGATCGACAGGTGGAGCACGTGCAGCCGAACATTTACGTGGAATTTTAGGCGAATTACAAGTTGCGGATGTTCGTAACCACCCAACATTATCTTTATTTACGGATTTCGAGAACTTTAGTGAATTTAAGCCTGCTGAATTACATGATGCAAATGTAAATGGAATGTTAGACCAAGTCATTTCATGGTCGACTGCATTAAAGTCAGTTCGTTGATTGAAACAGTTGAAGTGATTGGGGGTTGTAGGTTTCCTACACCCCTTTCTTCTTTAGAAAGTACAGGAATTGAATTACCATATACGATGTGTTAAGGTAGCTAGGATTTGCGATTAATTAGCTATACGATACTACAAGATATTTTTTTGATACCAATGTTAGTTACCACTAACTAACACCTGGAAACTAAAATAGTATGGAGGGATTCGAGATGCAAAATACTTCAGATAAAATACTTCAAGCGGCATTAGCATTAATGCAAGACAAAGGGTATCAAGTGGTTTCTGTAAAGGAAATAGCGCAGCATGCCGAAGTAAGTGAAATGACGGTTTTTCGCCATTTTAAAACGAAAATGGGTGTTTTTGAAGCAGCTGTAGAAAGGTTTTCTTACATTCCAAGTTTTGAAGAAATTTTTGCAAAGCAAATTGTTTGGGATTTGGAAACGGATTTGACTTTAATAGCAAAGTCCTATCTTGATTCGATGAATAGAAATAAATCCATTTTTTTAATTGCGATTCAGGAGAGAAGCGATTTTCCAGAGTTAAATCAAGTCATTGCCAAAAATACGATGAAACTTAAAGATTTAATCATCTCTTATTTCACTTCCATGCAAGAGAGAAGTCGAATGAAGGAGACAAATGTAGAAGCACAGGCAATGATTTTTTTAACAACGTTATATGGCTATTTTTCATCCACTGCTTTATGGAAAGACCATTTTCTACATGAATGGGAGGAACCTTTTTTCATCAATACGATTGATTTGTTTTGTGAAGCACTAAAAAAATAAATGTAATGGATAGGAGCTGAAAATAAATGATAGCTGAAAAACAGTCATTTAACCGAAATCTAATTGTTGGAATTTTGTTAGCGGCATCTTTTGTTACCCTTTTGAATCAAACATTAATCATTATAGCCATTCCGCCTATCATGAGTGATTTTCAAATTAATGCGAGTCAAGCTCAATGGCTGACAACAGCGTTTATGTTAACGAATGGAATATTAATACCTGTCACAGCATTTCTCATTGAAAAATTTTCAAGTAAACATCTTTTAATTGCGGCGTTAAGTGTTTTTTCTCTTGGAACGCTTATAGGAGCAATCGCACCTAGTTTTTCGTTCTTGCTAGTAGCAAGAGTTGTTCAAGGAATGGGAGCGGGAATTATGATGCCGTTAATGCAGACGGTTATGCTCACTCTTTTCCCACCTGAAAAAAGAGGATCTGCCATGGGAATGGTGGGGCTCGTCACAGGTTTTGCCCCTGCAATAGGTCCGACATTAGCAGGATTTCTTATTGTTCACTACTCATGGCGTTCACTATTTTATACTGTACTTCCAGTCGCTCTGATTGTTCTCGTTTTAGCACTCTTCCTCATGAAAAACGTAACGGAACAAAAGCAAGTAAAAATAGATCTTGTATCTGTTATTTTCTCGACTTTTGGATGGGGAGGTCTACTGTACGGATTTAGTATTGCGGGCACAGCTGGCTGGATGAGCGGACAAGCTCTCGGGTCAATTGGTGTCGGGGTGGTAGCATTAGTTATATTTATCACAAGACAGTTGAAACTTAAACAACCAATGTTGGAGTTCCGTGTATTTAACTCACCTATGTTTATGATTACAACGATATTGTCTGTCTTTGTCTTTGCGATTATGGTAGGAACTCAAACACTATTACCCATCTACGCACAGGATGTCGCAAGCTTTACTGCACTTGAATCAGGATTAATGCTACTTCCTGGGGCGCTGATCATGGGCTTTATGTCTCCAGTAACAGGTAAAATCTTTGATAAGTTTGGTGGTAAATGGCTTTCTGTCAGTGGCTTTTCCTTCATTACGATAGCGTTGGTTTTGTATGCAAACCTATCACTGGATGCGTCACTTGTATGGATTGCAGGGATATTTGCTATTATGATGAATGGTGTATCTATGATCATGATGCCGTTAATGACAGCGGGCATTAATGCGTTACCTCCGCATCTGATTCCCCATGGTACGGCAATGAATAATACCATTCGGATGGTGGGTGGATCGATTGGAACTGCAACGCTCATTTCTGTGATGAGTCATGCATCTTTAAACACATTCCTTCAAGAACCTAAACAAGCGGCGATGGAGGGTATTCAAAACGCGTTTATGCTTGCATCTGTATTAGGGGTTTTAGGTCTACTATTGGCATTCCGTATAAAAAGTAAGAGTGGAAAAGCGGTGAAAAAATGAATTTTGAGGTAAGTAAGGAAGCAGCTGAGTGGTATAAAAGTGAAATGGATTTAGAACAAGGTGATTATGTTCAATATTACATTCAACTTTACGGTGGGATTCCTACTGCACATCCCAATTATTCTTTAGGTATGTCCGTTGGAAAAGAAGGAAGTATAGGTGAAAAAGCTGAGGTTGAAGGAATTACTTTTTACTTTAATGAGGAGAATTCCTGGTTTTTGAAGGAGTTTGACATGAAGGTTATTGTGGAAAATGAAGAGTTTGGGTTTGTTTTTTTAGAAAAATAAGTGCTACTTTATTGGTGATAGTCATTCATTCAATCGTGAAGGAGCTGTACAATAAGAAGAGAGCAGGCAGGGAAACGTTTCGTTTTCTCTGCCTGCTTCTTTTATGGGAATGATTCGACTTATGTGGTAGTAATCGCCCCCAACCGAACAGTTCAGTTACACCAAAATTCTGGACAGTCTAACGTGTTTGTTTGAGTGAATGTGGCCGTGGCCCCATGATGATCAGACATTCACATTATCATAAATAGACAACGTACGTTGCAATGAATGGAGCTCTCCATCGTTCAATGGAATCATCGGCAAACGGACGCCGCCGACGGGAATTCCTTTTAGATTCAATGCCGCTTTTACTGGCGATGGATTTGGGGCGGCAAAAAGAGCTTTCATAATCGGCAACAATTTACGGTGGTCTACAGCCGCCTCTTTGATATGGCCCATTTTGAAGTTTTTAATCATCGCTTGCATTTCATTTCCTACAATATGAGAGGAAACAGAAACAACGCCAGCTCCCCCAATTGCTAATACCGGAATCGTTAAGCCGTCATCGCCGCTATATAAGGAAAACCCTGTGGGCGTCTGTTCGATGATTTCAGCCATTGCATCCAAATTGCCGCTTGCTTCTTTAATCGCAACGATATTCGGGATTGCTGCCAGGCGGATGACTGTATCGACGTCGATATTGACAACTGTTCGCCCTGGCACATTGTATAACATAATCGGTAAAGAAGTTGCTGCTGCAATCGTTTGGAAGTGTTGAAACAAACCTTCCTGGCATGGCTTGTTATAGTACGGGGCGACGAGCATAACCGCATTGATACCAACATCTTCTGCTAACATTGTTAGTTCAATCGATTCCCTTGTGCTGTTCGAGCCTGTTCCGGCAATTACTGGCACTCTGCCACCCACAACTTCCACTGCAAACTTAAATAATTGGACCTTTTCCTCAGTCGTTAATGTCGGTGATTCTCCAGTTGTGCCTGACACAACTAAACTATCCGTTCCGTTAGCGATTAAATAATCAATCAAATTCCTCGTTGCTTCAAAATCAATGTCCCCATGTTCATCAAAAGGAGTTACCATAGCTGTTACAACTTGTCCGAAATTCATCATTCTCCACATCCTATTCATTTTTTTAGTAAAAAATAAAATAGAGGGTGGAGGGCAATTATCAATTATGCCTTGGCGTACCTGCTTGATATCCGCCAGAGGCTTTATCTGAATCCAGATAAATTGACGCAAAAAAGCAACAACGAGGGTTCGTTGTTGCAGTGAAATAATAGATTATTTCTTTGCATAAGATAGCCCTCCATATAGTCTCCTATATGACAATCCTGTACTTGTTCAACACAGAACCAGCTTTGAGATAATGAGTGTCTCTCCACTTCGGCAAATCCCCCTTTCTACAATCTTCACAGGATCTCATTATCCTCGGATTGTCTACTAATGGTTTTTGCGCCTCTATCCTTACTTCAAAGTTCGAAATAAGTAATATTAAATTATTACCACCTTACACGTAATTTGGTATAAATGCAAGTTGAAAGTGAAATTGTTTGTTGGGGAGGCACTATAAATCCTCGTTCAACGCCTCACAGATGCTGCCATTCTTACATAAGTATGTCGTCTTCCTCTAATGACGATTGAATACGTCATGATGTTTTCGGGCACCGCAATCCCATAAAAACCTGTATCACCGATATGGTAAATATCAGCGCCTGCCATTTTACTGTTGAGTGCGATTTGGCGTATCGTTGCCTCATCCGCCCCTTCTTGGCTTGTTCCGATGGTGAGCATGGCCAATGCACCTTTTGAATGGACAAAGCGAACGTATTTTTCAGCCGTATCCACCGTGATTCCTGGTACGGTTCCTGGAGCTGGCATTAAAATAACATCAGCACCCGCTTCGATAAAGCTTGAAAGAGTCGCTTCTGAAATAATACCGCTACCCGTTTCGTTAGCGACACCAGCACCATGCATTTTTCCAGCGATAATTAATCCTTCTTCGCCAAAAATCTCTCGCGCTTTCTTAATGGCAACGACTGTTTCATCGTTTGTAACTCCAGTTTTTGGATTCCCTGTTAAACAAATAAAATCAAAACCTAGTTTTTTTGCTTCTGTTAATGCTTCTTCGGTAGCCATTCTACCTTTTGAGACTGTGTCCAGCTTTTCAATTTGTTCAGCGTTAAGATCAACGGGTTCCAAATTTAGACCGACAGGACGTCCCGTTAATTCCTTCACCTTTTGGATGATTGACTCATTCCTATCACATTCGTATCCTTCAACAGCCGGGTTAAAAACATCAAATAAATTCAATAATAATAAATCCGCACCAAAGGAAGCTGCAAGTTCAGCATTTGTGATACCTGGATATAAGGGTGCTACAGAAGTCATTGTCTCCGATAACATCACTCTTCCCTCACATGCTCGGATCGATTTCTTTAAGTCTTGCCCATTCATTTTTTGAAAATCAGAAGCGGTACAATCTAATAATCTTTTCACAGAAATTCCTCCTCTTTCAGTAATCTTATCCAAACGAGTCTAAATCGGCAATGTATTTTTGAAATAATCTACCTTTTCTATAAACCCTTGGTTGAGCGATTTATGCATCTCCTTAGTGATGGGGAAGAAGTGAAATTAGCGCTCCGCCCCGTTGATTTGCGTGATGACATGATGACAAGAAACGTGAGGCATTTATCGCAGTTCCGACTTCGCGTGCGGACTATGATTTGTGAATTCGCTCTATGATATCAGTAAAGACCAATAAATATTGGAATGTAACAAACATTAAATCATTAAAATATTTATACACTAATAGGAGAAAAGGGGGCTTAATTGAAGTGTGAGAAGGTCTATACTTTTTTTCGTTTGCGTTGCTTTGTTGACGGCTTGTAGTGATAATGACAAAACTAAAACAACCGCGTCATCTGAAACAGAACGTGCAGAAACAGTAGAGGGGAATACAGAAGCTACTAAGGATACTGTGAGACATGCAGATTTTCAGGCTGTTCTACCAACAGAGTGGCAAGTGACGTTACCGATTATGTATCCGGTTGAAGAAGGGAAATATGTTACAGCTAAAACGATGGTAACGGCGGATGAAGTGACATACGATTTTTATGAATTTGATGGCGAGGTAGCGCTGGATGATGCGAAAGTAGAAGAAGGTACGTATATAGGACAGTTAATGGTGACGAAATTTGAGGATGAGTTTGCTGCTGACGAAGCATTGAAGACCTCGCTCACAATAAATGATAACTATGTAGATATAGGATCATTCTTGGTCTATCCGTTTACAGAAGGTGAAGCAAGTGTCGTAAACTGGAACGACAATCAGGGCTGGACTATCTTTGTGCGTTCCATGGAAAAATCACCAACCGAGTTAGTGGAATGGATAGAAGGAGGAAACGTAGTTCCAGACTTATCAGAAGGTGTGTTAAACGGGCAGTATCCGAGGCCACAAAT
The DNA here is from genome assembly GCF_044762865.1 of Sporosarcina sp. NPDC096371. Classification (NCBI taxonomy): domain Bacteria; kingdom Bacillati; phylum Bacillota; class Bacilli; order Caryophanales; family Caryophanaceae; genus Sporosarcina; species Sporosarcina sp. NPDC096371. The sequence goes on from NZ_JBIWFE010000002.1 coordinate 45,857, forward strand.
TTTAGGGCAAATGCATTTCAATGAAGATGATCAAGCTAAAACATATGTAACATGGGCTGCTAATGAAATCGTTTATACATTAAAGGACTTTGAGGATCATACGTTAGAGTGGCTTGGTGCTTTTGGGGAATCAAAATAGATTTCCTCCTTATGTGTGACGATTAAAAATCAGGTACATGGCGCCAGACACTTATCTAATAAGCATAACCCCGTTCTAGTTACAGAACGGGGTTAAAAGGTTGTTATTTAGTACAAGATCTTCAGAAATTCACTCAATCTATTTCTCTTGCTCTCTGTGTATCTCGAACATTTTTCTGAACAGTTATTGCTGCAAATATACTAAGAACAAAAGCCATGCCATAAAACCCTTTTTCACTTAAGACAATGCTTCCTGCGTTGTATAAACCGATGGCCATTAATAAAATAGAAATAATAAGTGCTAACCAGCTAATCCCATAATAAATGTTTGTAACGGGTATTCCTTCTTCCTTATCTCTTACTGCTTTTTGTAAAGATATAGATGAATAGAGACCAAAAATTAAAATGGCAAAATAATATCCTTTTTCATTCAGTTCCATGCCTGCATTAAATAAACCTAAGAGATAAGCCAATACACCTATTAACAGCGCTGCCAAGGAAGCTCCTTTGAAAGCTAGACTGGGCTCGCCATCTTTTTTTTCTACTTTCATTTTCAGGTCATTTTGTCTTTCCTTATTAAATAAATCTTCATTTTCATGATTATTCATCGAATGTATCCCTCCCCTTTCGACAATCATATCCATGTGAGTATAAATCAGCAATGTTTTTTTGTAACAATCTATCCTTTCTATAAATTATGCGGTTAATGTCACAAGTGTCCCCTGATTCCAATTTATACACATGGGTCTTTGTTTAGACTTTGGAAAAGCGTCCTTTGAAAACATAAGATAACGTAATTAGGACATAGATGGATAGGGTAATGCTCGTTATGACTATAGAAGTCGTAAAGACAATTCCAACTAGAATAGCACATAAAGCAATAATGGCGATCCATGTTGTATAAGGATAGAATTTTACTTTGTAGCCACTTGTTTGTTCAGGCATTGTTTTACGTGATTTAAGATGGGCAATCGCAATGATTAACCAGATAAATAACACCGTATATCCTAGAGACCCCATTAAATATTCAAACGTTTTACTTCCCGCAAACAAAGAAATGATTACACCAAGATATAAAAAAGAAGTACATAATAAAATGGAATAAGTAGGAACACTTTTTTTAGATAGGCGAGCAAAGATCTTTGGCATAAGTCCATCCATCGCTTGTGTGTATAGAACGCGGGATGACCCATATAAACCAGAATTCATCGATGAAATAATTGCAAGTAGGATAACGGCGTTCATAATGTGATCAGCACCTGGAACCCCAATCATTTTAAATACCATCACAAACGGACTTTCAGGTACACCATTCACTTCTGTCCATGGAATTAGGCTGACAATGATGAAGAACGGAATGATATAGAAGGAAATAATCCGTACTAATGTATTGCGAACGGCTTTCGGAACAACTTTTTCTGGGTTTTTCGTTTCAGCCAATGTAACACCAATAATTTCTGTCCCACCATAAGAGTAGATCACAACAAGCATCGCTGCAATAAATCCTGTTGAACCGTTGGGGAAGAAGCCACCGTGTTTTGTTAAGTTAGAAAAACCAACAGCTGTATGATCGCCAAAAGTGACAAGTAATAGCAATAACCCGGCGATAATAAACACAACAATCACCGTAATTTTAATTAAAGCAAGCCAGTACTCTGTTTCAGCAAATACTTTTACTGACAGTAAGTTAATGACTGTCACAGCTACAGATACGCATAGGGCGAGTATCCAAATTGGATATTGCGGTAACCAATATTGAATGAAAATGGCTGCAACGACGGCTTCAGCCGCAATGTTTAACACCCACATTTTCCAATAGATCCAATCTAGAAAATAAGCGGGGTATTTTCCTAGAATTGATTCTACTAAATCCCTAAATGTTCTTGCGTTACGATTACGAACAGCCATTTCAGCTAGACCTTGCATAACGAATAATAGAATAATTCCACCAATCAAATATGCAAAAATAACGGATGGACCGGCCATATCAATGGCCGCACTGCTTCCTTTAAATAACCCGGCTCCAATAGCCCCCCCTAAAGCCATCATCATAATATGGCGAGAAGTCATTGTCCGTTGCAATTGCTGGTTGTTTTTCTCCATAACAATACCTCCCGTAAAAATTTTAATATACCTAACTTACAATAAAGACCACGTTGGAATACCACGCTTCCTCCGTCCTTTTTTCATAGAAAAAAAGCTTATCGTCTCTTCCTTCATAATCAAATGAAAGAAGAGACGATAAGCCTTAGGCAAACCGCGGTACCACTCTTGTTGGTTCATAATGAACCCAGCTTTAAAACCTTGTAACGAAGGTTACTCGTTAAAACGTTAGAATAGTTTAACTATTCTTTTCGTCTTACCACTCCTGGGCGAGTTCAAAGCATTATTGGACTACGTCACACCAACCCGCAGCTCTCTTTACCTAATAATGGACTCTTACTATTCCCAATCGTTGTGTTGTGATATGTAATATATCGAAAATGTAATGAATGTTTAGTACTATACGGATATTTATTTATATTGTCAATCCTTATTTGAAATACCGTTTTATTGGGATTGTTTTCATAATTAAATCAATTTAACTGACCTATTATTAGGTTTTATAGATTATAATAATAGTTATTGAATTCATTGAACTTATACATTGAATTAGTTCAAGTGATAAGGGAGGGTTATACTATGTTAATAAAACCTGAAATGCTAAAAGCGGGAGATAAAGTGGCGACGATTAGTTTATCTTGGGGTGGAGCTGGGGAACCCGACTTAAAATGGCGCTATGACCAAGGGGTAGAGAGGCTCAGAACGGTTTTTCAATTGGAAGTAGTTCCAATGCCAAATAGTTTAAAAGGATCCGATTTTTTATATGACAATCCCAAAGCGCGTGCGGAAGATTTAATGAATGCATTCAAAGACCCTTCGATTAAAGGCATCATTTCAAATATTGGAGGAAGCGATAGCATTCGTCTTTTACCATATATCGATTTTGATGTCATGCGCGATAATCCCAAAATATTTATCGGGTACTCGGACTCAACTATCACACATTTGTTTTGCCATAAAGCAGGCATTACGTCTTTTTATGGACCATCTATTCTTGTAGATTTTGCTGAAAACATGGAGATGCATGCGTATACAGTAGAGGCGTTGAAAAAAACTCTGTTTGCAAATGATGCAATAGGTGAAGTGAAGCCAGCCACAGAGTGGACGAGTGAACGTGTAGAATGGATTATTGAAAACAAAAATAGACAAAGAAAAATGAATCCGAATAATGGATACGAACTACTGCAAGGAACGGGAGTTGTTCAAGGGAGATTAATCGGAGGATGTATTGAAGTACTAGAGTTCGCGAAAGGAACATCACTTTGGCCAAACGATTCGTATTGGGAGGATAGTATTTTATTTTTTGAAACATCAGAAGATACACCTGAGCCAAGCCTAGTCGAATATTGGTTGAGAAACTATGGATCGCAGGGGATTTTACAAAAGGCAAAAGGTATTGTATTCGGAAAACCTCTCAAGGAAAAATATTATGAGGAATACAAAGAGTCTATCGTAAAGATTATGAAGGAAATGGATCTGACTTCGCTACCTATCCTTTATAACTTGAACTTTGGTCATACAGAGCCGAAATTTGTGCTGCCATATGGGACAATGGCTGAGATAAATTGCGAAAATGCTACATTTTCTATTTTAGAAAGTGGAGTGAAGTAATAGGGTCAGGTGACAGTGACCAAAACTTGGGGTAGGGGGAATATTTATGGAAGCTCAAAAGTGGATTGATCAGCTAGAACTTACGCCGCATCCAGAAGGTGGGCATTATGCATCATCCTATCGATCAGATATCTCGGTGGAATGCGACCAAGGAAAACGTCCTCTTTATACGAGTATTTATTTTTTACTTCGCTCTGGAGAGGTGTCGCATTTCCATCGTCTTCAATCGGATGAACTTTGGTACTTCCATGCAGGTAGTTCTTTGACGATTCATATGATTACACCAGAAGGAGAGTATCAAGAGGTGTCTTTAGGGATAGACGTTGCAAATGGCGAGGTTCCGCAGTTTGTCGTACCAAAGCATACCATCTTTGGATCCTCCGTAAAGGATGGCAATACATTTTCTGTAGTTGGTTGTATGGTGTCGCCTGGGTTTGACTTTTTAGATTTTGAACTGTTTTCACAGGAGGCACTTTTGTCAGAGTATCCTAGGTTTGGCGAGATTATTAAGAAGTTGACTTAATATAGGTTGAATGATTGAAGTACGGTTAAATGTGTATGTACACACGTACTTCAGATGGATATTTTATTAACCATTTACAAATAAATATGGGGGTTCCTGTGCAACAAATGAATAAGTTGCACGGAACCCCCACACCAAAAATTAGATTAAGTTTTTCACAACTTTGGACATTGTTCCGCCGTCTGTTTTCCCCGCAAGTAATGGTTTTGCGATTTTCATGGCATCGCCCATGTTCATACCTTTGGTGATTCCTGCTTCTGTCAACATTGCTACAATTTCATCTTCGCTAAGTTGTGCAGGCAAGAACTTTTTGAGCAGGGCCAATTTAGCTTCTTCTTGTTCAATTAAGTCTTCGCGCTGTGCTTTTTGTGCGCCTTCCAGCGATTGATTGGTCTGCTTGATTTCACGGTTGACGATGGCAACTTCCTCTTCAGTTGAAAGAGCAGTCCCTTTTTCCTTTTCCGCGCTATCCAGTCCTGCTTTCAATAACGTCAGTACACCTTTTGCAAGCACGTCTTTTTCTCTCATAGCATTCTTTAAATGTTCGAACACAGTTGTCTTTAACATGTTTGGATTCCCTCCCATTAGTGGTTAAAAGTATAAAATAAGTGCTTGTGAAAAGCAACCAATGATGATTGGGCATCTACGCGGATGTCTAATCTTTTTCGCGTGTTTAATCAGATATGTGAATTCATAATTGGATGGAGCCTCACATAAATAATACTGTATCTTAGGGAATTAACTGGTGATACAGGAGGCAGGAATCAGTATGAGAGAAAACAATAATGGGGAATCAGGCTTTTCCACGGACCTAAACAGAGATTTATCAAAAATAAGGGCTAAGGAAATACATTCACAGACTGTAGGTGAAAGGGGTCCTGTATTAGAGCAGGACAATATTTTGCATGAAACATTGGAGACCTTTATCCATACAAAAATTTTAGAAAGACCCGTGCATGTCAAAGGTTTTGGTGCTTTTGGTTATTTTGAGACTGCGTATTCTATGACAAATTATACAAAGCTAAGCTTTTTACAAAATCCGGGGCAGCAGGTTCCAGTCACGGTGAGGTTTTCGCTTGCTGTGAGCAATAAAGGCACTCCGGATACCTCGCGAAATGTACGTGGGTTTTCTACTAAGTTTTATACTAGAGAGGGTATCTTTGATTTAGTTTGCAACCATATTCCTGTATTTTTAGTGCGGGACGCCATGCGTTTTCCGGAGGCTATTCAGGCTCTTTTACCCTCACCGGTAAATAACTTGCTGGATCCCGAGCGGTTCTGGAGCTTCGTAGCCAGAGCACCAGAATCTATCCACTTTGTTGTTCGGCTTTATTCGGATGCCGGCACAGTAAAAAGCTTTCGCCACATGCCGGGCCATAGTGTGAACACCTATGTTTGGCGAAATGGGCAGGACGTTCGTAGTTATGTTAAATATCACTGGGTTCCTGAAGCTGGAGTGCACTATATAGATAGTCAAGAAGCCGCCCGATGGAATGGCGAGAATCCAGATATTGCAGGTCAGGATTTATATGATGCGATTGCAAAGGGGGAGCCAATTGTCTATGGGTTGTATGTGCAACTGATGAATCCCGAAGATGAAAGCGGACTTCCTTATGATCCATTGGATGATACGAAGGTTTGGGATGAACGGCAGTATCCAATGATACCAGTTGGTCGCTTGATATTGAACCGGAATCCGGATAACTATATGGAACAAGTGGAAAAAGTGGCGTTTTCACCGTCCAATCTATTGGAAGGCGCCGAATTATCAGATGATAAGTTACTGCAGGGACGTGCTAATATTTATTGGGATTCTCAGCGTCGGAGGCTTGGACCAGATTTTCGCAAGATACCGATTAATCATCAAAAAGATTGGTCACCAGCTTCTCTTGTAACAAGCGGAGATGGTAGATATGTGGAGGGGCATCTTGTACGATCTGATTTGCCAAAGCAGGATGATTTTACGCAAGCCGGGCACTTTTATCATGCGCTTTCCCCTGTGCAACAAGATCATCTAGTCACTAATCTTGCTGCTGATCTTGCCGGCATATCCCAGGAAACGCAACGCATTGTTTTGACGTATTTGTATAATGCTTCGCCAGAAATGTGGGAACGGATTGTTTGGGAAATTGACATGCAGGCAAAGGGTTAATTAGATAACCCGAAAAGCGTACAATTTCTTGAAATAGTACCCAGCGATATCAAAGAAGTAAGTTCAATATTTATTATAAGAATTTCGATTAGAAAAAGCCGCTCAACCAATTGGTCGAGGGCTATTTTCTTTTGGAGAAATAAAAGGAAACGGCCCCACGTTTGTTGAATGTATATCCTTATAAGAGTCTTGGAGGTTTTGGGCATGAGCGTAGATGCGTTGTTGCTTAATAAAAAAAGTTGGGATGAGGTCGCACCACGATTTTTCGGTCGCAATCCACTTCCGGAGTATGGACCGCTTGCTCCTCGGGAAGAAGAATTGAATTTATTGGGCGGTGTGAAGGGCGCCAAAGTGTTGGATATTGGTTGTGGTAGCGGTCATTCATTGCAATACATGGACCAACGGCGTGCTGGAGAACTTTGGGGAGTCGATCTTTCGAAGACACAAATTGAAACGGCAAGAGAGCTACTGGATTCGTGCAAATCACCTGTCCATTTATTCGAATCCCCAATGGAGAATAATCCGGGTTTGCCCAATAGTTATTTTGACATTGTCTACTCGATTTATGCGTTAGGGTGGACGACTGATCTTCATCAAACAATCGAAAACATCTATCAATATTTGAAACCAGGCGGTATTTTCGTGTTCAGTTGGGAACATCCGTTATTCAGCCGGGCTGAGCTAGTAAAGAGCGAGCTTCGCTTCCACAAATCCTATCATGAAGAAGGTTCCTATGACCATGAAGCCTGGCATGCACCTGCCATCATGCAGCAATACAAAGTGAGTACATATATTAATACATTAATTGAATGTGGATACCGAATTGAGAAGGTCATCGAGGAAGTTTCTTTGTCAGAGGAAGATAAGGAAAAGCATATCAATCGCTGGTATTCCTATGAAAAAGCGAAGATGATACCGACAACGTTAATCGTAAAGTGTAAAAAATGTTAGGAATGGTTTTTGCGGATTGTGGAACAAAATGATTCAAGGTGCCGGTCATCTTACAATTAGAATGCTTGGGGGTTATATTTTTGTTACTTTATTTTTGATAATATCATCTCTCTAATAACTCACTATAATTTAGGAGCTGATATAGTATGATATACAAAAACGGACTCGATGGAATTTCTTCGGATATGCTAAAAGGCTTTTTTGTGGATTGGCCTAATCCGCCAAATCCAGAAACTCACTTAAAGCTCTTAAAGAATAGCAGTAAAGTGATTATTGCGGTGGAGCGTAAGTCCAATCAAGTAGTTGGATTTATAACGGCGATTAGTGATGGAGTTTTATCTGCTTATATTCCACTTCTTGAGGTTTTACCGGAATATAAAAATAAAGGTATAGGTAAAGAACTAGTACAGCGGATGTTAAAGGAACTGGATGACATATATATGATTGATTTATGTTGCGATGATGACCTAGTTCCTTATTATGATAAGCTCGGCATGATGCAGACAAATGGTATGATTTTGCGGAACTACAACATGCAATCTGGAAGTTGAAAAGACTGCAAATTAGTTCAAAGCTAAGACGATTGGACAGCATTGATCGGTATCATTTTGATAACGTCTACTGTAAATCGAAAATATCAAATTAGCATAGGGAAACCGACACAATATCCATCAAGCTAATACCGATGGGCGTGTGTTGTTTTCCTATTTTTATTGATATATTTCAATACCGTTTAATGGGACACTGCCATTTTCAATTAAAACTGGCTTCGACGCAGAACTATTTGAAAATATTCCACCCTTGACCGTTATTTTCTTTATTGCACCTTGTACGTGAAGACTTCGAACATTTGGCCCATTTGTTACGATTCTTCCACCAATTTCAACGTTGTCGATTACGCCGCCTTCTTTAACACTTAATCCGTCGGCGGATAGTTGCGTGATGACTCCCTTTACCAGGGATTCACCTTCTCCCCCAAATGTTTCAATATCTTCATGCACGACCAATGTTCCTAGAGGTCGACTGACTTGGATACCGACAGCAGCATTTGCATGGGTGACAATCCGTTTAAATTCCGCATGTTTTAAGCTTCCATCATACAAATTGAATCCCCGGGCACCAATCCCGTATGTCTCAATATCACTCAGGATACGCAGTGTTCCGATTTCGCTAAAGTTTACAACACCAATACCACTGGGCCCATGAGAAGTAATTCGACCTTCAGCCACCCATTCGTTCACAATTCCCCAATTATCTAGCACCATGTCATTCACGCCATAGGTTGTCAAAGACTCATGATTGATAACTTTTTTCACATACGCGCCATAAACGACAAAAGCACCACCTGAAATGACATCTGGCGTACCTTGTTTAATGCCGCCATTTGAATGTATCTCGCCTGTTTCCAACAGATCTATTTCGAGCCGTCCACCTACATCGCCGGCCCCACTGACAAATATGCCACTTCCCTGTACAGGTTTTTCGTTACTTCCTGCCTTCAGATTGGTGAGATGGGCTGTAATTGTCACGTTTGCATCGGTTTGTTGATTCCATAATGTGAAGGCGCCCTGCAAGACATATACGCCGAACCCTTTCGGTCGATCCAGCCGCTCTCTCGTATCCGCTTCGATTACGGCCACATTCTGAGCAACTACATGTCCTGAACGTATAGAACCAGTGGCTATTAACTGAACTTGTCCGATTGTTTTTACATTTCTTAAGCTTAAAGTTCCAAGTGTTTCTACATCTGAGCGGTTTAGTATTGCCCGGCGGTTGGGTTCAACTATAACTGTTAATCCATCAATACTGTTGTTCTGACTGACTTCAATGCCATCACTACCTTCTTTAAATTCGATTGTTGAATCACCTTCACCAATTAATTGCTGCCCCGGTGATAAGTGTAGTGAAGGGCTTTCTTTTATTTTCCCCTTCACACGAATTATTTCAACTGTATGATTATCAATGGCATTCACAAGTTCTTCTACTGTTGATGCTAAAACCTCATTCACACACTTCATCCTTTCATTATAATATTATTTTTCATCACTCCCAAAAATGAGTAATTCTAAATGATCTTGATTATAGGTATTCTCTTACTTGATATCCTTAAGACGTGTGATGAATAAATATTTTGCATGAGGACAAATTCTAAGTATTTGATGGGCTGATAAATAGTTGAACAGCGCCATGGATACAGTCCTAAAAATGGTTTGGAATTCACCGCTAGCGTTTGTGATGGGATAGGTCATATTTTTAAAGTATGAACCGTGATACAGCTGTTAAGTAAACGGTAAGTAAGTATGAAGCTATCAATTCTTTTACTGCTTGTATGATCGCATCAAGAAGGAGGGATTAGTCACCTTCCAGTTGACAACCACCGCATGCATGTTATATTTTCTATATATGAACATATAATCATATACCGTTATTGGAGGTGAACAAGAAAATGAATGAAGAACAGCCAAACATCCACCATGCATCCCATTTAGACGAAGAAACACTATTTGTCGTATCCCAAACATTTAAAGCGTTGAGTGATCCAACAAGAATACGAATTTTAAACTTATTATGTGCAGAGGAGCATTCTGTCAGTGATATCGCCGAAACTTTAGATTTGGGCCAGTCGACGGTCTCTCATCAGCTGCGCTTTTTGAAAAATTTACGCTTAGTGAAGTTTAGAAGAGAAGGAACGACGATTTATTATTCGAAAGACGATGATCACGTTATGAATTTGCTCACCCAAGCGATTGAGCATGCGACGCATAACTAAATTATACAGAGACATTTTATGAAATAGAGGGGGGATTTATATGGGACACGATCATGGCCATGACCATACACATGGCGCCAATAAAAAAGTGTTACTCATCTCATTTTTCATCATTGCGAGTTATATGATCGTTGAGGTCGTAGGTGGTTTTCTAACTAATAGTTTGGCTCTGTTATCAGATGCAGGGCATATGCTAAGTGATGCGGTATCATTGGGCATTGCCTTACTCGCTTTTACATTCAGTGCAAAGGTAGCCAACCAACGTAAGACATTTGGCTATAAACGATTTGAAATATTAGCAGCCGTATTAAACGGTGTAACGTTAATAATCATTGCGCTTATTATTTTTTATGAAGCCATCCAACGTTTTGCAAATCCACCTGAAGTCGCTACAACTGGAATGCTGATTGTTAGTAGTATTGGTTTAGCTGTCAATATACTCGTTGCATGGATTATGATGCGCGGTGGAGATGTCGAAGATAACTTAAATATGCGTGGTGCATTTCTTCACGTCATTAGTGATATGCTTGGTTCAGTGGGGGCGATTATTGCTGCGCTTCTCATTATGTTCTTTGACTGGGGCTGGGCCGATCCGTTAGCGAGTGTCATTGTAGCTGTACTGGTTTTACGTAGCGGTTATTATGTGACAAAGTCCGGGCTGCATGTCTTGATGGAAGGGACACCGCAAAATGTTAATATGGACGACGTCATACAAACCATTCAACAAACATCAGGTGTTGAAAGTGTACACGACTTACACATTTGGTCGATTACAAGTGGTTTAAATGCGTTATCCTGCCATATTGTTGTCGATGATAAAATGACAATTGCAGAAAGTGAACCCTTACTGCGCAAGATTGAACATGATCTTGAACACCAAAGTATTCAGCATGTAACGATCCAACTAGAGACGTCCGCACATCAGCATGACAATTCGATTTTATGTACAGCGAAAGCTGAATCGTCAGGGCATCACCATCATCACCATTAAATTTTTTGTTTGTAATATACCCATATATAGTATAATTAGCAGTGCCAGTCACTCATTCAATTATGAAGGTTCAAACAAACATGTTTATTTAAATTAACGTGTTTGTTTGTTTGAGTGACTGGAACCTTTGAAATCAACGTACAACAAATTGTGAAATAGACATGCTATGATAAGATACTTGGATTTGGAGGTGAAAAAATGATGGCTACTCGTTTAACAACGAAAGAAAAGCTACTGAATTTATTAAAAAAAGAGACTGAAATGACAGTAAGTCAAATGGCTCAAGCGCTAGAAATTACTGAAATGGCTGTCAGAAAACATCTTAATATCCTCGAAAGAGACTCTTTTATCCATATCTCTGAACTAAAACAACCCCTAGGACGACCTGTTCAAGTTTTTTCATTAACATCGCAAGCAGATGTGCTTTTTCCGAAAAGTTATGATAATCTTACTGTTGATTTTCTGAATGACCTTCAGGCGCTTCAAGGAAATGACATCATTGATCATCTATTTGAAAAGAGGCGTCAACGGCTGGCTGATAATTACTCTTCTCTTATGAAAAATAACCTATCCAATGAAGAAATGGTAGAAACATTGAAGGCTATTCAAGTTGAAAAAGGTTATATGGCTGATGTTATTAAAATAGATAACAATCAGTTCGAATTGATTGAACATAATTGCCCTATTTATGAGGTAGCTAAAAATTTTAAACAGGCCTGCAACTGTGAAACAAACATGTTTAAAGAAGTATTGAATACGAATAATGTACGACGGACAAGCTGTAGGGCTGATGGGGATAACCACTGCCATTTTCTTATTGGATTCGATGAGGATCATGCGTCTGTTTAAGGGAGGTCATCTTGTAAGAGAGTGACCTTTTTTACATTCCTCGAATATAGTGGATAAGTGGATGCAGGCAACTCGATTGACTTTCACTAATCACTTATTCTATTATTATGATAGACACTTAATATACTATAAGGTTTATAAAGTATGTTAAATGAACAACAAATCTTAGGGGGACTTTAAAATGACTACATTTACATTACCAGCACTACCGTACGGTTTCGATGCATTAGAACCAGTTATCGATCAACAAACGATGGAAATCCATCACGGCAAACATCATCAAGCATATGTGAACAATCTAAATGCTGTACTTGCAGGACATGAAGAGTTAAGTGGCAAAACATTAGAAGAACTGCTAGCAAATATCGATGCGCTACCTGAATCAATTCGCGCGGCTGTTAGAAATAATGGAGGCGGTCATTTCAACCACTCATTATTCTGGGAATTGCTTACGGCTCCATCGGAAAACAACGTGCCAACAGGCGACTTAGCTGCGGCGATTGAAAAGCGTTTCGGAAGTTTTGACAAGTTCAAAGAAGAATTTGCGAAAGCAGCAACTACTAGATTTGGTTCTGGCTGGGCTTGGTTAGTTGTCAATAAAGAGAAACAAGTTGAAGTAACAAGCACACCGAACCAAGATAGCCCAATCATGACAGGTGAAACAGCTATTCTAGGGATAGACGTTTGGGAGCATGCTTATTATCTTGCTTATCAAAACAGAAGACCTGATTATATTTCAAGCTTCTTTAAAGTTGTTAACTGGAATGCAGTTTCTGCGAAGTTTGAACAAGCGTTGAATAACTAATCACTAACGACAGGATAAGCGACCTTTTAGGTGCTTATCCTGTTTATTAAAAGGAAGGGGGAAAACTTTCATTGTCAGGACAAGAAAACAAGCAAAAGATGACCTTCAACATTTTAAGCGGTGATTCTACTGATGGAGATGGTGGATTTGGTATTGGTACCATTAGCCTTGATAATGTGACGCCCATCATCATAGATCCTGAAGAACAGGCCGTTTTTATAGATATGGATGCTTTACATGCCAAAAGTAAAATTGAAAAAAAGGTCCGTTTCAAGCCTGACAAAGAACATGCGGGACCGAATCCGAAATGTTATTGGATTGTGTGGCTGACGCTTCGAAATGATGGTGAAGGTCCTTATTATTCAGGTGCAACAGCGTGTGAAGTGCTTGTATCGCGGGAAGAACGACGCATTAAATTAGGCTATAAATCTTTACCCGAACATGTGAATTTTTTGGATAAATCGTTAAAAAGCCAATTTATCCTTTCCCATATGGATCAGCAATCGCTGGAGTTACTTAGGGAATACCTACAAGAATATGATGAACGATATTGGAAGCGTTCTAAAGATGAGTTAAAAAGTCAATTTAAGGAATCACTATGATTCGTAAAGGAAGGCCTTGAAATGGCTTTTGTGATCACATCACCTTGTGCAACCGAGCAGGCTGCATCATGCGTGGATGTATGTCCGGTAGATTGTATAGAAATGGGAGAACATCAATATTTCATTAATCCAAGGCTTTGTATTGATTGCGGCACATGTGAGTCGGTCTGTCCGGTAGAGGCCATTTATCATGAGGATTATTTATCTGAGGAAGATCAGCTGGACTTTCAAAACGCGAAAATTTTCTTTGGGTTGAGAAAATAAATACAACTATAAGTTAGGGAGTGATTGCATGCAAAGTAATTCTGAGAAAACGAACGCTTTTAAGGAAGCGATGGCGAATTATCCTACCGGCGTGACCGTTGTGACAGCGATTGATGACAATGATAAACCCATTGGATTGACAGTGAATTCGTTCGCATCAGTGTCATTGGATCCACTGCTTGTTTTGTGGTCCATTGATAAGAGAGTGTCTACATATGAAACATTTAAAAAGATTGATCAGTTTGCTATTAATCTATTAGCTGACAATCAGGCAGATATTGCTTCTTTGTTTGCAAAAAGTCATCAAGACCGGTTTGCTAATTGCGATTGGTATCAATCACAGCATCAATTACCGATTATTAAAGGGGTAATGGCATCATTACAATGCAAGACCTTTAAACAAATTGAAGCAGGGGACCATACGATTTTGATTGGAGAAGTCGTTGCAATTGATGTTGACAAGAAAGGTCCTCTTGTCTATCACGGAAGAAAGATGGGGGCATTGCCAGCCAGTTTTCATGAACAATAACATCTCCTTTGGATAGATGAGGAGGGATGGCATTGGTGTTTTACATGCATTAAAGCTAAGCTTGTTAATACCTATTAAACCCGTTGCTTTCCAATTAAATCGTGTGAAAACAAAAGACTTTTTGCTATATATCTTTTTATTTCATGGGCTTGTTTCATTCCCTAACGGAGCACGACTGATCATCAATTCCATAAACAGTGGAGCGTTTATCAAAGAATCTTTGTTCATGCTAGTCCTGTTTTTAATGATTTTATTTAAAATGATTTTGTCTTATCCTAAAATCCGAAAAAAAGGTTGAATAATATAAAAGGGGTTTTAAAATGGCGTTTGTTATAACTTCAGAGTGTATAACAGAACGGGCGGCGGATTGCGTAGAAGTATGTCCCGTGGATTGTATTACCCTCGGCAAGGATCAGTTTCTTATCGATCCAAATACATGTATCGATTGTGGCGCTTGTGAAGTTGTCTGTCCTGTTGAAGCTATCTATTTCGAAGAAGAAGTGCCTGAAGGAGAACGGGCTTCTATTTTGAAGGCGAAAACATACTTTGGGATTCAGTAAATTATAGTGTTTATTCATAAATCCTAAAATTATAGATAACATACTTGCAGGCGGTAGAGTAGTAGATGAAGAAGTTACACCTAAACGGTATACTGAATTTATGTGGAAATTCAATGAAACGGTGACCAATCATCATTATCAAAAGTGAAAAAGGTAATGGTTTCACCGCCTGAAGGGAGTCGTCAGATGGCTGAGCAAATTGAATTAATGATTATCGATGATCTGATTGAAGAGATTGTTCAAGGGAAGTATCATGCGAATAATCAATTTCCCTCGGAAAATGAACTTGCTAAACGTTATGATGTGCCAAGAATTAAAGTTCGGAATGCTTTTTTGAAGTTGGAGGATATGGGCTATCTTTACTCGAAGCAGGGAAAAGGGCGTTTTTTAAAACCTAAGAAGCGCCAGATAGAATTGCATTTGACAGGGAGTTCGAGCTTCAGTGAGAAAATGGAACGGGCTGGCTATGATTTAAAGACGCAAAATCTTGGTTGTGAAAAAATTGCCTATGACCCTAAAATCTATGCTAGCTTGAATGTGCCAGAGGATGAGGAGGTCTATAAAATTTCCCGGTTGCGAATCATCGATGGACTGCCGATTGCCCTCCACAATTCATATGTAGCGAAAAGTACTTTCCCGCAAATTGAGCAGGATGGGGACGGTATTCAGTCGATGTTTGCTTATTATGCGAAACAAGGTTTCACCGATTTTTTGAGTAGCAAAAGCCATGTAAGCATTTCATTTCCTACCAACACCGAGCGTACCCTGTTAGAGTGTGCACCATTCGTTCCGCTGTTTGTTCTTCAGAGCGATTGCATAGATGCCAAGCGACACACTGGCCTTGAATATACAAAAATTATTTATCGCGGTGACTCGTTCACCTACATACTTACATCTGAGTAAATCCCGAAGTCTTTGTCAATCCATTTGACAAGGGCTTTTTTCGTCTGCGCATAGATGACGGCCTTACTTAACAGGGCAGAATGCATAGGCTTCTTCACTTTGCATTTACATTCTTTAACAAACCCTTAACACTATCTTACTTGGCAACAAGATAAGATGGGTTTGTGAAGGAGTGAGATGATGAATCGACGCAGACGGACGAAAATTCTAATTGATGGCTCAAGAACATTGGCAAGACAACTGGCAAACGAAATAGAACGAAATTATCCTATTCATGTTGTCACTGAACCGCATCATGGTCTAACGATGATCAAGTTAAGAGAAACCGCTAAAAAGACGCTGTTTTACCTTGGCGAGGTACTTGTTACTGAAACAAAGGTTCAAATTCATCAGTCGTTTGGTATCGGAATTGTTGTGGGGAATGAAGAAGAGCTATCTTACCAGTTAGCCGTAATCGATGCCGCGTACGAAGCAGATTTAATCGACACGCAAAGCTGGGCTCCACTCCTTATAGAAGAAGAAAAGCGAATCCAACAACATAAAACAAAACAAGAAGCATCCTTATTAAAAACGAAGGTCAATTTTGAAATGATGGACGTTTGAGCGAGAACAAATAACGAGGAGTGAAATAATGGTCATTGACGTAGTGCACGACACACAGGAAGTTTTTCGTACTATTCTCCATTGCATGTCGCGACCTGGAACGATAAAAAACATTGGTGAAATCGGCGAACAGCATGGACAGCAAGAAGCTTGCCGTGACTCCACTTTTCTAAGTGCAATGACCTTATTGGACGCAGAAGTAAGCTTTCATGTCGTCGGTGAAAATACGGCCCCTATCGAAGCATATCTATCTGCACATACATTGGCGAAAGTGGCGGAATTACAAGTAGCTGATTACCTTTTCATTATGAATAATGCAAGTGCACTAGATATAAGCGAAGCATTCCATCAGTCGAAAAAAGGAACGCTCACAAACCCTCAACAATCCGCAACAATTATTATAGAAACGGAAAAATTATCAAATGAACCTGGTCTGGCGCTGCAAGGTCCAGGAATTGAGACTAGTGAAACCGTACATATTACCGCAAGTCAGGTATGGATGGGTGAGAGGGCAAAGGCCAACCAAGAATATCCGTTAGGCGTGGATATGATTGTCATCGACCAGCAAAGTAATTTGATGTGTTTGCCAAGAACAACAATGATCCGTGATTGTGAGGTGTCCTAAATGGCTTATGTAGCGGTGAAAGGCGGAACAGAAGCGATTGAAGAATCTATTAAACGGCTTACGTTTGAACGGATTCAATCTCAAGAAGTGTTAGCCGTCCATACAATCATGGCAACGATGCGTGGCATGGTCGATCAGGTGATGTCTGAAAGTAGTTTGTACTCGGAATTTTTAGCGGCACTCGCTATTAAACAATCAGAAGGGAATATGGAAGAAGCCGTATTTCTTCTGCGTGCGCATCGGTCCACATTACCGAGACTTTATTATACAAGGGTTGTTGAAACGGACACGATGGCTGTAGAACGAAGGATATCCGCTAGTTTTAAGGATATTCCAGGCGGTCAGATTTTAGGGGCATCGTATGATTATACGCACCGTTTAATGGACTTTGAGTTGATGGGTGAGTCGAAATCATCCATGCAAGCATGGCTTACTCAATTTTGGCATGAAGAAATGACAGCTGGGGAGGCATCTGATTTATCGGCATTGCCAAAGGTAGTCGATTATCTTCGAAAGGAAGAATTGCTTGCCGAAGTGGAAGACGATAATACAGAACCGATTGATGTGACGAAACAAAGCCTGCAATTTCCAACGACACGCGGTGAGCGACTACAAGTGTTGACGAGAGGGCAAACCGGGGCGTTGACGTCGCTGGGTTACGCAGCTATTCGGGGCTATGGTGCGGTCCATCCGACAGTCGGAGAACTGCGCGTTGGCAAGTTACCGTTACAGATCAGTCACCCGACGGATACATCAGGTGAAATGGAAAACGATTATTATATTGGAAAGATCAAAGTGACGGAAGTGGAATCATTCGTTCCGATTTCCATTGAAAAAGAAAATCATGCAGAAGAAATGGAGTTTGAAATTGGTTATGGGATTTGTTACGGGCAGAACGAAACAAAGGCCATCGCCATGAGCATTTTAGATCAAAGTTTAGAAATTGGAAGCCAAGGTCACCCAACGCAGGATGAAGAATTCGTGTTGCTGCATATCGATTCGGTTGAGTCGAGCGGGTTTATCTCCCATTTGAAATTACCGCATTACGTTACGTTTCAATCCAAGCTGGACAGCATGCGGAAAATAAAAAAAGTGCAGCGTGTTGCCTCGACCTGACTAAACAACAAAGGAGTCTAAAAATAATGCAGCTAAAAACCCATTTCGCCTTATTTGACGAAGGTTCTAAAAAAGAGATTCGCAGAGCGATTTTAAAAGCAGTCGCCATTCCTGGCTATCAAGTGCCGTTTGCTTCAAGGGAACTGCCAATTGCTCGTGGTTGGGGAACGGGTGGACTTCAAATTACATTATCGATTATCGGAAAACAGGATGTGTTGAAAGTAATCGACCAAGGTGCTGACGAATCGGTCAATGCGGTGAATATCAAGAAGCTCGTCCACAAAACGA
The DNA here is from genome assembly GCF_044762865.1 of Sporosarcina sp. NPDC096371. NCBI lineage: Bacteria > Bacillati > Bacillota > Bacilli > Caryophanales > Caryophanaceae > Sporosarcina > Sporosarcina sp. NPDC096371. The sequence continues at coordinate 64,240 of NZ_JBIWFE010000002.1, forward strand.
CGGGGGTCGCGACAACCATCGAAACCAGCGAGGCGACCATCATCCAATCTCGCCACCGAATTCCAGAGGTGCCTTTAACAGAAAAACAAATTTTGGTGCTACAAGTACCCATCCCTGAACCTTTGCGTTGGGTGGAACCAAGCGAATATAAAACAAAAAAACTACATGCCGAAAATGAATATAGCGGGGCATGGTTACTGTTGTTCGAACAAATTATGAAGTACGGCAAAACGGCTACGAATGCGGATCATCCGGTACTTGTACATGATCGCTACGTGATGGCGCCGAGCCCGATTCCCCGTTTCGATAATGCGAAAATGCATCAATCGGAATCGTTAATTTTACTAGGTGCGGGACGTGAAAAGAAGATTTATGCAGTTCCACCTTATACAAATGTCGCTTCCTTAGCTTTTGAAGATCATCCATTCGAAGTGGAATCATTCGAAGGGAAGCATTGTCATATCTGTCATGCGACAACGGTTTTCATGGATGAATTGGTTAACCAGGAAACAGGTGAAACCTATTATCAATGCAATGATACGAGTCATTGTTTGGCTACATTGAATGAAAGTCCATTGGTATCGGAGGTGGAGATGGAGCATGCAAGATAACCCCGTATTACAAGTGAAAAACTTAACGAAACAATATGGACCAGGGTGTGTAGTTTGTGAAAACGTTGGTGAGGGCGTATTGGAAAAAAACTATTGTCCGCGATGTAGAACCGTCTACGCTTGCCGCGATATTTCGTTTGATGTCTATCCAGGTGAAATTCTTGGCATCGTTGGTGAGAGTGGAAGCGGCAAGTCGACAATGATGAAATGTCTCTATTTCGATGAGCCTGTAACGAGTGGGGAAGGATATATGAGCCCTTACCAAGGGGGGATGGCCAATGTATTTGAACAATCCTCTCAACAGCAGCGTTTTATCCGAAATACGATATTGGGCATGGTGTACCAAAACCCGATTCTTGGGCTGAAGATGGATTTTTCTTCTGTTGGAAATATTGCCGAAAAACTCATTGCGGCTGGTGATCGTAACGTCCATCGAATGGAAACGAGAAGTAAAGAGTTGCTTGAACATGTGCATATTCCACTTGCTCGTATGAAAGACGAACCGAAAAAGTTTTCCGGTGGTATGCAGCAGCGAGTTCAGATTGCGAAAGCACTGTCCAATAATCCACCCATTCTCTTACTAGATGAAGTGACGACGGGGCTTGATTTATCTGTGCAGGCAAGCGTCCTTGATTTGATCAAAAAGATTCAACGAGAACTAGGAATTAGCATGATTGTCGTTTCTCATGACCTTGCCGTTATTCGAATGCTTGCTGATCGGACAATTGTCATGCTCAACGGCACGATTATTGAGCAAGGATTGACGGATCAGATTTTGGAAGATCCGCAACATGCTTATACGCAACAGCTTGTCTATTCTTTAATCTGATAGGAGTGTTCACGTGTACGTACTGACAAATGGCCAACTAATTATGGAAAATGAAATACTTCAACACCATGCTGTCGTAATTGAAAATGACCGTATCCAAGCCATAATCTCTGAGGATGAGGTTGCAGCGTACAGTGATTACACAATCATCGATGCCTGTGGCGGTTATATTTCACCGGGATTCGTTGATATCCATTCTGACTATATTGAAAGCATCATCTCGCCGCGACCAACTAGTTTAATGGACTTCAATCTGGGTATTCGGGAAGCAGAGAGAATACTCGTGAGTCACGGAATTACAACAATGTTCCACTCGCTTTCGATTTACAAGGACGATGGGTTTTCACATAAACCAATTCGTAATCCGCAAAATGTCAATCGGCTTATTGATGCCATCAACGAAACGCATACGAGTGAGCATCTGATTCGTCACCGAATGCATGCACGATTTGAAATCGATAATATTGAAGCGGTCGATCAGTTTATACAAAACATTGAGGAAGGGAAAGTCCACCTCATTTCCTTCATGGATCATACACCTGGGCAGGGGCAATATAGAAATTTGGAAATTTACCGCGAAACATTAAAAGGTTTCCGTCGCATGTCAAATGCCGAAGCGGATGTAATGATTGCCGAAAGTATCAACAAAGAGAAAATTACATTGGATCAAATCAAAGACATCGCCCAAATTGCTTTGGCGAACAATATCGCCGTCGCTTCGCATGATGATGATGAAGTAGAGAAGCTATCCTTAGTAAAAAGTTTTGGTACGACAATCAGTGAGTTCCCGACAACACTAGAGGTTGCTCACAAAGCAAAAGAAATGGGTCTGTGGACAATCGCCGGCGCACCAAATGTGTTGTTAGGTGGTTCGCATTCCGGAAATCTATCGGCTGCTGAGGCGATTGGAGAACGGACAATCGATATTTTGTGTAGCGATTATTACCCTGCTGCGCTACTCCATTCCATTTTCAAATTAAGTGAAGAGTATGGCCAAGATTTACATGAAATGTTCCAACTTGTCACATTGAATCCTGCAAAAGCGGTTCAAATCGATGATGAAATCGGATCCATTCAAAAAGGGAAAAAGGCGGACTTGATTATCATTGAGAAAATGGATGATGGCTTTCCTGTCGTGACGGCATCTATTGTAGATGGGAAATTGATCACAAGGACGATGTATCGATGAAAATGAAGGAAGTACTTTTATCCAGAGAGCCTACGATTCATGCGCATGCGCAATTAACAAGCACTCGTCTGGGTGAGTTTACTGAAATTGGTTTGTACAATTTCATTGAAAACTCAGTAGTCGATGATTATTCGTATTCAGGTCAGTTTTGTTTTATCCAAAATGCACGGATTGGAAAGTTCTCCAATATTGCTGCAATGGTGCGGATTGGTCCAACTGATCATCCGTATGAGAGGCCTTCCCTTCATCATTTTACGTATCGCCAGAAAATGTATGGGTTCAGTGACCATGATGATGAACTGTTTTTTGAACAAAGAGAGAGCCAAATCGCAACAATCGGTCATGATACGTGGATTGGTCATGGAGCCATCATTCAGCCTGGCGTGACAGTTGGAGATGGAGCGATTGTCGGCAGTGGCGCAATTGTTACAAAAGATGTGCCGCCGTATGCCATCGTTGTCGGTGTTCCATCGCAAATCATCAAGTACCGCTTCCCAGCAGAAACGATTGCGGCTCTGCAGCGCATTCAATGGTGGGATTGGTCATATGAGACGATAAAAGAACGAATGAAAGACTTTCATTGTGATATTGGGCAATTCATAGAAAAGTATGATGGAAGGGGAGAATCCGATGAGACATCTGCTTGAAGTAAAGGAATTGAGTAAGTCTTTTACCATTCATCATTTAAACAAAAATATGCAGGCCGTTCAGAACATTGATTTTTTGCTAGATGAAGGGGAATTCATTGGCATCATCGGAAAGAGCGGCAGCGGGAAATCGACCGTTTTAAAGAGCATTTATCGAACGTACTTACCAGAACAGGGGACGATTCTGTATAGCTCCGAGAAGTTTGGGGTTGTTGATTTAGCGCAACTATCCGAAAGGGACGTTTTATATTTGCGTAAGCACGAGATTGGTTATGTGTCACAGTTTTTGAATGTGATGCCGCGAACGACGGCACGTGAACTTGTGGAACAATCCGTTATTGAAATGGGGAAATCACAAGAGGAAGCGAGACAGGCGGCAATAGAAGCTTTGAGTCATTTTGACCTGGATGCTGAGCTGTGGGATAGCTACCCAAACACCTTCTCGGGCGGGCAGAAACTGCGCTTGAATATTGCGTGTGCCATTGTAAAAAAACCACGGCTTTTGCTGTTGGACGAGCCGACAGCAAGCTTAGATGATGCCTCGAAATTGAAGGTCCGTGAAGTGATTGAACGATTGAAAGCAGATGGCACGACACTGATTGGTATCTTCCATGACCTCGAGTTTATGGATGGGTTATGTGACAAAGTGTATGATTTGCAGGGGAAAAAGGTCGTTTGAAAAGGAAGGGATTCGCATGAAGGCTGACTTACATGTTCACTCTCATTATTCAGATGGGTCCTCCTCGGTGGAAGAATTGATGGAGCTGGCTGCAAAGAACAGTATCACCCATCTAAGTCTCGTTGATCATGATACGACCGACGGTATTCAAGCTGCCCAAATTGCAGGAGCAAAGCATGGCATTACAATCGTTCCCGGCATTGAAATTTCTGCCTACGATTTTACAAGGAATCGCAAAGTGCATATTCTGGGCTATCAGTTTGATGAACAAGCGACGCATATCCGGGAACTTTGTCAACCGCTGTTAACAAGAAGACATGAAAACTCACTTTGGCAAATTGAGCAACTGCAAAAAAATGATTACGACATCCGGTTAGAGGATGTTGCGCAAAAAGCAAGGATGTCAGGCGTCATTTACAAACAGCATATAATGCATAGCTTACTCGATCATCATTTTATGAGTCCACTCTACCAGGAACTGTATCGAACTCTTTTCAAAGGGAATGGGATTTGTTCGAGAGATATTGAATACGTGGATGCGGTCGCAGCAGTTAAGGCCATCAAGGCAGACAATGGTTATGCGGTGTTAGCCCACCCTGGCCAACTCGATTCATACGATTTGATCCCGGAGCTGGTGGCAAACGGATTGGACGGAATCGAACGCAATCATTTTGACCATTCACAAGAAGACAAACAAAAGGTTGATCGATACGCAAATGAATTTGGGTTATTTCAAACAGGTGGCAGTGATTTTCATGGAGAGTATGGCAAGCCTATTATGATGGGTGACCTTGTCAGTCCCACTGAATTTCTTGAGGCAGTCTTCACATGAGCTTAGTTAAGCAAATCATCAACTAAACTACTTAATTTAAAGGAGAAAATCATGAAAAAAAATCTATTGTCATTTTTAACAATCTTTTTCCTTGTCTCCATTTTGACGGCTTGTTCGTCAGGTAGTGCGAATTCCAATGATAAGTTAACGATGGTTTGGTATCCAAATGAGTCTGGTAACGATTTAAAAGCAGCTCGTGATGAAATCGGCAAAGTAATTGAAGAGGTTACCGGTAAAAAAATTGAGCATAAGTTGACAACGGATTATGCAATTGCCATTGAAACAATTGCTAACGGCAACGCTCAGCTTGCCTTTATGGGTGCCCAAGGCTATATCGAGGCAAAAAATAAAAATGACAAAATCGAGCCACTCGTTGTCCCAAGTGGAAAATCGGGAACAATTGATGATGCAGTTTACTATAGTTGGTTGGCTGTGAAAAAAGCAGAGGCAGAAAACTATAAAGTGAATGGTGAATATGCAATTGATAACATTGTAAATTCTAACTTCTCGTTTGTATCTAGCAGTTCGACATCAGGATTTAAAGTACCATCCAGTGATATCATTGCGCACTTTTCAAAAGAAGATCAATGGAAAGACCTAAACCCAGAAGATTTAATGGAAAGTGGGCCATTTTTTAAAGAAGTGTTGTATGGAGATTCACACCAAGGATCTGCGGTGAACTTGCTAAGTGGACGCGCAGATGTAGCCGCATTTTGTGATACATGTGTTGGCAATTACGTCGAGATTGCCGAAGGGGAAGCCAACCAAAAGGGAAGTATCTATAAAGTGAAGGCGGATGCAGCAGAGCCTTTCAATACTGTTGCTGGAGAAGAGTTTACATTGATTAATGTGACGCCGGTGTTAAACGCACCGTTCGCTGTCAATATGGATAACTTAAGCGAAGAAGATTTCAAGAAAATCCAAGAGGTTTTAGTGTCGGATGTGGTGAGCAAGAACGAAAAAATCTTCGTTCCAGAAGACGCTGACATGGCAGGTCTTTTTACGAAAACGGCAGATGAAAAGTTTGTAGTTGCAGAGGATTCCTGGTTCGATCCGATTCGTGAATTGTCTAAATAAGTAGCCCTAGTTATGGAAGAAGCATGTACCAGACGATGCAAGCCAATCAGGTACATGCTTTTTTTAAGGTAAGAAAATACAAGATTTTCAACCTAACTTACTGTCTAGGCTCCAACGCTTTTCTTCACTTCATTCATCCAAAACGAGAGAAGGAGTTTTTTCGATGACGTTGTTACAAATTCAGAATCTCTCCAAACGCTACGAGAAAGATAAACAGGTATTGACGGACATTAATCTAGAAGTAAGTGAAGGGCAGTTTATATCTGTGATAGGCCCATCAGGAGCAGGTAAATCAACCTTCCTCCGTTGTATCAATCGGATGATCGATTCATCGGAGGGGGCCATCTATTTTGACGATGTCAACGTCATGTCGTTATCCAAAAAGGATTTGCGGAAACATCGAACAAAGATCGGGATGATATTTCAACACTATAATTTAGTCTCCCGTCTTACCGTCATTGAAAACGTACTACATGGAAGGTTCGGCTACAAGTCCACCCTCCAAGGCATGTTAGGACTGTTCACGGAAGAGGAAAAGCTACAGGCATTCCATCTACTGAAAAAGCTTGGAATGGAAGAACATGCATATAAAAGATGTGACCAACTGAGCGGTGGTCAAAAACAACGTGTAGGCATTGCGCGTGCATTAATACAGTCACCTAAACTTCTTCTGTGCGATGAACCGATTGCATCATTGGACCCGAATGCCTCTAAAGTCATCATGGATCATTTACGGGCGATTTCTAAAGAACTGAACATCACTTGTATTGTCAATTTACACCAAGTCGATGTCGCCAAAAAATATTCGGATCGTATTATTGGCTTGAATAGGGGAGAGGTCGTATATGACGGGCTTTCTAGTGAACTGACATCGGATGCGATTCATACGATCTATGGCTCTGAAGCTGGGGATCTCATAATGGAGTAGGAGGCCTACCTGTGGATATTACGATTTTCAGGAAAAAGAAACGGAATATGACGATCTTTGCGATTATCCTAATTGGCATTACACTGCTTTCAGCAAGGATGACAAACTTTGATGTTATACATGGCATACAAACCATGCCGAAAGCGTTGGGTTGGATGGGCTCGAACTTGATCATTACGGAACAATCGCTAGAAAAAATGCCGTCCATTATGGATAAATTGATCGAAACCATCTTTCTTTCCATTACTGCAACGACAACTGCAAGTGTCTTGGCTTTTTTGTTGGCTTTAATGGGTTCACAAACAACGCAGGTTAATCGCTTTTTCGGAAGCTTGAGTAGAATCGTTGCTTCCGTTTATCGAAATATCCCGATTGTTGCATGGGCATTAATACTTCTTTTGTCATTTGGTCAAAACGCTTTGACGGGCTATTTTGCGCTTTTTCTTGCAACGTTTGGTTTTTTGACACGTACCTTTATTGAAACGATTGATGAAACAAGTAGTAGCTCGGTGGAAGCACTGCAGGCAACTGGGGCTACGTATTTTCAAGTGGTCGCGAAAGCAGTTCTTCCGGAATGCTCTCCACAGATGATTAGCTGGATCTTATTCATGATTGAAACAAATATTCGAAGCTCAACGCTCGTTGGTATTTTGACGGGAACCGGAATCGGCTTTGCGTTTGATTTGTACTACAAGAGCATGAATTATAATGTGGTGAGCCTGATTACAATTAGCATTGTCGTCGTTGTCATCGGAATTGAGCTCCTGTCTAATTACGTTAGGAGGGTTATTTTATAATGACTGTGGTGAAAAGTGATCTGACCTTAAATTTGAAACAGAATCAGGCTGGGAAAATTAAGATTAGAGTGTGGAACAAGTCGCAGGTTGTCATGGTGGGGACATTTGTTAGTCTTTTTTTTCTAACGGTCTATGGTTTTCTAACTTTTGATTATAAAGGGATTGTATTAACTGAAGCTGTGATGGCTACTCTCTATAATTTGAAGCTGATGTTTTTGCAGCCGACACTGAGTCATTTTTCCTTCGGAGAGGCTGTGTACCAAATTAGTTTAACAATGGGACTGGCTTTTTTATCGACCATTTTGGGAGCAGTTCTTTCATTGTTTATCGCTTTGTTTGCAGCAAAGAATTTATCGTCAAAGTTTGTTTCAAATATGATTATAATGGTCGTCGCGTTTATTCGCGCAGTCCCGACGGTATTATGGGTGCTGATCTTTGCGATTGCGGCAGGACTTGGAAGTGAGGCGGCCATTTTAGGAATGCTTTTACATACGGTAGCATTTTTAGTGAAAGCATTTGCCGAGTCTTTTGAGGAGATGGACAATGGGATACTCGAAGCACTGCGAGCCAGCGGGGCAAACTGGTGGCATATCGTTACACATGCAGTAATCCCTTCGACAGCAACATCGCTGTTGTCGTGGACTTTCCTTCGCTTTGAAACAAATTTTACGGTCGCGGTTGCTATGGGTGCTGCCGCAGGGGCTGGTGGAATTGGATTTGAGTTGTTCATGGCTTCCGGCTTTTACTTCGATTTGCGTGAAGTAGGTTACATTACGTACGCAATCCTAATCGTTGCAATCGGACTCGAGATGTTATCAACTCAATTGAAAACACGCTATTTGATCAATGCACCCGTAAAATAGTCTGAGGCGACAGTTGCATATGTACCTTAGCCATAAATACTAATGCTGAAAAGCCCTTTGATTTTTTAATCGAGGGGCGGTTTTTTGGTTGTGGAATACAACTGTCACCATGATTACTATCGTTTTTTTTAGATTTTTGAACAAGTCACATGACAATCGCATAGTGTAGTGATGAGGTTAACGAGTAACGGGGAGGAATGGAATGGCAAACTTTCAGGCGTTTAATGGCGTTGTCACGATGATTGATGACTTTTCGATAGGACAAAATAATGAAGCCGGTTGCTATAAACTACTATCTGTAGATGATGGGTATGGTGCAACAGTAAATTTTGTTGTAGCTCCCACGACTTATTTTGTTGACCACGTAATGGTGAACGTAGGCGATAGGGTGACTGGATTTTATGATGCAAACGCCCCGGTTCCTCTTATATACCCTCCGCAACTTCGAGCACTTGTCATGGCAAAAGATACGCCTTATCAAAACGTGAAAGTAGACCATTTTAATCGTCGACTAGAAAGTAGCGATGGTACTTTAAGATTGAACATATCCCGGGATACTCAAATCGTATTGGAAAACGGTCAAGCTTTTACAGGTAATATTGCAGATCGAAATTTAATCGTTGTCTATGGGGCTACCACCAGAAGTATCCCAGCCCAAACGACACCTTCAAAAATTATTGTGATGTGTTAGTGGTTTGAAATGAATGACAGATACCTAGTCAAGCGATTCAGTGAGTCGCTCCATTCACACTACAACATCCTCTAATCGGTTTTCCGTATCGGGGATGTTGCGTTTTCTATATTTTCAAAACTAAATCATATTAGTAGTTGTATTTATGTAATAGTATGATTATAATAAAACCTATTGGTATAATAGGGATTTAGAAAAGAGGGATATTTTTATATGGGAATAATACAAAGTGATGAAATGATCGACACGATTTTTACCGAACTGGACAGCAACTTTGACAATATTGTTGCTTGGAGAAGGCATATGCATCAGCACCCTGAGCTTTCATTCCAAGAAGTGAAGACTGCCAAATTCATAGAAGAAAAGTTAATAAGCTTTGGGTTGGATGTAAAGACGAATATTGGTGGAAATGGGCTTGTCGCAGTGTTGTCTGGAGAGCAACCAGGCAAAACGATTGCTTTGAGGGCAGATTTTGATGCACTTCCGATTAATGATGAAAAGGATGCACCTTACAAGTCCTTGAATCCAGGGGTGATGCATGCTTGTGGCCATGATGGTCATACGGCTGCTTTACTTGGTACAGCGCAGACGCTTAGTAAATTCCGGGGAGCTATAAAAGGAAAGATTGTGTTTATTTTTCAGCCTGCAGAGGAACTACCACCTGGTGGAGCGAAATTTATGGTGGAGGAAAATGTATTAGAAGACGTGGACTATGTATTTGGTGCTCATCTTGCTTCAAGCATTCCATTAGGGGAAATCGCAGTTGGAGAAGGATATAAGCAGGCAGCTGTTGATAAGTTTGATATTTTGATAGAAGGAAAAGGCGGACATGGAGCTCGGCCACATGATACGGTTGACTCGATTGTAGTGGGTAGTGAAGTTGTCAATTCATTGCAAAAAATCGTGAGTAGAAGGGTAAATCCGTTGCAATCAGCGGTCGTCACTATTGGTGTGTTCCAGGCGGGCAATGCATTTAACGTAATTGCAGATACGGCGAGATTGGAAGGTACCGTACGTACGTTTGATAAAAATGTGCGAGAACAAGTGAAAGAAGAGATCTACTCCATTGTGAAAGGAATTACAGAAGGATTTCACGCTGGCTATCAAATTGATTATCTCCATGGATATCCTGCCTTATATAATCATCCCAAGGAAACAGACTTGGTTAAAGGGCTTTTTTCGGAAGTCCTTACTGAAAGTGCTGTGATTGAACTCGAACCATCGATGGGTGCGGAAGACTTCGCTTATTATTTACAAGAGAGACCTGGAACATTTTTTTCGGTAGGGGCAAGAAATGAAAACGACAATACAAATTACCCCCATCATCATCCTAAATTTGATTTTGATGAGCGAGCTTTGTTAACGATTGAGAAGGCATTTGTGAAGATTGTATCGCACTTTTTATTTTGAAATTAAACCGAGTTAATAAATAGGAATACATGAATTAATAGATTTGTATACGAAAAGGAGATGGAAGGTATGAAATCAACTAAAATTGCAAAACTCTTATCCGTTGTCGGACTCAGTATGATGATTGCGGCTTGTAGTGCAGATGAGGCTTCTGATGAAAAAAAACCTGCTGAGCAGAATACAGAAAATAACCCGGGGCAAATTGTTGTCGAGGATGAGCGGATAAAGGCGGAAAATCCTGCTGCATCACCACAATTGGCTATCAATCGCGGAGATACGGTCGTTGTGGGATTACAGGAGCCAGGTGGCGTGTTTACACCTTATTTCAACACAAGTGGGTATGACGGCAACGTACAATCGGTTATGTTCCCTGCATTGGTTGATATTAATGAGAAGGGCGAATCAATTCCAGGTCTTGCCCAATCTTGGGATGTTTCAGCAGATGGATTAGTCTACACATTTAAACTGCGTGACGGTTTGCTTTTCGATGATGGCACACCATTTACAGCAGAAGATGTGGCGTTTACATTGACGTTGCTACATGATCCAAACTATCCGGGTGGCACGGATATCACCGAAGCGAATGTCGTGGGCGGTTTGGATTATAAAAATGGTGATGCGACCGAAGTTTCAGGCATTCGTATCATTGATGAGAGCACAATTGAAATCACAACGGAAGAAGTAAATGCACAATCGTTGCGCTTACTTGGTGGTCAGATTTTGCAAAAGGACTATTATGGAAAAGCTTATCAGAAGGGGAATCTAGACTATTTAAATAGTTTGCATTTGAAACCGGTTGGTGCTGGACCTTTCCGCTTTGTGGACTATTTACCGGGCCAAGAAATTCGCTTTGAGGCCAATGAGCATTTCTATGCTGGAAAGCCTGAAGTGGCACAATTCATTTACAAAACGACTGAAGGAGACTCCCAGCAGTTTTTCCAAACGGGCGAACTGGATTATAGCGCTCTAGCTGCGAATCAGGATAACTTTGAATTTTTGCAAACCCTAGGATTTGCAGATGTTAATGTATACACGTCGTCGGCATACGGCTATATATCATTCAACCACGAAAAAGAAGTTTTCAAAGATCCAAAGGTTCGTCAAGCGTTTGTGCTTGGTTTAGATCGTGAGACGATTATTGCTACACATTATCAAGGGTTTGCCGAGGTAGCGAATATTCCTGTATCGCCTACTTCTTGGGCTTATACAGATGAAATTGGTAGCACTTCATATGATCCTGCACAAGCAAAAGCACTATTGGAAGAAGCGGGTTGGAAGGAAGGTTCTACAGGCATAAGAGAAAAAGACGGGAAGAAGCTCGTTGTGTATTACTTCACTACGGCGGGTGGGCTTGGAGATACATTAATCCCGATTGCGAAAGAAAATTATAAGGAGATTGGTATCGATCTTCAAGTAGAACAAATGGACTTCAATGCATTACTTGCACGCGTAGGGAATGGCGATCATGATTTAGCATCCTTTTCAACGACAATGTTAACGGATCCATACAATGGGGTTCAAAATTTCCATTCGAAAAGTACATCTTCTACCTTTAAAGGCTATGGAAATGATGAAATCGATGCCTTAATCGATGCGACGATTGCCTCTAATGATCTCGAAGCGCGTACAAAAGCACTTCATGAGTTGTATAAAGGATTAGAAGACAATCCGCCAGTGATTTATATGGATTACAAGAAAGTTTTAAGTGGTACAAATGCTAGGGTAGATGGATTCAATCCGAATGGCTACCGAGGAATTGCGTCTAGTTTGAAAGACTTACAAGTAATTGATGTAAGTAAATAAGTGAATGCATAGATTGTAGAACAGATTGACTAGTATTGGTTTAGGCGTATCCAGTATCAAATCTGGGTACGTCTATCTTGGCGTCTAGGCTCCAGCGCCTAGCCCCTCGAGTCGCTTGGGCCTACAGGATGTAGGTCATGCAGTCGTTGCCACAGGACGTGGCGTTTTTAGACTGCCTTCCTACTTGCTGATAAAGGCAAAGAGCGCCTTTATCTTCAAGCCTTCCAGCGCTTGTCGGGGCTGAACAGGCGCTTGCGCTTTTGGTGTTTTTAATAATGAATAGGGGAGTTGATACTTTGAGAGGCTATGCGTTAAAACGATTACTGTATTTAATCCCGACGCTGATTGGTGCGTCCGTACTTATTTTTTTCCTATATTCCTTGGTTCCCGGAAACTTTGTGGATGCAGATCCCAATTTAACGATTGAACGCAAAGCTGAGCTTTACGCCTTATATGGTTTTGATCAACCTGAAATAAAAAGGTATTTTATATGGATTGGGAACCTACTCAAAGGGGATTTTGGTTATTCCTTGCAGTTTCAACGTCCTGTAGGTGAGGTTCTTGGAAATTATATTTGGAGTTCTTTTTTCGTAGCTTTGGCTTCACTTGTCCTGACATGGATCATAGCGGTTCTCATTGGCGTTGTATCAGCGGTTCGCCAGTATTCTCTTTTCGATTCCTTCATTACTGTACTCGTTTTTGCCGCGATGGCAACCCCTTCCTTTTTCCTTGGATTGCTGGCCATTAAATTCTTTGCCGTAGATTTGGGTTGGTTCCCCGCAGGTGGCATGATTACGACTGGGAGTAATTATACGGGTTGGGCCTATGTGAAGGACGTTGCGCAGCATATGGTACTACCCGTCCTGGTACTAACAATGCTGGGTATCGGTGGGTTAGCGCGCTATTTCCGGACCAATATGTTGGAGGTCATTAAGCAGGATTTTGTACGTACTGCAAGGGCGAAAGGCTTGAAGGAGAAAGTGGTTGTATTTAAGCACGCCCTACGAAATGCATTACTTCCTGCGATTACACTTTTCGGCTTTGAATTGCCTGCACTCTTTAGTGGTGCGATTATTACAGAGCAGATTTTCAATTGGCCTGGAATTGGGGCTATTTATATGCAGGCATTCACCGTTCGTGATTATCCACTGTTAATGGGCTTTACGATGTTCATCGCATTATTGACAGTGATTAGTAATTTAATAGCCGACTTATTATACGGTGTAGCTGACCCAAGAGTACGGCTGAAGTAAACCGAGTCATCTTATAAAAGCAAGGAGTTGAATAGATTGGTAAATCCTTCAGTTGTGACTGTCACGAAGAGCAATGCAATGAAACAACGAAAATCCTCCCTATGGGGGCAAGTATTTCAACGTTTACTTAAACAGAAAATAGCTCTTTTAGGATTAGGATTTCTGATTTTCATATTTGTGTTTTCATTTATTGGTCCGTTTTTTTCTCCTTATGTCAATTTAGGTGTAAACCCAACAAATATCAATCAGCCACCAAATGCTACACATTGGTTAGGAACCGATAAATTAGGGCGGGATGTTTTAACGAGGCTCATGTTGGCCGGAAGAATTTCTTTAACTGTCGGTCTCGGGGCGATGGTGATGTCCGTTACAATCGGTTCCTTATTGGGGATTATGGCGGGCTACTATAGAGGAATTGTCGACCAAATTGTCATGCGAACAGCCGATGTGTTAATGACACTTCCTGGATTGCCTTTGTTGTTTATAATGGCTGCTGTCATGTCAGAGTGGAAGATTCCTACCGAGCATAGGCTCTACATTGTTATGCTCATGCTAAGTTTAGTGGGTTGGCCGGGGCTAGCGAGACTGGTGCGCAGTCAAGTGCTCAGTTTGCGGGAGAGGCAATTTATCCAGGCGACAGATGCATTAGGATTACGGGATCGAAGAAAATTGTTAAATCATTTATTGCCAAACATTGTGCCGCTATTGATTGTTTCTGGGACATTGAGTGTCGGTGGTGCGATTTTAAGTGAATCTACACTGAGCTACTTTGGATTAGGGGTTGTTCCTCCTGAGGCGTCTTGGGGCAATATGATTACGGCTGCGAACTCACTCATTGACTTTCAAAAGCGTCCATGGCTATGGATTCCACCGGGAATGGCTATTTTTATGACAGTTATTAGTATCAATTTACTGGGGGATGGACTGCGTGATGCGATCGATCCCAATATGAAACGGAGGTGACTGCGATGGCGAATGAGCCTATTCTTCAAGTGAATCATTTGTTAACGCAATTCCATTCAGAGAATGGCAATGTGAACGCAGTGAACAATGTCAGCTTTGAGATTCAAGAAGGGCAAACGGTATGTCTTGTGGGGGAATCAGGATGCGGAAAAAGTGCAACGGCCATGTCAATTATGGGCTTAATCGATCCTACGTCAGGACAGGTGAAAAGCGGGGAAGTACTCTTTAACGGCCGAGATTTATTGAACATGAAAAAAGGGGATCTTCGCAGAGCCCGAGGCAATGAATTCGCAATGATATTCCAAGAACCGATGTCTTCTCTGAACCCCGTTTTAACGATTGGCGAACAAATCACGGAGCCATTACTGGAGCATGAAGTACTAACGAAAAAGGAAGCGAAGAAAAAGGCGCTGGAATTGATTGAGCTTGTGGGAATCGGGCGAGGTCCTGAAATCTTTGCTTCGTATCCACATCAGTTAAGTGGTGGGATGCTGCAACGCATTATGATTGCCATAGCACTTTCTTGCAATCCTAGCTTATTAATTGCGGATGAGCCGACGACAGCTCTTGATGTAACGATTCAGGCTCAAATCCTCGATTTACTACGAGTATTGAAGAAAGAGCGAAATATGTCGATGCTGCTCATTACCCATGACCTAGGTGTCGTTGCAGAAGTGGCGGACTATGTAATCGTTATGTATGCAGGCAAAATAATTGAGCAGGCATCCGTGATTGAGTTATTTACGAATCCTAAGCACCCGTATACGAAAGGGTTACTGAAAGCAAAACCAGTTATTAATCAGCGAAGAGAAGAGCTTTATACGATACCGGGGCAAGTACCCAATTTGGTTGATTTGCAGCCGTCTTGCTATTTTAGCGAGCGTTGTGAGCATTGCATGCGTATTTGTACGGAAAAAGCTCCTCCCATCAAGCAGCTGGATAATGGTCATCAGGTAGCGTGTTGGTTATATGAAGAAGAGGTGAGCGTATGAGTGAGGCGTTGCCTTTAATAGAGGTGAGAAATTTAAAGAAATACTACGGAGAATCTAGCAATATTTTCAAACGCAGTTCGGATGTTGTGAAAGCCGTAGATGGCGTCAGTTTTACCATCAATCAAGGTGAAACATTCGGTCTGGTAGGAGAATCTGGCAGCGGAAAAAGTACAATTGGCAAAAGTGTGTTACGTCTTTCTTCCATAACATCAGGGGAAGTGCTGTACAACGGACAGAACCTGCATCATTTAACAAAGAATGAAATGAGAAGCTTACGTCCGAAAATCCAATTTATATTTCAGGATCCTTACAGTTCACTCAATCCCCGAAGTAGAATCGGCGATGCGATAGGGGAGGCCCTCATCGATCACGGTTTATGCAGTAAAAGCGAAGTACGGCAAAAAGTGCTTGAAGTAATGGAAATCTGTGGTCTCTCTCCTCATCACATTGATCGCTTTCCTCATGAATTTAGCGGTGGGCAGCGACAGCGGATTGGAATTGCCCGGGCAATTATCCTTCAGCCCGACTTTATTGTTGCTGATGAACCTGTTTCTGCACTAGATGTCTCCATCCAAGCACAAATCATTAACTTATTTAGCAAGTTGCAAAAAGAGAAGAAGATCACTTTTCTATTTATCTCTCACGACTTAAGTGTGGTGGAACACCTTTGCTCGAAAATTGGTGTCCTCTATCTTGGGACGATGATGGAATTGGGAAGTCGTGATAGCCTATACGGCAATCCGCTCCATCCTTATACGAAAGCATTACTTTCTGCGGTTCCAATACCCGACCCAACATTGAAACGGGAGCGGATGATCTTAAAAGGGGATATCCCAAATCCAGCCGATCCTCCAAAAGGATGTAAATTTCACACACGCTGTCCATTTGCTACGGATATTTGTCGTGGAGAAATCCCGGAATTCCGGGAGGTTGAGCCAGAGCACTTTGTAGCATGTCATCTTGTTTAATCATTAGTAATAGAAAAAAGGATCGTTCGGCTAACAAGCTGAATGATCCTTTTTACGTTGAATTTTAAACTAACTCGATGCTGATTTCTTTGCTTTGGGGAGCCATCTCATAAATTTTACAGTTGCTAGACAGCAATTGTTCGAGTTTAATGAGCTCATGCTTCTCCAGATACAATCCAGAAATCCCCGTTTCCGTCAATTGATAATCACGTTCTATGAGTTTATCAAATTTCAGTTGTAACAACGTTTTTACTCCATTAAGGGTCACAAATTTTATGGTATAGCCGTCTAGGATAATTGATTTAAATAGGTCTTGATCCGAATCTGCAAGTTCTACAAGATGAGTAAAGTCAAAACGAGAATCCAAACGATCCCAAGGAGTTACATCCCGCTCGTCAATTTGATGTAGCAATTCTTGATCTGTTATGCCATGACTACGAAGCGTTTCAATCATATAAGCAGTCGGCAATGAAATTCTATTAGTCTCCACAATAAAACCTCCAATTAAAATTCTATTTAAAGCAATTGAACTATCACTATTATCTTGTATAGCAAAAATAAAATCTAGTTTAGTGTAGCCTCCCCCCAGCCACTTACAGTATGTATCAATTTCCATATTTTGTTCACTTGATGGGTTGACCATCCAATGCAAATAATATATAATCAACCATAATAATCCAGTTCGGAATAATTAAAAAATTATCAGTATCGGTTGCGTGTGAACTACATTGAAGTAGATAAAGTTAAACAACTTAGAGAAAGTCTTCTTATATTAGTACGGAGTATACAAGGTCTTTAGAGTTTAAGTTTTTATAAAAGAGGGGGGCTAGTTATAAGTAGTACTGGGAATCAAAGCATTAGTTATCTGACTTGATTCTACTTTGTTCAATAGCATCGAGTCTACCTGAACCATACATCTATGGATAAATCGACTAATCTAAAGTACTCGTACTTTTATAGAATCCATATAAAAAATGGCGGGAGGGAAAATGAATATGAAAAAAGTATTTTCAATGATCTTATCGTTGGTACTTATTGTTACCATGATGCTTCCAACGGGGAGTAGCTCGGCTGCAACAAATGATTCGGATGCAGGGTTAGGGTATGTTGATATTGCCAAGGATAAAGTGGAAATTGGAAATAATTCTATTAAACGAACTTTTGATGTTTCGGATTCTAAGTTAAATACAACTTTAATCAACAATAATAGAATTGCTAAGGATATAGTTCCTGGAGAAGGTTCAGAGGATTTTGTCATAAAATTGGTCTCCGAAGACCAAAAGCCGGAGGAGCCTAAAGGACCTGTGAATGCGGAAATTCCTGACGCACAGAAGCCTAAGACGCAAATTGATCGAACAGACTGGTTGGTAACGGTCTACGACTCGGTGGGTAAAGCTAAAGATGGTGCTAAGTTACTTGATAACGATGATAGTACCTATGTGGATTTCTCGGATGGGAGTAAAGCATGGCCTTATGAAGTCGTTATCGATCTAAAGGAAGAAAAGACAATCGGATCTTTTGGCTATCAAAAGAGACCTGGATATCAAGATAAAGCTTATGGGATCAATGGAACGATCGGAAAGTATAAAATTATGATTAGTAGCGACGGTGAAGATTGGACAGATGCGGGATCAGGGGAATTTACCGCAGGCGACTATAATCTTCATACAGTAAACAATCTCTACAATGTTGGAGATATGGTCTACGGAAACTTGGAAGAGGCTAAAGAAGCAAGATTTGTTAAAATCGTTGAATTAAGTGGTGCGCTATCGAATGATATTTCCTTTACAGGTGCTGAACTTCACCTGTACGAAGATACATTAAAAAGTACGCCACAGGACATCGTTGATAGAGCAGGATGGAGTGTAAAGGTTACTGATCCGAGTGGAACGGAAAAGAGTGGGGCAGCGTTACTAGATGGAGATAACAACACAATCGTTGATTTTGATAAAGGTGTAAAAGAGTGGCCGTATACGGTGACTGTTGATATGGGGCACGTTGACATTATTGGTTCTTTTAGTTATCAAAAGAGACCGGGCTTTCCAGACCAAGCATGGGGGATCAATGGAACAATCGGGAAGTTTAAACTTCAAGTTAGTACGGACGGAGAAACTTGGATTGATGCTGGAGAATCGGAATTTATAAAAAAGGAATACAATCTCCATGAAGAAGGCGGTTTGTACAATGTAGGTGATGTAGTATTCGCCAGCCTTGATCAACCAAGGGAAGCAAGATACGTTAGAATTGTTCAGTTAAGTGGTGCATTATCATCTGATATTTCATTTACGGGCGCTGAGTTAAATTTCTTTAGAGACTCCTATAGATTTAAGTTTGCATCCAAATCGAATGAAGGTGGAGCATCTAAAGAAGATGTAATTAAAGCAAGTGATTTAAAAGTTAAGCAAGTAGATGAAGTAGAATACGAAACAGGCAAGCGGGTTCAATTTTTATTTGAAGACTATGAAAAAGGTAAATCTGTGTGGACTATTAAGTACAACGTATTTGTTGAGGATAACTCTCCTTACTTGAGAAGTAATGTAGAAATTTCATCTTCAAATAAGGATGTTGCAATTGACTATATTGATGTCGATAAATTTGTATTGCCTAATAATGTGGAAGGACTTTTTCATCACCCACCATTAAGTGATATTTCGTCAATGTGGATTGGGAAATATGAATTAGTATTAGGTCAACCCATTTATGCAAATGGCATGTTCTTTGGATCAGAATTCCCGGCATCGGATACTGATGTAGTGGACAATATAATGCAGGTAAGATATTACTCTGGAAAAGACTTTAACAAGCTCGCGGAAGATAATTACCTCAATGCAGATGGTAGCTTTACTACATGGAATAGCGTTATGGGGGCTGCTGCTGGGACTGAAAAGGATGTCGTTCAAACTGATTTATTCGCATATATCGATGACATAGCGACAAAGACTGAATTTAGAAAGCAGTATAACTCTTGGTATGACAATATGCTAAATATTTCAGAGGAAAGCATTGCTAATTCATTCTATGGAACTGAGAAAGAGTTGAGTAAAAATGGAGTAGAGCCTTTGGACTCTTATGTTGTCGATGATGGTTGGAATGCATATGAGACAGTTGATTCAAGTGGTCAAGCAACAGGCTCACCTTATAAAAACCAAACAGGGTTTTGGGAATTTAACAACAAATTCCCTAATGAATTATATACAGCAAGTGACATGGCGAAGAACTTTGGTTCAACGTTTGGACTGTGGCTTGGGCCACAAGGTGGATACAATTATTTTGGTGGTTTCGCTGAATTCCTTGAAAAGAATGGCACAGGCCATGTTACGAATGACTATTGGAAAAGTGTAGATGTTGGTTCCAAGACATATGTAAACAATTTGACGGAGCTATTTTTAGATTATCAAGACAGATTTGATATTGAATATTGGAAATTAGATGGATTCGCTTTGAGACCTTCTACCGATGGGGACAATAATCACATGGTCGGTGGAGACAACAATATGTACTACACGGCAGAGCTTTGGGAAACATGGATTAAGTCATTTGAAGCAATGAGACAAGAGAGAGCTGAAAAAGGCAGAGGCCTATATTTAAACCTAACCTGTTATGTAAATCCAAGTCCGTGGTTGCTACAGTGGGCAAATGCGGTTTGGGTTCAGGATTCTGGGGATAATGGATTTTTGAGTACTTATGGCGGAACACAGGCGGAACAAATGATGTCTTATCGGGACAATGTGTATTTCAATATTTTCAAGAAAAATGATTTGCAGTTCCCGTTAAAAAATGTTTACAATCACGATCCGATTTACGGAGTATCTGCGGGTATAAAGTTTACGGACGATGATTTCAGGGATTATATGATGATTAATGCGACGAGAGGGACAGCATTTTGGGAGTTGTATTTTTCACCAAGTATTATGAACGATGCTAAATGGAGAATAACAGCCGATGTTCTAGAGTGGGCTGAAAGTAATGCGCAGACACTAGAAAAAGCAAAACTGTTTGGAGAGCGACCAGATCAAGGCGGTGTTTATGGTTATTCAGCTTGGAATGACGGAGAAGGCATTGTTTCATTTAGAAATGCAGGCAATAAAGAACAGACTTATACATTAAGATTGGATGACACAGTAGGTGTGTCACCGAAGTTGAAAAATGCAGAAATGGTTAAGGTTTTACCAAGAGTTGATGAAACAAGTGTGGAGATGAAGAGCTATGGTGATACATTACAGGTAACATTAGCTCCTCATGAGTCAAGGATTTATCAGTTTACATCTGAAGACAAAGCATCTGCAAAGATTATATCTGTTAAAAATATGGAGAAAAATACTGTTAGGGTTAAATTTGATCAACGAATTCAGAATCCCAGCTTTACTGTCAATGGGGAGCAAGTAGATGGAACGATTTTAGAGGATTTCAGATCAGTTGATGTTACAACGAATAAAACGATTTCAAAGGAAAACCAAATTGAGATTAGCGTCGAGAATATCTGGGGTGAATCCACTACTGCCACGGAGAAATTCTTGGGATATGAAAACGGATATGCTGCAAAGTTGTTTGAGAAAACGGATGTTGTGAATGGAGAAGACTTGAAGTCTGTACATTTTAAAGGGCCAAATATGGACCTGTTCAGTATTAAAAATACAGAATATAAGTTTAATGATCAGACACCATTGGTAGGGACAGACGATTTTTCAGTCTCGTTGAAGCTTAGAACTTCAGAAAGTAATCAGCCAATTTTAAAACAGGAAGGGGCTTATTCTCTTGAGATTGATGAACAAGGTTATCTTATCTTAAAGGTCGGAGACAATGTTATTCATTCGAAGACGACTGTAACGACTGTTGATAAAAAGGCAACGGGAACTTTTGGAACAGATCGATACAAGCCAACAACTACTTTTGAAACAACTAAAGGAAAAGTTAACGATGGAAACCTACATGATGTAAAAGTTGTAAGAGAAGCGAATGGCATGTTAAAGCTTTATGTGGATGGAGAATTATTATCTTCAAACTATGTTGAAGATAAATTCTCATTGCCGAAAGGTGAAATATCAATTGGCGGCAAAAATACGAATCTGCAGGTTGCAGCCGTAGAAATAAAAAATACAGCAGTTTCTTATGATGAAGCAGAAAAGTCTTTTAAAGATTTGAACCTGCAGGAAGGCTATAAGGAATTGGACAGAACCGGCTATGAAGCATATGCAAATTCAGAAGAGAAGCAAGCGGGCACAAATGAAGGGGTAGCGAAGAATGTTTTAGATGGGAAAAATTCTACTTGGTGGCATACGCAGTACAATGGGGGAACACCAAAGGTACCTCATTGGATCACAATAGAAATGCCAAAGGTTGAACCTGTAATGGCTTATGAATACGTAAGTAGAAATGGAAACGGAAACGTGAAAAAGTACCAATTGCAAGTATCCAATACGAACGCAGATGGTAGCTGGGAAACGGTGAAATCTGGAGAAATGGGGAATGGAGGAAGTACTTTAATTGAGTTTGATGAACCGGTTGAAGCGAAGTTCTATAGGCTGTACATCACTGAAACTTATGGCAGTCCAGCTAATACATTTGCATCAGCAGCCGAAATCAAATTGCACAAGAAAGTAGAGGGGGCATCTGACTTTTCGAAATTGGCTACTGCTTACGAGGAAATAAACCTTGTTGATGAGTCTCTTTATACACAAGAGAAGTTAGAAAGCAGCGGATTTAATGCATTAAAGCATAAAGTTGTAAGTGTGTATGAAAATCCAAATTCATCACAACTTGAAATTGATGAGGCAGTTTCTGATTTCACTCAAAACTTCTCGGATATATTATTGAAGTTGTCGGGTGGATCGCAAAATGAAATTCAAAACGTAGCGGATTTGTTAAAACTTGTTGAAGAATTTGAGAAAGCAGGAGAATTTGCCAACAGTAGTGCCGCTCGTTCTATTCAAGTTCACCTGACGTCAGTCACTCATTATGAGAAAAAGGGAGAATTGGACAAAGTTGTTAAACATTTGAAAGGCTTTAAAGAATTGCTTGCGAATTTGAACGAAAATAAGCTGATTTCTGAGAAGGCCTTTAAAGATCTAAATGCTCATACTGATTATCTGATCAATAAATAATTGTAACTCGTTAAATTTGAAGCACGTCCTCCATACCAATTTGGCGCGGGGGACGTGTTTTCAGTATTGTATGGTGTTTCTCACACAATTTCTCTATATGACTATTTCTACATCCTAGTGGATTGATGGGTTGACCTACCAAATATGGTAATATATAATAGTGAATAGTCTATCAAATTAGAATAATTAGTATCTGTGAATGAAAAGACTCTTTGCGATGGATTACGTTAAAGGTGCGAAATGCTAAACAACATAGAGAAAGTTATCGTCTACTAGCGCAAGAATAAAGTCCAGATTGAAAGGAGTGAGCGAATTGTAAGAGATACTGGAAATCAAAACATGAATTGTTTGATTCAGACCGAGCATTATGAAGTAGGGCCGAGTTTTCTTGAACCATACATCTATGGATAAACCGACTAATCTAAAGTTCGCCCACGCGCACTTTTATAGAATCCATATAGCAAAGTTAGTATTATCAGATTTTATCAATTTGCGGAGGTGTATTATCTTGAAAAGTAAAAAAAGTCGTGCTCGAAATAAAAAATTTGGGGCCTTATTTTTAGGAGCCACTTTACTGTTTGGAATGTTACCTTCACCAACACAAGTTAGTGCGATGGAGGCAATAAGTACGGAACGTGCAGCCGCAGCTAGTGAAGCGCTGAACACGATTGGTACGATCACAGCTATCAAACAAGAAGGTAGTAACGTATTTCTTGATTTATCGACAGGCGAAAAGATGAAAGTGAGTTTCCTGAAGGATAACTTATTTAGATTACATTTAGATCCAGCTGGAGTGTTTCCGGAATATCCAACACCTAATAGCAAGGATCATACGACAACAATCATAGACAAAAATGTTAGCGGTTACATGGAACAATATGGTGCGATCAAGGTCACAGTGGATGAAAGTGACGCTGACATTTATAGGATTTCTACGGATGCAGTAGAATTAAGAATTGACAAGGCAACTTCAAAGATGAGTCTATATGATAAAGCAAAATCAAAAGTGCTTTGGAGTGAAAGTAAGCCACTTAAATATGAAAATAATAAAACAGTCCAAACGTTAGATACAAATGATAACGAGTACTTTTTTGGTGGCGGCCAACAAAACGGCTATTATTCACATAAAAATACTGCCATCAATATTGCCATTGGCGGAGGCTGGGATGCAGGTGCTGCGTCAAGTCCGGTTCCGTTTTATTTAAGTACTGAGGGCTACGGTGTGATGCGTAACACATTTAAGCCAGGGGTATATGATTTTTCAGAAACAGCAACTTTTTCTCATAACGAGAATCGATTTGACGCGTATTATTTTGTAGAAGAATCTATTCCTGAAATTATTAATGAATACACGGAGTTAACGGGTAAGGCAGCGCTTATGCCGGAATTTGCTTTCTACTTAGGGCATGCTGACTGCTTTAATGGCACGCATAATGGACATAAAGATCAACGCACACTATTAAAGGATGCTGTCAAAGTAATAGATGACCATGCGGATGAGGATATGCCACTAGGCTGGATTCTACCGAATGATGGGTATGGTTGTGGATACAGCGGGTTAGACAATTTAGAGCAATTTTCGGAAAAAGCCAATGCTGGAGATGTAGAAGTTGGCTTGTGGACGCAAAGTAACCTTTATCCAGACCCGAATTTACCAGAAAACGATCCTTTACGAAGAGATCTTGACGGGGAAGTTAAAGCGGGTGTAAGAGCTATCAAAACAGACGTTGCATGGGTTGGACATGGTTATTCAATGGCGTTAAATGCAACGCGCCAAGCTGCGGAAGGAATTGAGAAGGAAGAGAACTCTGGGGGTGCACGTCCATTTATTATTTCCCTTGATGGGTGGGCAGGTACTCAACGCTATGCGAGCTTGTGGTCAGGAGACCAATACGGTGGAAATTGGGAATATATCAGAATGCATATCCCAACTTACATTGGTGCGGGATTATCAGGAAATCCGAATGTCGGATCAGATGTTGATGGGATCTTCGGAGGCGACAAAGTCATTCAAACAAGAGACTTCCAATGGAAAACATTCACGCCTGTTGAAATCGACATGGATGGATGGGCATCTGGCGGCCAAGACTATAGTAAAGAAAAGAAACCGTGGAATTTTGGACAGCCTTATACAGACATTAATAGAATGTATCTGAAACTAAAAGCTCAAATGATGCCGTATATCTATACGATTGCGGAAGAATCTACATCCACATCTATGCCAATGATTAGAGGAATGATGTTGGAATATCCGAACGATCCATATACGTATGGTACGGAAACACAATACCAGTATATGTGGGGACCTAATATGCTAGTAGCACCTGTTTATAACGGTGACGAGCATACGGCTGGCGTAAGGAACGGCATTTATCTTCCAGATGAGGACCAAGTTTGGATCGATTACTTTACAGGTGAGCAATATAAGGGCGGCGTTGTGCTAAATAACTTTGATGCGCCATTATGGAAAACGCCTGTATTTGTGAAGGATGGAGCTATTATTCCGATGGCGCCTGAAAATAACTCTATTAACGAATTGGATGGTTCAGAGAATAGAATCTTTGATGTCTATCCATCAGGTAAATCGGAATTTACGATGTATGAGGATGATGGAAAAACAGTTGAATATAAGGAGGACAAAAATACAAAAACGACAATCACTTCAGAAGTAAGTGGCGATCGTGCAGTGATTACTGTAGGTGAAGCAACAGGAGCTGGCTACAAAGGAATGGTTAAGGATAGAGGGACAGAATTCTTGATCAATACACGCCAAAACCCTGAACAAGTAACTGTTAAAGTTGGCGCTACAGAAGTCGCGTTAACAGAGGCTACAAGTGAAGAAGAATACGAAAGCCTAGACAATGTTTATTTCTATAATGAAGAACCGAATTTCAATAAGTACTCTACAGAAGGTTCGGAGTTTGAAGAAACGAAGGTTATGACAGCACCTAAATTACAGGTGAAGGTTCAGAAAACGGATATTACAGCTAATACGGTTACATTAACTGTAGACGGATTCAATAATACGCAAGTTAAGGAAGTAGTGGATGCAGAAATACCACAGGTTCCAACAGGTTTCAAAGCGGACGACGCAAATGTGACAGACAAAGAAATCAAGCTAGAGTGGAATCAGGTTGATGGCGAGAATACAACCTATGACCTACTGATTAATGATGTAGTGTATACAAATGTGTTTAAAGCGACGGACAGTGTAAAAGCGCCTTACTATACGCATGCTGAATTGCCGTTTGATACGGAATACGCGTATCAGGTAAGAGCTGTAAACACGAAGGGTGCATCGAATTGGAGCGAAGAGCTGAATGTTAAAACGAAGCTTGATCGTTACAGAAATGTACCGAAGAATATGTCGGCAAAAGCAAACAGTGAACAATCAGGTAGTGGGGCAGCACAGGCTGTAGATGGTAGAGATGATACGCAGTGGCACACGAACTGGACTACGGGGAACAAATTACCACACACGTTTGAAATTGATATGAAGCTAGCTTATCAATTAGATAAGTTAGAGTATCTTCCAAGACCTGACGCGGGTAATGGAACGATCCTAAAGTATAACTTAGACATCAGTTTGGATGGAAAGGTGTATAAGAATATTATTACTGACGGAAAATTTGTGAGAAATAAAGATGTAAAAACAATTGACCTTACTGATAATGTAACAGCTAGATATTTGAAGCTGACAATTACTGAAGCGGTTGGGAACTTTGGTAGTGCGCAAGAATTTAGACCTTATAAAAAAGACAAGACAGAAGGAATGGTTGTAGGTGAAAACATTCCAAACGGTGAAATTGATGAAAGCGATCTACTATTCTTCGCAAGCTATATGGGTGTCGATGAAACCGATACAGCTTGGGAACAAGTATCCAAAGTGGATATTAACTACAACGGCGTCATTGATGCTTACGATTTAATGTATGTAGCAGGACAATTGGGCGCAACACCACTCAAAGCAACAGGTAAACCAATTGCCGGTTCACTGGATATTAGACCAGATAAGCAACAAATAAAAGCTGGCGAAGAATTTACAGTGGACATTATCGGAGTGGGCTTAAAGGATATCAATGCCTTCAATTTAGAGCTGAATTTAGATCCAAACAAATATGAAATCGTTACGGCTTGTGCTGCTGATGACACTTGCGGCATCGTTTCACCTACAAATGCAACGAAGGGTATGTTGAATTACTCTATCCTTGCAGGGGTAGGACAGCCGGAACAACGTATCATGGCCGCATTCTCTAATAAGGGATCCCAAGCTACAGTAGAGGGTACAAATACAGTAGCTACTATTAAACTAAAGGCGAAAAAAGATCTTAACTTCGACATGGCAATCAAACGGTCATTGCTCGTGAACACATCTTTTGCAACGATTGATAAAATCGGAAAGGTCTTAGCACCAGGCGAAGAGCCAGAACAAGGTGAAGTAGACAAGACTGATTTGGTATCAAAAATTGCAGAGGCACAAGCAATTAACAAAGAAGATTACACACAAGAATCAGTACGTGTATTGGAAGCAGCAATTGACACTGCGAAAGAAGTTGTAGCCAATAAAAAAGCTACACAACAAGAAGTGAACGAGGCTTTGGCAGCGTTACAAAATGCGATCCGTGGATTAACACTAGACGGGGTCATCCTGACGAATAAGGATATGACGGCTACTGGGGATGGATCGAAAATGCAAAACGGTGAAGCTGCTTTCGAAAAACTGATTGATGGTGAAATCAGTGAGAATTCATTGGCAGAATTGAAGTGGAATTTAACACCACAAGATGGTATTTCACTACCATTAGCGGTTGACTTCAATTTCAATAAACCGCAAGCAGTTACTAAATTTGAAGTGTTTAATCGTCCACAATATACAAATGGCAAGATCAAAAAGCTAAGCGCGAAAGCATATGGCGTAAATGGCGATGTCTATGATTTAGGGACAAAAGCGGTTGGGGCGACGGATAAGTCCGTGACGTTCCGTGTTTCTGAGGCCGTTACGACGATGCCGAGCGGGGCGAAAATCAGTAAAGTAACGATTGTTTTTGAGGAATCACATAGTGGACCTCTCATGTTATCCGTTGCAGAAGTTCAATTTTTGGCGAAGAACAGCGCGCAAGTGGATACATCAGCTTTAGCATCATTAGTTGCAAAAGCTGAAGAAAAACAAGCGGAAAACTACACGGAAGAAAGCTGGGCAGTCTTTAGCGCGGCTCTAGCGAACGGAAAAGAAGTTCTGGCAAGCAGTACGAGCCAAGCAGAAATCGATGCTGCATTTGCTCAATTAACTGCAGCTTTGAATGGATTGCAGAGTAAGATTCAAAACGTTGCGGACTTGCAAAAACTTGTTGAAGAATTTAACAAGGCAGGGGAATTCGCTAACAGTACTGTCGCACGTTCCCTTCAAGTTCACTTAACGGCAGTAAGTCATTATGAGAACACAGGGGCAACTGACAAAGTTGTGAAGCATTTGAAAGGCTTTAAAGATTTGCTTGCGAATTTGCATGGAAATAAGCAAATCTCTGAGAAGGCATTTAATGATTTGAATGCTCATACGGATTATTTGATCAATAAATAATGAGTACTAGTTACTATTGCAGCACGTCCTGGAGCCAATTTGGCACTAGGGCGTGTTTGTCGTTATAATTTAGATTAGGTTGTGCAGTTTGGCATTTATATTGGATTTCGCTCTTTGTATCTGTTTGATTTCTTCCTTACTCAAGGGATTTGGATTTAACCAGTTCATGAACGCATTGTCATACAAGCCTTGATAGACAACCCCTTCATAGCAAATGGTATAAGAAAAACGATCATGAATTTGATTTTGAATAAATGCTTTTATCGTTTGAAGTTTAGAGAACATAATCGCAGCCTCCGTTCTGATAAGATGTCTTCCAGTTGTTCTGTAGGTATAGAATAACGTTTGCAAATTAAAGGCATATTAGACGAAAATGAGAATTTAATGAGAGATCCCTTTTTCGTTCCGATGAATTCCACGGAGTTTTACATTCGAGATACTTTACTTGTTTTTTTATCACTTGCATGGTAAAGTGATAATAAGGTTAGCGACGAGGAGGGAAACAAAATGCGTAATAATACGATTGGCTCGCTCATTTGGTTACGTTTAATGCGTTTCACAAATCAAAGTAACCAACTGTCGAATGATTTTTTAAAGCGTTATGATTTAACAACTGCCCAATTTGATGTACTTGTACAAATTCACATATACCAGCCGCTAACACAAAGCGAATTAGCTGAAAAAGTAACCGTGACGCAAGGCGGTATTTCCCGTATGCTCGCACGACTTGAAAAAGATGGTTGCATTGTACGTAAGCAAGAATGGAAAACGAAGATGATTAGCTTAACTGACAAGGCGGAAGCGATTTTAGAAGAGGCCATGCCAGCACAACTAGCGTTTCAAACATCATTTTTTGAAGATGTATTAACAAAAGAAGAAGAGAGAACACTATATGCGTTGATGACGCGTATTCATAAAAATAGTCAAAAAAAAGAATTGCCGCCAGAGTGATTTTTTTTACACTATCACTTGACTAGTCAATCAAAAAATAAGGAGGAACTACCATGTATCAAATACCAGGACATCACCATATTTCAATGATTACTAAAGATGCTCAGACGAATAACCATTTTTATCGAGAAGTATTAGGCTTACGCCGTGTGAAAAAGACGGTTAACCAAGATAGCCCATCGATGTATCACTTGTTTTACGGAGATTTAACGGGAAGTGCAGGGACAGAGTTATCCTTTTTTGAAATAACGAACGCGGGAAGAACCGTCCGTGGAACCAATGCCATTACCCAAATCGGCTTACTTGTGCCATCACTCGAAAGTCTAACGTACTGGAAACAGCGTTTTGAGCAATTAGATGTGATACATGGAGAGATTACAACTTATGCAGGTCGAGCAGCATTGCCATTTGAGGATTCAGAAGGATTACGCCTGATTTTATTAAATAATAATGGTGAAGAGATTCCGGAATTTTGGTCTGCTTGGGAAGGTTCCCCTGTGGAACAAGCGCATCGTATTTTAGGGATGGGGCCGACCGAAATAACCGTTCGTCATTTGGAGCGGACAGCTAAAACATTACGCGATCTATTTGGCTATGTCGAAGTAGCGCATTCTGATGAGGAAGCGATTTATCAGTCTGTTGCAGGGCAAGCATTTGGTGAAATTGTTTTGAAGCAGCTAGATGGACCGCGTGAAAAGCCAGGGAGAGGCAGTATTCATCACTTGGCAATTCGCGTGAAAAATGAGGAAGAGTTGCGCTATTGGGATGGTGTCGTGAAGGAAAGAGGATTTGATTCATCAGGAATCATCGATCGCTTTTACTTCCAAAGCCTATACTTCCGCGATGCGAATGGTATTCTCTTTGAAATTGCGACAGATGGGCCTGGTTTTACAAGGGATTCTACTGTTGAAGCGCTAGGTACAAAATTAGATCTACCGACGTTTTTAGAAGGTAAGCGTGCAGAAATTGAAGCAAAACTACAGCCAATAGACTAAGCAAGCGGTATTATATCACCGCCAAAGATGAGTTTATCACTGTCACGAGTAGAATTCGTGCGGAATAGAGAATGAATTAAAAAAGGAGAATCATTGTTATGGAAAACTACCGTATTGATACAACTAAAGGAATGGAATTTGGTTTATATTCGATTGGGGATCATCTACTAAACCCTTTCACAGGAAGTAAGATTAGCGCGGAGCAACGTATTCAAGAATTAATAGAGGCAAGTAAACTGGCAGATGAAGCTGGTTTGGATGTATTTGCGGTTGGAGAAAGCCATCAAACGCATTTTACAACACAAGCACATACGGTCATTTTAGGTGCGATTGCTCAAGCTACAAAAAACATTAAAATTGCGAGTTCTGCAACCGTGTTAAGTGTATCGGATCCTGTGCGTGTCTATGAAGACTTTGCGACACTGGATTTGATTTCAAAAGGTCGTGCTGAAATTGTTGCGGGACGTGGTTCACGGATCGGGGCTTATAGTTTGCTTGGGTATGATGTACAGGATTATGAAGAATTATTTGAAGAGAAATTAGAGCTATTGATGAAGATAAATGATGAAGAAGCAGTGACGTGGCAGGGTCAATTCCGTGCGCCATTGAACAATGCTACGATTTTACCACAACCACAAAATGGTCATCTTCCGATTTGGCGTGCAGTTGGTGGACCACCTGCAAGTGCCATTAAGGCGGGATATGCAGGAATTCCAATGATGCTGACAACGCTAGGCGGTCCGGCGGTCAACTTTAAGGTATCGGTGGATGCTTACCGTGAGGCGGCACAGCGTAGTGGTTTTGATCCGGCAGCATTACCAATCGCGACAACGAGCTTATTCTATACAGCAGAAAATTCACAGGATGCGCTGCGCGAATATTATCCGCATGCGAATGCAGGCATGATGGCGTTAAGAGGTGGCGGCTATCCGAAGCAGCAATTTGCACAATCAACAGATGTGCGTGATGCGTTAATGATTGGTAGCCCGCAACAGATTATTGAAAAAATGATCTGCCAGTATGAACTGTTTGGCCAACAACGCTTTATGGCACAAATTGATTTTGGTGGCGTACCGTTTGATAAAATTATGAAGAATATTGAGTTGATTGCGACAGAAATATTGCCAGCAGTTAAAAAATATACCACTGAGAAATAAGGAGGGGCTATTATGAAAATTGCATTGCTATCGGGCTCTAAAGTAGGGTCTAAAACCAGAACGGCGATGAATTATATACACAATATAGCGCAAGAAAAATACCCCGATGCGGAGATTACTTTGCTGGATCTTGCTGAGTTTGACATGGTCTTTAGTGACGGGCGGAACTATTGGGATTACGAGGGTGACACGAAATATGTGACCGAAATACTGATGGCAGCAGATGCTATTATCCTTGGCACACCGACGTTCCAAGCATCTATCCCGGCTACACTGAAAAACATTTTTGATTTATTGCCCGTCAATGCGTTCCGCGATAAAGTGGTCAGTATGTTTGTCACAGCGGGTACTGCGAAACATTATTTGATGGTGGAACAGCAGTTAAAGCCAATTTTAGCGTATATGAAGGCACATATTGTCCCGACGTATGTCTTTATAGAAGAAAAAGACTACAATCGCAAAGAAATCGTCAATGATGATGTCCACTTCCGCATGGAACGATTAGTGGAAGATACCGTACTTCTTGTTGAGGCTTATGCAGGGATTCGAGAGAAGAAAGATGCGGAATATGGGTTTTAACTAGTTCGTAACGACAATAAGAATCCCAATCTCTCATTTATAGCGCAGAGAGATTGGGGTTTTTTAATGATTTAGTGCTTATCATCAAGAGTCTGCACAATTTTTTCAGCTAGTTCGTGAGCTTCCAAATCCCGCTGATAGGATTCAGCAGACACTTGTCCACTTTTCACAGCTTCCAAGAAAGCAGTAATAACACCATGAAATCCGCGTTTTACAAGCGTTGGCTGCCAATCATCGCCACCGTAAGTGAGGCTGTTTTTGTCAATATGAGAGATCACTTCATTGACATTCATAACCTTACGCGTTTCATGGGCATTCATGACTTCTACTTTTTCCTCAGATGTACCCGCGTCACGATTCATAATCCCGATAGCCGTCCCTTGCGCGGCTTCCAACTGTAGAACCACATGATGAAGCAAACCATTTTCCTGTTTGCCTCGCACGCGAATATGTTCAATCGGATAGGGAAACAGATAGAGTAGCGTATCAATCACATGAATAAAATCATCTAAAACAAACTGCCGTGCCTCTCCAGCATGATGCCCTCTATTTTTCTGCATGACCACCATATTCGGTTCGGCCAATTCCTTTAACTTCATATAAGGAAGAGCATACCTCCGGTTGAATCCAACCATTAAGAGCAACCCTTTGCTTTCGGCTTTTTTCAATAAACGTGTCGATGATTCCAAGTTATATGTGACGGGTTTATCGACATAAACGTGAATACCGTTATCGAGCAGCTTATCAATGATGCTTTCATGAGATTCTGTTGATGAATGAACGAATGCCGCTGAGATTCCACTTGCTAGCCATTGGTCGAAATCCTGATAGAGATGCCTAATCGAATATGTTTCAGCGACTTTATTCAAGGTATCTTCATTCCTCGTACAAATATGGAGCTCAATTCCCTTTGTTTGCGATAAAACCGGCAAGTACGCTTTCTTTGCAATATCGCCAATGCCTATCATTCCGATTTTCACATGACCACCCCTATTTCATTGTATATTATCATCTTACAGCATTCGGTTTCCAATTGCCCTAGAATAATACATTTGCATAAAAAGTGAGGTATTTTGTAATGCGCTTAATGAGATTGCAATTTAAGGAGGGGTACTAGATGAGTACAACAAGTCGTTTGACTGTGGGGAAGCTGGTGAACAAATGGATGTGGAATCGAATATGATTCTTTATGAGGCTTAATAGAGTTGCCTATATTACGAAAAGGAGGAAATCCATTGAGTATTGTAGCAATCATTTTACAGGTTTTATTAGCGTCGATGTTTGTTTTGGCGGGTGCTGGGAAAGTTACGGGTTCTAAGATGCATGTGGAAGGCTTTAAGCAGTGGGGCTTGCCGCAATGGTTTCGGATTTTCACGGGAATTGTTGAATTAGTTGGTGCGGCAATGCTGATTATCGGTTTTTGGGAGCCGAGCTGGGCAATAGTGGGGGCTTTGTTGCTTGGATTGACAGCGCTTGGTGGTATTGCGACGCATATGCGCGCTAAGGACTCATTTAAACAAACGTTTTTGATTTTGTTGTTGGGCATTTTTGCATTTTGTCTAATTATTATCCGTTTATCGATGATGGGTTGATTGATTAGTCTATTTTAATGTTTTTAAGAATACTGAAACCCCATACTTTCGTAGACTTTTTCTACGAAAGTATGGGGTTTTCACTTAGCTATGGCAGACACATATTAAGTATGAAGTTTGACCTTTTTTTCATTTTTAAACAATAAATAATGGGCTTTCCCCACTTTATCTTCTATATAATCGAGTGAAAAATGACCGTGTGGATCTACTAAATCTCCAATTGCCCGAGATAGATTATCAATCGTAAGTTGTAATGTCTCGCACTGTCTCGGCTGGTTCCCTCGATTCATCTCATCCATGATTTCATGGGCAAGGTGTTGGATTCGACGTAAACGCATTTCTTTATTCTGCATGATATCCTCCTCCATTTGACAACTATACTGCCTAACTATATGGCCTGCGCCAAGAGTTTATGAATAGGTGTTTGAATGAATGTAGATGCTTATTTAAGCGCGTTGCGTAGTACTCCATTCAATATTTTTATGAGCAGGGGAGGAAGCAAGGTAGGTCGTAATAAAAAACGGATTAGCCCTTAAATTCTCATCTTTAGGGCTAATCCGTTTGTCATATTAAAATGTCTGCTAAAAACGATTATTGATGCAAGTTATTAATCCACATTCAATGATAGAAGAGCATGGATTCATTACTTTTTCAAAAAGTATTCTTCAATATCATCAAGCATTAAGTTTGCTGCTAAAACGCCACCAGCAGTGTTCCAAATGATATCATCCACTTGGTGGACATTACCATTTTTTGAGACATTTAGATTTTTAAATAATGGGTCCTCGATCCAATCATTTGTAAGCTTTGTTGCTTCGTTATCCCCTGTTTCATAAGTGAAGTAAAAGAGCACATCTCCGTCCATTGCTGGAATGCGTTCTTTCGTAACGCCTCTTTCAGCAAAATCGTCCACATCTTGTCCATCTGCACGTGCAAAGCCTAGTTGATCTAAAATCACACCTGAGAAGGAGTCTTTATGGTAAATACGCACATCTCCTGCCATAAAGCGAACCATTGAGATTTTTTTCTTTGTTTGATCTCCAAGTTCAGTTTTGATCGTTTCAACACGGCCATTGTATGCGTCTAATACTTCTTTCCCTTTTTCTTCTTGGTTTACGGCTTTAGCATACAAATTGAAGTTTTCTTGCCAATCCCCACGAAGTGTCTCAGCGAAAACAGTCGGAGCAATTTTGTTTAACTGTTCGTAAATTGCTT
Organism: Sporosarcina sp. NPDC096371; assembly: GCF_044762865.1. Classification (NCBI taxonomy): domain Bacteria; kingdom Bacillati; phylum Bacillota; class Bacilli; order Caryophanales; family Caryophanaceae; genus Sporosarcina; species Sporosarcina sp. NPDC096371. Next base: position 98,940 of record NZ_JBIWFE010000002.1, read on the forward strand.
CGTGTCGCATTTTATTTCCGATAATCAAATCTGGCTTTAGTGAGGCGATTTTTTCTAAGCTAGGTTCAGATTCAATACCGACAGATTCAGTACCCGTCATGTCCATATGATCATACCAAACTTTTTGTGCGGGAGATTGAATAGCGCCAACAGGTTGAATGCCCATTGCTAGAAGAGCTTCAGCACCTTCATTTGTTAGAATTACAATACGTTTTGGCGTTCCTTTTATTTCTGTACTGCCCATTGCATGTTGAACCGTATATGTTTTCTCGTCATTTTGCTGTGCTTGATCATTTGATTCTTTCGGTGTCTTATTAGCGCCGCAAGCCGATAAGACAAGAATGCACATAATCATTATGAATGTCATAACTTTTTTCATGTCTATTTTCCTCCGATTGGTTGAGAATGATAATCATTTACACTATGTATCCTATATGCTAATATTATTCATGTCAATAGTTAATTGAAAACAATTCTCAGCGAAGTAGGGACATTATGATACATACAACTAAAGGTAAGTGGATTGCTCTTATTGTAAGTAGTTTTGCTTTTATTATTTGTTTATTTTCAAGCATTGTCTATGGGTATACGGATACAAGCTGGTCTACGGCTATTGCGGCATTCAAAGAGAATGATGGATCGACGGCACATCTTGTTATACAAAATGTACGCTTGCCACGCGCTTTGATTGCTGCAACTGTAGGAGCTTGTTTGGCTATTTCAGGGGCGATCATGCAATCCATTACGAAAAACCCGTTAGCTTCTCCAAGTATCTTAGGCATTAATGCTGGAGCCGTTTTTTTTGTCGTAATTGGGGTCGTATTCTTCCATCTACAAAGTCTTCAATCCTATATGATCTTTGCGTTAATCGGGGCTGCTTTGTCATTTAGCGTCGTTTTTGTCTTAAGTAGTATTGGCAGAGAAGGGTTAACGCCAATGAAGCTTGTATTAGCAGGTGCTGCTGTTTCTGCATTATTCTCATCTATGACGCAAGGAATGTTAACGATTAATGAAACAGCACTTGATCAAGTATTATTTTGGCTGGCAGGTTCTGTCGCCAATCGGCCAATCGATTTATTGATAACAGGGTTTCCATATCTAGTGATTGGATTACTTGCCGCTTTTGTTTTGGCGAAACAAATGAACCTATTAGCCATGGGGGACGATGTTGCGTCTGGATTAGGACAGAATGTAGTCCTAGTAAAACTTGTTTTTTCACTTATTGTCGTTGTGTTGGCGGGAATCTCGGTGGCAATTGCGGGACCTATTGGTTTTGTAGGAATTATTATTCCACATATTGTTCGGTCCTTTATCGGTATTCAACACCAGTGGGTATTTCCGTTTTGTGCATTATTCGGTGGGATGCTATTACTCTTATCCGACATTGCCGCACGATACATTATTATGCCTAAAGAAGTGCCGGTCGGAGTGATGACTGCGTTAATCGGTGTTCCATTCTTTATTTATGTGGCGAGAAGGAGAATTGGAGCATGAAAAATAAAGGAACAGTCCGAATAGGAAATTTTGCTTCGTTTATAGTAGATAAAAAGTCTTTATTCTCTACGACAATCGCAACGGTGCTTTTAATTGTACTAGCCCTTCTGTCGATGGGATCGGGAGAGTTTTTCATATCGCCTTTAAATGTCTTGAAAGCTATTTTAGGTATTGGCGAGTCATTTGATCAAACGATCATTTTTGAATTTCGACTACCTCGTATTGTAATGGCCATTTTAGTTGGAGTCGGGCTAGCGACGGCGGGCGCCATTTTGCAAGGGGTTTCAAGAAACCCTCTTGGTTCTCCGGATATTATCGGGATTACAGCAGGGGCTTCATTTGGGGTTGTCTTATTTTTAGCGTTGTTTTCAAATGAAAGTAATGCGCTAACTGTTAGTCAAGATTGGATGCCACTATTTGCCTTTGGTGGTGCGATGATTACAGCGGTCCTCGTATTCATGTTATCTTGGAAAAACGGTATTGCTCCATTTCGAATGTTACTAATCGGGATTGGAATTTCAGCTCTTATGCATGCAGGGACGACGGTTCTTATGCTTGTCGGACCTATCTATCAGGCAAGCCAAGCTAATATTTGGATTACTGGAAGTATTTACGGTTCGAACTGGACCGAAGTTCGAATGATTGCGATATGGATTTCGATTCTTTTCATCCTCACACTAGCCATGACGAGGGAAATGAATATTTTAGAACTTGGCGATGATTTGGCGAAAGGTGCTGGATCGCCGGTTCAAAAGAGCCGAATTATTTTCCTTTTACTGTGCGCTGGCTTGACGGGTGCATCCGTTGCTTTCGCAGGTGGCATTGGGTTTGTTGGATTAATCGCGCCTCATATCGCAAAAAGAATTGTCGGCCCTACTTTTGGTTCGCTGGTTGGGCTCTCGGCAGTCATTGGCGCAATTCTCGTCCTCGTTGCAGACTGGATTGCTCGTGTTGCTTTTGCCCCAATTGAAGTGCCAGCGGGTGTATGGACAGCTGTAATCGGTGCGCCTTACTTTATCTATTTGCTGATTAAACAACGAAATCGGTAAGGGGAGGGTGATGGAATTGAGGACGAGCACGCATGAGCTATATGAGGACTTGGAAACGAACTTCCGTGTGAGACGCGAGCTATATACGGAACAAGTAGCATTCTATTTACAGGATTTGATTGTTCCGGAGGCCAGAGAACGTACTTTGTTAGAAATAAAAGAAGTACTTGATGCGCCTAATCTAGCCGTTACTGCCTCTTTAATTGGAAAACGAATTGGATTTTTAGGAGCAATCTTCACCTATGCCTATTTGAAGTATGGAATCGCATATACGATGGATAGCAGCAAAATCGCATGCATGAAAAGTGATAACCATGAAAACTGGTTGCCTACTTATTATTTTGGAAACGCCCCTGTAATGAAGGAGGAGGGGGGACAGAACGCGGAGTGGATTGCAACAAATGTCTACGGAAAACTACTGGTCCCGGTAATCGATTCACTAAGTACAGTAAAAGGCTTATCAAAGAAAGTGCTATTGGAGAATTGTTATATTTATATGGCATGGATTTTCGAAAAGCATCAATTGGATATGGCTATTTTTTACGAGCTGTTGGATCATCCAGCAGAAAACTTCGGTACAGGTGTAAGTCACCCGATGCGGTTCTTTCATGAATTGCAAACGACTAGGGCCACATGTTGTTTATATTATCAACTTCACACTAAAGATAAATGCTGTAAAAAATGTCCGTTGGCAAACAAGACATGTAACAAGATATGTTGAATTAAAGAATCTTACCAACAACGCTTGGCGCTTGGGGATGCCTTCGCTGGAGATTATGTGAAAACCATAAGTTCAACATATAGAGCTAGGGATAATAATATCCCAGCTCTTTTTTATTGTAGAATTGCTTTGGAACCTTAAGATTGATTACCATCAAACAAAAAAACGCCGGACATTAAAATGTTCGGCGTTTTCGTATGAATCCTCAAAGTGTTGGTTGGGCATTAGGACGTAAACGGCATATCAATTCTCGCTTACAACCTTAACTTTCAAGAATTCGATTATCCCATCCATCAACCCTTGTGCTAACGGTAAATCTGGATTACCATAGGTCGCCATATTCCCTTCGCGATCTTCAGGTGATTCCTTCAAGATATGATTCATGTTGTCCACAATGAGCAGCTCAGTATCTTTTTTCACGTCATGCAACAGTTCCGCATCCTTGACCGGGACTTGAATGTCTCGAGTACCATTCACTAGAAGGACGGGGACTTGTAGTTTTTTCAGCTGTTCTGCCGGATCGTATTGCAACCACGAAATTATATAGGGTTGAACAGAAGGGCGGAATAGACTTTGCAACTCAGGACTTATAGTTTGGACTTGTTCGCCTTGTTTTAACTTATCTAGAATTGTGTTAGATTCTTCGAGTAGGTTGGCCGGAAGTTGTGCTTCCAGTTGTTCCATAAGTACTTGGTCAATCGGTCTACCTGCTCCCGCAATGGAAATGTATGTGTCTGCATCTGCTTGTTCAGCAGCTACCATGCCAATTAATGAGCCTTCACTATGACCGATGATGCCGACCTCTGAAAATCTTGGATCATTTTTGGCGAAGTGAACCCATGCGGCGGCATCGTCAATATAGTGGTCGAATTGTAAATCTTCTTCTTTGCCAGCTAAACTTATGTTCACACCGATTCCGCGCTTATCATATCGGATACTGGCCACGCCTTCTGCCGCTAGACCTTCCGCAATCATTTTTAAACTATTGTTTTTCCCAGGCAACGCAGGTGAGTTTCCGTCACGATCAGTAGGGCCAGAGCCTGCAATAATCACCATGAGCGGGAAGGGACCTTCACCTTGGGGGATTTCTAATAGACCATCCATCTTTCCGTTTTCTACTGCAACCTGAACAACGTCTCCTGTTTCAGCAACTTCTTCTGGACTGCCCTTTGTTAATTCGAAGGGGAAAGATTGCCCTTGCTGCGTGAATGTACCCGAGATTTTATCTTGTTCGACTTTGCCGTCAAAGGTGAGGCGTTGATTTTGAATGTTCATCTCGAAAAATAGTTCTGTCTCGTTTAACGTTACGGTTGCTAGCGCATAATCGCTTACTCCTTGTGCGGGAATGCTAATTTTGCCGCTAGTTTTGTCAAATGTCAGGATAATGGGCAACGGTTGGTTTGGAATATTAATGGAGCCGTTCCATACACCTTCAATTGTTTCCATTGAACTCACCTCTTCCGAATTCGTTTCTGGCTTTTGTTCTTTTTTCTTGCTACAGCCTGCAGTTACTAGAACGATGCTAATCAGTAAACAAAACATTATCCCTAACTTCTTCATACAAATTCCTCCAATTCTGTTCTATTTAAAATATAACAGAATTGGTTTGGTGAGTAAAGAATAATGAAACTATGTTTAATTCCACTTTGTTCCACCCCTAGTTAACTGTATTTTATGCGATATGTGAATGCGATAGGCTATAAGATCAACAAATATTTTATCGTGCGACACTAATAGGACTGTGCTGTTGTATGCTATAAGAAAAGTTCTAACACTTCCACACTTGTACTTCAAAATCTGGGGTGATAGGAACAGGTTCAATGACCAATTAGGACATAAGTTTTCTGAATACATATCCATTCGTACAATTGAATTTACTTATGGAGGTATGAAGAATATGCTAGTCGTATAGAAGCTTTGAGCGAAAGAAGGATGCCTTATGGAATACGTTATGCTTTATTTCATCGGCTTTGTAGCGACGACGCTTGGTACATTAGCGGGGGGCGGGGGACTGATCAGCTTACCAGCCATGCTGCTGATGGGATTGCCTGTTCACTCTGCGATTGGAGCCAATAAAGTTGCGAATACGGTGAGCTCATTTTCAAGTTTTTTTGTTATCTATAAAAATAAAGAAGTCACTGTCAAAGAAGCGCTGACGGTTGTCCCGCTTAGCCTAACTGGAGGGATTACAGGTGGGGTGATTGCTTCCTTTTTGAAAGAAGAGTGGATGATTGTCATTGCGATTGTTCTGCTATCTTTTGCATTTATCACCTCATTTTTAGGCAAAACGGACTTTGATGGCGGTGAGTCATTCCATGTTACGAAGAAGAGTGCTGCTTCATTGTATGGTATCGGGATTTACGATGGTGTATTTGGTCCAGGAAGTGGCACTCTTGCGTTGTATGTTTACGCACGATTGAAAATTTCTTATTTAAGAGCTGTTGGATTATCTCGCATTATGATTTTTTCAAGCTGTTTTGGCGCCTCCATTAGTTACATCTCAACGGGGAAAATACTATGGCCGTTGACGATTGCACTCATGTTGGGCTCAATCAGTGGTGCGCAGCTCGGAGTTCGACTTGCCCGTAAATTGAAAGCCAAGCATGTGAAGCCGATACTTCGGGTTGTCACAGTCCTATTAATCGTGCAAATTGTTGTGGAGTATTTTGGATAAGGTTTATAATTTTAAAAAGCTATTTCAAAAATCATCGATTTTTGAAATAGCTTTTTCTTTTTTTGTTAAAACTTAAAATAATTGCGAAGTAAATAAGAGACCCATTTACAATGTGAGTGGGATCGAATGTTTTCAAGTAATCCCTTTACAAGAGCAGGACTTAACGTTGGTTCAAGTAGCTGTTGCTTCAAAAGGATTAGCGATTCTTTTTCAATAGACTCTTCAATTTCAATTATATTTTGTTCAATGATTTCGAGAATCTGATCTTTCGTTACTTCTTCGTTCATTGGCTGTTGACGCAGTTGGACCAGCTCGGTAGTAATAAATGGGACTGTAATATGTCTCGCTAGTACATTTGTTTTTTCCACAAGTGACTTGGCTAGTAAATCCAAATCTAATGGTAAGTTATAGAATAAAAATAACTCTGAATATGTTTTCATAAAGCCTTTAACACAGTACATAACATCGTATTTGGTCTGTTTGATCTCATCACCGTATAATCGTTCAACCATCGATAACGTTACTGTCTCCAGTGATTGGTCATAGGAACGCATTTTTATGAGGAATTCTTCGTTAAAGGATTGCATTTGTTCTTTCATAAGAATTTTGGCGAAATCGGAATGCTTATGAAAGGAATTAAAGATGGTGTAATAAAATCTGTATAAAAGATCTTCATCGTTTTCAGTATGCTTGACCACGTAGTCAATATCGGAAGTGAACTGCATCATAAAGTAATCAATCAATGCTGAAATCAATTCGTCCTTTGATTTGAATGATAAGTAGAACGCGCCTTTAGAGATGCCACATTCCTCGGTTATTTGTTGGACAGAGGTAGCTTCGAAGCCTTTTTCGGCGAAAAGTTCTATTGCCTTTTCCATAATCAACTGTTTTTTCGTCATTAGTTATAATCGCTCCTAGGGGTTTTCGTTGACATATGACCCATTAGTCATTAGTATAAGAAATTGAATGAGATTAGTCAAATAGGGGAAGGTGTAAGAGTGAGAGGTTTAGTCAATTTTGTCCTCAAAAATAAATTAGCAGTATGGTTGCTAACAATTATCATTGTTGTATCTGGAATTTATTCAGGTACCAAAATGAAAACAGAGACGTTGCCGGATATTTCGATTCCATTTTTAATGGTAATGGATGTCTACCCAGGAGCCACTCCTGAACAAGTCATGAAAGATGTTTCCATGCCATTAGAGAAAGCTGTAGAAAATCTTGAACATGTGAAATCCGTTTATTCAAATTCCTATTCAAATATGTCCAATATTCAAGTGGAATATGAATATGGCATAGACATGGAAGAAGCGAAACGCGCATTAGAATCCGCGCTCGATGCAGTGTCTCTTCCAGAAGGAGCACAAGCGCCAACCATTACGGCAATTAGCATGAATATGATGCCGGTTGTTGCGCTAAGTGTAAGTAGTACGACAGAGGATATCGTTGAACTAACATCTACAGTTGAGGAAATCTTACTCCCGAAGATTGAGAAAATCGATGGAGTTGCCTCGGCAGCGATTACAGGTCAGCATATTGAAGAAGTACAACTTACGTATAATGATGAAAAGATGGCTGAACTTGGTATAACACAAGATGCAGTCAAGCAAATGATCCAAGCAAGTGATCTAGCTGTATCATTGGGTCTGTACGAGTTTGAAGAAGGTGAGCAAGCTGTTGCAGTAGACGGCAAGTTCATGACAGCTGATGAATTAAAGGGAATGCTTATTCCTGTAACACCAACTGCAACAAACCCATCACCATTTGTGAAACTTAGCGACATTGCTACAGTTGAGCTTGTCGGTAAAGTACAATCGGTTTCACGTACAAACGGTGAAAATGCCATTGCCATTCAAATTATTAAAGGGCAACAAGCAAATACGGTTGATGTTGTAAACGCTGTGAAGAAGTTAGTTAAAGAAGAAGAGAAAACAATTGACGGTCTTGTTGTCGATGTATCACTTGACCAAGGTGCGCCAATTGAAAAATCGGTTTCAACAATGATTGAAAAAGCGTTATTTGGTGGGGGAATTGCGATACTCATCATTCTTCTCTTCCTACGCGATTTCAAATCAACTATTATTTCAATCGTATCTATCCCAGTTTCGATTTTCATGGCTTTATTGCTACTAAACTGGATGGATATCACGCTAAATATTATGACGCTCGGTGCGATTACGGTTGCTATTGGTCGTGTTATTGATGACTCCATTGTCGTCGTTGAAAATATTTATCGTCGACTGCATTTGAAAACAGAGAAATTATCGGGTCGGGCGCTTGTACGCGAAGCGACGCTTGAAATGTTTAAACCAATCATGTCTTCAACGTTAGTAACAGTTGCGGTATTCGCACCACTTATCTTCGTTGGTGGTATGATCGGCGAGTTGTTCATGCCATTTGCGTTAACAATGACGTTTGCATTAGGTGCTTCGTTAATTGTTGCCGTTACAATCGTTCCAGCATTATCTCACTTCTTATTTAGGAAGAAATTATATAGTGAGAAAACAGAAAGCCACCATAAAGAGGTTGGTAAATTAGCAACATGGTACAAAGGTATTCTAGCTTGGACACTAAACCATAAAGTCATTACCTCACTTATTTCAGTTGTGTTATTAGCTGGAAGTGTGGCGCTGACGCCGTTAATTGGCTTTAGCTTTATGGGTAGTGAAGAAGAAAAAGTGATGTACTTAACGTATACGCCAGAGACGGGCGAGTTAATGGAAGATACGTTAGCGAACATTGAAGTTGTAGAACAAGAGCTATTAAAGCGTGACGATATTGATATTGTCCAGTTGTCTGTTACGGAAGCGGGAGACCCGATGTCTGCAATGATGGGCGGAGGTTCAAATGGTGCGTTAATGTTCCTTATCTTTGATCCGGACATGAAGAACTTCCCAGAAGCTCGTACAGAAGTTGAAGACTATGTGTTTAACATTGGTCAAACAGGCGAATGGAAGACCCAAAACTTTGGTGCTATGGGAGCAACTTCAAATGAAGTTAGCTACACGTTCTACAGTGAAAATTTAGATAAACTAAATGAAGCTGTAAAAATGGTAGAAGGCGTTATGAACGAAAACAAACGTCTTGAAGATGTTTCTTCAAGTGCAAAAGATGCATACGTTGAGTACAAACTCAAAGTAGAGCAAGATGAATTACTACAGTATGGGTTAACGACGGGGCAAATTGTCATGATGTTAAACCCGACGAGAACGCAAGATGTCTTAACGACGATTGACAAAGACGGTAACTCATTAAAAGTAATTGTTCAACAAGAGGAAGCGGTACAGCCGAAATCGATTGACGATCTATTGGCAACTGAAGTACCGACAGCGCTTGGGACGACGATGAAACTTTCTGAGCTTGTAGACGTTGAGCAAGGAACAACGCTCAATGCGCTTACTCGAAGCAAAGGGGAATATAACGCAACGGTTTCAGGAACGATCTTGGATGCTGATATTTCTAAAGCTACATCAGAAGTAGATAAGGCAATTGATAAATTGGATCTACCGAAAGGTGTGACTGTCGGAGTTGCAGGTGTTGCTGCGGATATGACAGAAGCATTTACACAATTGATTGTGGCGATGCTAGCGGCAATTGCAATCGTGTACTTCATCCTCGTTGTCACATTCCGTGAGGGTGTCGCACCATTTGCGATCCTAGTTTCATTACCATTTGCGGTTATTGGTTCATTTGTTGGTTTATTAATCGCAGGTGAAACGATCTCTGTTTCGGTTATGATGGGTCTATTGATGTTAATTGGTATCGTTGTAACGAACGCGATTGTACTTGTAGACCGTATTATCCGTATGGAGCGCGAAGGTTTGAAAATGCGTGAAGCGGTTCTTGAAGCGGGTGCAACACGTCTGCGTCCTATCTTAATGACTGCAATCGCAACAATCGGTGCTTTGATACCATTAGCAATTGGTTCAGGTGGCGGTGGCGGTGGCGGTCTGATTTCCAAAGGGCTTGGTATTACTGTAATCGGTGGTTTAATCAGTTCAACGTTATTGACATTGATTATTGTGCCAATCGTTTACGAAATATTATCTAAGCTGTTCAAGAAAAACCGTATTGATACAGAAGAAGACTGACCAAACAGCCCTACGCGAGGATACTTCCTCATGTAGGGCTGTTTTTCTGACTGGTTAACATATTTAAATCAGATTTTGCAGTCTAGCATTTATAGTGGATTTCACTTTTTGGATTTGTTGTATTTCTTCCTTACTCAATGGATTGGGGTTAAACCAGTTCATGAATGCCGTGTCATAAAGACCCTGGTAGACAACTCCTTCATAGCAAATTGTATAAGAAAATCGATCATGAATTTGTTTTTGAATAAATGATTTAATCATTTGAAGTTTAGTGAACATGACTTTAACCTCCATTTTTATATTTTAATCTGATGTCTTCGCGTCGTTCTGTAATTATAGAATAACGCTTGAAAATGAAAGACCTATGAGACGAACATAAGAATTTGGTGAGAGGTCGACTTTGCTGTTTCGGGAAAATTTCTCATAAAAGGTGGACACTTCAAGGGTAATCGATTAATATTTAAATTATTCTATAAAGTCGGAGTTATCATGGTAGTGGATTGAAAATGGCTTCAAACGGGTTGCGACAGCTAAAAGGAGTTATTGGAAATGCACAGTAGAGCAGCGACAGGCATGTATATGAACTACTTTTTACTCGGAATGGTTAATGTCATTTTGATTTCGAATATGGGTTCGTTAACGGACCAGTGGGATACGGATAGCGCGGGGATTAGTTATATTATTGCCGCAATCGGAATCGGAAAGTTGTTCACCTATGCGATTGCAGGTAGGTTATCGGACCGTTTTGGCAGAAAACCGTTGATCATTTTTTCCGGATTGGTGATGGGGCTATTTCTCTTTTTCGTACCATTGGCGCCGAGTTATCAGATTGCGTTTCTGCTAGCATTCTTGGCTGGGGTGGGAAATTCAGCGATGGATGCGGGGTCTTATCCGGGCTTGATAGAGGTTTTTCCGAAGTCGGCAGGATCGGCGAGTGTGATGGTGAAAGCATTTATGGCATCGGGAACGGCGATTCTGCCCTTCATGATTCTATTTTTTGCGAAACAGGAACTGTTTTACGGCTTTGCATTTTTTGTACCTGCCGCTCTATATATCCTAACGATGTTGTTTTTACTGCCGGTTTCTTTTCCGGATCATCGCATTGCCCAAGTGGGTGGAATGAAGTCGGGTAGCGAATCGGACAAGTTGTTCGTTTCGAAGCCTGAATTTTTAAAAGAAGGACTGGCACTTGTTGTTATCGGCTTTACTTCAACAGGCCTATTCACAGTCGCACAGATTTGGCTACCGTCTTACGGCGAGCAAGTGCTTGGGTTGTCGACGGCAAGCTCGCTCAAGTTATTGAGTTTTTATAGTATTGGTTCACTCCTATCGGTACTGACGTTGGCGGTATTCTTAAAGAAAATCATACGCCCAGTGACCGTTATACTGATTTACCCGCTCATTACATGTACGGCAATCATCACAATTCTTACGATTAAAATTCCTGTAGTTGCCACAATCGCCGCATTTTTTATCGGTCTGTCGACTGCAGGAGTCTTCCAACTAGCGATTGCTATTATGGCTGAACTGTTCTGGCAACGAAAAGGGCGGGTGACCGGAATTGTGGCTACGGCCGCGGGATTAGCCTCCGTCGTCATGCCGCTTGCTACAGGTTTATTGTCGAAAATGGGCAACATATCAATCATCTTTATATTTGATGCCTTCTTAGCAATTACCGGTTTCCTGGCCGCGGCATTTGTCTATTACCGCTACGGCAAAGTAATTGGTAAAAAAGGCGAAAAAAAAACGCTTGAACAGAGAATGGCTGGGAATAGGCTAGTGGATAATTAAGAGCGGATTGTATGAATCATGCATATTTGATATAGTATAAGTAATATGAAATCTTTGAAGTGGCTAAGTAAATAAGAATTGTGACACAGAAAGTATAGCGACTGTTGAGAGCTATATCACCCCTTCTTATTGAAACCTACCATCGAGATGTTATGCCAACATAACCGAGTCGTTTTCGTTATCAAACGTTTTAGAGGGCTTGCATCCATGCAGGCTAAACTAAGGTGGTACCACGTCCATTCAGCACAAAGACGTCCTTTATATGAGGATATCTTTGTGCTTTTTTGATGTCCAGATTTCGGGCGCGAGACGTTTTTCTTTATTATAAGGAGGAGAAATTAATGACCAATCAACAGCAAAATGATTTTTCGAAATGGTATATCGACACGATTCAAAAGGCGGATCTAATGGATTACACACCAGTACGTGGGTGTATCGCATTCAAACCAGACGGCTACGAAATTTGGGAGCATATTCAAGCGGAAATGGATCGACGTTTTAAAGAAACGGGGCATCGTAACGCTTATTTCCCTATGCTCATTCCGGAGTCGTTTTTTGAAAAAGAGAAGGATCATATCGAAGGCTTTTCACCGGAGCTTCCTTGGGTAACAGAAGCAGCAGGTGAAAAATTAGAAGAGCGTTTAGCACTGCGTCCAACTTCTGAAACGATGATTGGTCATCTCTATTCCGATTGGATTAAGAGCTACCGTGACCTACCTGTGTTAATCAACCAATGGGCAAACGTGTTCCGTTGGGAAAAGAAAACACTGCCGTTCATTCGTACATCTGAATTTTTATGGCAGGAAGGGCATACGGCTCACGTAGATGAAGAAGAAGCACGCGCAGAAACAATGCAAATGCTGAATATTTATAAAGAAGTGGTCGAAGAGTTACTGGCAATTCCAGTATACGACGGTCAAAAAACACCATCTGAACGTTTTGCAGGCGCTGTGGATACGTATTCTATCGAAGCGATGATGAAAGACGGCAAAGCTGTTCAAGCCGGAACTTCACATTACCTAGGTACAAAATTTGCGGAAGCTTTTGATATTAAATATTTAAATAAAGAAAACAAGCATGCATTTGTTCATACAACATCATGGGGTACGTCTACGCGTTTAATCGGTTCTGTCATTATGACGCATGGTGATGAGCAGGGTCTTGTCTTGCCGCCACGTGTTGCACCAACACAGGTTGTGCTAATTCCTGTAGGACCATGGAAGAAGAATCCTGCGATTATGGAAAAACTAGATGAAATCTTTGCAGCACTCAAAGCACAAGGCATCCGTGTGCGTTTGGATGATTCCGATCAATCTCCGGGCTATAAATTCAATGAGTGGGAGCTAAAAGGTGTTCCTGTTCGTGTTGAACTAGGCCCACGTGATTTAGAGAATAACCAAGCATTGATCAAAGCACGTGACGAAGGCGAAAAAGAAGCTGTCGAGCTTTCTGCAATTGTGGCGCGCATCGAAGAAGAACTAGTGACGATGCAAGCGCGTCTACTCGAAAAAGCACGCGCATTCCGTGAACAACATTCACATACGCATGTCGATTCCATTGAGCAATTATCAAAACACATCGCAGATTCAACTGAAAAAGGAGAAATCCCAGGATGGATCCTTGCAGGTTGGTGTGGAGATGATGCTTGTGAAGAACAAGTGAAAGAAGAAACGAAATTCACGACACGCAACATTCCATTCAATCCACCAGCAGAGAAGTCTAACTGCATCAATTGTGGGAAAGAATCGAAACATACAGTGTGGTTTGGCCGCGCTTACTAAGAATACGAAAACGCTCCACTCGGATCCAATCGAGTGGAGCGTTTTTCATGGGTGGATTTATTATGGATGAAGGAAATTAGGATTTTGCTGCTAATAAATGTTGAAAAAGCTTTCCTGACATCTGTTTTTCGTTTGCTATAAATAATTTCAGCTTTTGATTGCGGCCCCAATTATTCTGGATGATTAAAGTTGAAATGCCATACATATTCTGGGTTGCAAATGTTATACTTGCCGCGATAATTTATATAATTTCCAGTGAGGTAAACCTTCAACGATCGGGCCAGATTGTGGAGGAGTTTTTTCAGGCAATAAGATATACGCATAATAAAATAAAGAAAAATTATTACGAGAAATAGGTGGTTATTAATTAAATAAAAGGGCAAGATATTTTAATGTGGTGCTTCCATACACATTAAATATGTGGTATTATTAAGAACTAGTGTTCCGTTAACTGAAACGAACCATTAGTAAATGAGATTTTTGATAATGTTTTTCAGCAATCGGGCTATTTTAAATGAAAAACTTAATTGGCATGGCATTCTCGCCAGTAATTTCACGGGAGGTAATAAAAAATGGCATTCACATCCAAAAATATCTTTATCAATTTATCAGTAAAAGACGTGAAAAAGTCCACCAATTTTTTCAAGGAGATAGGTTTTGAGTTCAACCCACAATTCTCCGATGAGTCCACATCTTGTATGATTATCAGTGACAATATCTTTGCTATGATAATGGTTGAAGAAAAATTCAAAGGTTTTAGTAAGAAGGAAATTGTGGATACTACTACTTCTGCCGAAGCAATTCTCAGCTTTTCAGCTGAAAGTCGGGATCAAGTGGATGAGTTAGTAAATAAGGCGCTGTCATCTGGTGGTAAATCTTTTAGTGAGCCTCAAGATCATGGATTTATGTATATACGGGGGTTTCAGGATTTAGACGGTCATTTATGGGAAGTTGCTTATATTGATGAAAGTGCAATTAATCAAGAATAAACTTTAAGGTTTAGAGTTAGTTTATTCAGGTTTAATATTCTAAGGGGTGATGCCTTAAAAGGTATCATCTTTTTTTATCTTTTACAGATTAGAAATTTGTGAAGTAATGGACTTAGAGTAAAGGAGGCTTGATTTGAATAAGATTTAAGCAATTATCCTCCACAATCGGGCGCGATTGTGGAGGATCAAAAGCCTAATTCCTTACTAAAAAGAAGGAGGTATTAGGCTTTTTATTCTTCATTATATTAAATATTACCCCATTGGTAAACGTGGTGACAACAAGTGGTCGTTCATATTTCTTTCCGCAAAAAATAACCAAGCCCAGAGCCTAAAAACAGCAGAAGACTCCCCAAAATAACGATCAAAAGCGTTTCGGTTGAAGCGTTGAGTGCGCCAAAGTTTTCACTGGAATTTGGCATCATCATTAAGAATGGCTGTGCCCAAGGGTAATAAGGACCAACAGTTGCGGAATTCACGATTAGCATATTTGGTATCGTGAAAATGACATTGACGGCAAGCGGAGCAGCAAAGCTCGACCATGCAACTGACACGAACATCTGTAAAGCGATCAACGGCATACACGCTAGCCACCCACCAAACACACTTGAAAAGATAATCCCCCATGGAATTGCAGTAGAAAAGTCTTTCATCCAGCCAATGAAGAATAGGCAGCTGATAAACAACAGTTGTGTTAGGGCGATAAGAAAAATGACGATAAGAACTTTCACAATATACACCTGTCGTCTAGAAACGGGTAGAGACAGTAGTTGTTTCCAACCTCCACCGGCATGCTCATAGCGACAAATAAAGCTTGAAAAGATCCCCGTTAATAACGGCAAAAATAGAATAGCGTGGCTAATCGTCATAGCGCCCAGGGTAGCCGTCCACTGTTGTTGTTCAAGTTCCTTTATTGCATCTACTTCACTCAGGCCCAATAATATTGATAATAGGGGACTCACGAAAATCAGCAGCCAAATCGAAGACTTCCGTAATTTGAGAAATTCAGAACGAAATAATCTTCCCATTTATTTCACCTCTCTTCGATTAAAGTCTAGGAGACTTATGAAATAGAGCAGTAATCCCATGACGAGACCAGCAATCACAGAGTAAATGGGCTGATCCCATTCATTTACTAACAGGGGCCATTTCCATGGCAACCAATCGGGAAAGTTCATCGCATACATGGATACCATGGTCCCAATAATCCCTATAGTTAACGGCAATGCCTGGTTTTTTAGTGTAATGGCAAGCCAAATTTGTAAAATAATAAATGGGAGTGAAGCGAGACATGGGTAGAAACACATCTTTAGTAAAAACAGAAATGGAATATCGGTTCCGAAATTCAGTAAAAGGCCAAGTAGGATTGTGCCGCCTGCTAATAATAAGCAAGCCAGTAATAACAAGCAAAAAGAGAGTAGCACTTTCCCCGTAAACACCTTTGTCTTTGAAATGGGCAATGCCAGTAGTTGTTTCCAGGCGTTGGTCTGATGCTCAATATTGGCAATCATCGATGTGAGTATCGTTAGTCCAATGAGAATCGTAGGAATAGACAGCATCGAAACTTCGCCAATCAACCCTCCCCATAAATCCTCCTTATAGACGCCTGTAAGCCAGTCGTACCGGACCCCGAAATTGACAGCCTCCAAGCTGATGACTCCGATTGGGCCCAGGAAGACGAGAAAAAGGATCATTTTGCGCCTGATTTTTAGGAATTCAGAGGCCATAATCCGCGCCATCACAATTCGCCTCCCTGACTAGTTAGCTCTAAAAAGATTTCTTCTAGTGATTTACGTTCTTCCTCTACTCTGTAAATGGAATAGTCGTTTTGAACAAGGGATTTCACGATGTCAGCAACTTGTTGGTCCGCGCCATTTTCAATGACGAGTTTGTCTTGATTGAGATTTGTTGTATGGCCATGTGTGAATAAGGTCTTCCAAGCCGACTCCGCGTCATTAACGGTTATTTTAATTTTGCTTGTAGATTGCGCTCTTAATGCCGAAATGGAATCTTGAAAAATCATTCGTCCTTTTTCGATGATGCCTACCTGTGTCGCCATTTGGTCAATTTCTGACAGGAGGTGGCTGGATACAACAATTGTGATACCATGCTCCTTTGGCATGCTTTTAATCAGTTCTCGAATTTCGATAATACCAGACGGATCAAGTCCGTTTGTTGGTTCATCTAAAATGAGTAATTCGGGATTGCCAAGTAAGGCGGTCGCAATGCCAAGACGTTGCTTCATACCTAACGAAAATCCCTTTACTGGCCGCGTTGCGTCATTCGTAAGGCGCACGATTGACAGAACTTCTTCAATTCTAGACTTCGGTGCGTCCAATAAAATACGAACGGCTTCCAAATTCTCATATGCTGTTAAATGCCCATAGTAAGAAGGATATTCAACAAGTGATCCCACTTTCTTTAAAATCGATAGCTTTTCTTTTCGTATATCTTTGCCGAAAATCTGAATCGAACCTTGCGTGGGGCGAGCAAGCCCTAAAAGCATTCGAATGGTCGTTGTTTTCCCGGCACCATTAGGCCCTAGAAACCCATAAATTTCACCTTTCTTCACTTGTAGATCCACATGATTGACTACTCTTCTTGAACCAAATTTCTTCGTTAACTTCTTCGTTTCAATAATGAAATCGTTCATTTTCCTCACCTCACTTTTAATCTTAGTGCTCGAAGGTTAAAACGATGGGAGGGTGAAGTTTAAATTTTGTTTAAAAATAGGAAAAAGAGGCAGGCGAGAATGCGCCTACCTCCTCAATATTTTTTTATCATCATCCTGGTACCTCGTTCATCTGTCTCAATCGTCCAGTCCAGCTGCATTTCCTTGAGCATTAAGGAAACAACGGAGAGACCAACTCCAACCCCTTGTTGATTCGATTTCACCTTCATGCCAGGACCGTAGTCTTCGATTATAAGCGTTTCATGTTCGATTCGTACGGCCACAAACTGCCCGCTTCTCGCATGGCGATAAATATTTTGAAACAAGTTATCCAATACACGGTGGAACATTTGCGGATCCACTTCCCATAGCAATTTTTTCTCAGGAATATTCAATTGGATATCAAAATGAAGATTCTCAAAAACGGGATACCAGGCGGCGAAAGAAGTTCGAATGAGCCGATTGATATCGATTGTCTCCGGATGGAATGGATACTTTCCGGACGCCAATAGTGTGTAGGAGAGTAAATTCTCAATGAGTTCTCCCATATAACTTACTTTTTCATCGATGAAATCTAAAGATTCCTGCCCTGTTGGACTAAGTGACTCCTTCTTTAAGCGATAGGCGTGTCCGCGGATGGTTGTCAGGGGTGTTCGCAAATCATGCGATAAATTCGCAATGAGCTCTTTTCTAAGTGTTTCTTCCTCTTGCTCACGCTCTCTACTTGTTTCTAACTCATGAATCATGCGATTGAAAGACTGACCGAGGCGCCCGATTTCGTCTTCCTTTGTCACCTCGACGGTCGATGGGATCCCATTGGCTTCGGGGACTACCATCGCCTCTTGTAAATGAAGCAGTCTTTTACGAATTCGATAAAAAAAGAGCATAGAAATTAATATAAAAAGCATGAAAATCAATAAAAGGGCAATTGGTAAAATATAATTATAACTTTTGACGACCAAATCATTTGGACTGACCATATCTGCGCGCGGTAGTTGTAACACCATAAAGCCATCATCTGGATTGTTCCCTATAAATGCGACAACGGTAAATGGATCGATTGTATTCCCACGATTTTTCTTTATAAAGTCAATCGCAAACGAGGCTGACCACTGATTAGGAATCGATAGGGATTCCGGAAATTTGTCTCTCGTTTGTCCTGTGCCATCCACCCAGTAGATAGATGACTCTTGATAAATACTCTTTAATTCCTTCAGTTTACTGTGGATTTGTTCTTCAGAAGCGCCTGCTAACCCTTTGGCTGTCTGATGCCACATGTTCTCTAAGTCTGTGCCATTATAATAACGATCGGGTGACTCTTCTTGAGAGATACCGTTATAAAAAATAATCGACAACACAGGAATAGTTATAGGAATAATCGTCGTTGCCAGGAGAATGATCAACAAATATTGGAGTAGTAAAGAATTTTTTAGCTTTTTCATTGTTTCACTCTATAGCCGATGCCACGAATCGTTTCAACGATTTTGGGGTCACTCGGATTCACTTCAATCTTTTCTCTTAAGTAACGAATGTGGACCATCAAAGTTTTATCGCCCTCTAGATAAGCCTCTCCCCATACAGCCTCGTAAAGTTGTTCTTTTGTTAAGATTTGATTGGGATGGCGTAATAAATACATAAAAATCTGATGCTGTTTAGCTGTCAAAAAGATTTCTTCCCCATCGTTTTTTACAATACGGTTTTCTGTCATATTGACAGTTAGATGATGCAACTGAATTTCTTTAGTTAGTGCATGTTGATTTCTCCTGAATAATACGTCGACCCTTGCGGCGAGTTCTTCTGGATGAAAAGGTTTGGTTACATAATCGTCGGCAAAACGTAGCCCTTGCAGTTTATCGTCAACAGCCGTGCGCGCTGATAACATCAGAATCGATACATCGGGGTGATTGTGCTTTAAGCGTTGTCCAATTGTAAAACCATCAAGTCCTGGAAGCATTACATCCAAAATAACTACTTTAGCATTCCCTAGCATTTCTTCGACTTTTTCACCAGAAGTGAGCCAGCGCACCACATAGCCACGCTGCTCTAAGTCTTCTTTGACGATAGTGCCAATCTCTATGTCATCTTCGATATATAGAATTTCTTTCATAACATTCCACACCTTTGTCATTTGGATTTACTTTAAATCTTTGAATCTTTTGTTTTTATTCTTATACTATATCTTATATGAGAAAACATTAAAGTGGGAAGTAGTTCCCTTTTATTCGGAAAAGTATGTTGAAACTTGTTGAAAGCTTGGACAACGCATATATTCACGCTGTTAGAACTCCATTAGATGGATTATGATTGGAATATTAAGTTAAATAGTAAGAACCTGGAGGTGGCTTGCTTGCTGAAAGAAGAATTGAGGGTTCGTGCGCTATCGATGATCCAATTACCTGCTCATTTTCAACCCATCCTTGAAGAACGTTTTGAGGGAGAGAATGGACAAGGGGAGGCTGTTTTTTCATGGTCAGACGAAGGGCGAGAGGAAGGAATTACTGTCAATCTAGATTTGGAGGGTAATTTGACGGGTTTATCGACGGATATACTTGCGGATACCGCCAATACGGTATTTTTAAATACGGAAGAAAAAAGAAAGAGAGCGGAGCAATTCTTAATCAGTCATTATCCCAATGCGTTGGAAAGTTTAACTTTGTATAAAACAACAGAACGTACTCCGGCTATTCGTTTTGAGTTCGGACAAGTCGTAATGGGGATCCCTTTAGATCAGGCAGGTTGTTTTATGGATGTTGACTCCGCAGGGAATATAGTGAATTTTACATATTACGGTGTGAAGCAAATTCCTGACATACCGACTACCTTGATATCAAAAGAGGCTTTGATTGAACATGTGAAAAGTAGGTTAGATTTTCAGCTAAAGATTACGAATTTATATTCTTCCTTTTACGATGTAGCAGAAGATGGGATTCGACTTGTGTATGACCCGGTACAAGATTGCATGGATTATAAAGCGGACGTTTTGAAGCCAACGTTAACGCATGAACATGACGAAGATGTCGCTCAAATGTATGTCCCGCTGACCGCACCGGCGAAACCAATTATCCGCACCCCATTATCGGTAGAAGAAGTGGTGGGTATTTCTGATCGAATGGAAATTATTCGAGAAGTAGATATGGGGGAGGAAACGGGCATTGTGTGGCGTGAGCGGGACTGGGAGATGACAGAACAGGATTTATCGGTGGATGGTTTTTTTAAGCGGCAGACGGAGGACACGGTTAAAGCATTTGTTTCAAAAGAAACGGGTAACGTCAGGAGCTTTGCATGGTTTAAAGAGCGAAAGGGTGACCTCTACCTGAGTCACGAAGTATGCTATCAAAAAGCTACTGAATTTCTGCAGATGATGATCCCGGATTATTGTGATTATCTGCAACTGATTGTACGAGAAGAAGAGGAAGATGAGAGGACGCTGGAATCATTCGTATTTCATATGCACAATGGGCACGGAATACCCGTCCAATTGGACATGGTGATGGTTGCTGTGAATCGTACAACGGGTAAGATTGATCATTATAGCGGACCAAGCTTTGGTATAGAAAAACTGAGCGAACTCCCTATTGAACCGGCTATTTCGAAAGATGAAGCAAGTGAAGCCTTTATGAATCAGTTGGATTTTGAATTAGCGTGGAAACAAGATTATGATAGCGACATGGAATCCTATCTTCTTACTTATCAAGCGTGCAACCGGAGTTCCAGAACTACTATCCGGTACATCGATGCAATGACTGGTGCAGTTATTTCCGCTAAAGAGTACTAGTGTGGTATTTGCAAGTGTCTATGCGGAAAATACTTTTCTTTATTGACGAACGAACTAGGAAGGTAAGGAAACGAGGCATAGTAATGCGTATTTCTTGATGTTGATTCTCGGGTCATTCTTTGAAAAAGAGCAGAATTTTCGCCAGATCCCCCTCGGATTCGTCGAGTGGGGCTTTTTGGTTTCTAAAGAAATATTGTTAAACTATCAAAGCTTGGCCAGCGTATAGATTCCAAGGGGGAATGGAAAATGGTCTCATTTTTACTAATTTACTTAATCGGCATCCCGGTATCTGTGCTTTTGCATGAGATTGGCCATGCTATTGGTTTTGTACTGTTTTCGAAAGGAAATGCACGTGTTTACCTCGGTCCACTTGATGCGTCAAATAAGGAAAACTTTCGAATGGGGAGAATGCACTTCCATATCCGCTGGGCTTACTTTGGCTTTTGTACATGGGATACAAGAAATGACGATTTATCAAGATTTCAACGAATTATGAGGTTAGCGGGCGGCCCAGCGGCATCTCTTTTGTTGGCAGTCACTGCGTTTTTCGTCTCAGCTGATTTAACGCATTTTGGAACAAAGAACTTTTCAAATGGAATCATGTCCTTTAATTTAGCCATGTTTATCAGTACGAGCATCCCGATTGTCTATCCGAAATGGATGGGACCTCTTGCGGGACGCCCGTCAGATGGTTATCAGATTTTGAAAGTATTCAAAATGGAAAATAAGATAGAGTCATGATTCACATCAATTTCGAAATAAACATCGTTGCAATCCCGAAATAAATGAGAAGAGACAAAATATCATTAATGGTAGTAATGAGTGGACCTGATGCAACGGCAGGGTCCACCTTAAATTTGTATAACAGAAGTGGAATAATGGTGCCTGCCATTGTTCCGATAATAAGTGTAGCAAGTAGCGAAGAGCCAACGACAAGGCCGAGCGTTAAACTCCCGCGCCAAATAAATGCAATCCCTGCAATGACAATTGCGCATGTTACACCAATGATTATGCCGACAATCAATTCTCGATATAAAAGCTTCATGGACTTTTTGAAATTTAGATCCTCTGAAACAAGACCACGGACGACAACTGCCAGTGATTGTGTACCTGTATTTCCAGTCATTCCTGCAATCATGGGCATGAAAAAGGCTAGTGCAACGACTGCTTCTAAAGTGGCTTCAAATTTTTCGATAATCCCACCCGAAATCAATCCAATGAACAGTAACAAAATAAGCCATGGCAATCGTCTCCAAGCCGCAACGAAAGGACTTGTTCTAAAGTCAATTTCTTTTCCAGAGGCGGAAAGTTTTTCGATATCCTCATCTGCTTCTTGCTGCATTACATCTAAAATATCTTCGACGTGAATGACACCAATAAGCTGTTTAGTACGATTGATGACGGGAATCGAAACGAGGTCTTTATCGCGGAAAACTCTAGCCGCATCTTCTTGATCTAAATCCGTTGGAAATGAAACGATATCTGTCATCATAATATTCGATATTAACTCATCATCCGAAGTGCCAAGCAATTCCCGAATAGACAAAACACCTGTTAATTGATGATCCACATTAAGAATATACAAGTAGTGAATATTTGTTTTGTCTTGTACGTTTTGTCGGAGATGTGAAATGGCTTGTTCGGCTGTGTACGTTTCTTGCAGGGCGATATATCCTTTTTTCATAAGTGTTCCGGTCGTTTCCTGTTTGAAAACACCGTTTGTCATGTTGTCCATAGAAGTGGACCTCCTTAGTACGTCCACTTCTTCAAGAGGTGAAGGGGATGGACGTATTCTTTTTAATTTGTCGTGCAATGGATCTTAAACAACTGGGGGGTTCTGAACTTGTTGAACTGGACATCCCCATCACCTCCTTTCATGAAAAGTACTCTAGAAAAATAGAAAAAACACCCCTCGACAAAGAAGGGTGTTCAACACAAAAACGATATAATCGAATAAACCCTCTTCGTAGAGCTTTAGCACTATATGGCATAGGATGAAATTCATCCAGCTACATTAAAAACCACCTTAAGTCGATGGTTCCTGTTGACCCATTGGTGTCTTTCGACATTTCTGGGCAGCAGCGTATCTCCATATAGGAGCCTCACCTAACGAGGAATTCCTAATTTAATTATCAATTTCATATTCACGATACAGGTCATCTAATAAGTTGTCAAGTTACTGGGGATTACTGGGTATTTGAATAAGGGAATATATTCTTTTTTAAATGGCAGATGTGATAGGTTAGAATCAGTAGTAAAATTATTCTTATTTCGGTTAAAAACCCAGGAGGTGTTTTTATGAATAAAGAAAATACGGCATTAGTAATAATAGACGTTCAAAAAGCTTTTGATGATAACAAGTGGGGTGAGCGAAACAATCCCCAAGCAGAAGAGAATATTAATAAGTTGCTAACGTTGTGGAGAGAAAAGGGCTGGAAGGTCATACACATTCAACATTTGTCCGATAATCCGGGCTCTCTGTTTCATCCAGAGAACGAGGGGTTTGCTATTAAAGATTTGGTCGAGCCTTTGGAAGAAGAAATCGTCATTACAAAGAAAGTGAATAGCGGTTTTATAGGCACGAATTTAGAACAGGTTTTACAATCAAATGGCATCACAAAGGTTGTCATAACCGGTTTGACCACGCCTCATTGTGTGTCGACAACGACAAGGATGAGTGGGAATTTAGGCTTTGAAACGTATCTTATCTCTGACGCAACCGCAGCTTTTGGTATGAAGGATCAAAATGATACATATTATGATGCCGAGACGTTGCATGCTATTTCTTTAGCTACTTTGCATGAGGAATTTGCGACGGTACTTACAACTGAGCAGCTAGTAAGTGATATTCAATAGGATTGCTGTTTCTGCTATTTTAATTATGCAAGTAACAAAAAATGGAGAGTAAGGAGCTTACGCTTTACTCTCGGAAAAAATACTTGTAACCCCTCATCGAAACAGTGCCGTCAGCATAAGCAATACACCAGCTCTGCTCAATAAGTTTCTTGTGTTTGGCCACTCGACTTCTGCTATTTTCTATTCTTTTTACCAAGGCGTTATGTACATTTATTCGTATAGACAGGCCTGGCGTTCACCAGAAATCCCGTTAGATCAAAGATGTATTATTTATCTTGCATAAGGAACGGTAAGGACGATAGGGGGTGTGAGGGGCTATAAGGGATTGTGGAGCGTGATTAACTACTGAGAACTGGTGTTATGTGAACCTGGTATGTATGGCGTATACAAGGTCGTTCAGCGTTCGATTCCGTGGTCCCATGTAGCGAATCTAAATACTTGTTCAACATGTTTTCAGCAAGCGAGACATATTGTTAAATAAATGAACGAACAAATTACTTGAATAATTTTTGGGGGATTGTTTTGACCATAAATCTTTTATTAATCACCTTTCATATTTTGTGGTGAAGTGCTGATCTTTGCGCTTTGTGGATGGCTAACGGGTAGCTGTAGTCAATGAGAAAAGGTGCTTTTACATGGCAGCTTTTCTTATTGAGTAATAGAATAAAACAGTTCTGAGAACAGATGTTCTGCAACCTAAGATACATGCCGCATGAATTCCCTGAAAACATATTAGCTCCATATCCTCAAAAAAGTCCATCGACGTCTAGTCGATGGACTTTTTGATCATTAACGATACAAGTTTGTTTTGTTATCGTTTCAGCGATTTTGATTACATACTAGGTTCAATTTCTACTTCACGGTCGTTTAAAGGCTGAACTGGGCGATGATTGTCCTCGAAAATTTGACGGAATAAATCAATTTGTTCCTTAGACATTTCAATTGGCTGCTCCAAGACGATCCATTCAACTTCTTCTGAACATGGAGGAGTAGTTAAAGAGCCTTCATAACGGAAAGTTTGCTTATTTTCTGGCAATAATCCCATTAAATCGATTGCCTCGGTTACTTTTACATCTTCAGTTGTTACTTCTTTAGGAAGAACTTTCCATGATTGATCTAAGGCAGGGTTAGCCGCACCTTCATTAATCATTAAACCAATAACAGCTAATTCATTATTCGCGCTTTTATGCACTAAATGCAGTTCCATGTCAAAACTCTGGCCGTTAAATTGGTGTTCGCTCGGAGTGTGGAAATGGAATTGAGCTAACTTGTACTCATCTCCGTCTACGACAATGGAATTATCGATTGCTGCTGGATTTCCTTGAATCGTATGGCCGTTGTTAGCTAAAGAAAAGTTTGTTGGGGCATAATTAAATTTCAGCTCCTCAACTTCGTCGTCTTTCTCTGTTTTTGCCGTCTCGATGTTAATCGGAGACTGTTCCTGGCCGTTCGTGCAGACAGCGTTTGTAGGATCTAAATCGCCCCAATATTCCGGACCGGTTTCCCCTTCATAGGACCAGTGAGCTGGTTGAACCTCTGGTGTTTGCGTCTCTTCTTGAACCTTTTCTTTTTTCGGCACATCGGCTGTCTCAGAAGAACAAGCAGCTAGTGATAACAAAAGACAAGTCGACAAAATTGGATAAATAATTTTTTTCTTCATGTTTTTGTACGTCTCCTTTTTCGTTGAAATCTATAATTAAATAATATAGATTTCATAGTATACATCATTCAGTAAGAATAAAAACAGTTCTCCTTGTAATAATTTTTTTCTAAACACTCTCACAATATCGTTTTGTAGAAATGATTAGAGGTAAATAGTTTTATGTATACATCTCTGCAAATTCCGTCATTTGACGAGCAGATTAAGGCAGAACGTCACCAAAGTGGCTAGTGAAAAAATCCGAGGGATCAGTGTATCTAAAAAACTAAACAGGCGAGAATCCAAAAGACGATCAATGCGCATATTTGCGCAAGAGATGCGTCTTTTTTGATTATAAAAAAGTGAATACTTGAAAGCTCTTACACCTGGTCATACGATGACTAATAGCCTTCTCATAGCAGTAATTTCTTTTGGCGAGAAGCTTAGAATAGCCGGAATGGAATGTCTATCCAATTGTAGGAATACTTTAGTCTATCTATGAAATGAAAGCGAACTGCTATGACTTTCGTTATTACTTAATAGTTGTTGTATAATAAGAATAATTGATTTTTTTGATCGGTGATAGATAGACTTATATGCATGGGAAGATAGGAAGTGATAGAGTTGTTGGGAAATATTTTTCGGAAAAGCAAGCAGCAAAATAGCGAGGCAGAGCGGATCATTTTTGAACAATATTATAAACGCGTCTATTACACCGCTTATCAAGTGATTAAGGACCAGAACTTGGCAGAAGATATTGCGCAAGAGACGTTTATGAAAGCGTTTAAAAATTTACAAACGGTTCAAGATGTTGAAAAACTGGGTGCTTGGCTATCAGTGATTGCGACACGTACTGCAATTGATCATCTTCGACGTTTAAAAAGATGGAATGATTTTACGACTTCGGACGTCTATATAAATACAGAGCCAGATGCAACACAAATAGATTATGTTTCGACGGTGGAAACAGGCATTGAAAAAGCTTATGTGAAGGAATTGCTACTTAAGGAAATCGATAAGTTGAAGCCGGATCATAAGGAAGTACTCATCTTATTCTATCATCACGATTTAACATACGAGGAAATTGCCGAACTATTGGGTGTTAAATTATCGACATTGAAAACCCGAATGTTTCGTGCAAAAAAGAAGTTGAAAGAATCGATTGAGCAACAACCTGAATTGATGGAGGTGATGTCGAATGTCTAACAAGAAGAAACAGAACTTAGACCAGCTGATTCGGGAGTCGTTAGAAGAAGACATGATGGAATTCCCACCGCCGACATTATCTAGTACAGAGGCATGGGAAAGGATGGAGACAGCGCGTCGAGAAATCCGTCAGTCTTCCAGGGGGAAACGCCTTCCTAAAAAGGCTATTCTAGCTGTGGCCTCTATTTTCATGGTACTCGGTGTTGCTGCGTACCCACAAGAAGGTGGAGCTCATAGTCGGTGGAGTGAGATATTCCACCAGGTGCAAGGCTCTGTTGTGCAAGTGTTTGGAGGGTCAGGTGAGCCTATTGACAATCCAAGCGAGGAGTCTGGTTTTTTTGTCATTGAAGATTCGGAACCTGTGATGAGGGAGATGGATCTAAGGGAAGCGCAAAAGGTAGCAGATTTTACAATCCATGTTCCTGTAGTGCCTTCTGGATTTCGATTGGATAAGGTAATGGTCATGCAAGAAGGGGAACAAATGAGTAATGAGGTTTACTTGCATTATGTGAAGGGGAAAAGCGAATTTATCGTAGCTGAAAAGAAGTTGAATGGGCAATATGCTTTTGGGGCAGCGGCGGACAGTGAAGACACTGAAGTGGAAGAAGTATCGATCAATGGCCAAACGGCAAATATACTATCGTTTAAGGATGGCGTACGTAGAATAACGTGGATGACGCAAACGTCTTACCTTTATATTGAGGGGAAACTGACTAAAAAAGAAATTGTTGAAATGGCACAATCCATGTAAAACGGGGGCCTTTATAGGCCCCCGTTTAGTCTGCACTGATTTGATTGGAAACGCTTGTTAATCGTTCTGTGATGCCATTATGGATGATATCATGGTGTGCCCTGATGCGATAAGAGTAGCCACTAATTACGTTAACTTGTTTGGAATATGATATGGAATTAGAACGGTAATTTGTAGCGGGTCCAACTGTTAACACATCTACCCATTGCTTTTTGGATGGGTTCCATTGTTGTAGGTAAAGTGTCACCCTAATCGTGTCTACAGAAGTATAAGCACTCGTATTCCCGCTTACTTTAAGGGTTGTGTTTGTTAAAAGTTCGATGGATGAATAGCCGTTTTTGACGTACTGGGTGGCGAAGGGATTTAAATCTTCGTCCGCAAAATCATCTTTTGAAATAATCGGTGGTTCTGTTGGAAGTGATAATTCGTTTTCGGCAGCCGAACTTTCGAACGCGGTCCAACTCATTGTTACCATCGAAAATAGTAGTATTAATATAGTCCTGTTGAGTAATTTCATTTTCCTTCCACCCCTATAAATGTCGTTACAAATATTAACGAACAGGACATAAGAATTGTTCCGTCTATGTTGATGAGAAATATCATAAATGAGTGGGTATATCCTACTGAAATGAAAGTAAAAAGGCCTATTCAAGAATTGCCCTTGAATAGGCTTTTTTTCTTTTGATAGCCACAAGAACTATCAAAAGAAAGAAAAGGATAGCACTTATACTTCTATTCAGGGGTGAGACGAATGAATGAGTACATACAGCTGATGATAGATTGGATTGAAGAACATTTAAACAAAGCGTTTTCACTAGATGAATTGGCTACTTACATGGGATATTCCCCTTATTACTGTTCATTTAAATTTCATCAGGTAACGGGGATAAGTATTAGGCGTTACGTTCTTTTAAGAAGACTCTATTTGTCTACAGCAGATTTAGCGAGCAATCGTAGGGTAATTGAAATTGCTTTTGACTATGGCTATTCGTCTCAAGAGGCGTATAGTAGAGCTTTTAAAAAGGTTTTTGGTATAAATCCACGAGAATTTCAACTAAATAAATTGCCTGTACAGTCATTTGTTAAACTTACTATCGATCAAAGCGAGGATGGGGGTAGCGTGTATATGTCTAGAAAAAATGCGGTTGAACAGTTACAAAATGAGAAGAGAGAACTGTTTGACAAAGATGTACTTAATGTTTTGAATGGTCAAGTGATGTATGAAGAGTTTGAAGCAGAAAAACTGATGGGAGATTCTGATTATGTACCGTTTAATGAAGCGATGTGTGTACATGCGACTACGACACAAGTTTTTGACAACGAGTTTATTCAAACAAGAGCATCAGGACATCATGTGTCAGTGGAAAGCTACATCGAGAAGGTGATTGCTCCCTTAGATACTATTTTTAAGAAGGATTATAAATATATCGTTCTATGGTTTGGTGAAGACATGTTTTGTCAGATGAACCTTCTCACAATTCTTACCTACCTTGAACAGTCCGGATACACAGGTAAAGTATTCTTAAATAGCTTTAGAGAGGATGAATTTAAAGTCAGCCAAACGGAGCTTCAATTAGGGGAATATTATTCTGTATACAAAGAAGTATTGATAAACCATAGAAAGCCATCGAATGAATTACTTCCAGTAATGTATCAGGCAATAGATATATTTTTGGATATGTTAAAAGAAAATAATGAAGTCGTAAAATATATTTCCAAAAATATAGACCTTTCGACAGGGGAATTAATGAATAGGTTATTTGATCTTTTCCCCACAATAGGATACGGAGATTCGCAATATATAGAGCTTATTAATAAAATGAAGTGAGATTTTTGCTTTAAATTTATCAAATTAAAATCAATTTTATAATAGAGATATTCGACTTAATGTCCGAATAAGGTTGATTTGCGCTTCAGGCGGACGCTTTCCGCGGGCACGGCTTCAGCCAATCGAACAGCGCAGGGTTCGATTTGCCTTAATTTCTGCGTTTTTTTTCAGAAATTAAGGCATCT
This sequence comes from Sporosarcina sp. NPDC096371, assembly GCF_044762865.1. Lineage (NCBI taxonomy): Bacteria > Bacillati > Bacillota > Bacilli > Caryophanales > Caryophanaceae > Sporosarcina > Sporosarcina sp. NPDC096371. The sequence continues at coordinate 128,438 of NZ_JBIWFE010000002.1, forward strand.
ATTTCGCTGCTCCCAACGCTTCGCTTTTGGTCGCAAAAGCCGTTCTACGTGACGGCTCTTCCTGCGGGGGCTTCAGCTCGCGCTGTTCCCGCAGGAGTCGCCGCCTTCCGCTCCAATCAACATAAGCAGAACATCATATTAACGAACATTAAAATAGATAATTATATAATTATTCACTTTTTTGATCAAAGCAAGTAATTATGAAATCGCTTCAATTAGATATGAATACAACACTAAAGCCGATTTTCTGGGCAAACAGAAAATCGGCTTTTACAAATTGTTTACGGATTTTTTCATGTACTTCAAGTTATAGAAATTTATAAGTTCACGACGTGGATTTGGTATAGACATTTGCATACAGTCATTAATTTTACTTGGTGTTACGGGTTGGCTAACTGCACTATTTTCTAGGATTTAATACTGAACTTGTGTAATTGTAATTGCCTAGAAAAAACACTAAGAAAATCTTAAGAATTGGTGTGCGTGTTTGTTAAGATTTATTTAGTATCATATCCTTATACGAATCCTATAGGGGTGATCACGCGAGCTTAAAGAGATGGAGGAGTGAATGTAGTTGAACATTTTGATATGCGATGATGATAAAGAAATTGTAAGAGCGATTAGTATCTATTTGGAAAATGAAGGATATCAAGTATTCAAAGCTTACAATGGGATAGAGGCGATTGATGTTATTCGAGATCATGCTATTCACCTCATTATTATGGATATTATGATGCCGAAAATGGATGGGATTACGGCGACGATGAAGATTCGTCAAGATAATATGATTCCGTTAATTATGCTTTCTGCCAAGTCGGAGGATCATGACAAAATACTCGGATTAAACATCGGAGCAGATGATTATATGGCGAAGCCGTTTAATCCGTTAGAACTTGTGGCCAGAGTGAAATCGCAACTAAGAAGGTATACGGCGTTTGGAAGTCTCGAAGTGAGTAGTCATGAATTTCAAACGGGCGGACTCATGATTGATGATGAACGGAAAGTGATTACCGTAGATAAAGAAGAGGTTCACTTAACACCGGTGCAGTATAAAATTTTAAAGCTGCTCACAGCAAATGCTGGAAAGGTATTCACAATTGAAGAAATTTACGAAAAGGTATGGAATGAAAGAGCCATTAATCCAGAAAATACGGTTGCGGTTCATATACGAAAGATTCGAGAAAAAATTGAAATTAATCCGAAAGAGCCGAAGTATTTAAAAGTTGTATGGGGAGTTGGGTATAAAGTTGAGAAATATTAGTCATGCACGCCTTACGAAAGTGGTTGTGTTTCTAATTGCCATCGTTTGTTTAACGGGTACAGCGAAAGCGATTATTAACATGGAATTTAACGAGGTTCATCTTAGTAGTATCAATCAAGACCATTATTTTGAAAGCCGAGCATTCGCTGATGAAAGTTATGGCCTTACTAGCGCCTTGGCGCAATTAATCGGAAAGTATAAAAGTGAAGAATATATTTTAAGCGGTAAGGCACTAACGAAAAAAGATAGCCGGATCATTGAAGACGAATTATATAATGAATATTATTCAAATGAATATAATCATGACCTGAAAGAAGCGGATAATAAGCGCATTTTCAAAGAAAAATATGCAGAAGACATCAATCGTAAAAAAGAAGAAAGGATGAGGGAGCAAGTAAGAGAATTTTATCAGTTGCTTGGTACACTAGAAGCGTATGAAGGAACCATGTATTATGCGAGTGATGGTGAGCAGGTATTCTCGAATAGTGAACTCAATAAGAAAGAGCAATTTGAATCCTATGATGCATATATGTTATTTGAGGATTATCAACAAAAGTTTTACCCAAAACAAGTGAAAGAAAGTCAATACCTGAATTACTTTACTCACAATGTTGAGAAGTTGAATCCTCAAACAGACGTCATTTATCTAGCGTTTACAGACTCTTTCTTACAACAAAAAATGCAGGAATGGGAAAAAGACAAAACGATTGCTAAACGTTATTTTTATGAATTCATTTTATTTGTAGCAGGATTTATTTTATCTTTTGTTTATTTAATTATTGTTATTGGAAGAACATCATTTAAAGATAAAGACATTCATTTTCATGTCATTGATAAACTATATAATGATCTTAATATTGTGATTGCCGTTAGTTTACCAGCGATGTGGATAGCAGTGATGGTTGAAGTGTTGCATGATATATACATGCTGGCCACGGTACCTATTTTAATCATTGTTTTATTGTTGATTTTATCGCTTGTCAAGCACATTAAAAATAGAACAATCCTTTCGCATACACTCATCTATCAAATTCTTAAAAAGGCTTTTCTTGCGGTAAAACATGTATTTGATAGTGGCAGTATAGGTGTAAAAACCGTGTTACTTGTCATTGGTTATCCAATAGTAGTTGCGGCAACTTTTTTCATGTTTCCAATTACGATTGGTCTAGCCGCTTGGTTTGCGTTGAAAAAGGTGAAGTCGTTTAACCGCATTAAAGAGGGTGTAGAGCACATTAAGAGTGGAGATCTCCATCATCGAATTGAAGTAGACGGAAAAGGGGAATTTAGCAGACTGGCAGCGGATATTAATCGTATTACCGATGGGTTAAAAAATTCTGTCGATAGTGAGATTAAGAGCGAACGTTTAAAAACAGAGCTCATTACGAATGTTTCACATGATATCAGAACACCCTTAACATCAATCATTACGTATGTCGATTTATTGAAAATAGAAAACGATCCTGAAAAAATTACTGAATATGTAGATGTGTTAGATCAAAAGTCGAAAAGACTCAAGCTGTTAACGGATGATTTATTTGAAGCGGCTAAAGCGTCAAGTGGAAGTATGCCTGTTCAGTTAGAGCGGATTGACATCGTATCATTACTAACGCAAGGAATAGGAGAAATGGGTGGAAAGATTGAAGCGTCGGCATTAGATGTTAAGTTTGCACATCCAACAGAAAAGGTGTATGTGAAGGCTGATGGCAAACTGTTATGGCGCTCCATCGAAAACTTATTTTCGAATATTTTTAAATACGCACAGCCAACATCCAGGGTATATATTGATGTTGAAGATCTAGGGAATGAAGTACTCGTGACATTTAAAAATATTTCAGCATATGAATTAAATATTTCAGTCGATGAGCTAATGGAACGCTTTACACGAGGCGATGAATCTAGGTCAAGTCAAGGTAGTGGATTAGGGTTGTCGATTGCTGAAAGCCTTATTCACATCCAGCATGGAAAGTTTTTAGTTCAAGTGGATGGTGATTTATTTAAGGCGATGATTTATTTACCGAAGTTTCCAAATGAATAATGTAGCGAAGGAATAGGATGCGTGAGTGTCCTATTCTTTTTTTTGTGCATAGATGTATATAGGTTGAATTTGTAAATTTCGGCTAATCTCCAGAGAAGGATGAAGTTCAATCCCTCCTTAAGCGCCGAGCGTTGTTAGTGGAATTCTTTAGTTCAGTTTATGTAGTTAATAAAAGTGATCGTATCAGCCTAATACCGGATGATGTCGCCAAGGTCAATCAATTACTAATTTGAAATCATATTTTTGACTCTACTTATATAAGTATTTATGCCTAGTGGATAAAAAACTACTTTACCACTAGTTTCGAACTGTTATTATACTTCTTTTTTCATAGGTAAAAAGTCGAAACTGGTCAATAAGTCTTGAAGTTTGTAGAGTTACGTGAGATTATAAGTGAGCGTAATTTTTAATTTAAAACTATAGAAGTTAAAGGCAAACTGTACTGAAAAGGCAGGACGCAAAGCTTAGGGTCTAAAGTTTAGGGATTAATCAAAAGTCCTGCAATCTAAACAATGATCGCCTGGTTACCAAATTTACGGATTAATATATATAAATCCTTTGGCTATTCTATATTTAATAGAATAGTTTTTTGTGTGTTTAAAACCACCTGGACTGAATTTGGCGAAAAAACGTAGTTAGAAAGGATTAAGAGATTCTTGAAGTTAATAATTTAAAATCTTTGAAGCATCAGGCATCTTGCGCTTGATGCACTATTAAAGGAAGGAGATTGTGAAAATGAATAAGAAAAGGTTTTCGTTCAAAGCAAAGTTATTAGTTTTCTCTTTATTGCTATCGGTAGTACCGATTGTATTTGTTGGCGCTTTAGTGAATATAACAGTTAGCCAAAAGACCAAGGATGATTATATCAGTTTTAGTGAGAAAGAAATCAAACAAGTGGACAATGGAATTTCGTTATACTTTGAAACGATTAGGGAAAATGTCAATTTACTAGCAACTGACCCAGCCGTTATAAACGCGGATTCAAGTATTACATCTTATAAAGATATAGCGGGAGAAGCTTCAATTGATATGACTCCTTCAAAAAATGGTGAGAAGGAGAAAGCTATCTTTGATGTGTTTTCTCAATTTAGTAATAGTCATCCTAAGGCCCCTTATGTTTATATGGGTACATCGGATGGAGGATATATTCAATATCCAGAGGGGCCCGTGCCAGCTGGTTTCGATGCTAGAGACCGTCCTTGGTATACCGCTGCTATTGCAGAACCAGGAGAAGTAAAATTAACAAGTGCCTATGAGGCAACTGGTATAGAGGGAATTATCGTCAGTAATGTAGTGTCGATTGAAAAAGATGGAAAACAAACAGGTGTGTTAGGCCTGGATGTAAGTTTGGAAGGCTTAACAGATATTATTAAGGAAATCAGTATCGGTAAAGATGGTTATGTCATTCTTGCGCAAGAAGATGGAACAATCCTTGCACATCCAAAAAATCCTGAATTGAACTTCCAACCAATTTCCGAACTTAACGTTCCGGCATTAACGGATTTAAGCAAAGACGGCCCATTTGAAACTGAGCTAAATGGAGAAGACTATGTATTGAACACAATTACTTCAGAAATAGATGGCTGGAAGTATATTGCTGTCATTAAGAAGGACGAAATTTTAAGTACGGCGACTTTCATACGAACGATGCTGTTCATTATAGGTGGGATTTTTGCTATTCTTGCTGTCATCGCATCTATTTTTGTAAGTTTACGTATAACAAAGAGAATTAAAAGCATTAGTGATTTGTCTTTAGCGATGTCAAATGGTGATTTGACTCAACAAGTCACGGTAAAAGTGAATGATGAAATAGGGGATATGGGCGAGAATTTCAATACGATGTCTAATAGTTTAAAAGAAACAATGCGAAAAATTGCGCATGAATCTCAACAATTATCTGCGACATCTGAGGAGCTAGCAGCGTCTTCGATTGAAAATCAATCAGCCTCCAGCGAAATATCCGAGTCAATCCAATTGGTTGCTACTGGAGCGGATGACCAGGATGCTGCTATGAAAAACGCTGTAGGTATTATCAATGAAGTGTTTAATCGTGTTGATGATGTGACAGTGAGTATGGGCAACGTAAAAGATTCCATCCATTATTCAACGGAAACTGCCAAACAAGGTAGTGAAGTCGTTGAACAAACGGTAAGTCAGATGAGTGAAATTGATAAAAACGTGAGCTCTTCCGCTGAGAAAATTAGCATGTTAAATGAAAAATCAAATGAAATTAGACAAATCAGCTTGATGATACAGTCTATTTCAGAGCAAACGAATTTATTAGCTTTGAATGCTGCAATTGAAGCTGCAAGAGCTGGTGAACATGGAAAAGGATTCGCAGTAGTGGCAGATGAAGTTCGAAAACTTGCGGAGCAATCCAGCAACTCGGCATTGCAGATCAATGAGATCATTCACGATATTAATGATGGAATTGAAGATTCAATGGTTCTTGTCAATCTAGGCGTAAGTTCGGCTAAAGAGGGAATGAAACTCGTGAATGAAAGCGGGAAAGCATTTGGAGAAATTATGGATTCCATTCTCACTGGTACAACAAAAATATCCGAGGCCAGCATAGCAATGGAAAACATGAAAAATCATATTGCAGAAGTTGTCGTTCACATAGAAGAGGTTTCAAAAACGAGTATTGAAGTAAATAATTATTCCCAAAACGTCGCGGCATCCTCTGAAGAAATGAGTGCCTCAATGGAAGAGGTTTCCGCGGTTTCTCAAGAGTTAGCTAGGATGTCAAATGAATTGGAAGTAGCCATCCAGCAATTTAAATTGTAAAAGTATGATTTCTATCAAATCAATAACAAAAGAATTATGTTGGGTTTCCCGACGTATTCCTATATTGTGCAATAACGCCAAGGTGTTATCGGCATTTAATTAATTCTATTTAGATAAAAGGAGGAAACACCATGTTTAAAGTATTAAATCGCGTTATAACCTTGATAGCCCTTCTGGCAGTAATGGCCGTGCTACCAATGGCAAGTGTTTCTGCAGAAGAAATCAAATTTGATCCATTTGAAAAGAGTATTAAAGAAATTTCGGAAGCCTTGGATAGCAATCAAATCACTTCCGAGCAGTTGGTTACGTATTATCTAGAACGTATAAAAGCTTATGACAAGCAAGGCCCTACGATTAATTCGTTGACTAACATTAATGAAGAAGCTATAGAGATTGCTAAGCAATTGGACGCAGAGAGACAAAGTAAAGGCGCAAGAGGTGTACTACATGGTATTCCAATCGTTGTTAAAGATAATTTTGACGTAAAAGGAATGCCTACAACAGCAGGTTCTGTTGTGCTAAAGGAAGCGTACCCTGAAAAAGATGCATTTACGATCCAGAAACTGAAGGATGCAGGGGTCATTATCATTGGGAAAACAAATATGTCAGAGTTCGCAGCATCTTATGGACGGTTAGGATATGGCTCTTTGAGTGGTTTAACCTTGAACCCTTACAACCTTAAACGTGATGCTTCTGGTTCTAGTAGCGGAACTGCAGCAGCGGTCACAGCAAACTTCGGTGTATTTGGATTAGGGACGGATACATCTGGATCGGTTAGAGGACCATCCCATGTTACGGGTCTAGTCGGGATTAGACCGACGCTAGGTTTAATCAGTCGTGATGGAGTTGTGCCGTCTTCGTTAAATTTCGATACACCTGGTCCAATGGCGAAGTCTGTAGAAGATGTAGCCATTGCCTTGAGTTTCATGGCTGGGGTCGATGAGAAGGATGAGGAAACATTAGCTGCAAATGGACATATTGTTGAAGATTATAGTAAGTCTTTAGACAAAGCGGCCCTGAGAAATGCAAGAATTGGAGTAGCTGTTGACTTCTTTGGAGATAACGCCGAAGTAGATGCGATTACGAATAAGGCTTTGAAGAAAATGGAGGCAATGGGTGTAGAACTTATCCCGGTATCTTTCTCAGAAACGACAAAGTATCTGTGGACACCTATTATTGGACCGATTGGCGCAGCGGATTTCAAGGTTCAATTGGAGAAGTATTTACAACGGTTCCCTGAAAGTCAGCCAAAAACACTAGAAGAAGTTATCAAAATCAGTGAATCGCCAGAAGTTTTGAATTCAGCAACTCCAGTAAATCCAGCAGGTTTGGAAGGTCTAAAAACGAATTTGAAACAATCGGCATTTAAAGATACGCCAGAATACAATCATTTAGTAAAAAAAGAGATCCCTATGGTACGCAATGAAATTCAGTCAATCGTGGAAAAGGAAAAATTAGATGCAATTGTTTTCCCGACCATGTCATGTCCTGCATCATCAAGATTCGATCAGGAAGACCCGACGTATAAATGTGATGCTTATGACACGTATGCCGCAGGTTATGTAGCAACGGCTACGGGATTCCCTGAAATTACAGTTCCTGCTGGTGCCACGAAGGAAGACTTACCTGTTGGGGTATCTTTCCTAGGATTGCCGTACAGTGAACAATCCCTGTTAGATCTAGCTTATTCTTTTGAACAAGCAACTCACGCAAGAACGCTTCCTAAAACAACGCCTAATTTAGAAATGAATGTAGATAACAAACCAACATTTAAAGATGTAACTTCATTTGTCGATGAAATTCTGTATTTGACAGACAAAGGAATTATGAACGGTTATCCAGATGGAACATTTAAACCAAATGATCCAATTACACGTTTACAAGCGATACAATCGATTTTGAAAGAAAAGGGAATTGTCGATTTTTCCGATGTCGCCAACCCAGAATTTGTTGATGTTTCACCTGGCGACGATCGATATGAGGAGATTGCCAAGGCTGTTGAATTAGGTATCGTCAACGGAAAAGTGAATGCCCAGGGTAAAAGATATTTTGACCCTAACGGAAAATTAACCCGCGCACAAGCGGCTGCAATCCTAGTGTCAGCTTATGACTTAAAAGGAACCAACCCAACCGACTTTAAGGACGTTCCAAAGGGGAATTGGGCTCACGACTCTATTTCTGCCTTGGTAGCAAATAATATTACTGCTGGTTATTCCGACGGTAAATTTAAGCCGAATATGAATATATCACGTCAACATTTTGCTGCATTTATGGCCCGATCTTTAGATGATCACTTTAAGCCTACGAAGTAAAAGTCGATAGAGAACTTTCTTCAGGAAAGATAAAGATTACACAAAAATTATAGAAAAGATGTAGGCTTCTCATAAGCAGTTTGAGCTTATGAGAAGCCTTTTGTATGTAAAGAGACTTCACACTAGCTAATATAAATGATCGTAGCGAGTAGAGCGAAATCACTTTTTACTTCCACTGCTGTTATACAGGGTTCGATGTACCGTGCAATCTTTACTGGCACTCTGATATTCTTTATCCATTCATCTATTAATGATACGATAAATTGAATAGAACCATTGAAAGGAGGGAAGTTCCGTGTTCCTAGATAAACTGAAGAACCAGTTCAATGAAAATCAATCTTTATTTATTGGAGAGGAAACAGCTTTTCGTTCGGCCGTTTTAATACCACTCGTTCAAGTGGGAGGAGAATGGCATATCCTTTTCGAAGTACGTTCATTCACGATGAGAAAACAGCCAGGTGACATTAGTTTTCCTGGTGGTCGAATCGACTCCACAGACCCATCCCCAATGGCCGCAGCACTAAGAGAAACACATGAAGAGTTGGGTGTCGATCCCCAAACGATTACTCTTATAAGGCGATTAAGCCCTTATATTGCTTCTCCTTCCTTCGTTGTGTACCCATTTGTAGCCATCATCGATTACAGTCAAATTCTACATTCTTATAACAAAGAAGAAGTTGAAGAGGTATTTACAATACCCGTTAAATGGTTATTGAATTATGAGCCCTATATGCATTTAGTATCCGTTGAAACAGTACCTTCCGCGGATTTTCCTTTTGAAAAAATAATGAATGGTGTTAATTATCAATGGAGAACTCGTTCAATGGAAGAATGGTTTTATGATTATGAGAAGTATACAATTTGGGGGTTAACAGCTAGGATCTTAAAACATTTTGTGGAGATTATAAAATAAGTGATGCATAATCCTGTACTCGTAATAGCGTCAACTTTTTCGACTAAGGGTAGCAGCTAAGAACTCGTCATTGTTCTTGGCTGTTTTTTTTGCGTCTGTATAAGTTAAATAAAGGGGTTATCTATACAATTTAATTTCTTTAATGAATTGGTACAATTTGGGCGAGTGGAGTTGTATAATAATTTAGGGTGGTAATGGATTGAAATAAATACTCGCTCGTATCAAAATGTATCCTATGTATCTGCTTACTTGGATATCGTTAGGCTGGCAAGCTGTCTGTGATTTTTTTGATACATGGCAGTGCGTTTTCAAGTGGAGAAAGACTATGCGGATATCATAGGGATGGAAGGGATTCTGCCAAAGAAGCATCTATTATTGAATGCGTCACTGGAAATTTCCCACCGACATTCATAACAGACGGCAATACGGGTTCATTCGAAAACAAGGAAAAGAGTTAATGAAAAAATTAATAAATAATGGTGTTTTTGTGCAGGATATTTTCTATCCGACAGAAGAAACTGAGTTAGGCCATGAATATCAGTTTGTCATGAACACATCGCAGGCTGAAAATACTTTTGCGGACATGATTGAGTTTTAAAAAGCATCTAAAGGAAAAGGGGATCAGTAATGAGTCATTTTGGGGATAAATTAATCAGTGCGAGTGAGCAAAAACAAACAGTGCTAGTGGTAGGACTGGATCCGCAAATTGAATTAATGCCACGGTCTGTAAGAGGATCAAGTAACAAAGAGGTAGCAACTACAATCATAGATTTTAATAAAATAATCATTGATGCAGTCGCCCCTTATGTCGCTGCCATAAAACCTCAGTTAGCCTATTATGAAGTTTTTGGCAGTGCGGGTATCTTTGCATTAGAGGAAACGATCAAATACGCCAAGGCGAAAGGTTTATTGATCATCAATGATGCTAAACGAGGAGATATTGGTCCGACGGCGGAAGCGTATGCGAGAGCTTTTCTGTCTGATTCGCCAATGAGTGGTGATGCAGTAACGGTAAATCCATTCTTAGGCAGTGACGGCATCATTCCATTTGTGCAAAAAACAGATCAAGCGAAAGGGATATTTCTTTTACTAAAAACATCGAATCCATCATCGGGCGAATTGCAGGATCTGCGGTTGGATTCAGGAGATTTTGTGTATCAAGAGGTAGCAACTCTCATCAAGCAGCTTAGCCAGGGGACGATTGGTACATCTGGTTTTTCTAGTGTCGGCGCGGTTGTGGGCGCAACTTATCCCGAGATTGCTAAGCAATTGCGTGAGGACCTTCCTGAAACATTATTCTTAGTTCCTGGTTACGGTGCACAGGGAGGAAATGTACAGGATTTGAGCTGTGTCTTTAATGCGGACGGGAATGGTGCTGTTATATCTTCAACAAGGGCCATCATCTACTCTTATATGGCAGAACGTCCTGAGGACTGGGAGTCGTTAAGTAAAGAGACGATGAAAGAGATTATTGAAGCGAAGGCGATTCGGGCAAGGGACGAGCTTAATGGGATTAGATAAATACTTGTACATATGAGTGAAATGAGGGGTCTGATTAAATCAGAATCCCTCATTTTTTTTATTCTGAAAATATAACGGACGGAATTGTTGGAAAGATGGCAAAATGTTTTTGAGAATTGGTGAACTCTTCTAAATACAGTGGATTTCCAGGCTGGTTCTTTGTTACTGTTAAAGGGACAATAGAAGGAGGTAATGGTTGTGAGAAAGACATCAACTTTTGTACTAGGATTCTTATTTGTCGTTACACTTGTAGTTGTCGGCTTGATGGCTGACCAGTTAAAAATGAACAAAGAGACCGCATTGAACACTGAAACCGCGGGACAAAAAGTAGAGGTAAATGGAAAAGTGGCGGGAGTTACCCATACTCCGCCATCTCTAGATGATGTGCCTGAAGGGCCTCTAGGAGAAGCGATTTTAAGGGGATATGAATTGACGAATGACACGTCAAATGTACTAAGAGCAGAGGAAGCTACTGCAGATGACGGAGAACAGCGAGTCAACGCCCTATCTTGTACGAGCTGTCACGCGGGGGCTGGACTTGATGAAAACTCATCTTCACTTGTCGGTGTATCGGAAGTATATCCGATGTATATCCCGCGTTCAGGTCAAATTGTGACATTGGAAGAACGTATCAACGGATGTATGATCAGAAGTATGGACGGTCAAAAATTTGCTCCGGATGATGAAGATATGGATGCAATGATTGCCTATATGACGTATATCTCTGAAGGGATTCCTGCTGGTGCGGATCTACCTTGGCGCAACCAGAATAGCCTCGACGATTTACCAACACCGAGCGTAGCGGATGGCGAGCAAATGTATCAGCAATCCTGTGTTGCTTGTCATGCCGTGGACGGATCGGGAACGGGTTCTAATACGGGACCTGCTCTATGGGGTGAAGGTTCGTTCAACGACGGAGCTGGCCTAGCGCGGATGACGAAGATGGCAGGCTATATTCAAAACAATATGCCGATGGGTGCGGAAAAAACATTAAGTGACCAAGAGGCGAGCGATCTTGCTGCATTCATTTTATCGCAAGAGCGTCCAGAGTGGAAAAATCATGACAAAGACTGGCCGAATGGTGATCGTCCAACAGATATCATGACGAAAGAACGTCGTCAGCAAGTACAAGACGGCACCATCGATTGGGATGAAGTGCTGGGGAAGAATAAACAATAATAAGAAATAGCGAAAGTCCGGTTCTGTGTTTAGAACCGGGCTTTTTCTATGCACTAAGCGAAGGCGCCTTACTGGGGTAGCCGAAGCCGTAAGAAAAAGGAGGGATGTAGTCCAATCCCTCCACGGCGGCGAAGGCGTTTGGCTTATGACGGGAGGCCTCCCCGAGCGCCGAAGCGGATTCATTGGACTTTTTTGTTTCGTCGGAAGGAATTTAAACTTTCTAAAACTTCGTGTAATATATTCTTTACTTTAGGTAAAAAATATATTACATTGTATACAAGAGGTGATTGGGATTGTTATCCAATGGTGGAAGACAGATACGTAATCGGATTGTTGTGTTGCGAGCGGAAAGAGGTTTATCCCAAAAAGAAGTGGCTGATCAGTTAGGTGTGAGTCGGCAGACAATTATATCTTTGGAGAAAAATAGATATAATCCTTCTTTGAAATTAGCTTTTGAAATTGCGTTATTGTTTGAAGTGGATTTACATGAAGTTTTTCAATATAGCTTTGAGGAGGAATAAGGGATGGATATTTTTTTAGTTATGGTTAGGATTGCGTATGTTTTAATTTTTTTCTATGCGATGTTTATCCAATTTAAATTTGAATGGGGGGAAGAGGGGAAAGATGAGCGAGGAAAGAATATTGCTAGTAAATCGTATAGCATTGTATTCCCGCTTATCCCTTTAGGATGGCTGCTTATTGAACTGTACAGTAGCTATATTAGTGCACTGGATTATGAAGCATACAAATTGGCTATCTGGTTTTTGTTAACAGGATTGATGATTCTTCATGCTGTAAATATAACGATTTTAAAAAGGAAGTATTGAAGTAATTAGGGGGAGGGGGGGTCACATGAATGTGTTCAGCTTAATTGGGACGGTTATACTTGTGGTTCTTATGCTTTTGCCTTTGAGGAAAAAGGAACACCGAACTAAAACGGAGATTAGAAAGGCCATCGTAAGATTTGCTGTTGTACTTGGGGGCATCACGGTAATTATGGTGCTAGGTATGGGCTATTTCCTGGCATTGCTAGTAGGGGTGCTAGTGCTTATTTTAATCGATAAAAAAACGTATACGAAAAAGCGATTGCTAATCTATGGATCCATTATTCTTATCCTTGGAATTGGGGGATACACAGTGTTTCGAGATAATCCAACGTATGTCATGAATCATTTGAAGAAAAATCCGCTGACAACCTCTCTCTATGTCACGCAAAATGGTGAGGAAGTCATTAGTTATCAATCAGATATCGTTCGACCATTAGCGAGTACGGTTAAAATTCTCATTGCTACTGAATATGCGATGCAAATTGGGGAAGGTCAGTTGGACAAAGAAAGTATGGTGACGCTTGATGAGTTGAAACGCTACTACTTTGCGGGGACAGATGGCGGAATGCATGAAGCGTGGTTAGACAGTATAACAAGCGAAGGTAAAATCAAGAACAATGCTGTAACATTGCAGGATGTCACAAAAGGCATGATTGTCTATAGTTCGAACGCCAATACGGATTATATGATTGACTTACTGGGTGTCGACGCGATTAATGAGCGAGCAATGACACTTGGACTTACTTGGCATGAGGAAGTCTACCCAATTGTTGGTGTATCTCTAATCCCAAGCCATATCAAGACAGATGGGATGAACGACAAGCAACTTGTTCAAGCACTGAAAGAGTTACCGAAGGACACTTATCGTTCGTTGGCAGAAGAGTTGAGTGCTCAATTGAAAGCAGGTACGCTCGATTTCGAGGGGGCTGGGGCGGATCTTTCGATGGATGTTCAACAAGTTTTGTCAGATCGTTTCATTGGCGCGACCGCAAATGACTACGGGAAACTGATGGCCGCCATTTCGAATGATCAACTTCCGCCAGCTGCTACCGAAGTATTGCGGGACTTGTTGGAATGGCCAATGGAATTTAACGAAGGGAACAAAGATCGATTCACCCATTTGGGGATGAAGGGCGGCAACACTGTATTTGTACTGACGCAAGCGCTTTACGCGGAAACACTTGAAGGCGATAAGACGGAAATTGTTCTGTTAACAGATGATTTATCAGATTGGCAGATGGGGCTCTTAATGAGGAATTTGAATTCATTTGTTTCGAAGATGATTGGTGACGAAGATTTTCGTTTGACTGTTCAACAGAATTTGACGGAGAAGTAAGCGATAACGAACGACAAAAAGGGCCAAATAATGGCCCTTATTGTAGCAAATCATTTTTCAGTTCGCTCGTGCTTTTGCTAATTTATTTAATTTCTCCGATAGGAAGTAAGCGATTAGGGCTGACAAAATGATGGAGACAGTTGGAACGTAAGAAGCCAGTTTAAAGACAGCGTCGTTCTTTGCTGAAGTGACCTCCGGTTTATAAAGGATTGTCAAAATGCCGCCCATTGCGATTTGCATGGCCAAATACAGCCCTATGAAAATGGCGAGAAAGATTAGGTACTTTTTCAAGATGATTCCCCTTTCCTTTTCGTTGGTTTGTTACATCTTTTTCAAAACATCTTTAATCAGATGTACGAATGTGTTGCGAGATTTAGCCGCAACTTCAATGACTTCATCATGACTGAGGGGCTCATCCAAAATGCCGCAAGCCATATTCGTCAAGCAAGAGATACCTAACACCTTTAACCCGCCGTGAATCGCGACGATTGCTTCAGGTACTGTAGACATTCCGATGGCATCTCCACCTAGCGTACGAATCATGCGAATTTCAGCAGGTGTTTCGTAAACAGGGCCACTCCACCAGCCATATACACCTTCACGTAGCGTAATATCTTGCTCCTTGGCTACTTGCAAAGCTATGCTTCTTAATTCCCGGTTATAAACCTGGGAAACGTCGGGGAAGCGAGTGCCTAAATCATCATTATTTTTACCAATCAATGGATTGATGCCAACTAAATTAATATGATCTGTGATTAACATTAATTCACCTGGATTGAAATCTGTGTTGACGGCTCCACAAGCATTCGTGATAATCAGCTTGTCGATTCCCAATGCTTTCATGACGCGTACAGGGAAGGTTACTTCATCTAACGAATAGCCTTCGTAAAAATGGTAACGTCCTTTCATAGCTACGACCGTTTTGCCCTCTAATTGCCCAATGACTAACTCGTTTGCATGGCCCACTGCAGCTGACTTCGAGAAAAAGGGAATGTCCTCGTAGGGAATGACAACACTGTTTTCGATTTCGTCGGCAAGACTGCCGAGTCCGGAACCTAGAATGATACCTATTTCGGGAACGTGTTTTGTTTGATTAAGAATATAATTTTTTGCTTCTACAATTTCTTCTGTTTTATGCATGGATGGTGCCTCCTGTTGTTTTAAAAGTATTTTCCATTGCGCTTACTAGGTCGACAGCAGTTACTGTTCGTTCCCCGCCGCCTTGAACAAACGCATCATTGCCGCCGCCTTTTCCGTTGATAAGGGGAAGTGCAGCAGCTGAAATTTGCTTCATACTTGTTTCTACAGCTGCTCCGCGTGCCGCGACAAACTGTAGACGATCTTCATTGTCTGCAACGAGAAGGGCAGTGGTGTCATCGTTTTCTGTCACCAGTAGTTTAGCGAGTTTCTGTAATTGTTGAACAGTGCGTCCTGTAAATACTGCTTTGACAACGCCCTGATGTTGCGTGTTCAACAACTCTTTCGCTTCAAACGCTAACAACGATTCTTGCGCTTCTTCTAGCGATTTTTCGAGTGAATGATTGGTGGCTAGCAATTTTTCTACGGCCTCCGCGACACCGTCTTCAGGTGCACTTAACAATTGGGATGCTGTCGTCAGGCGCTTATTTTTTTGCTGCAATTGCTGCAATACACGCCCGCCGCAAACAAAGTGCACACGCACTTTGCGCTTTTGTTTTTCTGTCGATAAAATTTTCAAAGCACTGACTTGTCCCGTTGAATTTGGATGCGTGCCGCCACAGCCATTATCATCAAAGTTAGGAATGATCACAAGCCGAATTTCGTCTGTCACGGACAGTTGCTTCCGAAGAGAATACTGCTCAAGCTCATCTTCCGTCACCCACTTCGTTTCAATGGGCCTGTTTTCCAAAATCACATCATTTGCTAATCGTTCCACAGCCTTCAATTGTTCAGAAGAAACCTCTTCTGTATCCAAATCAATCGAAACCAGCTCTTTTCCTAAATGGAAACTAACCGTCGGGAAATCGAATAATTCAACAAACGCAGCCGATAAAATATGTTGGCCGGCGTGTTGCTGCATATGATCAAAGCGCCGCTTCCAGTCAATGATGCCCTCGACTTCAGTTGCACCTTCAAGGCTTTCCGCTAGCGTATGACGGATCTCACCGTCCACGTCTTCTACATAAAGTACCGAAATACCATTCAACGAACCTGTATCGGCGGGTTGGCCGCCACCTTCCGGATAGAAAGCTGTATTGTCCAATACGACATAGGGTTGACCTTGTTCATCTTGTGAAGTGCTGACAACATTTGCTGTAAACGATTGACAATAGGGATCAACGTAATACAACCGATCTTTTAACATGATATCGACTCCCGTTCGTTGTTATGTTTATTTTACCATGGATGTATAGATGGAGGAAAAGTCTTAAATCATCAATAAGGTTCAATTACTAGTTAAACTTCACAATTTTAGTTGGGTTTAATAAGTTATCTGGATCAAGTGCGCGCTTAATTTTTTCCATGACGATAAGTGCGGCGCCGTGTTCGCGTTCTTGATATTTCTGTTTCCCGATACCAACGCCATGCTCTCCCGTACACGTACCACCGCGTTCTAGCGCATACTGAACAATCCGCTCATTCAACTCATCGGCTTTAGCGATTTCTTCAGGGTTGTTCATGTCCATCATGAGAAGCACGTGGAAGTTGCCGTCACCGACATGGCCGACAATACCGCCGGGCAATCCGAGTGTCTCGACCGTTTCACGCGCATGGTTCACAGCGCCGGCTAATTCGGAGATCGGTAGGCAAACATCTGTCACCATCATCTTTTTCCCTGGATAACCATGGATAAAGGCGTAGGCTAAGTTGTGTCGCGCCTCCCATAACCTGTTGCGACCCGCGTTATCCGTCTCGAATTCAATGTCTTCGCAACGATGGTCCCCGACAATTTCCTTTGTGAAATCAACGTCTTGTTTTAATCCTGCTTCATTACCATGAAACTCCAAAAATAGTGTCGGTCTTTCCTGGTAGTTTGTTTCACTGTATATATTAGCTTGCTTGATGGAGGGTTCATCAACCAATTCAACACGTGCAATCGGAATACCTGCCTGCAAAATGGACACGACCGCCTCTACGGCATCATTGACAGTTGGGAATGAAGCACGTGCTGCCATAACGTGTTCAGGAATACCGTAAACGCGCAGCGTCAATTCCGTAAAGCAACCGAGCGTCCCTTCAGAACCTGTGAATAGCCCATTTAAATGAAGGCCAGATGCCGATTTTGCGGCCATATTCCCTGTATGAATGACCGTTCCATCTGCTAGGACAACCTCTAAATCACGAACTTGGTCACGCATGACGCCATATTTGACCGAGGTCGTGCCGCTTGCATTTGTCGCTACCATCCCACCAAGCGTTGCATCCGCACCTGGATCTACCGAGAAGAACAGTCCGTGCTTTTTCAGTTCTTTATTTAACTGTGTACGCGTCACACCGGGCTGAACTTTTACTAGGAAATCCTCTGCTCGCACTTCCAGCACCTTGTTCATGAGAGAAAAGTCGATCGTTATGCCTCCCTTAGTTGGAATGACATGTCCTTCCAAGCTCGAACCAAGTCCAAATGGTATTACCGGAATCTGGTATTTTGTCGCTACTTTCATAATGCGCGTGACGTCCTCCGTTGATGCTGGAAAAACGACGATATCCGGTAGCTGCATCGCATGGTACGATTCATCTCTACCATGTAACTCCCTCACTGTTTCATTTACGGTTACTTGATCTTCTTTCAGTATGTATCTTAACGCTTCTACGATCTTTTCAATGGATATCGCCATTTGAATATCTCCCCTTTATCACACGAATGATGTAGATCCTTGTTCTTTCATTATATAGAACAATGAGAACAAAGAAAGACACTCGATAAGTATCGAATGCCTTTCGCCAAGATTATTTTTTTATGATAGGAAGGGAAGATAGTTTTGTGAGCCATTTCGCATAGTTTTCTGGTCGAACTTTTTTCATCCACAGTGTCAAGAATAGCAAGGCTACTAACAGTAGGAAGGAAAGGATGCTTGTTAGTTGGAAGAACAGTGTTTCTTTAAATCCACCATAGCCAATGGAAATCACGATGCTGCTGATTAGAATAAGCGATACGATAGGAATCAGTTGGACGAATACATCTTTGTTTCTTTTTTTGAGTAATCGCATCATAAACGGGGAGATGACGGCGATTAATATGAGATACATCATGATTACGAGTATGTCGATGACGATTATGAATATATCCATCTACTACATGACTCCCTTCAGAGAAGGATCTCTTTCAAACCTTCCTAAAAAAACGATTCATTTAATCTATACCCAATGAAACTCGTTATTATGCATGGATATAGCCAAATTTTTAGTGGGTGTCGGTCATAAATGAATCAAGAAGAAGCTGCTTCACGGATTACTCAACAATGTCAAAGCTCTCCAACATATGGTGAAAACGTGCGCCGTGTCCTTCTGCGGCTTCAAGGAAGTAGTTTTCTATAATGATGAAACTTCCTTCTTTGTCGTTGCTGATGATATACGCCGTGACGACTTTACTTGTCGCGTCATTGCCAGCTGTCCCGTGCAACCAGAATCCTTCGACTGGCTTTGTCACGGTTTCGATTGCGCGTAGTGCGGGGAATTCTTGCTTCAATTCCGCTTCGATTTTACGAACGACATCTTCCGGTTTTTCATCCGCGATTTGTTTAATTTCCATTGTTACCTCCGGATATTTTTCTGGAAGTGGCTCAATGGTTGTGATCATGTCGCTATCTTCACCGTGAATCATTTTATAGCGGGTTTCATCGAGGTAAATCACATAGTCGGAGTTTTTACCTTCATTCAAATGGACGTCTGTTTTTTCGTTCTGTCCCTCAATACTTTGAAGGATTTCTTTTTCCGGCGCGAATAAATATTTAATCCCTTTCATGAATGCCCCTCCTGTATCTGGCGTTAAGCTGAAGACGATAGCCAGGGTTGCTGCCGCTGTGAGGACAATGGGGATGACCCGTTTTTTTGTATTTTTCACCTCTTTTGTGTGTACGGGTTCTTCATGGAACAATTCTTTTTCTAACCCATTCCAGACTTCCTCTGTTAGGCCATGCGTTTGTTGGTTGGTCTGTTTATCCAAAGCTTCTTTCGCTTGTTTATCGATAGGATTCATTGTGATTCATCCTCCTTTTCTACTACATCCAGCTGTTCTTTCAGTCGCTTCCTACCTTTAAATAATCGCGACTTAACGGTATTGTGATTCAGCCCCAGAATGTCGGCAATTTCTTTTTCGGTGAAGCCTTTTACATACTTTAAAATAAGCGGGATCCGATGCGCGTCATCCAGCGATTGAATCGTATCGTATAAATCGGATAGATGATCGAAAGATTGCTCGGCGAAGGAGGGGTCATTTTCCAAATCGGGATGCTCGAACTTGGAAAGAGGCGATTCTTTCTTTAGTAACCGAAGGCATTCATTCGTCAAAATTCGATAAAACCAAGGGTCGAATGGTAACGCTGCATTATAGCTATTTATTTGTCGATACACGCGGATGAACGTTTCTTGTACCGCGTCTTTCGCCATTTCGCGGTTGCGCGTGATGGCATATGCTGTCCGGATGGCATAGTCCGCGTAAGCTTCGTAAAAATGACGGAAGGATTCTTTGTCGCCAGCCTGGGTGTTGCGTATCCAGTCATTCGTTTTCACTTTGCCTTCACTCCTTTCAGAACAACGGTATTTTGTTGCTCTTACTATAATTACCCTTGTAGGCTTGAAAAAGTTTTCGGGTGAATAAATTTCGTAATTACTTGTTTTAATTAAGAAGGCTAATAATTATCTATTTTAATGTTCGTTAATTATGATGTTCTGCACATGTTGATTGGAGCGTAAGGCGGCGACTCCTGCGGGAACAGCGCGCGCTGAAGACCCCGCAGGAAGCGTAGCGACGAGGAGGCTGAAGCCGTGCCCGCGGAAAGCGTCCGCCTGAAGCGGAAATCAACCTTGTTCGGATTATAAGACGGATTGCACTATTACGAAATTGATTCGAGTGCGTACATTTTTTATTATCCGAGCGTTATTTGCATGCAGAAAGGTGAAATTGTGTAAAATGCATATATGGAGAAAATTAAGATAATAAGGGAGAGAAATAGATGAAAATTGTAGCGCTTGTGGGGAGTTTACGAAAAGATTCTTACAATATGCAGTTAGTAAAGACGATTGAAAAAAGATATAGCCATCTGTTTAAGCTGGAAATCGCCGATATCGGCATTCTTCCACATTACAATGAGGACGATGAAAAGACGCCTTCCGAAGAAGTGAAGCAATTTAAACATCAGATTGCAGAAGCGGATGCTGTTATCATCAGTACGCCTGAATTTAACTGGTCTGTTCCAGGAGCCCTGAAAAACGCATTGGATTGGACTTCAAGAGTGGACCGTCCACTTGTTGGCAAGCCTGTTTTACCGATGGGAGTATCCCAGGGGGCGTTAGGTACTGTGAGAGCTCAATTGCATTTGCGTCAAGTTCTCATGAGCATGGGTATCGATGCGAAAATTTTGCCGCCTGCGGGCAATGAAGTTTTCATCGGATCAGCGGGGCAGAAATTTGCAGATGGTGAACTGATAGATGAGGGAACATTGACATTTTTGGATAAGGTTATCGACAATTTTGTTGCTTTTATGAAAGAGCAATAAGCTATTTTGATGTGAAAAAACCGCCTGTTGATTTCCAGTGAGAAAATCGGAAGGCGGTTTTTTATTGTAGTTAAACTTCTTTAACCATATGATGAAACGGTTCGTCAATGATGGTCCACGGGGATACGATTTCGTAACCGAGGCGTTTGTAGAGTCGAATGGCCGGTTCTTTTTCAATTTCGACGTTCAGGGAGAGCTTGGTAAAGCCTGTTTGTTGGGCGATTTTTTCTGCGTAAGTGAATAATTGCGTACCAATTCCTTTGTTACGGAAAGCAGGGTCGATACATACTGCGTCGATATACAGTTCGCCAGGTAATGCTTCCGGATCAACTTCAGGATTGGTAGCCCCTTTTTCAGCAAGCCATTTGTTTAAGTTTTGATCGAGCTCGGCTTCAATATCGCCTGGATAGAGGGCCATGATGCCGGCCACTTTGCCATCGAGTTCGGCAACGTAGGTATAGAGATAGGAGTGGAGATTATCTTCGCGTTTGAATAATTCTTGTAATGCGAGGTCGACCTTGTCCCAATCTGTTTCACCTGTCATCCTTTTTGCAATGTCGCCGTTTGCTTCAATTAGAAGAGGAGCGGCAGATTTAGCGTCGGCTGGTTGTGCTTGTCGTATGGTGATTTCCATTGTAAGATCCTCCTTTGCCTGTCATGATGATTGTACCAAAGGGCCTGCGTTTAGGAATGTACAATGCTTAGAGAAAAGTAAAACAGCCCACCGCAAATGCAGTGGGCTGTTTAGGCTATTTGGTAGCTTTTACTCGACGTTGTAACAGAGTCGGTAATACCATACCGATTAAGATCACGACAATGCCGACAACTTGTAAGGCCGTAAGTGTTTCACTTAGCAAGATGACAGATACGGTGACAGCAACTGGTAATTCCATCGCACTTAAAATGGATGTCATAGCTGTTCCGACCTTTGGTACGGCAATTGAAAAGAGGTAGATGGGAATGACAATCCCGAATAAGCCGAGAATCAACCCGTATACCCACAATCCTCCGCCGAACAATGTTCCGTTCCAGACAATTTCTGGTGTTTGAAAAAAGAAGATGGCAATTGCTGCAAAAAATGATGTGAACAGCAATCGCGTTTCGGTGTCCATGCCTTCAACTTGGCGTTGGTTAATCATCACGAATGACGCAAAGCTGACGGCTGAAGCCATTCCCCATGCCCAACCTTGCCATGGAATACCACTTAGGTCTGCATCGATTACACCTGCCGCCAGAATCGTTCCAGCGAAAAGGAAGAGAAGTGAGATGACTTCAATCCGTTTCGGCAGGCGTCGTCTCGCGATACAATCGAACAATATACCAACCCAAGTGAATTGGAACAACATGACGACAGCGAGGGAAGCAGGCATATATTCAACCGCTTGACCATAGACAGTCCCCGTCGTTGCTGTAAATAAACCCGCAAGAACAAGTGTAAAACCCCCGCCGAATTTCGGGACTTTATGTCGAACGATGATAAAAATGATAAGCGCTATGAAAAATCCGACGAAATATTGGCTCGTCACTGCTTCAGCAGCGGTGAAACCATCTAGGATTGCCAGTTTAACAATTGTGGAAAGAATACCGTAACAACTTGCTGCAAATACTATAAGTAAGGGGTACATCCATTGTTTCATCAAAAAACCTCCCGTTCCATTCGATTAGTATAGCACGATTTGGGAGAAGTAGACATGTATGAGGTCAGACTTCTTTGGAGAGACCCCTTCCTGTAAAGTGTGTTCCATGTTACGATAGAAAAAATGAATTCGCGGGGAGTACAGTGATGATTGATTTAAAGAAAAAGCATGTGTTAATTTACGGCGACGCGTTCGTCGATTATATAGCGGAAGATCAGTCAAATTCGACATTCGTGACGTTTCTTGGCGGGGCAACGGTTAATGTGGCGGCGGGCATTTCAAGGCTTGGCGCTACTTCTGCGTTTATTACCGTGACGGGGGATGACGAAACTTCAGCATTCGTGCGGGATGAATTAGCTAAAGAAGGTGTCGACTTATCATTCGCGAAGCTAGAGAATGACAAACGAGTAAGCGGGGTTTACGTGCATTTGACGGAAGAAAATGATCGTTTGTTCCACACGTATGTCGATGAGACACCTGACATCCAGGTGGAGCCTTCGGATTTACCTGAGCAAGCGTTTCTAGAGGCTTCCGTGCTACATCTTTGTTCGGGCTCTATGTTTCAACCGACGGCCTTTGAGACAACAAGAGAAGCCGTTCGCCTAGCGAAAAAAGCGGGGATATTACTGTCGATGGATGCGAATATTCGCCCACTGCGTTGGGAAAGTGAAGCGGTGTGTCGTGAGACGATCATGTCGTTTGCTGTCAAAGCTGATATCTTAAAACTAACGGATGAAGAGCTGTTTTTCCTAACCGAAACAAAAACACTTGAAGCCGGGATCTCTAAACTAGCGTCCTATCAGATTCCAGTTGTACTCATTACTGCTGGAGAAATAGGGACGTACGCTGTTATTGAAGGAGCTTTAACACATGTTGGCGTTAAGCCAGTCGAGCCAGTCGATACGACTGGGGCGGGTGATGCATTCGTAGCAGGGATTTTGAGACAAATCCAATTAAAAGGTCAACCGGAAACACGTGATGAGTGGATTGACTATATTTCTTTTGGCAACAAACTGGGCGCACTTTGCGCAACGAAGCCAGGTGCATTATCGGCAATGCCGCGGCTTGAAGATATTGAAGAATGATCGAATCCTCCCTTTATAATGGGGAGGATTTTTTTTGTGGAGAAGTAGTGTACCAGCAGTAGCTCGCACGCAAAAGCGTGTCTTAGCCGCGCAAAGAGGAGTCGCCCGTGCGCAATCAGAAATATCGTTGCTCCCATCATAGAATATCTTTTTTTATTCATACTTAACACCGCTGTTATATACAATGTAGAACAGCGGTGTTATACTTTACATATACTAACAACAAAGAAAGGTTGTGAAGTTTATGTCTGAACTGGCAAATATCCCGTGGAATCTCATTATGCCGATAATCGTCCTTCAATTCATCTTGATGATTGTTGCGCTCGTGGACGTCATTCGTCATCAGCGGACGAACGGTCCATTTATCATGTGGATTTTTATCATTATTCTTGGTAACTTAATCGGGCCGATTTTGTACTTTATCTTTGGGAGGCGGCAAGTATGACTCTTTTGCTACAAGTAGACCATTTGATGAAAAAGTATGGGGATGATAAGGCGGTAGACACTGTCTCATTCGAAATCGCGGAACATACTTCTACTGCCTTAATTGGACCAAATGGGGCAGGGAAAACGACGACATTGTCAATGCTTGCGGGTCTTGTGTCACCGACAGATGGAAAGATTCAGTTTCAAGGGAATGCAGGGCAGGACATTCGCTCAATAATTGGATTTCTTCCGCAATATCCAAAGTTTTTCCCGTGGCTATCTGCGCTAGAATTCACAGAAATGGCAGCACGGCTAAGTGGTGTGGCAACGAGACAAGCGACAGTGGAAGCAAAGAAGACATTGGAGTTTGTAGGCCTTGGTGAAGCAATGACCAAGAAAACGGGGACTTTTTCAGGTGGCATGAAGCAAAGACTGGGACTCGCGCAGGCGATTGTTCATCAGCCGAAATTATTACTGCTAGACGAACCCGTTTCGGCGCTTGACCCAGTGGGGCGTCGCCAAGTGATGAACTTATTGAAGGAACTGCAACAGAAAACGACGATTTTGTATTCTACACATATTTTAAATGATGCAGAAGAAATGACGGACCAGTTGTTATTCTTACGACTAGGGAAGCTGGTTGAACATGGTTCACTTGATGAAGTGCGTTCTCGCTATGCAGAACCCCGAATTGTTATCGAATTTGAACGGTTGGAGGAATTGCAACGTTTTATGTCAATTGCGTCGTGGCAAGTGATTGTAAAAGGGGTGACGGTCTCGATTGACGTACGTACCGAGGGGGCTACGATGACCGAGGTCCTGTCTCTAGTAAGTTCAGGTACATTCCAAGTACGAAAAGTTGAACAGCAGACGGCAAGCCTAGAAGACATTTTTATGAAAGTGGCGGTGATCTGATGACTGGATTCGGTGTCCTGTTACGGAAAGAATGGCGTGAGCACACACGGAATTTCAAAATGCTTTGGATTCCACTGGTCTTTATTATTTTTGGCATTATGGAACCGATTACTAATCACTTCTTACCTCAAATCATGCAGAGTGTGGGCAATATGCCTGAAGGGATGGACTTCCTATGGCCAGAACTTCAAGGTGCAGACATTTTTGCTTCACTACTTGGACAATATCAGTTCGTCGGCATACTCATTATTGTGCTCGCATTCATGGGGACGATTTCGGGTGAACGGAAAAATGGAACTGCAACACTTCTCTACGTCCGTCCAATGTCATTTCGTGCTTACTTTTTGAGTAAATGGCTTGTCGCCAATGTGATTGTCCTTGGCAGCGCATGGCTAGGGTTCATGGCAGCGTGGTATTACATTGAAATCCTTTTCAACCATGTTGAGGCGGGGAAAGTTTTCTCCTTTATGGCAACGTATAGTTTGTGGCTTGTCTTTGTTGTTACGGTTGTCTTGGCGCTTAGTGCATGGCTTCCAACAGGTGGCGCAGCTGGTCTTGCCATTGGGATTACGCTTGTCTATCAGCTTGTCGATTCAATTATTGGCGCGTATTGGGCGGTATCACCATGGAAATTGGCGATGTATGCAACGTACTGGTTTCAAGTGGATGCCGATCTATCAGACTTGTGGATGAGTGTGGCTGTGAGTGTTGTATTAATCATTATACTTATCCTATTTGGTATTTTCATGTCGAAACGTAATGCTGCAAAAACGACCGTGTAGTCAAAACACCAAAAGGGTGAGGTGAATTCCTCTGTGGTAAAGTCCGTGAAAAGGACTTTGTCGAATGGAGGAATTCTGTTGCCTCAACGCAACTCCGATCGTTTTATAATCGCCTTGAAAAATCGATGGAGAAGATTAGCGGATAAAGGGACGGATGAAAGCATTTCCCGGGAAATGCCGACACTTCTCGACATCCATTATCATGAAAAGTAAACATAATTGAAGTTCCTTTAAGGGAATTAAAAATAGAAGAAGATGGGGTGCCAATCCTTGGATTTGAGGGCATTTGCCCGTGAACAGGACGCCTGTGTATGTCGGTTTTTGACATAACACAAGCGTCCTTTTTGATTGTTGTGAAGGGGAAAAACGGATTTTGGGGGCGGCGGTTAAAAAGATTCGGGAAAATGGGTATAGTGTGTAAGAAAATGATGTTTGGAATGGGGGATACAAGATGATTGAGAATTTTAGCGTTCGGCAAGAGTTGTTTGGGGACACACCAAATGAGACACTGCATTTTGGACTGACGCTGGATGGTAAGGAATATCAAGGCCATTATAAAAGTGGCGAAGTCAATTGGTTCCAAATGCAGCCTGATCAGGAAAAACATGAAATTTCACTTGAAGATTTGGATGATGAAGTCAAGCGTACGATTGAAGCGTGGAAATTTCAGTGAGTAGTGTGCGACCTTTAACAGGTGGTTTTTCTCCATTATGCTTGATGGGAGCTTTCCGTAAATGGGAAGCTCCTTTTTTATGTGAAAAAATAATGATTCGCTCATGTCCATCCTAGCTTGAAATCATCCTATTCAATGAATCATCAAAAAAATAGTGTTGTATTGTATGAAACCGTGAAAAGGCTGGCATGCTTGATTCTAGGATCACTTTATAGACGTTAGTCATACGGAGGAGGATGAAGATGGCAGATGATAAAAAAGGGTTGTCGAGGCGTGACTTCCTGAAGACGACTGGAATTGCAACAGGGGCCCTCGTAGGAGGGGGTCTCATTGGCGGACTTGTAGGTTATAACACTAAAAAGGAGGGTCCAGTTGGCGGAACGAAGGGTAATGGCGGTGGCGGAGCAGAGCATGAAGTTGTTCGCAATCGTGGATTGATGTTCTTTCAAAATATGGGAGAGTTCAATATATTGTCTCAAGCTGTTGAACGAATTTTTCCGGAAGATGATCTTGGGCCGGGCGCCATTGGACTGGGTGTCCCGTATTTCATCGACAACCAACTGGCTGGGAACTATGGAAGTAATGTAAAAGAATATATGCAAGGTCCGTTTTTTGCGGGTGAATCGACGCAAGGGTACCAAAGCAAACTGACACGTGCCGAAATGTTTAGACAAGGTGTCTTGAAAATGGATGAGGAGGCGAAAAGTCGGTTTGATAAACGATTCATTGAGCTTGAAAAGAATCAGATGGATGAAATCATTACAGCCTTCCAAAAAAATGAAGTGGATATGAAGGGCGTATCATCAGAGTATTTCTTCAAGCTTCTTCGTCAAGCGACATTAGAGGGGGCTTATGCGGACCCAATCTATAATGGCAATGTCAACATGGATGCTTGGCGCATGAAGGAATTTCCGGGCAATCAAATGTCCTATATCGCTGACATTGAAAGTGAGAAGTTTATGAAATACGAACCGAAATCGCTTAGCAATATGGAACACTAAAGGGGGAATAGTCAATGGCAACAACATTGGAAAAAGTAGATGTAGTCACTGTGGGCGTTGGATGGGGCGGTGGCATTATTGGGGCAGAATGTGCAAAAGCGGGCTTGAAAGTTCTTGGCCTAGAGCGAGGGAAATCAAGAGGTACACAAGACTTTTCATTAATACATGATGAGTTTCGTTATGCAATTCGTTACGACTTGATGCAGAACCTTGCGAAAGAGACGATTACGTTTAGAAATCATCGCAAGATGCGGGCGCTGCCGATGAGACAGATGGGATCGTTTCTTCTTGGGGAAGGACTCGGTGGCTCAGGCACACATTGGAATGGCCATACGTGGCGTTTTCTACCGTATGATTTTCAAATCAAAACATTAACAGATGAGAAATATGGCAAGAACAAACTCTCAAGTGACTATCTACTTCAGGATTGGGGTGTTACATATGACGAGCTGGAGCCCTATTTCGATAAATTTGAAAAGATGGCGGGCATATCCGGGGAGAATACAAATCCATTCTGGGGCAAGCGTACGTCTGATTTTCCAACGCCTCCGATGAAGCGGACACCCATCCTGAAAAAGTTTGAGACTGCCACAAGTAAACTCGGGTATACGCCGTTCATGTTACCCTCTGCCAATCTATCTGAGGCGTACACCAATCCTGACGGTGAGAAGCTTGCTCCCTGCCAATATTGTGGATTTTGTGAACGTTTCGGCTGTGAATATGGTGCAAAGACAACCGCTGAGGTTACGGTTATTCCAACCGCAATGAAAACGGGCAACTATGACGTTCGTTTTCATTCGAATGTTGTCGAAATATTGAAAACGGGTAATAAAGTGACTGGCGTAAGGTATATCGATACACAAACAGGTGAAGAATTCATTCAACCGGCTGAAGTTGTCGTGCTCACAAGTTATGTGATGAATAATGCAAAGCTTCTTATGGTATCAGGCATCGGACAAATGTACGACCCGGATACGGGAAAAGGTACGCTGGGTAAAAATTATGGGTATCAGATTCTTCCAGGGGCGACAGGCTTTTTTGATGAGCAGATGAATGTCTTCATGGGTGCTGGTTCACTAGGGATGACAATCGATGATTTTAATGGTGATAACTTCGATCATGGAGATCTGGACTTTATCCACGGGGCAAGTCTTTCCATTACGCAGGCGGGGATGAGGCCGATTGCCTTCAATCCGCTTCCTCCAGATACGCCTGTTTGGGGTGAGGAGTTTAAAAAGGCATCTATTTATAACTATACGCGGACATTGAGTATTGGTGGGCAGGGAGCTTCCATCCCTCATAAGGAAAATTTCCTGTCACTAGATCCGAATTACAAGGATGCGTATGGCGTTCCTTTGCTTCAGTTAACGTACAATTTCACGGAGCAGGATAAGAACTTGCATAAGTATTTGACTGCAAAATCTGAGGAGATTATGAAGGAAATGGGCGCGAAAACAGTCGTACCTGGTAGTCCTTTGACGAATTATGATATTGTTCCGTACCAGACAACGCATAATACAGGCGGGACGATCATGGGAACAAGTCCGGATGACAGTGTTGTCAACACTCAATTACAGCACTGGGATGCTGAAAATTTGTTCGTCATAGGTGCTGGGAATTTTGCACATAATGGCGGCTATAATCCAACAGGAACACTGGGCGCACTTGCGTACCGGGCTGCTGAAGGAATTGTGAAATACAGTAAACAGGGTGGGTCACTTGTATAAAGGATCAATTACAAGGTAGACGGTGTAATTATATTCGAATTTTGGATTTCTACTAAATTGAAATACATTTTAGCATTCATGCCGCCAACTTTAGAAGTGGTAGACATCTGCTAAATCAAATGGAAGGAGACGTTTATCATGAGTTTAGCGAGTATCGGTGTACCAGGTCTAATCATCATTCTTGTGATTGTTCTTATCCTATTCGGGCCAAGGAAGCTACCAGAGGTGGGCGCTGCAGTCGGCAAAACGCTTGCAGAATTTAAAAAGTCAGCACGGGATATTATCGAAGATGAGGAGTCAGCCCCTAAGGAATTGGAAAAAAAGAGTATCGATAAGTAGGTGATGGGATGGATCCTTATGGTGACCACAACCGAAAAGTTTTAAGTCCATTGGATAAAGTCGGTGCTGTGAAACAGGTAGATGAAGTGGTGGCTGAAGTCGTGGAAAGTGTTGCCGAGGTTTTAAGTGTGGAGCCTGAATTAGAGTTAGAGTTGGAAAATAACCCATCCCTTGTCGATCACCTGACAGACTTGAGGAAGCAACTTGTGAAGAGTGCTGCTGTATTTCTGGGATTTATCATACTCATCTTTTCGACCATTAATTATTGGTTCCCTTATGTCACTCGTGGGCATGAGCTCATCATTCTTGGTCCGTTAGAAGTTGTGAAATTTTATATGTCGATATCCACAGCACTAGCATTTGGGCTGACGCTACCTTTTTTGAGTCACTTTCTTTGGCAATTTGTGGAACCTGGATTGAACGAGCGGGAAAGTCGTTTCCTTAGTTTATATTCCCCTGTTATGTTTGTGTTATTTCTCATGGGTGTGGCATTCGGTTATTTCGTCGTCAATCCACTAAGTTACCAATTTCTCGTTGCGATGGGAGCTGTCAATTTCAATGTGATGGTATCGGCACAGGAATATATCGGATTTCTACTGATGACAACGATGCCGATTGGAATATTGTTTGAGTTGCCGATTGTTGCGCTGTTTTTGGCGACCATTGGGGTGCTCACTGCAGGATCTATGCGGAAAGTGCGGAAATGGTCTTATCTAGCCATTGCAGTTATTTCGGCTTTGATCACACCGCCTGACTTTGTTAGTCAACTTTTAGTTCTTATTCCGATGGCATTGTTGTACGAGGCGAGTATTTATATCGTGATGTATGCCGAGCGACGTAGTGCGGTTACAAATGAATCGACATAAAAAATCGGCGCCCTATATAAAGGTCGCCGATTTTTTACATAAGTCGAAGTACTGAATGTCTTTGCTGCTAAGCAATGCTTTTTATGACTCTTTCGCAAAGTATAAACAGCTATTCAAGCATTCAACCTACAGGGGAGGGTTAAGAGTTTTTCTGCATGCCATTCTTCGCGGCAAGTGATTCAAATTGTTTCATCAATTTGTCCCTGGCACCTTTATTTCTCATCAGGTATGCTGCGCCGAGTCCAAGTGCTGCCATGGCCATTTTGTTCATAAAAATTATCCTCTCCTTGTCGCTGTATTTTTGAATCATCTTACTATGTCCGTGTTGTGGGAAACTATACGAAAAAGGACTAAAAAGATTGTTCCATCTCGTTTCAGGTGAGACATTCGAAGGACTGGATTAGACTTAGAAAGAAACAGATATCGAAGTACTACTGTTTTATAAATGGATCGTGGGATTAATTTAACTCTAAAAGCATATACTAATTTCGCATGCGTATTCGAGAAAGCTTTTTGGAGCAATGTTAGGGAACAGTCTGAAGTGAACGGTTCCCAACACGCTAGTCAATCTGCGGATATAGTCGTATACAGCTTTGCCTTCGAAGATTGAATCGTAAAGATGAGAAGTGTAAAGGATATCAACAGCATCACGATAGTTCCGACAATGACTACGTACTGAATGGTTATAAGCTGTGCAGCTACTCCGATGATAATCGTTGCGATGATGACTAACATAGCTTCAACTAACCCATACATACTGCCGACTCTCCCCATCATATCGACGGGGATATTATTTTGGTAAAAAGTATGGAAGCCGGTATTCGCAAAGGCCAGAGAGAACGACAATATGAAAACGCCGATAGCTGCCATAAGAAAGACGTTGGAAAAAGCGAATACAATATAGCCGGCAGAAACGAATAGGGATCCTAAACCGATTAGCAACGAAGTCGATGATTTATGGGCAATCAGGGCATTGATAATCGAGCCAATGACAAACCCAGCGCCAGCTATGCTGACTAAAAAACCATATTTACTGTCTGATAAAGAGAGCACTTCTTTAGCGAACGCCGCTTCAAGTGAGTCGACGGCGGAAGTCATGACCATCACGCAGCCAAAGAGAAAGTAAATGAACATAATATAGGCATAGCGACGACTGAAATTCAACACAACCATCCAATCCTTCTTCACGACTTCAAAAGATAATTTTTCATTGACAGTATGAACCCGCAAATGTTTTTCAAGATTGGGCATTAGCATAGTGACCAATCCCGATACTAGTAAAGCGATGGCATTTATATAGATCGCAAAAATAGGTGTACCAATGATAAATAGCAATCCAGCAATGGCTGGACCAATGAGGAAACCTCCCGAATCGATTAAACTACGCAGTGCGTTAAATCGCTTTCTATCCTCAGTTGGAATGAGCTTTGTGATATAGGTCATCGATGTCGGTTCAAACATGGAACTCGCGATATTAATCAAAAAAACGACTGCATAGATAGACCAAAGAGAAGACAGAAAAGGCAATGTGGCAATAAATAACGCGCGAAATAGATCGAGGTTGACCATGAGATTACGCTTATTTAACCGATCAATCATGCTACCTGACCAAAAATTTGTACATAACGTGGCTAGCGGTTTCAGAATATAAAGGGCAGCTACTGCGAGCGGAGAGCCTGTCATATCCAGGATGATTAAGTTAAGCGCGATTAAATAAATCCAGGCGCCTACATTGGACATACCAATTCCGAACAATAAGAGTGATGGATACTTCCAAGATTCTACTACGTTTTTAAACTTCATCTAATGACCCCCTCTATTTTTGGACAACAAAAAAATCCCACCCCCAAGACATTTAAGTCTTAGGGACGAGATTGTATCCGTCGTGGTGCCACCCCAGTTTATTACGATGTTGCCATCGTAACCTTATCAGGTACGGCATATAAATATGCGTATACCTTAGCTCGATAACGGGAGCTCCCGTCACTCTATCCCCATTTCTGGTTCCAAAGTGATGCTCAGAGATTTGTTTCAATAACTCATTCCTACTCCTTTTCAGCAACCGGAGCTCTCTGCAAAGAATGAACGTTATTTACTCTTCTCTTCAACGCATTTGATTTTTAAAGATAATAGCATTTGTTGAGGGAGTTGTAAATAGGTGAATTTTTATTTTTTTGAAATAATGAAACATTTTTAGTTTGAGTAAATACATAGGTCGAGCTAAAGAATCCTACTAATAACTGGTCTAGGGGTGTTTGTACATTACGATCATTATGCAAGCCCTGCCCATTGGCATGCGCCTCCATACAATAAATGGAACAATCATTTTGTATGGAGGCGATCTTATCACTCTTTGGATCGATATTTCTACACGGAAACACCGATTAAAACTTTATGATGGTCATCGTCTAATCAAAATATATCCGATTGCTGTGGGGAGAATGGTTACATCAACACCGTCGGGGGCCTATCAAGTTATCGATAAACAAAGTAATCCCGGAGGACCTTTCGGGGCATTTTGGATGGGGTTATCAAAGCCTGATTATGGGATACACGGAACAAATAATCCCGCGTCAATTGGAAAAAGCGTGTCGCATGGATGTATCCGAATGCATAACAAAGATGTTTTAGAATTAGCCTCTATGGTTTCGATTGGAACAACTGTCCGTATCCGCAAATAAGTGACAGATTGTTGTCGCCGGTAATTTTTTATATGGTGCTTTTTATGAAGTCGTTTTGTTAGCTGCTTTTTCAGTAGCTCCTTATAAGCTACTATATATGTTGAATTTATGATTTTAACGTAATCTCCAGCGAAGGCGCCTACTGGGGTAGCCGAAGCGATAAGACTAACAGTGGTTTTCTGTTTGGCTTATCGCGGGAGGCATCCGGGGAAGGATGCAGTTCAATCCACCCTTAAGCGCCGAGCGCTGTTGGTAAGATTTTTTATTGCAACATACATAGCCCTTTTATATTTTTAAAATCCGTGCGGCTTTTTCGTATTGTTCCATCTCCATGTAATAGTTATATAAGCGTTCGGAGTAGCCTTTTTTCAAACTGGCATGTTCGCTTGATTGAAAATAGGGTAAGGCGGTACTTTCCAGGAACTCATAGTATTGTTCATGCTGGCCGTCTATACTGTATGCAAGAATTTGGAGTAATATTTTATGTAACGAGTTGTCGAATTTTGTTGCGATTTCCATACCTTCCTGCACCTTTGTCATCATGACTGTTCTACTCAGCAATTCTCCTTCGCTAGCATTTAACAAATAACTGTATAAGCGAAGAGGGTATGATGTAGCTTGTTTGTTTGTCATGCTAAGCAGTTCATTGAAATACTTGTTTGCGTTTGCATAATCTTTTCTGCCGTAGTATTGGTAAGCTACGTTATTCAGAAGCGCTTTTTTTATGTCCGGTATATTAAATGTTTCGCTGTCACGGATTAGATCATTATATAAGTCTATCAATTCCTGGAAATCTGTATTGGGACTACTTCCAATTTGTAAAAGCATTATTGCTTTTGATTTAACCGCTGCTATATAATTATTGGTTTCTTTGAAGTGCTTCAGCGCTTTTTCTGCATGTATATAAGCAGCTGTTTTTGAGCCTATCCAATGATAAGCCCCAGCTAAATCATGAAAATATTCAGGATTGCCATATACGGCCGGATTGATTTCTTTTAATGCTGTTAATGCCTTGTGGTATTTTTCGGTACTTTCATAGTTGTAGTTGTCTAAGTAATACAAACCCCAAATATGCCGCAGTAAACTTTTTTCAAAAGGGGTTAAATCCCCATATCCTTTTTCTAAATTCCTCAAAATAACGTGAGCCTTATTCAATTCCTTTACCTCTAAATAATATCTCGCTAGCAATGATTGGTATATCGTGGAATATCTAGAGGAGGATATAAAGGGTATTTCTTCAACTTCTTTCTTAATCTCTTCCATATCCTTTGTTCTGCACATAATCATTGAATTATGCCATCGGTCCAATAGCTTTCGCATGCCTTCCCAGCACTCGATCTCTTTTTCGATATCTATTTTCAAACGTTTGGCTAGCAACTCGATGATTTCAGCTGAATACGACGTTTGCTCGCGCTCAATTTTGCTTATGTATGAAACTGTACAAATCCCATTTCCTAATTGCTCTTGTGTAAGTCCTGTTTGCTGACGGTAAAACTTGATAATTTCTCCCACGGACATGTTATCACTCCCTGTGTAATAGCCATTAATTATATTCTAACATGTCTGATATTTTGGGTGTGTGTAGCGCGAGTTTGAATTTATTACTAGATGACCAACTTGTCCTAGATAAAAGAGGTACAACTTTGCTCGTTGTATTATTTTGCGGATATTAGAAAGTGTAGGTTGAGACAATTTAGTTGCAAAATGGATCCTTTATAAGGTGAAATAGTGTCAAAATTTGTCGAATATGCATGTTTATGAGGGAAATAGGAAAATAGATATATAATAATTGTCTCAATTGTTTTTGTTTTCAATGTAATTCATACTGATAACAGTTAGCAAGTCATTTAGGGCGAATTATTTCTTTGAAACTTTCAATTAAAATATGAAAAGAGGGTAACTATGAAAATTGACAAACGAAGATGGGTTGGAAAGTCTGGAAAAGGTTTAGCTGCGTTAGCCATGTCGGCTGCGTTAGTACTCCCTTCTATGAATTATGATTTGGCGAGTGCATCCGCTACAAAACTGAGCAATACGGAAAGAATTCTTGCATCTTTAACGGACGCACAAAGGGAAGCGTTACCAAAAGCAGATGCACAACAAAGTTATGGACTTCAAGGGTTCGAGGGAAATGAGCTAAGTGGGGACCAAGAGATTTCTGTCATCGTTCAGTTTAAATCGAAACCAGGGGAAGTAGCGGTCTTAGATGCTGCAGTGGATGGAAGATCTTTGACTAAAAAAGAAGCACAAAGCAAAGTCGAGCAAGAACATAACGCGTTCAAAAACGATCTTCAGCAGATATTTCCAGAAACTGGTTTGGAACAGTCGCTTTTTTCTGCTGAAGAGGGGTTAAAAGTCGTAGAAACGTCTTATCAAATCAAGCATTCTTTCAAAACTGCTTTTAATGGGGTTGCGATGACTTTACCATCCTCTCAAGTAGAAGCGCTGCTCGAATCAGAAGTCGTTCAATCGATTTACAAAGATATTATATTTACGAATGATCCACTACCTCTTGAAGACGCTAACGAAGATGCAGGTAAATCGGTCGGTACATTAGGAGACTCTTTATCATTCTTAGGCGTGGACAAGCTCCACGAAGAAGGGCTAACAGGTAAGGGCATAAAAGTGGCCGTCTTAGACACGGGAATTGACTACAATCATCCCGATCTTAAAGATGCCTACAAAGGTGGTTATGACTACGTGGGTAAAGATAGTGATCCCATGGAAGCCACCTATGAAGAATGGAAGAAGTCTGGATTACCTGAATTTGCCGCAAATGGATCTGCCTATTACACCGATCACGGCACGCATGTATCCGGTACCATTGCTGCACAAGATAACGATGAGAATTCCGTTAAAGGGATAGCTCCAGATGCTCAATTGTATGTATACAGAGTGCTGGGCCCGTATGGCACTGGAAACTCTTCTGATATTATTGCCGCAATCGACCAATCGGTCATCGAAGGAATGGATGTTATTAATCTTTCGTTGGGTGCCAATATCAATGATCCCTATTTTCCAACGAGTACAGCGATTAACTATGCCGTTTTAAGCGGGGTGACTGCAGTCGTAGCGGCAGGAAATGCTGGCTCGGGATTATATTCCGTGGGATCCCCTGGATCTGCTGCTTTAGCACTGACTGTAGGGGCAAGTGATATACCGATGCCACTGACGACTATGACAGGAAACGTACCATCTGGATCATCGATTGATCTACAATCGTTGGCAAGTGGTTTTTCTGATGACTTTGCTACTCTCAAAGGGGAAAGTTTTGAAATGGTAGATGTTGGTTTAGGTGGGGAAGCTGACTACGCTGGTAAAGATCTATCAGGTAAGATAGCATTGGTTGAACGTGGGACACATGCACTGGCAGACAAAGTTAAGTTTGCGAAAATACATGGGGCAAGTGCTGTTCTTCTTTATAACAATGTGGAAGGTCATATTGGGTTAAATCTTGGAGAGGCAACTGCTTATATCCCTACTCTCTCTGTCACGCAAAGAGATGGGCAAACATTGAAAGCTCAAGTGGAAGCAGGAAACAACAAATTTACCTTTACGAACGTAACTGTCACCGAAACAGAGGGGGATAAGCTTGCCGATTTTAGCTCCCGTGGTCCTGCACTAAAAACGTACGATGTAAAACCAGAGGTAGTTGCTCCAGGCGTGAGTATTTTATCTACGGAACCTGCTTTTCTCGTGAATCCATCAACACCTACTGATTACACGGGTGCCTATGCGAGAAAAAATGGGACATCTATGGCAACGCCACATGTGGCTGGTATAGCGGCTCTAATGTTACAAAACAATCCAGACCTACAACCAGGAGATATTAAAACGCTCTTAATGAATACAGCTGAACTTCTAATAAATGGAGAAAACAGTGCATTTGAGCAAGGTGCAGGACGTGTTGATCCTTATGAAGCCGTTCATCCCAAAATGAAAGTTCAAGTTCAAGATGAAACACTTCTACCTAGTGGCGGAGAAATGTTCACTATAGAAGAGTTGACCGGTGGAATTAGCTTTGGGGGGCTTTTAACAGGCGAAAACCAATCAATCAGTAAAACGATTAATTTGGAAAACTTTGAAAATGTGGATAAAAATTTAATCGCATCCGCTCATTTTCAAACGATAAAAGGCTTCATGGATCCAAGGGCTAATGGCGTAAAAGTATCCATTGATCCAGTGATTCAAATGAAGAAGAATGGAACGAAAAGTGTAAACGTAAAACTCACAATACCCAATACAGCAAAAGAAGGTATTTACACAGGTTATATCATGTTGGTGAACCCAAGAGATAAAAATGAAAAATATGGTGTGCCATTTAACGTTCGTATATCGGATGAAGATTATGAATTTATGGTAGCTAGTCATGCGAAAACGGGAATGGATTATAGAATTTCTCAAACTGAACCGATGGGAATGGCTTCAGGTAGTGTATTTGGCATGCTAAGATTTATGGTGAAATCGCCAATGAAGAACCTAGATATTGTGCTGCAGGATGGAAAAACGGGTCAAGATCTTGGCTATATTACATCAATGGATATAGCTAAATTCGGACCGTATACGGATGTCATCGCACCAATGGCTATTCTAGGAAGCTATTATCCATTTACCGATGATCCTAATCAGCCGATTTCTGCAAATGCTGTAACCAAAAAACCAGGTTATTATAAGTTGAAATTGATTACGACTACTGGGTCAGGCAAAACACTTGTAAACTTATTAGATCATTATGTAGATATCGAAAAACCCGAAGTGACTACGTCATTAGACCAGGAATCGCCATTTATCGAATACGGACCTGGACAAAAAACATATCCATTTTCGATGCAAGTGACGGATCCACAAGTGAAAGAAATGCAAGACGCCGGGATGAAAGTAGATCTATCCAATCTCGGCCTGCAATATACGTTTGGACCTCCGAATACTGCAAGTCTCAGCAACATTACCTATACGGATAAGGAGGGTAAGTTCTCTGAAGACATTGTCATGTATCCGGATGAACCCGTTATGAGCTTTATGGTGCAAGGAAGGGATATAGCAGTAAACAGTACCGTTCCAAAACACTATTACTTTATCAAAGAGGGCACGCCAAATGCTTATATCACTAGCCCAATTGAAGAAGTGGCGATGGGTGATACAATAACGGCAACTCTTACATTAGATAATATTTCATCCTTATCAACGGCTAGTTGGACTTTCGATAAGCTAGATTCAAATCTTGAAATTGTCGATGCTCAGCCAAATGCAGAGCTAGGGCAATTTGGGGAAGCGAAAGTAACGCTTAGCGACTCAGGTACTCCAACTGTACAATTGGATCTACCATCAACCGCCGCAATTCAAGATAAAGTGGCCGCAGTCGATGTGACTTTAAAAGTGAAAGAGTCTCGCTTCAGTACAAATGTCAAACTAGATCCTACAGTGGAGATTTCCAACGAAGAAGGAACTGCTAAGTTGCTGAAGGCAGGATATACATGGGGGTTATTGGCAAGTTATTCTGAACTGGAAGGTCCGCTGAATGTCGAAGGATTTATGATTCCAGGAACTACTAAATATAAGAATGTGGATTGGTCAAATTCGGGCGCATCCCTCACACTAACGCATGCGGATGGTACAGTACATGATATCACGCCAAGTTTAGTGAAGGATGTTAACAGATTTTCCATTTCAAAATTACCGCTGACTGGTGATCTATGGTCATGGGAATTGAATGTACCGGGTCATTTTACGACTAAAACACCGATAATGACTGGCTTTGATTATAAAGGAAAAATTTATGGTCAACAAAAGATCCTTGCATCTAGCTACTTTATTAAAAAACCAGTTGCTGGAGATGTCAATCAAGACCAAGTGATTGATATCCATGATGCACTAGCCATTCAAAGTGCATGGGGAACGACTAATCGTGCAGCAGATATTAACTGGGATGGAATCGTAGATGCAGAAGATATGAAGTTTGTGCAAACGAACTATCTCAAACAGAATCCATATGTAGAAAATGTAGGAACACCAGTGGAGCAAGTGGATGGAAAAACGCTTGAGGATATTTTGAAAAAATTGGGTATCACTTCTTAAAATAAATAGTGATAGTTGCTGGAAAAGCATATGATTCGCGATAATTAAAAACACGCCTACAACAATTGATGTTGTAGGCGTGTTTTAGTATTGCTTTTATAACCTGTTATTCACTGGATCCGCAAATCCTTTATTCACAACAGCCTTTTGTGTTACAGGTTCGTTTGCCGCCTTTGGAATCAAGAACATAATCGCGACCAATGCGAGCAATGCAAAAATCACGTTTGCGATAATGCCGGCAGATGCTGCTTTTTCAATATTACCTGATAGCGTCATCGTACCGTAAACCGCCGCGGAAATGGCAACCCCGAAGGAGCCTCCAAGTGAGCTCGCCATTTTATAAATACCTGATGCAGAACCAACTTTATCTTCCGGCGCACTGGATACCGCTGTGTCGGTAGATGGCGTGGCATACATACCGAGCCCCGTACCAAATAGGATGAACCCAATGAAGACGACGATGATATAAGCCGTATCTGGTAAAAACGTCAGTGCCATTGTCCCAATTCCGATTGCCGTCAAGATGGAACCGATAATCATCGGGAGCTTTGCGCCAGATTTCTGTAGCATTTTCTCACCGACACGGATCATGACGAGGACTGAAACTAAATAGCCGATTGAGAGCATGCCCGATTGAAACGCCGTGAATCCTCTTCCGACTTGCACATAGGTATTCGCGACAACTAGCGTACCACCAACTGCATTTAGTAAAAAGTTAGAGATTGTCGCACCTGTATAAGGTTTATTTTTAAATAAATTAAAGTCAATTAGCGCATGTAATTTACCAGTTTCAATTTTGATGAAGAACAGCATGCCAAGTACCGTTGCGGCAATTAAACCTACTGTCAGTGGACTTGTCCAACCGAAATCGGCACCGCGTGTGATAACAACGTTTAGGCCGATCATTGTGAACACAAAGACGACTAAGCCGCTGAAATCGAAACGGGAAGGACCTTTCTGTTTGACTTTACTTTCTGGTGTATCTTTCAGTAAATACATGGCGAGTAGAGCGAACACAATGGAGAAAACGAAAATCCATTTCCAGCCCATATAGGTTGCAATGGCTCCGCCTGCGAAAGAACAAACACCCGAACCGCCCCAAGAACCGATGGACCAATAGCTAAGTGCGCGTTGTCTATCCGCGCCATCAAAGTACGTTCGCATTAAAGCAATCGTTGCTGGCATAATACAAGCAGCAGAGAAACCTTGTATAATACGTCCGATAATTAAAAGAGTGGCGCCATTCGCAACGACAAGGCAAAGAGAACCGATGATACTCAATACGAGACCGATATAGGTCATCTTCTTACGTCCGATTTTATCGGCAAATCCGCCCGCCGCAACAACAAAAATCCCTGAGAATAATGCGGTCAAACTAATGGCGATGTTGAGCACGCCCAATGAAACACCCAAGTCTTCTTGCACGGCTGGAACAACATTCACCATGGATTGCGCGAAAAGCCAAAACGTGATGACACCGAATACAATCCCTGTAATCATCTTATTCGTACCTTTATAGCTAGTGGACACGATTTTCCCTCCAAAATTTAAAGCAGTTTTATGTGATTTCATCCTCTTCAATCGTTTGTATTTTCCTACTTTAGCATAATGAAGAGGAGGGGTGAAGGAGAAAAATATCATATTTCTATTGAAAATTTATTCATAATAATATGATTAAATAAACTTCTTGATAGAATAATAACACTTAAAATCCGAACGATGTTAATTTGTGCTTTAGGTAAGCGTTTTTCATAGGTTTACTTTCGAGTCAAGTAATTGTAGATGTATTCTCTGTTTTGCAATCTAATTAATGAAAATAGAATATTTTATTCACGAATAATAAATCAATAAATTTTGATATTGTTCGTGTTTTTATTTTGGGTGGGTAATTATGAAATTGATGCAATTTAATTATACAGTTTAAATTATTATATTTATTGATGCGTTGGTGTGAGGAACCTTATTCAATACAAATGAAATAAAAGGGTTTGGTAGTAGTTATCTTGAATATTTACAATTGGTGAAAATATTGAATGGGGTTGCTTATATTGAGTTATGTAGGGGAGTTAAGGAAGTTTGTCGGCAATAGGCCGCTTATACTACCAGGAGCTGTTGTTATCATTTTAAACGCGCAAAATGAGGTGTTACTGCAACACCGAACGGACGGTGGATGGGGATTGCCCGGTGGTCTGATGGAACTGGGTGAAAGTATGGAGGAAACGGCGAGGCGTGAAGTGAAAGAAGAAACGGGACTAATGATCGGTGAATTGGAATTGATGGGTATTTTCTCGGGGGAGGACTACTATTTAAAAGTAGCAAATGGTGACGAACTGTATTCCGTAACGGCTGTTTATGTGACGAGGGATATACGGGGAGATATTGAAATAGATTCAACAGAATCGATTGATGTTCAATATTTTCAGCCCGACGCGTTGCCTGTCGGATTGTTGCCGTCATACCGGAAGTATATGGAGCCGTATTTGTCTAGGTTGAGGGTTCGAGTATGAAGCTGGCCATCAAAGTTATAGATGAGATGGCTGCAACTAAAATTTTAGGTTGGCGATACGAACCGCCTTATGATTTTTATAACAATGAGTATGATACAGAGGCAGTCAAGGAATTGTTGGAGAATAACTATTTCGTCGTTGTGAATGACAATGACGAAGTGATTGGCTTTTATTGTGCCGGTTCTTCTGCACAAGTGCCGACAGGTGCACAAGTGGGCGCTTATACGGAAGATATCATAGATGTTGGATTAGGCATGGTCCCTACATTAACAGGTAAGGGCAATGGTTTTACTTTCTTTTCATTTGTATTGGAGTCGCTCTATAAAACTTACGGCAATGTACCTGTTCGTCTTACCGTGGCGACGTTTAATGAAAGAGCCATACGTTTATATGAGAAGTTTGGATTTGTGAAGGAAATGGAGTTTACGACGGATTTTGCTGACTTTCAGACGATGAGGAAGATGTAACTATGTTTAGTACATGTAGTAAAGTGAATGAATGGATGTTGGGGTTTGGTGGAAAATGGGGGATTGCCGGCGGTTGGGCGATTGATTTATACATAGGCAAAGAAACGCGTCTCCATTCCGATATAGAGGTCGCCCTGTTTCGGGAAGACCAGCGCGTGCTGAAAAAGGCATTGCCAGATTGGTCATTTGAAAAAATTGTGAAGGGTGAATTAATCAGCTGGGACGAAGAATGGATGGAATTGCCGGTTCATGAGATTCACGGCATTCATAAACAAGCTGGAGAGCGATTGGAAGTATTACTGAACGAAGCGAGAGATGGTATGTGGATATTTAGAAGGGAATCGTCGATTTCTTTTCCAGAAAGCTCACTATTTCTTGTTTCAAATGAAGGAGTCCCATATCTACATCCAGCGGTTGTCTTGCTATACAAAGCGAAAAACGCTCGTGAGAAAGATCATGCCGATTTTAATGCGGTGAAGAATTTGCTGAAGGCGGAAGATAAAGAGTGGTTATGCCATGCGCTTCGAGTTCATGTACCTGAGCATAAGTGGATTCGGGAATTATGAGGAGCGATAGGATGAATAAAATTATGGTCATCGGGGTGTCTGCTGGAGTAGGAAAGTCGACATTTGCACGTCGGTTAAGCGAATTGACGGGTATTGAAGTGACGCATTTGGATCGGCTGTATTGGAAACCGAATTGGGTAGAAGCCTTACCTGAAGAGTTTTCAGAAGCACAGCAACAAGTCGTCCAAAATGAGCGATGGATTATTGAGGGGAATTATACGGGAACATTCAATATCCGAGAACCACATGCAGACACCGTTATCTATTTGGAGCTTCCGCTTCGTGTTTGTTTGTATCGCGTGTTGAAGCGGAGGGTCCAATACCATGGAAAAGTACGGCTAGATATCGCTGAGGGCTGTAAAGAAAAGATGGATAAAGCATTTTTGAAATTCATCGTGACGACATATGGGGCGCGGAAAAAGACAATGGTGGAGCGTATGCAGCGCTATACACAGGAAGGGAAGACTGTTCATTACTTGAAGAATCGTAAACAAATTGAGGTTTTTTTAGAGACGTACATAAAGAATTAATATAAATTGTCCTCCCTTTACCTTATAGAGAGAACAATTTTAATGTTTCTAAGGCGTTAAATTTTTGTTGGCAGCCGTTCACTAATCATGATTGGCGTAATATATTCTGCTAGATTTCGATGATGAAATTTGAAAATTAAATAGAGAAAGTTGTCGTATTATGAACATAAGGAGTCCCCCTTTTTGTCTAAAAGGTTTTTCTCGCCCACCTTATTGCGACATTTTTTGGGGGCTCCTTTTTGATGTTTAAAAACCATTGTGTTGTAAGAGCTCAGAGTTATGAGATTGACTTAAGTTTGCAAACGACCTCGTACTCTATAGGAGCTTATTAAACAAACTATCCATAAGGGGGTCATTAAATGTATATAATTCTTTATCAAATTTTCCAAACTGAGAAATCGTAAGTGCTTTGACTAAAGCGCGACCTTTCAAAAGCGTTTCTTCAAATTCTTGTTCAGAATCAGATAATATTGTGATTGCTCCACCTACACCAACAGTAGCCTGTTCGGGAGTCATTATAATGGTTCGAATAACAATATTTAAATCTGTAGTTCCATTTAAGCCCAAAAACCCAATTGCCCCCGAGTAAATGCCACGAGCATTAGTCTCCAACTCGTCAATGTAATCCATTGTACGTATTTTAGGTGCCCCAGTCATCGAACCGCCCGGAAATGCTGACCGTATACAATCAATGGCTGTTAGCTCTGCTCTTAAAGTCCCTTTAATTGTTGAAACAAGCTGATGCACTGTTTGATAAGATTCAATAGCCATCAATTTAGGTACGTGAACACTTCCAATATCACAAACTAAACCCAAGTCATTTCGAAGAAGATCAACAATCATCAAATTTTCTGCTCTTTCTTTTTCACTAGTACGCAATATTTCAGCCAATCTAAGATCGTCCTCTATATTTTTTCCTCGAGCAATCGTCCCTTTAATTGGTTTAGCTTCTACTATTCGATCTTGATCAATTTTCAGGAAACGTTCAGGAGAAGAGCATAGAACACTCAATTCTCCAAACTTAAGAAAGGATGAGTATGGAGCTGGATTAATATCTCTAAGAATACGATAGGTTATTAATGGATCGAAATGTTCATTAATATTGATTCTATTCGTTAAGCAAACCTCATACGTTTCTCCTTCAACAATATACTGTTTACATTCCTCTATCTTTTTTACATACTGGGCGTACGGTTGACTTAATTCGAAGCTAAGTGGTGTGCTGGTGTCATTGTTTTTTGCTATCACTGGTGCTACTGATGGAACGTTTTGTAGTCTCTGTTCCGTAGCGTCGAACCATTCAGAAGCAGATGCCGGATCATTATAGGGAACAATACTAACTAAATA
This sequence comes from Sporosarcina sp. NPDC096371, assembly GCF_044762865.1. Lineage (NCBI taxonomy): Bacteria > Bacillati > Bacillota > Bacilli > Caryophanales > Caryophanaceae > Sporosarcina > Sporosarcina sp. NPDC096371. The sequence continues at coordinate 172,928 of NZ_JBIWFE010000002.1, forward strand.
TATGCAGCTCTCTTTGTGGTCAAAGGCAATTATTTGGTCGGCTAAAATAAACAGTGCATCAGGGTCTGAGGATTCATGGTGCTCATTGGCACCGCATTCAGCTTTCAATTCGTATCCAAAATAACCAACAAATCCACCATTAAAATCAAATGGCAATTCATTAGAATTTTGTTGCATTTTATGTATCTCAGAATCTATATAGTTAAAAATGTTTTCTGTAAGCTCAGTTTGTCCCTGGGAGTCACTGATTTGAATATGCTGTGTTTTTGAGTCGTACTTAATCACTTTACTTAATGGTCCATTAGTTGTTCCCATAAAAGAAAAACGAGATAAGCTAGATTCGACACGACTACTATCAAGCCAAAAAGCATATTCTTCTTCAGCAAAAAAATGTTGAAAAACGTCTTCAGGTTCTACAAAATTTAATACCTTTCTACTCAAAACCTTAACTGTAGGTAATGCAGTAGACATTTGACGAGACATGCCTCGCGGTACTATCGAAATCGATGGGATATTTCTCAACAAGTACATCTCCTTGCAATAATAATTTATTCATGAATAGTAATTTTTTTATTCATTAGAGTCAATTGCATAATTATCTGTTTGATTGTTCATAATTAAGAAAGCCTATTTTCGTTGATTGAAGCGGAAATCAACTTTGTTCGGATTTTATGGCTGATGCCTCAATGGGGAATTGACTCATTAACGAAAAATTTTCTAGTATTTGATGACCAAATTCAGTGCAAATGGATTCAGGGTGAAACTGTACGCCCCAAATTGGTTTTTCTGTATGCTGCAAACCCATAATAATACCATCTTCAGTCCAAGCAGTTTTTTGTAAACAAGTTGGTAAATCATCCTCGACAATAAGTGAATGATAGCGAACTACTTCGAACTCTTGGGGAACTTTCTTGAATAACCCGGAATCGTTATGAAAAACTTTACTTATTCTTCCGTGCATCGGTGTTGGTGCCTTAATAACCTTAGCGCCATAAGTATGGGCGAATCCCTGAAGACCTAAGCAGACACCTAAAATTGGAACTTCTGATAGGCGTAAAACATCTCGGCAAACACCAAAATCTTTTTCCTTAGTTGGTGTTCCTGGTCCCGGGGAAATAATAACATTATCAAACGAAATGGATTGTAATTCGTCCCATGAATATTGATCATTCCGAACTACTATTGGCAGTTCTTCATTTATAGAGGCAATAAGTTGATAAAGATTGAATGTATATGAATCATAGTTGTCGATTAGTAGCGTCTTCATAATTCCTTTTCCTCCTAGTACAATAGAACAGCTATTTATAGATTATACATAATAATTTAGGTGAAAAAGCATGAAAATTCATCGATGAATTTTCATGCTTTTTCGTTTGGAGAAAATGATTCACGCTCAATCCACTTCTGTGACCAAATCTCAATTTCCTTCATAATTGGAGTGAGTGACATGCCTTTTTCCGTTAAGGAATATTCGATACGTACCGGTGTTTCCGGATAAACGTTGCGGATGATAAAGTCCTGTTGTTCGAGGTCTTTTAATCGCTCGGATAATGTTTTTCCACTGACGCCAAGTTTGTCCGTCATTGTGCAAAAGCGCTGTGGTCCTGCCGTTAATTGATACAAGATAAGGGCAGTCCAGCGTTGACTTAGAATAGATACTGCCTTTTCGAAACGTGGACAAAGTTCAAATTCGTTCATATGGTTACGGCCCCTTTCGCCATGATAAGATAATCAATTACGCCTCGGCGTAATTGTGTCCAAATTTTGAATTGCGCTTGCGCAATTAACTCCCTTCAAAATTTGTGACATCCGCCGGAGGCCGAACTTGATTCAGCAGCGAACTTCTGCTGAATCAAGTTCATGTGTTGACAATTGCTATTATAACATATAAAGTTAGTTACATAAAGTAAGTAACTTACCGTGAAAAACATAGGAGGAATACAAATGAATTTTCATACAGCACCGCGTACGTATACAGGGGAAGTACATCTCAACGTCTTGGATTTGAATCGATCAGTCCAATTTTATAAAGAAGTGATTGGTTTTAAAGTACTCGAGGAAGCTGCGGATAAAGTAGTACTAACAGCGGACGGCAAGACGCCGTTACTCATCATTGAACAACCGAACAATGTCACCCCAAAAGAGGCGCACAAATCTGGCTTATACCATTTCGCATTGTTGTTGCCGAAGCGAGCTGATTTAGGGGCAATTATTAAGCATTTCATCCAACATCAAGTGCGAATTGGCGCTTCGGATCATCTTGTGAGCGAAGCGCTTTATTTGTCAGATCCAGACGGTAATGGCATTGAAATTTATATCGATCGTGATCCTAATGTTTGGAGTTGGGACAATGGAAAAGTTGCCATGAGTACGGATCCGCTGGACGGAGAAAGTATTATTGCGGAAAGTGGGGAGCAGACATGGGTCGGCCTTCCTGCTGGTACAGTCATGGGGCATGTCCATTTACATGTAGCCCATTTACCTGAAACGGAACTATTCTACAATGCGCTAGGTTTTGAAGTGGTCACGAATTATCCGCAAGCATTGTTCATGTCGAATGGGGGGTACCACCATCATATTGGTTTGAATACATGGAATGGTGTAGGTGCACCGCGACCATCTACGGGTAGTGTGGGGCTCCAATCCTTTGCGCTTATTTATCCAACTGAGGCAGTGTTGAATGAAGCGCTTGTGAAAGTGGAAGCGCTCGGGGTGAAGGTGGAATCTAACGGCAGTAGATTTGTGGTAGAAGATCCATCTGGCAATCGGATTGTGTTGCGAGTTGGGTGAGGTTTTACAGATGCAAGAAGGGACTAAAACTGTATTGGTTTTGGTCCCTTTTTGTTATTCATTATATTGAACAATTAAAAGGGAAAATCAGTAACCACTAATCTTCCCCTCTTAACTGCATCATGAGAGAGGATTGAATATGTAATAAATTGATAATGCGCCGAGCCATCTCTGAGGGAGAAGCATCATAGTCGTTACGAATCCATTCAAGAATAAACCCGTAAATGCCATATGAGCGATATTGAATAAAATAGTCGTCATTAATTTCGGCGTATTCGTCGCTAACAAATGACATTCTCTCTTGGAAAATATATTGCAATTTGTTGAGTAAACTTTCTCTGATAGTTGGTATGTAGTCTTCCATAATGATTAAGTCATAATAGTCGCGATTGTCGACGATATATTGAAATACATCTGTACCATCTGGTTGCATACGCGTTAAATCGAGCAGTGGATTGTCGCGTGTTGGTTTACAAAATTCGTATTCAAAGGTAGTCATTTCAAGGTCGATTAAATCATTTGCCAGATCATCTTTGCAGTCATAATGCACGTAAAACGTCGTGCGATTAAAGTTGGCTTCCTCGACAATATCCTTCACCTTCACTTGTGAATAGCCTTTCTCTTTCACGAGTCTTTTAAATGTTTGACGCAGCGTTTCTTTCGTGCGCTCAACACGGCGATCTTCTTTTTTTCTCATTCGTTTTCTCCTTCATTATATATTTATTAAAAGTATTTAAAAAATAATACAAAAATCATTTTATGTTGAAAACCCGTACAAAAAAGGTTTTTCAGTGATTGAAATAGATAATTTGTAGTTATACACTCAACATGAGTCAGCAATTAATGACTTTTTTGTGACTTTTCATGAGAATAAAAAATAAATAAAGTGGGGTAAAAAATGGAAATTCAAGCTATGGTAACAACACCTGAGAAAGACTTCGAAAAACGAACATTATTATTAGACGATCCAAAAGCAGATGAAGTACTTGTTAAAATCGTCGCTACTGGAGTATGTCACACGGATGCAACTGTATTAGATGGTACGCTACCTGTGCCAAGCCCGGTGGTATTAGGACATGAAGGTTCAGGTATCGTTGTGAAAGTTGGTTCAAGCGTTACAACTGTTCAAGAAGGAGACCACGTTGTACTAGGGTTCGCATATTGTGGTCACTGCGATAACTGCTTGGATGGTAACGCAGGCGGATGCGAGAGCATGATTCCATTAAACTTCTCGGGACGCAATAAACATAATCTAACACCAATTCACACGCATGACCACCAAGACGTATCCCAATTCTTTGGGCAGTCATCATTCGGTACGTATGCGACAGTTGATGAAAAAAATGTCATCAAAGTGGATAAGGATGTAGATTTACGTTACTTGGGTCCATTCGGTTGTGGGTTAATGACTGGTAGCGGCACTGTATTAAACTCACTTGCTCCAGCACCAGGCACAAGCCTTGTTGTATTTGGTACAGGTGCTGTAGGTTTAAGTGGTTTGTTGGCTGCTAAAATCGCAGGTTGCGATCCAATTATTGCGGTTGATATTCACGATAGTCGCCTTGAACTTGCAAAAGAATTAGGTGCAACACATGTGATCAACAGCACAAGAGAAAACCCTGCTGAAAAAATCAAAGAAATTACAGAGGGTAAGGGTGCACACTACTCATTCGAAACAACGGGTGTACCAGAAGTAACGCTTGCTGCACTTCGTTGCTTGCGCGTAAAAGGAGAATGCGCAACAGTTGCAGTAGGTAAACGCGACCTCACACTCAATATAACAAACGATTTAATGTTAAACGCATTAACATTAAAAGGTGTTATTGAGGGGGATGCTGTACCACAATTATTCATTCCAAAACTAGTTAGATTCTTTAAAAACGGCCAATTCCCAGTAGATAAACTGGTTAAATTCTACGAATTAGAGGAAGTCGGACAAGCGTTTGAGGATTCTAAAAATGGAATTACAATTAAACCAATATTAGTTTTAGATAAAGAATATCAAGCATAATTAGTGAGGAGTGGTTGCATGTTCGATTATAAGGAACTAACAAAAAACTATATTAACGGCGAGTGGGTTAGCGGCGAGAGCGACGAACACTACACATTAACAAACCCATACGATGATTCAAAGTTATCGACTTTCCCAATTGCCTCAAAGCAGCAAGTTCAACATGCTTATGAAGTAGCAGATAAAGCCTATGGTGAATGGGCGAAGGATGCTGGGAAACGTCGAGAAGTGCTTGAAAAATTACTTGCGTTCTTCACAGATAACGAAGAAGAAATCGTTCGCGTATTAGCAGAGGAAACTGGCTCAACATACGTGAAGGGGAAAGTGGAAGTCAGCTTAACAATCGCTTGCATTCAAGAGGGGTTCAACTATGTTGATTCATTAGGTGGCCGGGAGTTACCGGAAGTATTACCAGGTAAAATCAACAAGGCTTATCGCAAGCCACTAGGTGTTATTTCGTCTATTTCACCGTTCAACTTCTCACTTTATTTATCTATGCGTACAATTGTGCCAGCGATTATGTTAGGTAACAGTGTTGTGCATAAAGGTGATATTCAAACAGCGTTAACAGGTGGAACAATCCTAGCGAAAGCGTTTGATGAAGCGGGGATTCCAGCAGGTATTTTTAATGTTATTTTAACAACACCATCTGAGATTGGCGATTTAATGATTGAACATCCAACTGCGAAATTAATAAGTTTTACAGGTTCAACACAAGTGGGTCGCCATATAGGTCAAGTAGCGGGTGGATTATTAAAACGCGTAGCATTAGAGCTTGGCGGTAACGCACCATTTGTTGTGTTAAAAGACGCAGACGTTGAACAAGCTGTGAAAGCAGCGATTTTTGGTAAGTTTCTACACCAAGGTCAAATTTGTATGATGATCAATCGTATTATCGTTCACGAATCACTGTACGATGAATTCGTTGAAAAATTCCTTGCGCATGCAAAACGTTTACCATACGGTGACCCAAGTGATAAGTCTGTAGTAATTGGTCCATTAATCAATAACGCGCAACTTGAAAAAGCACTTGGCTTTATTGAAGAAGCGAAAAGAGATGGTATCGAAGTATTATTAGCAGGCGAACGCATTGGCAATATTTTAACACCAACAATCTTTGGTAATGTATCACCTGATAGCACGCTTGCACAGACAGAATTGTTCTCACCAATTGCTTCTATTATTAAAGTATCTTCTGATGAAGAAGCAATTGAAGTTGCGAACAATACACAATTCGGCTTAAGTTCAGCTATCTTCACATCTGATTTAGCAAAAGGTGAAGAGCTAGCTGCAGGTCTTGAGTTCGGTATGACGCACGTCAACGACCAAACGGTAAATGCTTTTGAAAACTCACCATTTGGTGGAGTGAAAAACTCAGGTATGGGTCGCTTTGGTAACCCATGGGTGGTAGATGAATTTACAGAAACAAAGTGGGTATCCGTACAAGTAATTGACCGCGAGTTCCCATTTTAAGATTGGCTAACTGTTCAAGCGAATAGATGGAGGGGAGGAGAGTCGACTTCTCCTCTCTTTTTTTATGTCTTTCCTTACGCATCTTGCGCTCTGTCAGCGTCATTCCCCCATTATCTGGCCTCTTCTCTTCATACCATGCTCCTTATATAACTGTCATTAGGATTATCTCTTGTCACGATGTATAATCGAGCGGTAAAATATTGAAACTAATTTCGACTCCATACGTAAAACAACGTATACTTAAAAATAACGATTGTACATTACTTTATGACAAAAAGGAGTGGATTTTTTGACGAAGAAATTATGGTTCCAAGCAGGCGTTGGGATTTTACTGGCCTTGCTTATTATGAAATACTTCATGGAGATAAACTGGATTTTTGCGCCTCTACTTATCATCGCAAAAACCATTTTCGTACCGTTGTTACTTGGTGCTGTTCTGTTCTATGTAACGGTGCCATTGCAGCGATTTCTGGAAAAGCGTAAAATGCCGCGTTGGGGAAGTATTTTATCGATACTTATTAGTGTTGCGGCAGTGATTTGGCTCTTCATTTCAATTGTTGGTCCGCCAGTTATGAATCAAGTGAATAACTTGGTGGATTATGCACCATCCATTGCAAAAGAGGTTACCATTCAGTCGGAAAATCTTTTTGAGGTTTTGCAACATAGAGAAGATTTTCCAGAACAAATAAACGAGTTGATTGACAAGGCCGTAAATTCTATCCAATCTGTTGCGGTTGTATCTGGAAAACTAATCGTTCAATTTTTCCAATCCGTTTTCCAAACAACATTCACCTTGATTCTCGTTCCGTTCTTCTTTATCTACCTACTAAAGGATCATGAGAAGTTTGCGCCGTTTATCTACAACTTCTTTTCGGGAAAAAAACAAGAATGGGTTAAAAAAACACTACATGATATGAATACGGTACTTCGGACGTATATCCAAGGACAGCTACTGATTAGTCTTATTTTAGCTAGCATTATGTTTGCCGGCTATTTATTTATTGGATTAAAATACGCACTGTTACTTGCCATTTTTGCTTTTTTTATGAACGTCATTCCGTTTATTGGTCCCTGGATTGCATTTGCGCCAGCCCTGATTCTAGCGTTCATTCAAGATCCTACAATGGTTATTTGGGTCAGTGTGATTACGCTCGTTGCACAGCAAACGGATAGTAATTTAATCACGCCGAATATCATGGGGAAAACGCTCGACATTCATCCGCTTACGGTTATTACAGTGATTTTGGCGGCAGGAAATATTGCCGGTTTCCTTGGGATTCTCCTGTCCATCCCAGCTTACGCAGTCGGCAAAGTCATTTTGAAAAATATTTATGATAGGCGTAAGGAAATTAAGTTAACTGCAACGAAGGATGTGTAATGGAACAAGCCCCTTGACAGAGATATGTCAGGGGGCTTGTTTTTTATAGCGCATTTATGAAAAACCTTCCTTGTGGTGCTTTGATTTCAAAGAAATACTTTTTGTTTTTTCTATAGGCTGTCTACTAACAATTGGGCAAGGTAAAATCATGAAAAAACGAGGTTTTTTAATGGACGAAACCATCAACGATAAGAAGAATTTTGTAAACGAAAATCTAGTTGGGACATACGCGAATGGGAAAGCGAGAGGCTCGCGCAAAAACTTTGGGGAGAATGCACATCTACGCTTTGGAGTTATAGATGAAAAAAGTAACGAAATTGAAACTGACACCATCTGCCAATGCGGATGGTGTCAGTTTATAATCACACGTCAAAATACAAATGCCAATGCAAGCCACACCCCGGATTGAATGCTGCTGAACATTGAGGGCACGCTGATTTGCACTCCAAATAGTCTTCAATGCATAGTTCGTAGCCACATCCCCCGCACAAAACGGCTTTTTCATCGAACTTGTCTTTTGGCCAGACAGCCGGGGCGCCGCATCCATCTTCTTCGTGACATTCATAGCACGGATAATAGGTGTCGCAACAATAGAACTTTATCGCAATGCGGTCGATTTCGGAATGATAATGAACGCAACGTGTTTCCTCGTCGAGCACTTTTCCACGAACTTGATGCATGCATAATTCCCACCCTTCTTTAACAAAAAATGTATGGAATACCTGACACAATGGATAAGCTATTGGAAAAAGGGATGATGTCATGTGGAATGAATTTCCGGTTATCCACACGAATATCTGGGATGGATTGTGGGCAATCCCCGCCATCCTTTTAGGCATATTCTTATTAAGACTATTTTTCAAACTCCCGGAAACTTGGTTTTCGACTGCGACAACGGTAATTGGTCTGTTCATATCGATTTTCATTAGTCATCGAGGCAATTTGCCCGCCGGTATTTTCATGGGATTCTTCTATAGCGGTGCAGCGGGCGGAACGATTTACTCGATGAAGGTCTGGTATATAGCATATCGAAAGAAATGACTTCATTTTAACGGGCAAAATCCACATTGCATGAGACCAGGAACGTCCTTTGAGAAGCAGCATGTTGTCCGAACTTCTGTATTTAAAAGTGCAGATGGTTCGGATCCTTTTAAATAGGTGGCGAATAAAGATCGAGATGCAATGCCTTCCCATAATGTGTCGTCTTTCAACGTGTTCAAGTCAGCACGGGCCTCTTCAGCGGTGCTAGGGTTCGATAGCAACACATGGTATTGCCAAAGAAGAAAACCGAAAATATTTTCCCATAATGTCAGGGGAGAGACGGACGAAACGGAACGAAGTTGCTTGATAACAGCACTACATTGTTCAATCAAAATGTGTTTGATGACATCACGGCGTTCATCGTCCTCTACATAACGCCAGTCTTCTGCAAAAGCAAATGTGCTTACAGCCAATTTTCCGTACTCTTCTTTGGCACCGAAAACAAGTCGATCTTTCTCTCCATCCCATACTTCGTCGTACGTTGCTAGATTGGTAAATTGCATAGCGACAAACATGCCGAGGCGGCGCATGAAGTATGAAGCGGCGACGGTCCGATTTGGACTGCCGCTTACTGCTTGGATGAGATTCAATACATCTACGATTTTGTCTGCATCGCGAAGTATTTTAAGCGTGAACAATTCCCGTTCGGGCGTACCGATATAGACGCTGTACATATTTAATTGTCTGAGTTGGTCCGAAGTTAAGTTTGTCATACTACTATTATATCGTTCCTGTGATTGAAACGACAAGTTGAGCGAGCGCTCAGTCTGGTATATAATGAGTGCAACATATATTTTTACTGGAGTGAAATCGACGTGACAAAACGATTGGCTGAAGAACAAATCATTAGCTTAATTGAACGGCAGGCGGATATTATCATCCCAATTGCCAACGGAGAACCTCATCGTTTGCTTGATATATTGGAAGAGAATCATTTGAAATTAGATAATGTTAAAATACATCAGATGTTAGCGCTTCGCGAGCGACCATATATATTCGGCGAGATGAAGGGCCATTTGTCGCATGTATCGTATTTTTTAAGTGGTGCAACACGTAAGGCATATCAGGAAGGGCATGTTGAACTAGTTCCGAATGTTTTCCATGAAGTGCCCGATATGTTGGAGAAATTCACGAAAAGGTCCATGGTTATGACTGTTGCTTCTCCTATGGATGAGCATGGCTATTTTTCACTGGGGACACAGGCGGATTACATTTCTGAATTCATTGGTCATGTGCCGTTTGTTTTGGAAGTTAATCGACATATGCCACGTACATTTGGTGAAAATCAAATTCACATTAGCCAAATAACGGGTTATATCGACAATGACTTACCTTTATCCGAAGTAATCGCACCAGCTATTGGGGAGAAGGATATGCGAATTGCTGAATTCGTAACGAATGAAATTGACAATGGAGATTCGCTTCAAATTGGGATTGGGGCAATTCCAAATGCGGTGATGAGCATGTTGAAAGACCATCGGCATCTTGGAATTCACACGGAGATGCTGACGGATGGCATTGTGGATCTTGTGGCGGCTGGAGCTGTGGATGGTACGCGGAAATTTACGCATAAAGGGAAGATTGTGGCGACATTTGCCTATGGTTCGCAACGATTATATGATTTCATTCACGAAAATCCTTCTGTTGAATTTTTACCGGTCAGTGTCGTCAATGATCCACGTGAGATTGCTAAGGAAGAGCGCATCGTATCCATTAATGCAACGACGGAAGTGGATCTGTATGGGCAATGTGCGTCTGAGACCATTGGCGGCCGTTATTATTCATCAACAGGTGGACAAGCTGACTTTGCGCGTGGTGCCCGTTTTGCAAAACATGGCAAAGGCTTCATCTGCATGCATTCTACTGTGAAAAACGACACCATTTCACGCATTAACTTACAATTATCGCCGGGATCTGTCGTCACAACGTCGAAAAATGATGTCGATCATATTGTGACGGAGTACGGAATCGCTCGTCTCTATGGAAAGTCGTTAGCGGCACGCGCGAAAGCACTGATTGATATCGCTCATCCAGCATTTCGGGAAGAGCTGCTGTTTGATGCGAAGAAGCATGGCATATTGTATTGATTGTGGAACAGCGTCCTTTACGGGGACGCTGTTTTTGTTCTGTTATATAGTATTGTTGATACTAAACTTACTCTTTATTGATAGCATTTATATAGATAACTAACCCGATTGTACCTACAAAAACAATAGTCCCGAATAGTATTCCAACGAATGAACCTATAAACTCCAAAGCAAATGGAAGAAGTAGCGTTACGATACCAATGATCATCGTAATAGAACCTACTGCCTTTGCTAATTTGTTTTTGTCGCCCTTGAACGTATTTTCATCATAACCTGCGATGAATGATAAATTCTTCTTCTTCCAAATTGAATAACTAAAAAAGAAAAGAAGTAAACTTACAAAAAGACAAACAATAAATTTACCTAACAACAATAGATCAGCTCCACTTTTCATCGATACTCACTAACTATTGTTACGTTCTGAATGAATGATAAGTTTCATTTCAATCGCTGCGGGTGGTGGTCTCCCGTCCCATGAAAAGCAAATTCTTTGTAACTATATACCCCTGATGGTATATTTGAGGGGAGAAAGTTTGGAGGGAAATGACAATGGAATGGATTTTCATTTTACTAATTATTGGATTTTTTGTTTGGCGAATGATGCCTGCGAAAGGGGTAGGTTCTGTTTCAACGGAGGCATTGAAAGGCATGCTGAAGGACAAGTCCAAGCAGTTTATAGACGTGCGAACGCCGGCTGAATATAAGGGGCGTCATCTGAAAGAATTCAACAACATTCCATTAAATGTCCTGAAATCGCAGTTGGGCGGTCTTGATAAATCGAAAGAAACCATCGTCATTTGTCAAAGTGGTGTGCGAAGTGCACAAGCGGCAAAGATTTTGAAGAAGGCTGGATTCACAGATGTTTTGAACGTTACAGGCGGTATGAGTGCTTGGCGCGGATAAATAGAATGATTTGAAATCCATGGGGCATCTAGGCTCCATGGTTTTTTTATTTGCAATCATTGTTTGAAGGAGTGCAAGCAAATCAAGCATCCACATACCACTAGACATTATTAGAAAAACACCCAAGAATGCCGTTCCTCCGCGCTTGCCCAACACACTTTTTTAGGCAGACACATATTATTTGTATGAAGAGGTGGTGGACGTTGAAAAAAGATGACAAGGCAGTTCGATATGATCCGCACGAAATCGAGCAGCGTGAATGGAAGCAGAGGCAAACGAAGGAACGGCTAAAACAGATGTTGACGGTAGCTTCACCGATATTCTTACTGCTGTTGTGGGAATTCATGTCGAGAACGGGGATACTTGATATTCGATTTTTCCCGCCGCCGTCCGCAATCGTTAGTACGTTTTTTGAGATGATTGCCAATGGTGAAATGGCCAAACATATTGGTGTGTCGCTGTACCGGATATTTGTTGGGTTCCTACTTGGCGTGATTCCAGGGATTATTATTGGTTTGCTGATGGGGCTATATTCGCCAATCCGACATTTTGTATCTCCAATTGTGATGGCGCTTATGCCGATACCTACGATTGCTTTGCTTCCGATTATTATCATTTTTTTCGGAATCGGGGATTTGTCGAAAGTCGTGACAATTGCGGGAAGCGTCTTTTTTCCTGTCGTTATCAATACGGCTGCTGGTGTTATTAATATCGATTCAATTTATTTGGATGTGGCGAAAAATTACGGGGCAGGAAGAACGAACTTCTTCTTTAAAATCGCTTTACCGGGTGCAATGCCAGTGATGTTGGAAGGTATCCAAATGGGGCAGGCGATTGCGCTTCTTACAATTGTAGCCGCGGAAATGATGGGCGCTACGTCTGGAATTGGTTATCTGATCTGGACTTCGTACAAAGCATTCTTGCTGCAGGAAATGTATGTAGGACTCATCCTCATTTCGTTTTTCGGCTATCTGTTTTCGCTGTTGCTCCGAGGAGTCCAGAAGAAAATGTTACCGTGGAGGTGAGCAGATGGGCAGGAAAGTAAAAATCATTATTCGGAACTTAACAAAAGCGTTTTATAAAAAACAATCTAGTGTCACAGCACTCGACGACATTAATTTAGACATAGGGGACGGGGAGTTTGTCTGTCTGGTCGGTCCGAGTGGTTGTGGAAAAACGACGCTTCTGCGTATTTTGGCAGGACTGGAGCATCCAAGTGTTGGTGAATTTACTATTGGAACTGATGGGGAGGGCCGCCCTCTCCAGTCGATGGTCTTCCAAGAAAGGGGCATTATTCCGTGGCTAACCGTGGAGGAAAACGTAGCGTTTGGCCTTAAAATGCGTCATATGCCGAAGGAAGTCGTAAAAGAGCGGACAGCGTATTATTTGAAAAAAACGGGACTTGAAAAGTTTGCTTCACTTTATCCAAAAGAGTTGTCTGGTGGCATGAAACAACGAGTGAGTATTGCGCGTGCATTTGCGAACGACCCGGAAATTTTGTTGATGGATGAACCGTTTGCGGCGCTTGATGAACAGAACAAATTCATCTTGCAGGAAGAGTTATTATCCATCTGGTCAGAAACGGGGAAGACGGTTCTTTTTATTACCCATAGTATTGACGAAGCGTTATTACTGAGCGACCGTATTTTGCTGATGAGTTCGCAACCGGGTAGAATTATTCGAGAAATCATGATCGATATACCGCGCCCGCGAAAAATGGAGGATATCCGGGGGAACCCAGTGATGGCTGAACAATTTGTTGAGATTTGGCAGCATCTCCAGGAAGAAGTGCAACGGTCAAGACGAGAAGAAGAGTGAAAAGGGGCGGTTCCATGACGAAGTGGTTGAAAAATGGCTGGTTACTGTCGTTACTTGCGGTGGCATTGGTTGTCGGTGCCTGCTCGCCCAAAGAAACAGCGCCAGACGATAAAGACCCGAATGAAGTGGCTGAGAACTATCCGTCTGGAGATATGTCACCACTCGACAAACGGGCAAAAGTTATCATTGCGGAAGACGGGGCGGCATCCGGTGCCGGCTTTTATATTGCAAAAGAACGAGGGTATTTTGAAGACTATAATATTGAAGTAGAGTTTGCCCAATTTGCCAACAGTGATGACATGCTACCAGCACTTGCGGCAGGTGAAGTCGATATTGCGGGTGGCGTCTCGACGGCATCGTTCTTCAACGCAATTGCACAAGGCATTGACGTTAAAATTATTGCGGATAAAGGGCATAATGTGCCAGGGAAATCGTATTTCACATTTGTCATCGGTAATCATATGGTCGACGTCATTAAAGACTACCCTGACTTTAAAGGCAAAAAAATTGCGATATCGTCCTATAACTCGATTGATGAATACATTTTCGAGCAGATGCTTGCGCACGCCGGTTTAACAAAGGACGATGTAGAACTAGTTCTATTGGGTGACTTCGGAAGTATGCTAGGTGCTATTGACAGCGGAACGATTGATGCAGCACTGAGTATTGAGCCACTCATCGCACAAGGTGTCGACAAAGGCTTCCATGTTCGGTTCGGCGATGCGACCGATTATGCGCCAGAATCGCAAATTGCGTTGGTTTTGGGGTCGCCTCAGTTTATGAACGAAGAGCAGGATATTTCATTGCGCTTTATGGCTGCTTACTTGAAAGGTGTTCGCGATTACAACGATGCCTTTATTAAAGACATTGGTAAGGATGAAGTAGTCGAAATCATGACGAAGCATACCGCCTTGAAAGATCCAGCGCTTTGGGAAAAAGTAAACGTCACAGGACTTGATCCGGACGGCAAAATGTACATCGACGACATCAAAAAACAGTACGATGCTTATAAAGCCAACGGGGCCATTCGTGGAGACGTCGACCTTAGTAAAGCGATTGATACATCTATGACGGAAAAAGCAGTGAAAGAGATTGGGGAGTATAAACGTTAACGCTTATCAGTGGGGATTCAATCTTTCACTGGAATGGAGTAGATAAAAAATTGCCCGTACCTTTTACTAGGTAACGGGCAATTTTTTTTTCGCAATCGCAGTCTGAAGGCTATGCAACGCCATGCCGATAATGATGACGGCAATTCCGACAAGGGAAAGCGGACCGGGAAGTGCAATGCCAAGAATCAGCATTTCACCAAGCATGACGAAAATCAGTTGTGTGGACTGGGTGGCTTCTACCGCCGCAAGTTTTCCTTGGTCGCCGCGTACGCGATCAGTTGCCATGAAAAATAAAGTAGTCGCAATCACTCCCGAACTAATCCCAACGATGAACGATTGAATGAGTTGGCTCACGGAAGGTGGGCCAACCGTCAATAATGCATAGATGGCAAAGCCAATCCAGACAGGCATGGTCATAAGGGTCATACCAAGCACGCGTTGAAACGTGTCGAGTCTTCCGCCAAGTAGCTCCATCATTTTACGATTCCCGAGTGGATAGGCGAATGCTGCAAAAATGACGGGAATAATGCCGAGCAAGAGTGTCCGTATTTCGACGCTTTGCGCGTGCGGAATTTGAATGAGTACGACACCGGCGAATATGATTAGTGTGATACCGAGCGACACAAGCGGAATCTTTTGCCGAATGGTCGTTTCTCCATCTTTCGTTTTCACAATGAGGGTGAAAAACGGGGCAAGCAATACTCCCGCCACAATTGTTAATTGCCATGTGCCAGCCAAAAGCCATCCGGGACTGTAAGCTGCCGCATAGGTGAGTGGGGCATAGAATAATACAAAAGCCGTTACGCTCCAAATGAAAAACGGAGCAGGCTTTGTTACCATTTCTTTTTGGACATCTCCAAGCCCTTTACGATAAGCAACGATGGCAATTAAAAATGGCACCATAAAGAAATAGCGGAGGGAGGCGCTCCAAAGCCAGCTCCCCCCTGATAATTCCATGGATCTGTTTAAAATGAATGTGACAGCAAAAAATACTGAGGAGAGGACTCCAATCCAAATTTCCCTCAACGGCGATTCCCCCTAATTACGCGCGTTCTTCAAACAGTTTTACAGCTTCCAAAATAACATGCGTCGCTTTGACCATATTGTCGACGGAGATGTATTCGAATTTGCCGTGGTAATTTTCACCGCCAGTGAAAATGTTAGGCGTTGGCATGCCCATATAGGACAGCTGTGAGCCATCTGTTCCCCCGCGTACTGGCACGATGTTTGGCTCAATATCTAGCTTTTTAAATGCGTCGGACATGATATCGACAATCTCCATGACAGGTTCAATTTTCTCCCCCATATTAAAATATTGGTCTTCGATTTCAAGTGTCACGGTGTGTGCGCCGTATTCTTTTTTCAACTGATCCGCTGTATCAATCATCAGCTGTTTTCTTGCTGCGAAAGTTTCGCGGTCGAAGTAACGGATAATGTAGCTCAACGATGTTTCTTCCGTGTCACCGTTGATATTCATGAGATGGACAAATCCTCCGTAACCATCTGTTTGCTCAGGAATTTCCTCGACCGGCATTGCCGCTTGGAACTTGTTTGCAATTAAAATGGAGTTGACCATTTTATCTTTAGCAGAACCTGGGTGAACACTAACGCCGTGGAAAGTCACTTTCGCTCCCGCTGCGTTGAAACTCTCATACTGCAATTCTCCAAGTGGCCCGCCATCCATTGTATAGGCGTATTTGGCCCCGAATTTTTCGACGTCGAATTTATGTGGTCCGCGTCCAATTTCTTCGTCAGGAGTGAAGGCAATGCGTAGTTTTCCGTGTTTAATGCCCGGGTTGGCAATTAAATATTCCATTGCCGTCATGATTTCAGCAATCCCGGCTTTATTGTCAGCGCCCAGAAGCGTTGTGCCATCCGTCATGATGAGTGTATGGCCTACGTAATTTTTTAATTCTGGAAAATCGTATACTTTCATTCTTGTGTTTTCATTTAGTTGAATATCGTTTCCACAGTAAGCGTCAATTCGCTGAGGGTTAACGTTTTTACCTGTATAATCCGTAGCTGTATCGACATGTGCAAGGAAACCAATGACCGGTACGTCACGGTCCGTATTTGCGGGAAGTGTAGCAAACAAGTAGCCGTTGTCATCGAGTGTGATGTCTTCCATTCCGATGTCGGCTAGTTCTTTTTGTAGCACATGAAGAAGATCCCATTGACCGGGCGTTGATGGTGTTGACGGACTACTCGCATCTGATTGTGTGTCGATTTTTGCATAGCGTACAAGACGCTCGATTAATTTTTCTTTCATTTTTGAAGATTCCTCCCAAATTGAAAACTTGATATACTCATCTTATCAGATTGTTCCGGTTTACGGAATACTTGACAACACGGCTCCCAATGCTTGCTGCGATGAAAATCTGTGCCGCATAATAGGACGCCATCACAAGTACGTCTCGGTATGGAATCGCGTACACGAATCGGTCAATCGCAAGGATAGAATCCGAGAACATGAATAGCAGTGCGCCGACAATCGCAAGTGTCATACGCGTGCGAATGGCCATCCAGCCCATGGTTAAAATGATGCCAATATAAGCAACGATGGCGATGCCGAGCACAATTTGTCCAGACGCGAACTGTGAACCTGCAATCCAAAAGGCCATACCGGCACCATAGAGTAGGAGTAGAATGGCGGCCCAAATGGGCATCGGTTTACGCTGCATATGCCGGAATGCAAGAATATAAAAAATGTGTCCGATGAAAAATGTCACGAGCCCAGCGAGAAACCAGTAAATGACGCCGTCTGCAATCATACAGACAAAAAGTCCCATGATAATAATCTTTTTATATGTACGGGAAAATAGCGGTCTAGTTGTTCGTGCAAGTAGAATAATAAGTGCCATCGGAATCAGTTTCATGAAAATCTTAAAGCCGACGGGCTCTGGTGGAATGAAGAAAATATAGACGGCTGCCATAATGATAATCGAAGTAAGCAGTAGTTTTTGAACCATTTAGGACAACTCCTTTCCCTTCTTTCATTCGGGGAATGGGAATGGAAATCCTTCTTTGGTGCTCCAGTTTGGGATAAAATAGCACCTAAGTATGTTGAATTAAAGAATCTTACTAATAACGCTAGGCGCTTAAGGAAAGATTGAACTACATCCCTCCTTTGTCTTCTTGCTTCGGCTACCCCAGTAGACGCCTTCGCTGGAGATTATGTGAAAATTATAAGTTCAACATATATAGAACTTTAAACAACTTTGAATCGTTTGGAATTCGGTATAGAACGATAGAAGTATACCTGTTTCACACGATAAAATATGCCAAAATACTAAGGCAAATCGAAGTGATGAGCATCGCAATCAAAGGTTTTAATGCTTTTGTACGAAGGTCACGCAGGCTGACGTTCAGTCCGAGGCCAACCATGGCTGCGGTCAAACACCATGTCGTAATCGTGGAAACGCCTAGTAGAAACTCTTCTGAAACGGGAATAGAGTGTCCAAGGACATAACTTCCAAAAAGACTCATGAGAATGAAGCCAAGTAAGAACCATGGGAATTCAATTTTAGTTTCGGGCGCTTCTTGCTCCTGACGTTTCCGTTTCATCCAGTACATGAAAATAAAACATAAGGGGATGAGCAGAAAAACACGACCGAGTTTTGCCAGTAACCCGATGGCGAGGGCATCTTCGCCCGCAGGTTCGGTTGCCAAGGCTACATGGGCAATTTCGTGTAAGCTGATGCCCGACCATATCCCATAATCGACGGCAGTTAACGGTAAAATAGGGCGTAAAATAGTGTAAGCAATCGCAAACATCGTACCAACGAGTGCAATAATCCCGACCCCAATAGCTGTATCCTCGTCTTTCGATTTGACGATGGGGGCAATTGCAGCAATCGCGGCGGCCCCGCAGACGCCGGTACCAACGGCTAGTAATAATGAAATGTTTTTATCTGCTTTGATTAGTTTAGCAAGCCAAATGGTGAGAAGAATCGCAAATAGGATGACGCCAGCGTCGCGAAGGAGCAATCCAAGCCCATCGTGAAAGACCGTATCAATATTTAATTTTAAACCGTATAAAATAATAGCGAAGCGCAATAGTCGTTTAGATGAGAAAGTGATCCCTGATCGAATCATTTCCGGATAACCAAAGAATTGTCGATAGACAACGGCTAGTATAATGGCGCAGGCCAGTTGACCGACATGATCAAATCCGGGTACTTTTGCTAACAAGTAGCCAAGCAACGCGATAAAAAAAGTGAACGCAATTCCAGCTAGCCAAGATGATGACAAGGCTGGGCGCTTCTTTTTCGTTTGTTCTGTCGTTTCCGGGGATAGCGCAGCATCCTTCAGGTCGATCGATTCATGCTCTTTACTACTCTTTTTCTTCACGTCGACACCTCCAAAAATGTACTACACTTTTAACATATTCCTCGTTGGATGATAAGTAAAATAAGTATATAGAATACTATTCATAAGTTATAACTTATAAATGGGGGTGTAATTTTTATGGATCAACACTTACATGTATTTGTCACGGTTGTGGAAAGAGGAAGTTTTTCGCGGGCAGCAGAAGAGTTGCATATGACACAACCGGCAGTGAGCCAGTACATTAAATTATTGGAGCAAACATACGGTGGGAAGCTTCTCGATCGCAGCAATAAATATGTGCGGTTGAATAAAGCTGGGGAGATTGTTTATTATCATGCGAAAGAAATCGTGGGACTGTATACGAAAATGCACAGCTTGATGGATGACTTGTCCAATCGGGCAAGGGGTCCGCTATCGATTGGGGCGAGCTACACGTTTGGGGAATATGTACTGCCCCATTTTATGGCGAGGTTACTCGAAGAATTTCCGCTTATTAAACCTCGTATTGTTATTGGGAATTCGAAAGAAATCGCGAAGTTAGTTGTGGGGCATCAGCTAGATGTGGGGATTATCGAGGGCGATTTAAAAAATGCTCATCTGTCTATCGATGCATTTGCGGAGGATACAATGTTCGTTGTAGCCTCGTCCAATCACCATTTAGCTCAGCGGAACGACGAGGTGAAAGTGTCTGACTTGGAAGAAGAAACGTGGATTGTTCGTGAATTGGGATCTGGAACGAGAGAGGCTACGGAAAGAATTTTTCAAACGATGGGCATTGCCCCGAACAATGTTATGGAATTTGGCAGCACCCAGCTGATAAAAGAATCGGTCGAATCAGGCCTAGGCATTACACTTTTGTCTCATTGGGCTATTCGTAAGGAAGCCTCCATGGGGCTATTGAAAATTGTGCCGGTAAAAGGTACTCCATATACACGTAAATTCTCCATTATTTTAAGAACTTCATTCCAAACAAAAGCTTTAGAAGTGTTCATCAATCTATTGAAAGAACACCATACATTAACGACGATCATGAAAAGAGTGGGAAACTAGTCTGCTGGAGGAATACAGCAAGAACAGCATAGAAAAAAGGCATCGCGCTTTTTTGCGGATGCCTTTCTCATGTATATATTAGATCAGTGAATAGTTCTTATGTGCGACGACGGTAAGATTGGATGCGGCGCCAATGCGTGCAGCATCCTTTGATGAAATTTCAACAATCACCGAGTTTTCGAGGATTTTGAAGATCGTACCATTTACTTCATGGTCATTACGGACAAACGAAATCTTTTCATCGATTTTGCGCGCTGCGACAAAATCCGATACATCTTTTTCCTTGCGTGGAAAAGCCATTCGAATTCCCCCTAGTGTTTATTTTCATCTTTTCCCTTTATAAACTAAAAAATGCTTAGGAAAACCCTAAGCGAGAAATAAAGATGAAACACAACTCAACGAAAATGATAGATCACAAGTTGTCTACTAAGTAGTATACCATATTTTGACGAAAATTGCAGGAATATCGTTTCCTTCGTTACAAGCATAGCGGTTGACAATATACCTATTGGGGTATAATATCGGGGTATGAATTGAAAAGAAAGGAGTTCACATCATGGAATACGATGATAAAGTAAAAAACCGTTTAAAACGGATTGAAGGTCAAATCAAGGGTATTTTGAAAATGATGGAGGACAACAAAGATTGTAAAGAAGTGATTACTCAGCTATCAGCTTCGAGATCCGCGATTGACCGGACGATTGGTGTTATCGTCAGCTCCAATCTAATCGAGTGTATTCAACAACTTGATGATAGTGATTCAAGAACGCAAGAGGATATTGTAAAAGAAGCAGTGGATTTACTAGTTAAGAGTCGCTGAAATAATGCACTCTTTTCTTTTTAGTACACGATATACCCCTATGGGTAATTAGAGAGGAAGATAGGATTGTCTGAAACGAAAAAAACGACCATTGTATTATTCAGTGGTGACTACGATAAAGCGATGGCAGCGTACATCATTGCGAATGGTGCAGCAGCGTATGACCATGAAGTGACGATTTTTCATACATTTTGGGGGCTAAATGCACTTCGAAAGGAAGAGCTGATACCGACGAAAAAAGGGTTGTTAGAAAAAATGTTCGGCAAAATGATGCCACGTGGCGCAGATAAGATGGGCATTTCTAAAATGAACTTTGCTGGAATGGGTCCTAAAATGATTAAACATGTCATTAAAAAACACAATGCCATGACACTTCCACAATTAATAGAAATGGCGGAAGAACAGGATATTAAACTTGTCGCTTGTACGATGACAATGGACCTGCTTGGACTTCAGCAGGAAGAATTGATGGAGGGTATCGAGTATGCCGGAGTCGCTGCTTATTTAGGCGATGCACAGGACGGCAATGTAAACTTATTTATTTAAACGGAGGGTTTAAGATGAGGGAAATAACAACAGTAGCAGTCGAAGCGATGTTAAAGGAAAATGAGACCGTGCATCTGATCGATGTCCGTGAAGTGGATGAAGTGAAAGAAGGCAAAATCCCTGGGGCGATTCATATTCCACTTGGGTTATTAGAGTTCCGGATGCATGAACTAGATAAAGGGACCGAGTACACGATGGTATGTCGTTCAGGCGGACGGAGTGGAAAGGCGACGCAGCTACTCGCTAGTCATGGCTTTAAAGTGGTCAATATGACGGACGGTATGCTTGCATGGCAAGGACCAATCGAATAATTTTTTTAGAAATTAACATACCTATACAGGTATAGGTAGAGAGAAAAGGAGACTGCGATATGATTCAAACAGATTTTGTACTCGATGCACAGGGATTGGCTTGTCCAATGCCGATTGTTAAAACGAGAAAGATGATGAAAGAGTTAGAACCAGGAAATGTATTGGAAATACAGGCGACAGATAAAGGATCCACGGCAGATTTAAAAGCATGGGCAGACGTTGTAGGGCATCACTACTTGGGTACGACAGAAGTCAGTGGAGTGCTGAAACATTACGTCCGTAAATCTAGCGGCGAAGAACTAGTTGAGAAAAAACATTCGTCTGTCGTTTCGAATGAAGAGCTGCAAGCAGTTTTGGAGAACAATATGGGGGCACTTGTACTCGATGTCCGTGAAACCGCGGAATACGCATTTGGTCACATTCCAGGAGCACAATCATTGCCACTTGGTGAAATTGAAAATGGCTTTGCAAGTCTTGATAAGCATGCAGAAATTTATGTCGTATGCCGTACTGGAAATCGCAGTGATGCAGCGTCTCAAAAGTTAACAGAGGCTGGATTTACGCATGTTAAAAATGTTGTACCTGGTATGAGTGAGTGGAACGGCCCGACGGAAAAGCTTTTGTAAGTAATGAAATATAGTATAGGGGGTATAGAAAAATGTCTGTAACATCAATGACGGCAAGTGAAATTGCCACAAAAGTAGTCAGCAAACAACCATTCTTCATTTTGGACGTACGCAATGCAGATGCTGTTGTCGATTGGAAAATTGAAGGGGAAAACATACAGTATCTCAATATCCCTTATTTTGATTTGCTCGATGGGGTCGAAGAGATAATAGACCAGCTTCCGACGGATCTAGATATTGTTGTTGTTTGTGCGAAAGAAGGATCTTCGATAATGATCGCGGAAATGATTGCCGAGGAAGGACGCGCAGTTCATTACTTGGCAGGTGGTATGAAAGCATGGAGTGAACATTTAGAGCCAGTGAAAATCGGTGACTTGAAGAATGGCGGAGAATTGTACCAGTTTGTCAGAATCGGCAAAGGTTGTTTGTCGTATATGATTGTTTCAAATGGCGAGGCGGCCATCATTGATGCGACCCGAATGACGGACGTATTCATTGATTTTGCGCGTGATTTACATGTAACCATTACACATGTACTTGATACGCATCTCCATGCTGATCATATTTCAGGTGGTCGCAAAATTGCTGAAGCTGTCGATGGAACGTACTGGCTACCGCCCAAGGATGCAGAAGAAGTGACCTTTGCTTATGAAGCACTGGAAGAGGGACGTACGCTAACACTTGGCAATACGACGATTGCGATTCAGCCGTTGTACTCCCCGGGGCATACGATTGGGTCCACGTCGTTCATTGTAGATGATGCGTATTTATTATCCGGGGATATTTTGTTCATTGATTCCATCGGACGTCCGGATCTTGCGGGGCTGGCAGAAGATTGGGTGGGTGATTTACGGGAATCGTTGTACACAAGATATAAACAATTATCTGAGGAGCTCATCGTTCTTCCTGCGCATTTCATGATCATCAAAGAGTTGAATGAGGATGGGAGCGTGTCTGAGAAACTGGGCACCCTATTTGCCCACAATCACGGTTTAAACATTCAAGACGAGGCGGAATTTAGGCAGTTAGTGACGGGGAATTTACCTCCCCAACCGAACGCATACCAAGAAATACGCCGAACAAATATGGGGCAGATTTCCCCTGACGAAGAAACACAACGTGAAATGGAAATCGGACCGAATCGTTGTGCAGTTCGATAATGATAGAGATTAAGCGTGCTTGAAGGAATTCTATAATTAGAAAAAAGGAGAGATTTTGATGAACGCAAACAAAGTATTAGACGCAAAGGGATTGGCTTGTCCAATGCCGGTGGTACGTGCAAGAAAGGTAATGAAAGAAATGGAGACGGGGGAAGTACTTGAAATCCAGGCTACTGACAAAGGGTCCGTCGCAGATTTGACTGCGTGGTCAAAATCAGGTGGTCATGATTTAGTGCAGCATACGGAAGAAGCTGGCGTCTTTACGTTTTGGATTAAAAAAGGCTAACGCAAAACGGAGGGGTATCCAGGTAAAGGATATCCTTTCTTCTTTTGAAAGGAGGAAATGTGATGGATATTACGTTTATCATCACGCTATTTTTAATTGGATTTATCGGCTCGTTCATTTCGGGCATGGTGGGCATTGGCGGTTCGATTATAAAATATCCAATGCTGCTCTATATTCCACCGCTTCTTGGCATGGCGGCTTTCACTGCCCATGAAGTATCAGGCATCAGTGCCATTCAAGTGTTTTTCGCAACCATTTCGGGTGTGTGGGCATACCGTAAAAGCGGTTATATTAATAAAACACTCATTTTGTACATGGGATCCAGTATTTTAATCGGGAGTTTTATAGGTGGGTATGGATCTGATTTAATGTCTGAGGGATCTATCAATCTGGTCTATGGCCTATTGGCGACAATTGCTGCAATCATGATGTTCGTCCCGAAAAAAGGGTTGGATGATATTCCGGTCGATCAAGTGACTTTTAATAAGTGGTTGGCTGCAGTATTGGCGTTTATTGTCGGAATTGGGGCAGGAGTTGTCGGCGCAGCCGGAGCGTTCATTCTTGTGCCAATTATGCTTGTCGTCTTGAAAATCCCGACGCGCATGACAATTGCAACGTCACTCGCGATTACGTTCATCTCTTCCATCGGGTCGACAATCGGTAAGATAACGACGGACCAAGTACTTTATGGGCCCGCGGTTATTATGATTATTGCAAGTATACTGGCGGCACCCCTTGGAGCGAAAGTTGGACAAAAGATAAATACGAAAGTATTGCAGTGGCTATTGGCCATTCTTATTTTGGGGACGGCTATTAAAATTTGGCTAGATTTTTAAATAAACGAAAAAAACGGTTTCGCCAAATGATGGTGCGGACCGATTTTTTCGTTGTTAACTATTTCTTTTTAAATACTGCCAACACCCGTTTTTCACTACCGTTCTTCATCCGCTGGAAATTCTCGATATGTTTCCAAATGGCAAGCATGAATAATAAAGTCGCAACGACAACGGGCCAGTAGCCGTCTGACCAAAATGCTAGGGCGAAGAATGTCACATATAGCATTAGAACTCCGAACACAAGAAAATCTGTCACAATCGCTACAATAACCAACAACGTAAATGCAACGAGTCCGAAGCGCCAATCAAGGGCAAGGAGCACGCCAATGATAGTCGCCGTTCCTTTACCGCCATTGAACTGCATGTAAAAAGGAAAGTTATGCCCAATGACCGTTGCGGCACCTGCGGCGAATAATAACAATGAAATCTGATCGGTCGGCAATCCTGCGTTTACTACGATTCTGTGTGCAAGTATTATAGCCAGTACACCTTTTCCGATGTCTATCGCTGCAACGAGCGCACCAAACTTTTTCCCTAGCACAATTGTGGCGTTCGAAGCGCCCGCATTTTTAACCCCAGTTTCTTTTAGATTAATGCCTGAAATCATCTGTGCAACAACCGAACCATGCAGGCATCCAATTGCATAGCCCAAAATAATGACGCTTACAATCCACAACCACATAACAATTCCTCCAAATGAATGATTACTTAAATTATAGCATTTTGAATTAAATATAAGTTTCAGAAAAGATTTTCAATAAACACTTGACATTGTATTGGGAATTCACCTATACTACTCCACAAGATGAAAAACTAAATCTATCAAACTCTTATCAAGAGCGGCGGAGGGACTAGGCCCTGCGATGCCCGGCAACCGGCAAGTGACCAACTTGCACAGGTGCTACTTCCTACAGATTCGTGCAAACGGTCTGAAAGATAAGAGGAGGAATAAGCGAAAGCATAACCCTCTTCTTAAGCGAAGGGGGTTATTTCTTTTTTCCAAAAATATCCCCGACGCCTCCGCATACAATCACCTTAAAAAAATACTGGAGGTAATGACAATGACAAAACTTCAACCTGAAACGCTTCTACTACACGGTGGGCAAGTGCCAGACCCAGTAACGGGATCACGTGCAGTACCTATCTACAAAACGAGTTCATTCGCATTCCGAGACACGGAGCATGCACAAAATCTATTTGCTTTGAAAGAACCAGGTAATATTTATAGTCGTATTATGAATCCGACAGTCGATGTGTTTGAAAAGCGCGTTGCTTTACTAGAAGGGGGAACGGCGGCAGTTGCATTATCTTCGGGAATGGCAGCGATTGCGTTTTCAATTTTAAATATCGCAGGCGCTGGTGATGAAATTGTCGCAGCAAGCAATTTATATGGCGGTACGTATAACTTGTTTGCCGTGTCACTTCCACGCTATGGCATCAATGTGAAATTTGTGGATGCAACAGATCCTGAAAACTTCCGTGCGGCTATTACGGATAAAACAAAAGCAGTTTTTGCTGAAACGATTGGCAACCCAAGCCTTCATGTTCTTGATATTGAAGCTGTTGCCAACATTGCACATGAGAATGGACTTCCGTTGCTAATTGATAATACATTCCCGTCACCGTATGGTTCGAATCCGATCGACTACGGGGCAGACGTTGTCATTCATTCTGCAACGAAATGGATTGGCGGACATGGGACGTCAATCGGTGGTATCGCTGTCGACGCTGGAAAATTTGACTGGACACAAGGGAGGTTCCCTGGGTTTACTGAGCCGGATGAAACGTATCATGGGCTTCGTTATGGGATTGACGCGGCAGGTGCGGCATTTGCGACAAAACTACGTGTGCAGGCATTGCGTGACTTTGGACCATGCCTGAGCCCAGACAATGCATTCGCTTTCTTGCAAGGTCTTGAAACATTACATTTACGAGTGGAAAAACATAATGAAAATGCTATGAAAGTGGCAAATTATTTGAAGCAGCATCCGTCTGTGGAATGGGTAACGTATACAGGTCATCAAGACCACCCATCACATAGT
Source organism: Sporosarcina sp. NPDC096371 (assembly GCF_044762865.1). Lineage (NCBI taxonomy): Bacteria > Bacillati > Bacillota > Bacilli > Caryophanales > Caryophanaceae > Sporosarcina > Sporosarcina sp. NPDC096371. Next base: position 199,547 of record NZ_JBIWFE010000002.1, read on the forward strand.
AACGCGGAAAAGTATTTGAAAAATGGTTTCGGCTCGATTATCGTTTTCGGTATTAAAGGGGGGCGTGAAGCGGGTCGTAAGTTGATTGATAACGTTACGATTTGGTCGCATGTTGCCAATGTGGGAGATGCAAAATCACTTATTATTCACCCAGCTTCAACGACGCATCAGCAATTGTCGGCTGAAGATCTTGAAAATGCAGGTGTAAAAGAGGAATTGATTCGCTTGTCTGTTGGGCTTGAATCGATTGATGATATCATTGCGGATCTTGCGCAGGCGATTGACAAGGCCGCGCCGGTTATCGCGTGAGACGGATTGGATGAAAAAGAAGGAGCGTGACGAACATGGGGACAGGAATTGTGAACATTGGGAATCTACGATTGGAGTCGGGCATTCTATTGGAAAATGTCCAGCTAGCCTATGAAAGAATAGGCAGACCTGAGGCGCAAACTGTCCTTGTTTGCCACGCATTGACGGGAAATCAGTATACAGTCGGGACGACAGAAGATCCAGGCTGGTGGAGTGGCCTTGTGGGTCGAGGAAAGAGTATTGATACTAGCAAGTATTCCGTCATTTCTTTTAATAGTCTTGGAGGTTGCGAGGGGTCAACTGGGCCAACAACTGTTAATCCATCTACGGGTGAATTGTATGGTGACTTATTTCCAGAGGTAACAATCCGGGATATGGTACATGCGGAACGTAAGGCACTGACGGAGTTGGGGATCCGGCGACTGCGAGCAGTTATTGGTGCGGCACTGGGGGGCATGCAGGTACTTGAATGGGGCATCTTATATGCAGAGGATATGGATCTTCTCATACCAATGGCCGTCACGCCGACGCTTGGTGCGTACGGAGCTGGTTTACATGCAATTGGTCGTGATGCGGGTTTTAACGAGCGTAATTATACAGGCCCCGCTTTGGTGAAACGAATTGATCCTAATAGTTATTACACACTACTCCGCGCCATGAATACGCATGATATCGGTCGCGGACGGGGTGGCGTTGTAAGTGCTGCCCGTCAAATATCGGCAAAAGTAGTTGCACTCGCGTTTACGCATGATGTGATTTATCCAACGGCAGATATTCAGGCGTTTACACGTCTTGTTGAAGATTCTAGCTATATTTTGATTAATACAGAATATGGGCATGCAGGTTTTTCGACAGAGTTTGAAAAATGGGGATTTATGATTACACAATTTATGGAGGTGGCGATATGCCGTCAATCAAAGTCGCTATACTCGGTTTCGGCACTGTAGGCGAAGGCATTTACAGGATTTTGAATGAAAGAAAAGAAGAGATTAAGAAAGAGACAGGGCATACGATCGATATCGTATCTATTCTTGTGCGTGATACGGCGAAAGAGCGCCTTGCCACACCGGGAACTAGGATAACGGATGATGTCCAAGAAATTTTTGCAACTGGCGATATCGACGTTGTTTTTGAGGCGATTGTTGGGGAAGAGCCGGCTTATAGTTATCTATCGGAAGCCATTGAAAAAGGGTGTCATGTGATTACAGCGAACAAGACGATGTTTGCTCAACATGGGCCAGCCTTATTAAAACATGCAGCTTTCCGCGGCGTTCAGGTTTGTTACGAAGCAACGACAGCAGGTGGCGTACCGATTATCCGGACGATTTCGGGTTTGCTGCCGACAGATCGTGTGCGACGCATTCGTGGGATTTTTAATGGTACCTCGAATTTCATCCTCACGAAAATGCGGGAAGAGGGAATTCCATTTGAAGCGGCGCTTCACGAGGCGCAGGTACTCGGTTACGCAGAAGCAGACCCGACAGATGATATAGGTGGTAAAGATGCATTCCGAAAACTGATGATTTTAAGCGCATTGTCATTTGGCAGGCAACCGGATTGGCAAGACGTCCCGATTGTCGGGATTGATGGCGTAACGATTGAAGCTGTGAAGGATGCATCGGCAGGGAAATTACGTTATCGCCATGTGGCCGATATTGCGTTAGATGAAAACGGAGCACTACACGGTAGCGTTGGGCCTGTCCTGATTGGACCTGAACATCCGTTATATGGCGTGGATGGTGTGGATAACGCAATTATCGTCGACACTGATCACCTCGGGGCCCTTACACTCATTGGTCCAGGTGCGGGAATGTACCCGACAGCAAGTGCGATGGTTGGAGACCTTTTACAGATCGTTGGGAAACGCGAAGCGGTAGTTGTAACGAGTTAATTATATATGTTGAACCTATGATTTTCACATAATCTCCAGCGAAGGCATCCGGGGAAGGATGTAGTTCAATCCTTCCTTAAGCGCTGAGCGTTGTTAGTAAGGGTTTTTAATTCGACATGTATAGTAGGTACCTCATTGAAATTCATGAGGTATTTTTTTCGTGAGATTTTAGACAGCAAGAAAGGGCTCCTTCGTTCGAGGGAGCCCTTTCTTATATTATTTCTTTTGTTTTATTAATTTTAATTCCGCTTTCAAAGCTTTCAGCAACGACACAATCATCAGTAGCATAACGAAAGAAAACGGTAGCGCCGCGATGATAATGGTATTTTGTAATGCTGTGAGCCCATTTACAGATAGCAGAATCACGGCGATTGTCGATTGGATGATACCCCAAGTAAGTTTGACGGGGTTCGATGGCGTCAACGAACCGTTCGTGGACTGCATGCCAAGGACGAATGTCGCTGAATCTGCTGAAGTGATGAAAAACGAAGCGATTAAAAAGATCGCTAAGATGGATATAAAGAGCGACATGGGCATGACATTAAACATTTCAAAAATGGTCAACTCTGTTGAAGGAATCGTTAAATCAACGAGGCCCTTTTTCTGGATATCAATCGCCGTTGTCCCGAACGCTGAAAACCAAAATGTCCCGAGTAATGTAGGCGCAACGAGTACACCAATCATGAATTCTCTGATGGTACGGCCTTTTGAAACACGGGCGATGAACATACTAACAAAGGGTGCCCATGAAATCCACCATGCCCAGTAGAAAATTGTCCACCCATCTAACCATTCACGATCAGTTGAGTCCAAAGGTGCGGTGCCGAAACTCATGGGAATCAGGTTAGCGATATAGCCGCCAAGTGAATCGGTGAACATATTGAAAATGAGTAGCGTAGGCCCGAGAATGATGATGAAGCCGAGTAGGACGAATGCAAGTACCAAGTTCGTATTCGACAAGTACTTGATGCCCTTGCTCAGACCGGACCAGGCGGATGCGACGAATAAAACGGTAACGACCGCAATGATGACAAACTGTGATTTAATGCCGATGGTTACGTCAAATAAGTAATGCAGGCCTGCATTAATTTGAACAGCACCGAAGCCGAGCGTAGTGGCGACTCCGAACGATGTCGCGAAAACGGCAAGTACATCAATGAAAATGCCCCATGGCCCCTCCATCTTTTTACCGAAGATCGGCTTCAATGTTGCTGAAATTAATCCCGGTTCCCCTTTGCGGAACTGGAAGAAGGCGAGTGATAAGGCAAGAACTCCGTACATAGCCCACACATGGAATCCCCAGTGGAAGAAAGACTGGCGCAAAGCTTCTTTAAAAGCTGCATCCGTATTGGGATCTTCCGTCGCGGGATTGATTGCGAAATGGGATAATGGTTCAGCTGCACTGTAAAATACGACCCCGATTCCCATTCCGGCCGAAAATAGCATGGCAATCCAGGAGACTGTTGAAAACTGTGGACGATCGCTATCTTTACCAAGACGGATCTTTCCGTATGGACTAAAAATGAAATAGACACTGAGTATGGCTGTGAATGACATGAGTAACATGTAATACCAACCGAACCGTGATGCAACGAAGTTTTTGGCGTTTGCCGTGAAGGCTTCGAAACTTGCGGGTGATAACGCGCCATATATGACGACTAAAGTAATCAGCCCAATTGCGATATAAAAGACATTTGAAATTTTCTTCATACTTCCCCCTTGAATTGCTGGTCATTTAGAGACAGTGTCCAACTATACTAGCAAAACGTTTTGAAAGCAACCATTTGATGAGAACAGTTTCCCCTTATTCGTTCCCGATTATACCTATATTTCGCGAAGTAGCAGAAAAACCGGCTAAAGACATCTATGTCCTTAGCCGGTTTTTCAATCTTCATCTTTTATATCGCGATCGGCCGGAATGGGTTCGTTACGCCAGTCATCCATTTGCTGTTTTAATGCTTTAAGTTGTTCAAAATAGAGACCGAATTGAGCTTTGTTAATGAGAAATTGTTCACCGTCATGAACGGAGCGAATACGGCCTTCAAGCACATACTTTTGGATTTGTCCGACTGGCATACTCAAGTGCTCAGCTGCTTCTTCGATTGTTATATACAATTGACACATCTCCTTAAAAAATCCCCTCTATTTCAATTAAGGCAAGTGAAATGGAGGGGATAGATAAGATCAATAACGCACTGAATAACGTTTAGATAAGTTTTTTGAAGTTTAGGCGTTTGTTCAAAGCCATCATAAGTGGAATCCCAACTGCCATGACAACGAATTCACCGATTGCAAGGGTTAGATAGATGATAAGGAACGGTAGTCCATTAAATTCTGGAATATCTGCAAAGAAGCTAAGTTGAAATGCGATGATAATCATCAGGAGCGTAAAGACGACTGTGTTCACTAGCATTCTTTTGAAGATTCCCTTTATAAATTTCGTGGTAAAAATCGTAATAGACAGAGCGATTAATGAATGCAATACTCCGAAAATAATATCAACCGCTACTGGTGAAAAGAGCAAGTTAGCGATAAATACACCGATGACAATACCGAAAATATATTTCTTGTTAAAAACGATAAGATGGTTGAACATCTCAGAAATACGGAATTGAATGAGTGTGAATCCAAATGGTGCGACTAAAAATGTGACAGCAACATACAAAGCGGCAATAATCCCGCTGGTTGCTAGAGTTTTGACTTTCATTATTCATTTCTCCTTAGTTTTTTATCGTGGGATGGTCTACGAACCACGGGGCAAAAAGCCTGCATAACAGCATATCATAGTCTATTTACTTTGTATATGTGTGAAGGAAATGTAAGAAAACTCCGTAGTATTCTGCACCTTGTTGTACCACTAGGGTGATGGGCATTTCTGTTACCTTTGCAAGGTGTATCAAATTAACTTTAACTTATATAGATATTCACCCCTCAACGCTTCTATGACAAATATCGATAAATGTAAAAGAATATTAATATGTTGTAATATTCAATCATCATTTGAGAGTATAGTGACTCACGGTGCAAATTGAAATCATCAGTTTGCGAGAAGACAAAAAAAGTATGAGGAGGTCCTTTATGAAATTGAAAAAGTGGTCATTACTTCTAGCTTTGGTTTTTGTGATGAGTCTATTTTTAGCTGCCTGCGGTGGGGACAAGAATGAGACGAGTAAAGAAAAAGAAGAAGATGACAAAACAGAGGATACGAATGTCGAAAAGCCGGCGGTAGTAGAACAGAAGTTGAATGTAAACATTAAAACAGAGCCACCTTCCCTACACCCGGGTCTGGCGACAGATACAACTTCTGGTGCAGTATTGAACCAGACGTTTGAAGGTTTGATGCGCGTGAACCAACAAGGGGAAATAGAAGAAGCGATGGCTGAAACTGCTGAAATGTCTGAGGACGGGTTGACGTATACGTTCAAAATTCGTCCAGATGCAAAATGGTCAAATGGAGATCCAGTAACAGCCCAAGACTTTGAATATGCATGGAAATGGGTATTAGATCCAGCGAACGCTGAAACAGATTATGCTTACCAATTGTATATGATTAAAGGTGCGGAAGCCGCAAAAGAACAAGGCGGTTCTTTGGACGATGTAGCAATTACAGCAGAAGACGATAAAACATTAGTCGTCGAGTTGGCGCAACCAACAGCTTACTTCCTTGAATTAACGGCATTCTATACGTTCTTCCCTGTCAATCACCAAGTAGTAGAAGCGAATAAAGATTGGGCACATGATGTATCCGCAAATTATGTAACGAACGGTCCTTTCTTGATGGACACATGGAAACATAAAGACATCATTGTATTAAAGAAAAATCCTGAGTATTGGGATGCAGAGACCGTTAAGTTGGAAACAATTACGATGCTGATGATTGATGACGAAAATACAGCAAAACAAATGTATGACCAAGGAGAATTGGACTGGTTAGGTTCACCAACAGATTCCATCCCTTTGGCAGCCATTCCGGCATATAAGAAAGAGGGTCTATTGAATATATCTCCACTTGCTGGCGTGTATTACTACGCATTTAACACAAAGGAAGCACCATTTACCAATGCGAATATTCGTAAAGCATTTGCAATGGCCATCAACCGTGAAGGCATTGTAACGAATATTACACAAGGTGAACAACAACCAGGGATGGCGTTAGTACCACCTTCGATCTTTGAAGAGAATGCAAAAGGCTACTTTAATGATAATGATGCAGAAGAAGCAAAAAAATACTTGGCGAAAGGCTTGGAAGAGTTAGGTCTAACCGAATTGCCTCCGATCAAGCTTTCCTATAACACGAGTGAGGCACATGGGGCTATCGCTCAAGCCGTACAGGATATGTGGAAAGAGAATCTTGGCGTTAATGTAGAGCTTCACAATGAGGAATGGGCTGTCTATCTGGACTCTATGGGTGCAGGCAACTTCCAGATTGGTCGGATGGGTTGGCTCGCCGACTTTAACGATGCGATCAACTTCCTAGAAATCTTTGAAACAGTCGGTGGAAACAACTATACAAACTGGGAGAATGCTGATTATCAAGCATTGCTAAAACAATCGAGAGTAGAAACAGACCCGGCTGCACGTGAAAAGTTGTTGCGTCAAGCGGAAGATATTTTTATGGAGGATTTACCATTAGCACCAGTCTATTTCTATACAAACGTATGGACGAATAAAGAGTATGTGAAAAACGTTGAAGTATCACCATTGGGCCTAGTTCAATACAAGTGGGGCTATATTGAGTAAGCGATATGTATAAGATTCATAGGGGTGATACTAGTATCATCCCTCTTTTTGGGTTAAATATGTGAACACACGCCTATGGTTTACGTTTTACATTATCCAATGGATTATGGAGGTGATGTCATTTGGCTAGGTACCTATTGAAACGGATTGGTTATATATTGCTGTCTCTTTTTTTTATCATTACAATCACATTCGCCTTAATGCAATTAGCTCCAGGGGGGCCGTTTACATCTGAAAGGAAAACGTCACCTGCGATTGAAGAACAAATGAAAGAAGCGTATGGACTCAACGATCCGATGCACGAACAATATGTGAAATATCTGATCAATGCCGCCAAATTTGATTTTGGTCCTTCGTTTAAATATGAAGGGCAACAAGTGACGGATATCATAAAAAGAAGTTTCCCTTACTCATTAATATTAGGGTTAGAAGCCATCTTAATAGCTTTGGCTTTTGGGGTGTTATTTGGTGCGATAGCTGCCGTTAGGCATAACAAGACAGGGGATTATGTGGTCATGGTTATCGCGATATTGGGGATTTCGGTACCCAGTTTTATCATGGCTACCATTTTACAATTTATATTTGCGATTAAGTTGGAAGCGCTCCCGATTGCCCGATTTGAATCATTTGCCCATACCATTTTACCGGCAATTGCTTTGGCGACAACACCCCTTGCTTTTATTGCACGACTTATGCGTTCAAGCATGCTCGAAGTGTTAAGTGCAGATTATATAAAAACAGCAAAATCCAAGGGACTATCCCAACGTGTTGTAATATACAAACATGCGCTGCGAAATGCGATATTACCGGTTGTATCCTATTTAGGGCCGTTAGTTGCTGGTATTTTAACAGGAAGTTTTATCATTGAAAAAATATTTGCGATTCCTGGTCTCGGCAATGAGTTTGTGGTGAGTATTACGAATCGGGATTATACCGTGATCATGGGAACTACTGTGTTTTTTAGCGCCCTTTTACTCGTTTCAATTTTGGTTGTGGATCTGATTTATGGATGGATTGATCCGCGGATAAAAGTAACTGGAAAGGGGGCCAATCAATAATGACACAGGTGCAACTAAAGAAGTCCGATTTCGAAGCACTTGAAGTCGATCATGCCGAAGCTGAAAAAATTGTGGGACGGAGTACATCCTATTGGAAAGATGCTTGGCGTCGATTTAGGAAAAATAAACTGGCTGTATTAGGGGTGATCGTTATTATTCTCTTGGCGATTATGGCTTTTATAGGCACTCCGATTTCAGGAGAAAGCTATGATAAGACCAATTTAATGAATGCTAACAAATCTCCGACGCTTGACCATTGGTTTGGAACAGATAATCTCGGGCGGGATGTATTTGCAAGAACGTGGTACGGTGCGAAGATTTCCTTATTTATTGGCCTTATGGCTTCCTTAATTGATTTAGTCATCGGTGTGATTTGGGGAGCGGTTGCTGGATTTTTCGGCGGTAAAGTGGATGAATATCTTATGCGCATTGCTGATATTTTGTATGGTGTCCCGTATTTGCTCGTCGTTATCTTGTTAATGGTGATTATGCCAAAAGGATTATGGACGATGATCATTGCTATGACTATAACCGGCTGGATTAGTATGGCGAGAATCGTACGTGGTCAGGTTATGCAACTGAAATCCGAGGAGTATATATTGGCATCCAGTTCTCTTGGCGCCAGTAATTTTAGGCTGTTATTTAAGCATTTAATCCCCAATACGTTTGGGCCTATTCTTGTCACGCTAACATTAACGATACCGACTGCGATATTTACGGAAGCATTTTTAAGTTATCTGGGTTTGGGAGTGCCTGCACCTCAAGCGAGTTGGGGAACGATGTCGAATGATGCTTTGTCTGCGTTTCAGTACTATCCCTATCAACTCTTCTTTCCAGCGTTTTTCATCTGTTTGACGATTCTTGCATTTAATGTCATTGGAGATGGGTTAAGGGATGCACTGGATCCAAAAGAACGCAAATGAGGGGGGATAGAAACGTGGGAAAATTATTAGAAGTCAATGATTTAGCTGTGTCGTTTGAAACATTTGGCGCGGATGTACAAGCGATTCGTGGTGTTTCTTTTGAATTAAATGAAAAAGAAACGCTGGCGATTGTTGGAGAATCCGGTTCAGGTAAAAGTGTGACGGCCTATTCCATTATGCGTTTGATACCTATGCCTCCTGGTAAATATGTGAGGGGCTCTATTCTTTTTAATGGAGAAGACTTGACGAAGAAATCAGAAAAACAAATGCAAGATATTCGCGGGAAAGAAATTAGTATGGTCTTCCAAGATCCCATGACCTCGATAAATCCAACTATGACGGTGGGCAATCAAATTGCAGAAGGACTCATCAAGCACCAAAGCATGTCGAAAAAGGAAGCCACACAACGAAGCTTGGAATTATTACAGCTTGTAGGAATTCCAAACCCGGAAAAAAGAATCCATCAATACCCCCATCAATATTCGGGCGGTATGCGACAACGAGCAATGATAGCGATTGCCTTGTCGTGTAACCCTAAAATCCTGATTGCCGACGAACCAACGACCGCACTTGACGTAACGATTCAAGCGCAGATTTTGGAGTTAATGCGGGATCTACAGGAGAAAACAGGGACAGCCATTATTCTTATCACACATGACCTTGGAGTGGTAGCTAATACGGCAAGTCGGGTTGCTGTCATGTATGGTGGGAAAATTGTTGAAACGGGACATGTCGATGAAATATTTTATAATCCTAGGCATCCTTATACATGGGGGTTGTTAGGTTCTATGCCAAGGCTTGATAACAAGGGGAGAGTATTGCAAGTTATTCCCGGCTCCCCACCAGATTTGGCTGCCCCCCCAAAGGGTTGTCCTTTTGTAGCTAGATGCCCGTATGCGATGAAAGTATGTAAAGACCAAATGCCAGCGTATACAAGTTTATCAGAAACACAACAAACAGCTTGTTGGTTATTAGATGAGCGTTCTCCGAAAGTGGACAAACCTGAATCAGCGGTTGTTGGGGGTGAAATAGCTCATGGATAAAGACCGGAAGAAGCTATTGGAAATTAACCAATTGCAAAAGTATTTTAAAGTGGACCGCAAGAGTGTGTTAAAAGCAGTCGATGGCATTACATTTGATATTTACCAAGGGGAAACATTTGGCTTGGTTGGGGAATCGGGCTGTGGTAAATCTACAGTTGGACGCACCATTATGCGCTTCTACGAAACAAGTGGGGGAGAAGTGAAATTTCATAGTGAGAACGTTCATGCAAAGAAGTCGAAAAAAGAATTAAAGAAATTTCACCGCAGCATGCAAATGATTTTTCAAGACCCCTATGCATCCTTAAACCCAAGGATGACGATAAAAGATATTATTGCAGAGGGTCTTGATATTCACGGATTGGCAAAAAATAAAAGCGAACGTTTAGCGCGTGTTAATGAATTGCTTGAAACGGTGGGTCTGAATAGTGAACACGGTAATCGATATCCACATGAGTTTAGTGGTGGACAGCGTCAACGAATCGGTATTGCCCGCGCTTTAGCCGTAGACCCAGAATTCATTGTCGCGGATGAACCGATTTCTGCACTAGATGTGTCCATTCAGGCACAAGTCGTCAATTTGTTGAAAAAGCTTCAGGATGAACGTGGCTTGACTTATTTATTCATCGCACATGATCTATCGATGGTTAAACATATAAGTGATCGTGTAGGCGTGATGTATTTGGGGAGAATGGCTGAAATCGCGCCAAGTGACGAACTATACGAAAAGCCATTACATCCTTATACGCAGGCATTATTAAGTGCCATTCCTATAGTAGATCCTAAAGTGGAACGGACGCGTGAAAGAATCCTCATTGAAGGGGACATACCAAGTCCTATCGATCCACCAAGTGGGTGTCGTTTTAGAACAAGATGTCCGTTGGCGATGGAGGTATGTAGCGATATAGAACCGAAGTTTCAGGAATACAAGAAAAATCACTGGGTAGCCTGCCATCTTTACGATGAGGACTATAAAGAATAAGGGGTGTTTGACGCACATGAGCTACGTGAAGTGATGAAAATTATAGTGGAAATAAAAACCTTCAATCTTTCGAGATTGAAGGTTTTTGTCAATTCATTTTAAATGGTCTTGTCTACAAGTTACAGCCACTTTTCGGCCCAACCTTCGACAGCCTGGAGAGCTGTTCCTAAATCATTACCCTTTCTCGTAAGGGAATACTCTATTCGAACGGGGCGATCGGGAATAACGTTTCGTATAACAATCCCAGTATCTTCAAGTTCTTTCATACGCTCAGTTAGCATGCGCTTACTTAAGTCGGGTATAAATGTGTGAATTTCACTAAATCTTTTTGGTTCTTTCATCAATGTGTAGATGATTAAGGCCATCCATTTCTTCCCGATGATATGATAGCATTCCTCTACTTTATGGCATATTTCGTTTTTTTGATCTAACTCAGTCATGACACACACACCTCCTAATGGTATTGGGAACTAATAATAACTTGGTAATTACTTTTGTTTATCAATCTTATCATACAATTCTTACTAAATAAAGTTTTTATATCCCTGAAATAGTGTCGGACATATTATTGACACAAATAGATATATGCGTTATTCTAGGTTACATAAAGTAACCGTAAATCAGTTAAGTTACTTTTGTCGGAATTGTTTGCAAGGAAGGTCCATGCGCATATGAGGCATATAGAATACAAATGCCATTTCGGGTAAGAATTAGATGGTTGAGAAGCTACACTGAAAAGGCGTAGCGAGGTCAAAGAAATTATGTTGCGACAAAAGAAGCTATTCGTGCGATTAATCGTGTAGTAGCTAATGAGTTCGTTCCATTAAATTACGTTGATGTTAGCTAAGTGGGCATGAATGCTCTGATGGCTATCAATAAAGAGGTACTTCTAGGACAAGTATAGGGATCATAGTGACAACAGAGAAAAGAGGGTACATCATGAGTAGCAACAAGAAAAAAATTCACTATGCTTGGTGGGTGCTGTTAGGATTAACCATTATGGTTGGTTTTGCAAAAGGCGGCATAATGACTGCGGGTGGATTATTTTTAACACCTGTTACTGAGGATCTTGGTATTGGAATGGGCAGCCTATCCTTATACTTTGGTATTTCCTCCATTACTACAATGATTTTCCTTCCAATTGCGGGTAAAATGATTGCGAAGTACAATATTCGTCTGATATTAGTGGTCAGTATAATCTTAGAAGCAGGGTCATTTGCCATGTTTGGATTCATGAATTCAGTATGGGGTTGGTATTTGTTCGCCGTTCCAATGGCGATTGGTTCGACTTTTGTTACGCAAATAGCAGGTCCAGTGCTGATTAATAATTGGTTTAAAAAGCATAACGGCTTGGCGATAGGAATTATGGTTGCCTCTGGTGGTGCATTTGGAGCCATTCTTCAACCGATGGCGGGTAACTTAATCGCCAGTGAAGGTTGGAGAAGTACCTATATGATTTTAGGTGGAATCGTCATGGTGGTTGTTATTCCAGTCGTTTTATTAACACTTAGAATGTCCCCAAAACAAAAAGGCTTACAGCCATATGGTGTGGGGGAAGTTGAAAAAACGGATAAGATTTCTACTCAAACAACTACAAATAGAGGGGTTACAGCTGCAGTAGCCAAAAAATCAGGTGCATTTTACGGTTTACTCATTTTCTTCTTCTTTATCACGTCGATTAGTGCCTTTGGACAACATGTTGCGCCATTTGCAATGGAATTAGGCTATGATATCAGGTTCGCAGGGAACGCAATGGGCGGCTGGCAGATCGGTGTGTTAATCGGAGCGTTAACCTTTGGTATATTAAGTGATAAGATTGGTGCGAAAAATACGGCGATTTTCGCCATGCTGTTAGGATTAGTTCCAATCGGAATTCTGATCTTTATGCCTGAAAATCCAATGATGTTTAAGATAGCGATCGCCATTTACGGTTTTGTTGTAGCATCACTGGGTACATTAGGACCTCTTCTCACAACGGCGATATTTGGCAATAAAGAATACAGTCAAATCTATGCTTCTGCTGTTATTGGATTAGCAATCGCAGGTGTTGTTGCTTTACCGGGATATGGCTATATTTTTGAACTGACAGGTAGCTATACATGGGCGTTATATGCGATTGCTGGTATGTTAATCATGAATGCAGTAGCGATCGTCCTAGCCTTTAAAGGTAAAAAGAGACTAGAAAAAGCGGGATTATGGAATTAAACACTTTATGTATTCGACTTAGTTTTATTTAAAGAGAACGAGCTATTCCTAGTAAAAGGAATAGCTCGTTTTTGGTGACTCGTCTATTTGTTATGGCGCTGTCATTAACTTTTTGGGTTTATAGGATATTTCGTTTTTCTATCCAGTTTTTAATCGAAATCATAACTTCTTTTAATGCCATGCCACTTGGTGTTAGTTCGTATTCAACTTTCTTAGTGGAAGAGTCAAGATGTTTTTTGGTCACAATCCCTTCCTTGACCAATTCATTCAATCGTTCTGTTAGCAACCGATCTGAAATCCCAGGAATGCTTTCGACGATTTCATGAAAACGTTTCGGTCCGGACATCAATGTATAAATAATAACCCCTGTCCATCTTTTGCCGATAAATTCGATGGTATCGTGGAAATTACTGCAGATATGTGGTGGTGTTTCGCAATTAAGTGGCTGGTCCACAAGGCTAACCTCCATTCTTCCTTATCTTTCATCCATCATAACATGAATCATTAAGGTTGACATTATTAACTTACTAATGGTAAGTTATATCTAACAACTTACTAATAGTAAGTTGATCAAAAGGAGGAAGTACAATGACGACAACATCAAATTCAAATTTATATAGTGTTATGCAGGCAAGAAAATCGGTGAGGGTGTTTGATCCGAACTTTACAATCGCTAAAGAGGAAATTGAAGAAATGCTGAAATTAGCTACAATTGCTCCTTCATCAAGCAATCTGCAATCATGGAGGTTCTTAGTGATTCAAGACGCAGCAGTGAAGACTGAACTGAAAGGCATCGCTAACAACCAAGCCCAAGCCGAAGAGGCATCTGTTGTAATCGCGGTTTTAGGCGATGTCGATGCGTATAAGAAAGTAGAACAAATCTACACACAAAATGTTGCAGAAGGACATATGGATGATTCGATTAAAGATCGTACCATTGCGAATACGCATGCGGTCTATCCGAATGTTTCAGCAGAAGTAAGAATGAATATTGCTTCATTCGATGCGGGACTTGTTTCCATGCAACTTATGTTGATTGCTAAAGAAAAAGGCTATGATACTTCAACAATGGGCGGTTTTGATAAAGTGAAGTTCGCTGAGAGATTCGATCTTCCAGAGAACGAATTCCCAATTGTACTAATTGCCTTAGGAAAAGCTGCTGCTCCAGCATACGGATCTTCTCGTCTGCCAATGGATGAAATTGTACGTTTTATATAAGAAATATTCTTGCCCGAGATGCTGTTTGTATCTCGGGCTTTTTTATATGATTCATCCGCTTTAATTAGGTGGAAAGGCTCGCTGCACTGTCTTTATTGTATACTTACAGGCGCAAGTGTAATGGATTGAAATAAGCTGACGAAAAAATTAGATTATGTGGTATCTTCTAATGTATAGAGAGAAATGGGGGATTGTTTTGTCGCAACGAATTTCATATTTGGTTGTCCTTTTAGGAGCGATTCTTTGGGGGACGACGGGTACCGCACAAACGTTTATGCCACAAACCATTCATCCGCTGGCAGTCGGAGCATCGAGACTAGCGGTTGGTGGGTTTTCATTGCTTATACTTTTACTTATCCTGCGTAAAATCGATTTCCGAAATTGGCCGTGGAAATCTACCCTTTACGCAGCCATTTCGATGGCAGTTTTCCAGTACTTATTCTTTTCTTCGGTCAGATTAACTGGCGTGGCAATCGGTACAGTGGTCACAATTGGTAGTGCTCCTGTTTTTTCTGGAGTGATTGAGTGGTTATTAGTCAAACGTCGCCCTACGCGGGTATGGGTGATAGCGACAGGGCTTGCGATTATTGGCTGTGCATTGCTCTTTTTAAATAAAGATGGAATCGTCGTCAATCCAGTAGGTGTTGCGATGTCACTTGGAGCAGGTTTATTGTTTGCATTTTATACCCTCGTCAATAAAGATGTACTTGCTAAGGTAGACGCCGTACCTGCTGTTGCAGTTATCTTTTCAATGAGTGCGATGATGCTATTTCCATTTTTGTTTTTATTTGAAACGGAAGGGCTTATGACGGGGCGCGGCATTTCGGTCGTGTTATATCTGGGGATTGCAACGACGAGTATTGCATACATTCTTTTCTCGGTAGGGTTGAAACGAATTCCGTCGTCATCAGCGGTCACGTTGTCGTTAGCTGAACCACTGACTGCGGCTATTTTAAGTGTGCTTGTGGTTGGTGAAAGGCTGAATGTGACATCGTGGATGGGTGTTGCGATGCTGTTAGGCGGGATACTTGTATTGACGTTGAGTGGGAGGGCGAAGAATAAGTCCGAAGCGGTATAGACGCTCATTTCAATTAGAAAACACCCTGTTGTTTAGGATATAACTCAACAACAGGGTGTTTATCCTTACTGGGATATTCAATGGTAAAGTGATATTTTAAGCTGCTTGACTGTTACTTTTGCTGTTTACAAAATAGGAACTTAGTATAGCCACCACACAAATTGATCCTACAATCCAAAATGCCGCAGAATTTACCCCGCTAAACACCTGTTGATAAAATAGGGCTCCAAATACTCCACCGAGTAATGGACCAACAATGGGAACCCAGGCATAACGCCAATCAGATGAGCCCTTCCCGGGAATAGGTAGGAGAAAGTGGGCAATTCTTGGACCCAGGTCACGTGCAGGGTTAATGGCAAACCCGGTTGCTCCTCCCAATGACAAACCAATCGAAAGGACGAGGAATCCGACGATAAGTGGATTAAGTCCTTCTGTGAATTCATTGGCACCAATTGCTAATATGCCGAGGACGAGCACAAACGTACCGATCATTTCACTGACTAGATTGGAGAGTGGCCTTCTGATGGCTGGAGTGGGTGAAAAAATCCCTAACTTTTGTTCTTTGTCGCTTGTTTTTTCCCAATGAGGTAAATAGTTCAGGTACACAATGACTGCCCCGATGATAGCGCCTAGGAGTTGAGCGACAATATACGTTGGGACGTTCTCCCAAGGAAAAGCGCCAATCAAGGCAAATCCTACTGTAACTGCTGGATTGAGATGGGCACCACTTATCCCACCCACCGCATAAACAGCTATGGCTACAGCAAAACCAAAGCCCATCGTAATCACAATCCAACCAGAATCTTGTGATTTAGACTTATTGAGCACAACCCCTCCAACAACACCGCAACCTAAAGTGACCAAGATCATCGTCCCGATTAATTCACCTAAGAAAGCTGATATAAGATTTCCCCCTTGATTGTCGTTACAGCATTAAAAAGCATCCAGGGCTTGCTTTCCGATTCTCGGAGGTTTTACCGTGGATGTGATCATCTAAGTTAAACTATAATAAGTTGCAATAAAAACACTTACCAACACCGCTCGGCGCTTAAGGAAGGATTGAACTACATCCTTCCCCGGATGCCTCCCGCGATAAGCCAAACAGAAAACCACTGTTAGGGAGGGATTGAACTGCATCCCTCCTTTGTCTTATCGCTTCGGCTACCCCAGTAGGCACCTTCGCTGGAGATTCCGTTTGAATCATAAGCTCAACATAACTAGTTATCTTTTTATTAGTCCGTGCGGATCAATGACAAACTTTTTCGCCGCGCCTTTATCAAAAGTCTGGTATCCTTGTGGTGCTTCTTCCAATGAAATAAGCGTAGCATTCACTGCCTTGGCAATTTGGGCTTTACCGCTCAGTATTGATTTCATTAAAAACTCATGGTATTTCATGACAGGCGTTTGTCCCGTTACAAAATGATGTGCTTTTGCCCATCCTAATCCCATGCGGATTTTTAACGTCCCGAATTTGGCATCTTCATCGATTGCTCCTGGATCACCTGTTACGTACAAACCTGGAATCCCTAATTTTCCGCCAGCACGAGTCACGGTCATAATAGAATTCAGAACAGTTGCAGGTGCTTCTCCACGATTAGGCCCGTTGCCATGCGCTTCGAACCCGACACAGTCAACGGCGCAGTCAACTTCAGGCGTTCCGAGAATTTGTGCTATTTGTTCGCCGATATCATCATGCACACTAAGGTTGATCGTTTCACAGCCGAAACTTCTTGCTTGCGCTAAGCGATCTTCATTCATATCTCCGACGATGACACATGAGGCGCCTAGTAGTTGCGCTGAATGGGCTGCTGCTAATCCTACAGGTCCAGCACCCGCGATATAGACAGTCGATCCGATTGTAACTCCCGCACTGTATGCCCCGTGAAATCCTGTTGGGAAAATATCTGATAGCATGGCCAAATCAAGAATTTTTTCCATCGCTTGTGCCTTATCTGGAAACTTTAATAATTGGAAATCAGCATAAGGAACCATCACATATTCCGATTGTCCGCCGACCCAGCCGCCCATATCGACATAACCGTAAGCGGATCCAGGACGGTCCGGATTTACATTTTCGCAAATATGCGTATCTTGTGATTTACAATTTTTACAGCGGCCACAAGCAATATTGAAAGGCACAGAGACAAGATCTCCTACTTTCATATATTCTACATCCCTGCCGACTTCAATGACTTCGCCAGTAATTTCATGCCCTAACGCAAGGCCACTTGGTGCTGTCGTTCTTCCGCGTACCATATGTTGATCACTGCCGCAGATATTAGTAGCAACTACTTTCAGAATGACTCCGTGCTCACATTTACGCCCGACGTTCAACGGATTGACCCCGGGACCGTCTCTTAACACTAAGTCTGGAAATCCAATATTTTCAATTTCTACTTTACCTGGACTTTTATACACGACAGCACGATTTGACATCAACATGACCTCCACTAGTAGTTTGTCCTTGCACACTACTAATATGTAAGTTTTCGATCAAACATGCCGCTATTCATAAAGTTGTTTTCTGCGAGGGGGAAGATTCAACAAAATACCCCTGCGCCCTCCTCTAGACAAAAGGAAGGCACAGGGTTATTCAGGTGTTTTGTTCTTGTTTAGTTTTCTGTCTGGAATAAAGACTTGTGGCGATAAAACCTGCCAAGATAAGTACTGTTGCTAGTAATCCGCCTTCCAAACCAAACGCCCCACCTGTTAACCAATCACGTCCTTCAGCGACTTCCACGCCATAGATGCCATGGGGTGTCGTCCCGCTTACGGCAAATCCAAAAACATTCCCTTGGAAATAATTCCACGTAATATGGTAGCCGATGGGCAACCAAAGACTCTTTGTCGCATCAAACATATAGGCGAATAAAACCCCGACCAATGCAATATTGACTAGCCCTATCATACTGACATTTGGATTACCGACATGTGCAAGGCTGAAAATCACGGCGGATACTACATAGATTACCCACTTTTTATTGCCTCTACTTGCCATTGTCGACATGACATACCCTCGAAAGAACATCTCTTCGGAGAACCCAACAAGGATAAATAAGATGAGAAATGTAATCGTAAACACTGAAAACTGTGGATTGGACAATGAATTGATAAGCGTCACATTGGTAGTCGCCATCAATACAATAAAAATCAAAGTGATAGAAATGGCACCAAGAAAAAGTCCAAACCATAAATCTTTCAAAGAACCTCTAAATCCAAGTTGTTTCATGGTTGCTTTATTCATAAAACGCCATAATAACAATGTAATCAGGATTCCTCCAGCTGTTCCGCCGGCTTGCATCAAAAGGTAAATCCATGGATGGGCATCGAGGGCGGCAAGCACGTCGATGTAACCAGACTCTCCACTAAAAGGTGCTTCCGTGAAAAATAATAGCAACATAGCGGGAATTGAAAATAGCTGTTGGACGATCAGCATGGCAGCGAAAGCTAGTAAAATGAACCAGCCAGCTCTTACCTGGCCCGATTGGTTTTTAAACATCCTATCCCTCCAATAGTAACAAAGTGAAAACAAGTTGTTTCTTTCCGACAACTTCATACCAAATGGTCGATAGATACTTCAGGAGGTTCGGCCCTCCGAATTGCGCCAATCAAAAGAAGAAATGCGATGTCCATAATCAAGACGCCTATGGAAAGGGCGAACACGAAAGTAGCCCAAGGATATTCAGGTACGTTCATAGAGAAAGACATGAGTAAAAGTGAAGCTAGGTGGAAAGCAATATAAAACGTATAGACATTTTTCGTTCGTTGTATGAGTATTTGATTACCATAGTCCGCGACAATGCTTTTTAGAACAGCAAATAAAAAGTAGGCGACAATTAATTTAAGGGAAAATAACGATACCGAATAGAGTTCCCAGATTCCAAAAGTAGGTTGTATAAGGTTAATGAAGACAGAGGGAATCGAAATAATGGCACCAATCATCGCTGTGATTCTTGCTTTTTTAGCATGTGGATATTGCTTGAGTAAGAGCAAACATCCTGATGAAATGAATAGATAGCCAATAGGATCGGCCAGCCAATCAATCCCAATTTGAATACGGAAAAAGATGAAGAGATACCCCCAGAACATGTATTGTAATGCTTTATTCATTGGCGGCCCCCTTTGTTTTTGCCTTAATAATGTCATCGACATCCTGTTTTTCCAAGTAAGGCTGCGTCGTGACCCCGGCTGTTGTAGAGAAGGTTTTGCCTGATTCGGTTTTACCGGAAATATAGATGTTCACGTCCAAAACCTTAGGCAAATTTGTAGGAAGTTTGCTGTGAACACTGAATGTGTCACCTTCTTTTAAGTGTATGGGAAATGAAACATTCGCTATATCTAGTCCAGGTATGTCGTTCCACTCTCTGTTCATCGTGTCTTGAAATTCCATATCTGTTACTCTTGATTCCAAAGGATTGTGCTGAGTATTAATCTTAACGGAGAAATCTTTCTGCAAATCATCATGGAATGAACTGTTAACCGCTTCAATTGTAAGTGGATCAAGTGCGCGATACCAGGCTTGACTGGAGTTATCGTTACTACCCGATGACATTGTTTGTTCAAGTGGGGATCCACCCATAGTCGGCGGCTGCATCATGATATGGCCAATAGGGGCGGTGACGACTCTGCCATCTGAAAAAACAACATCCATTTCTGTAAATGAATCATCCAATACATCTCCATAAGGATTGTAGAACTCCACAGTGACACTGCGTAACACATAATGATTGAATGTCTGACGGTTATCAATTTGATCAAGCCCATTCCATCCATAAGACTGTTCTGCTGGATAGGCCATAACATCCCCAGCGTTCATAGAGTTGATAACAGATGTGTCATTTTTATTCGTCAAATAGTAAAACGTCGTATATAAATGCTCTTGATACACCACATCGATATAATGGTCCAAAAAAATAGGCTCATCTAGCTGCTTTGAATAAGCGTACATAGAATTTACAATCCAACTCACGCCGATCAACCCGAGCGCAATCCAGAAAAAACGTCCTTTCACAAAATATTCCTCCTTCCATTCGTTCAAGTATAGCAAATGGATAATATATCCTCTAGGCTGATTGTTGGGCTAAAAAATCTATCTTAAGAATTTCTTCATAATTACAATGGGTGAATGTTAAGATTTGGTGGTTACAATTGGTATCATAGAGTTAAGAGAAGTGAGGTGCGGATGGTGGCGAAATTCAAAGTACTTGTGGCGGATGACGATCAGGATATCCGTGATGGGATAGAAATTTATTTGAAAAATGAAGGATATGACGTGCTGAAGGCAGCGGATGGTAAAGAGGCGCTTGAATTGTTGGAGGCTAACGATGTCCATTTGCTTATTCTTGATATTATGATGCCGAATATGGATGGTATTACTGCGACATTCAAAATCCGGGAAGCGCGCAATATCCCGATTATTATGTTGAGTGCAAAGGCGGAGGATTCCGATAAGATTCATGGTTTGTCTGTCGGTGCAGATGACTATGTGACGAAGCCGTTCCATCCCATGGAGTTGATGGCGCGAGTCAAGTCACAATTGCGCCGTTATGTTCAACTCGGTACTTATGACGGGCAGAAAACAATTGAAGTCGATGGACTCAAATTGGACGAAGACGCGAAAGAAATTACTCTCGACGGTAATCCGGTAAAGTTGACGCCGATTGAATACAAAATTACAGAGTTGCTGATGAAAAATGTGGGGCGCGTGTTTTCGATCAATGAAATCTACGAACGCGTTTGGAACGAGGAAGCGTACAATGCGGAAAATATAGTTGCGGTCCATATTCGTAAAATTCGTGAGAAAATCGAAGCGGATCCGAAAAATCCAAGGTATGTAAAGGTGGTGTGGGGCATTGGTTACAAAATCGAAAAGTGATTATACCGTTTTTTGGTCCATCGTTGCGATTGTAATTGGAGGATTGAGTATAGCCTATTGTTTTTCCCACATCATCGACTTGGTTCGGGATAGTATGGAACGTTCGAGTCGGACCATTGCTTATCTGGCGAGGCTGATGAAAGGAAGTGTGTGACGGTGAAAAAGAATTATAGTATGCAAATTGTTTTGTGGACTTCATTAGTGGCTATATTTTTAATTGCAGTACTATCATTTTCAGGTAGCAACTTACGTGATATTGGCAAGAGTTATGTAGAATCAGATGATTTTCAATGGGAAATGAAAAACTTCTATGAAAATTTAAGTGTGGCTGTTTTGAATCCGATTGATATAGAAGCAGAGAAAAGGCGGATTACAGTTACTAAATCCGAAATCGAAGAGCATCGTACATATTATGGTACGCTTTCCGATCAGATCGGCAATATTGAAGAGCAATATACACAACGAATTGCCGATGCAGAAGCAGGAAAAAGTGAAAAGCTGAAAACGACATTGATAGAAGAGCGCGATGCAAAAATCGATGATATTCGGAAGAACTTTGAATCGGATGCGCATGTAGAAGCAAAGATCCGTGCAAGTAAAGAGCAACAGTTAGAGGATGAGTTGCAGCGACGCGTTGAGAATGCTAAGGAAAATCTTTATTTTCCCGTTGTTTATGAATTGACGGATAGTCAAACAGGCGAAACATTCACGTCTGGCGATATCGATGTAACGACGGGCTATATAGAGACTTTCAGCGCGGAGGAAGGTTATTTCCGTGCGGCGCCTGATCGGATGAATGATTTTTATTATGATAGCTATCAGCCGGAAGTCTATGAAAAAAGCGTTTCAACTTACAGAGATACAGTTGCAACGAAAACTGAAGAAGTAACTGTAGGATCACAAGATGCAGCTAAGGAACCGACTAGTCAGCTGCAAACAGTGAAGAAGTTTGAGGGAACTGTAGTTGTGCCACAAAGTGTATTGCAGAAAGGTTCACTTGGTGTAAAGATAAAAGATTATGAACAAAGAAAGCTAAGTTTATATATTATTTGGGCGCTTGGTGTGCTTGCTTTAGGAGCTTTGTTGACAGTTATTCGTTTCAATAAGGAATGGGTGATGACAAGTCGTTTTGTAGAGCGTTATCATCAGCTGAAATTGGATTTGAAAGCAGCTTTGCTCTTACTTTCCGCTGGCATTGTTTGGGAATTAGCAGAGACGGTTACATGGCGCTATTTGGGATTATTTTCTCAGTATAGATTGGAAAATGGGGTTATTCTAGGAATTCAGTTTGGTATTTTAGTGTTACTGCTATGGGCGTCATTGTTTCAATTGGTCCTGTTTGTAGAACGTTTGAAGGTCCAGGGAGCATTGGAGCAAGAGATGAAGAATAGTTATAGCTTGAAGTTCTTATTGGCTTTGCAAGGAATGTTTTTAAATCGATCAATTGGCGTTCAGATGTTCTTGCTGCTAATCGGCTTTTTCCTTGCGGGTCTCGGATTGTTTGGTGTTTTCGTTCAACCTGCATTGCTGTTGATTTATGCCCCGCTTGCTTTGTTTGTCGGATTGCCATTCATTTATATCTTTGTAAGAAGAGCGGCTTACTTGAACCGCATTATGGCGGCGACAGAAGCGATGGCAGATGGGCGATTGCATAAAGAAATTGCGATTGAAGGGAAATCTCCACTTGCAGAGCATGCGAAGAATTTGAATAATCTGCGTGAAGGTGTCCGTAATTCGATGAGTGAACAAGCGAAAAGTGAACGCTTGAAAACGGAATTGATTACCAATGTCAGTCACGATCTTCGAACACCGTTGACGTCAATTATTACGTACACGGATTTATTGAAAAATGAAGACCTGACAGCGGAAGAGCGAATGAAGTATGTCGGTATACTCGATAGAAAATCAGAACGTTTGAAGACGCTCATCGAAGATTTATTTGAAGTATCGAAAATGGCGAGTGGCAACTTGGAGATACAGAGACAGCGCGTTGATTTGGCGCAGTTGTTGCAACAAGCACTTGCGGAGCATGAAGAAGAAATTTCGAAATCAGGATTGGATTTCAGAGTGAGTTTACCTGAAACAGCACTCGTAGCCTATGTGGATGGGAAAAGATGGTGGCGTGTACTCGATAACTTAATCGTCAACGCTATCAAGTATACATTGCCAGGGACACGCGTATATATTACGCTTCGTAAAGTAGGAGATAACGCAGAATTTGTTGTGAAAAATGTGACGAAGTATGAGCTTGGTGAAAACACCGATGAACTATTTGAACGATTTAAACGGGCGGATACATCGCGTCACACAGATGGCTCAGGACTCGGCCTTGCCATCGCACAATCCATCGTCGATTTGCATAATGGGAATATGACAATCGAAGTCGATGGGGATTTGTTTAAAGTGACTGTCACTGTGGCGGCTTAATGACAAGCGCCTAGAGTTAGACAATGAGAAGCTGTACGCAAATGCGTGCAGCTTTTTCAATAGAAATACATGATATATATGCCGACGAGCAAAACGCCAATGTCGGCAAACATATGAATAGTCCAAGAAGGAAAAATGGTTTGGCTACGTTCATTAGCCAGCTGAAAAATAATTCCTCCTATCCATAGTCCAGTAACAGCGAGCGCGAGAAGTGCAGGACTAAACCATGGTAGAAAAATTGCAATATGATAAATAGCAAAAAAGAAGGATGGCAAGAAAAGACGTAGACGTGACTTTGCGAAAAGATTGGGCAACTGGCCGCGGAAGTAAAACTCCTCCAGCAGAGAATTACCAAATAGGATATAAAGAGCGACGAAAGGGAATACTGTAGGTGTGATGCCAGCATCTGCTAGATCGATGAGCAATGCATCAATATCGATGAATGGGAATAAAATGATAAACGCCCAGATAATGGCACTCATAATAGCTAGACCTGACCCGATAGCAATGGACATACTTTTTTTATCGGTTTGACGAAATCGCAGGAATGGAAAACCAGTTTTACGGAATAACAGAAACGGAATACCTAGAAATAGCATCGCCTTCGCTACTGTTTTCCACACGTATTCAACTTCTAGTCCTTGTTCAATCCAGATTAGAATGGTGATGCTGATTAGCGGTAGTACAATGCCGACGAATTTTTTCAAAAATTCACCTCCAACTTAAAATGGGACGATTTGGAGTGGAAATGGTTTCTAAAATTTTCTGACAGTTGTTTAAGTTTATTTGTTTTAGGGAATAGAAGAAGAGGGAATTAGCATTATTTATTGAATAGGTAAAGAGAAGGAGGAGTGTTGGATGACAAAATCAGATGGAAAGTACCCAAACAAAGAAGATTTTGAACCGAAAGTGGCAGGGGCGGCGAAGTCCGATGAACTACCACTCGCAGATCCATCCGATTCGAACGTAACAGATGTGTTTAGGAAAAATGCGCGGGGGAAGATAGGCGAAAATGAGCCCTCTGCATTTGCTGCAAACAAGGTGGAAAAGGGTTATATTAAACCGAAATCAGATGGGGACCTTTCTTCCGAAGAACAGGAAGAATCCAATCGTGAATTCAATCAGGAGTCGCATGATAAGTGGAATCAGGAAAAAACGAATACCGTGCCTGCAAAATCTTAAGGTAAGAGCAACCATTCCATTGTGGAGGGGTTGCTTTTTTGTTATTTACATAAGGGGGAGAACTTGAACGGCTGTACATGTCTGCTAGTCAATTCTATAATGTTTTACTAGGTTAGGGAATTGAAGGAGTGGAAAGTTGATGTTGAAAAGCGCGCTAGGACGTTTTCGATTTATGGGAATAGTAGAAGGAAGTTCGTTACTCCTCTTGTTATTCATTGCCATGCCATTAAAGTATTTTCTAGATATGCCAGGAATGGTTAGTGTTGTAGGAGCTGTACATGGTGGATTATTCATCATATATTGTGCAATGGTTTTGTATGCAACGTTTGCAGTGAAGTGGCCTGTTAGGTTTACAATCGGTGCATTTGCTTCGGCATTTATCCCATTTGGCAACATTATACTGGATGTTCGTTTAAAAAAGTGGGCAGGACAATCACTCCGGGCATAGCGTAGGAATTTGTGTATAGTGAATAAGTTCGAATGCTTTTGTTCCTCCTGTATTTCGGATAAAGTATTAGTAGTTGAAAAGGAAGGATTGATTGATATCGAAACACTGAAGCAGTTAAATTTGGCACGTATGTATACATTGGGGCGCCTAGAGTCGTCAAAAGATGAAGCATGGGACATAAAACCAAATGGTTTCAACAATACGATTCGTTGGAATGTAGGCCATATTTTCGTATCGATGGAAGTGCTTGTCCAAAAAGCATTAGCGGATTACCAACCAGTACGTCCTGAGTGGATTCCTCTATTTGTAACGGGTTCAAGTCCTGAAGGGTGGGGTGAAAATGTTCCTTCGAATGAAGAACTTCTTGCTGCATTGAAAGAGCAACCGGCGCGTATTATGGAAGCATTGGAAGGGAATCTCGGCAATGTATTGGCTGAGCCAATGTCAATTGGGCCTATGCATACAATGGAAACAGCTGAGGCAATTGTTCAATTTGCAGCTTGGCATGAAGGTGTCCACGCTGGAATTATTCATGGATTGAATTGTGTAACAGCGGAATAAATCTGAGTGAATGGAGTCCCTAACTTCGGTTAGGGACTCTTTACTCTTATGGGGCTAGTTTTGATTTTGAAGTGTGTGGGGAAAGTGTTGGAGTGTCCAACGAAATTGTTAAAGCATGCAAAAAAAGCTGAAGTGTCCAACGAAATTGTTAAAGCGTGCAACAAAAAAGCCGGAGTTTCCAACGAAATTGCCGAAGCGTCCAATCATTCTACTAAACTGTCCAACAAACGCCCCACTCTTGCTTCCACAATAAAAAATAACAGCTAGAACCTGGGTCGCCCCCGATAACTAGCTGCTGCCTCTCCATATGTCACTCGACCAATTCATGCTTAAATGCATAAATAACCGCTTGCGTTCGGTCTTGCACTTCGAGTTTGGATAACAAATTACTGACATGTGTTTTCACGGTTTTCAATGCGATAAATAACTCATCTGCAATGTCCTGATTCGTCTTTCCTTGCGCCAGCAGCAACAAAATCTCTAGCTCGCGCTCCGTTAAATCATCGTGTAACTGACGTTCATTGCCGGCACGCATTTTTTGCATCATTTTTGTTGTTACTTCGGGCTCTAATACCGTTTGCCCTTTCAACGTTTCTCGAATTGCTTCTGCAATGCGCTTGGCATTCGAGGTTTTCAATATGTAGCTAATGGCGCCGGCTTCAAGCGCAGGATAGACTTTATCGTCATCCAAAAAACTTGTAACAATGACGATTTTTGCTTCTGGCCATTCTT
Organism: Sporosarcina sp. NPDC096371; assembly: GCF_044762865.1. Classification (NCBI taxonomy): domain Bacteria; kingdom Bacillati; phylum Bacillota; class Bacilli; order Caryophanales; family Caryophanaceae; genus Sporosarcina; species Sporosarcina sp. NPDC096371. The sequence continues at coordinate 226,216 of NZ_JBIWFE010000002.1, forward strand.
TAATGATGGCTGCAGTTGCTTCGGCACCGTTCATTTCAGGCATGACCATATCCATCAAGATGATATCGGGTCGCAATTCGAGCGCTTTGCCGACAGCTTCTCTTCCGTTTACGGCTTCGCCAATCACTTCCATGTCAGGTTGTATTTGCAAATAAGCCGATACGCCAATTCGTACCATTTCATGGTCATCCACTAATAAGATCTTGATCATTTACTTCCTCTCCTTTCCGCGCAGGCAATTTCACTTCGACAATCGTTCCTTGTGTAGGAATCGAAACAATTTTACAAGTTCCGCCGATTTCAATCGCGCGTTCTTTGACGTTTTGTAAGCCATAGGAACCGCCTTTGCCATCGCTATCTTTAAATCCTACGCCGTTATCTTGTACGCGGAAAATGGCGAGTCCATCACGCTCGACGAATAATACATCGACTTCTGTCGCTTGTGCATGGCGAAGTGTGTTGGATAATGTCTCTTGCGCAATCCGGAATAAATGATCTTCGGCGCCTTTTGACAACGTCACTTCTTCTAAGCGAAATCGAATATCAAAGAAGACTTTTTCTCTTAATTCAACTAGTAATTCTTCAAGCCCTTCGGCAAGAGATTTATTGTTTAGTGCCGCAGGTCGTAAATGCAGAAGCAATGCGCGCATTTCAAGTTGAGCTTGCTGAACCATATGCTCCACTTGTAGCAAGGGTTTTTGCGTTTCCGCATTGTTGTTCATTTCGGTGATAGCGGATAGTAGCATAGAGGCGGCAAATAGTTGCTGCGATACGGAGTCATGCAGTTCGCGTGCAAGCCGCTGTCGTTCTTGAATAATGCGTTCTTGGATAAGTTGATCTTGGGCTTCTGCACGTTCATCGGTAATCCGCTGCAAGCTTTTTCGCTGCGTATGGATGACCGTTGACACCGTATCGATAGCCCGGTCCATGCGTGGTGTAAATTTTTCTTTTGGATGATTCTCTTTTTCCGTATCAATCAAATCGGATAGTAGTTGCTCGATGGCTTTTTCTTTTGAACGTCCTAAAAAGTTCGTCCAGATGGCGATTCCCCAGCCAAGCAATAGCGTGGTATTCAAAATCCACCAACCGAGGGGTACATCGGCAAATTGCAATTCGTAAAAGGCAAACCAACTTTCGTCTAGAGGTAAATCGAGTAGAAAGAAAGCGTAAACCGCCGCAATGCTCGTAAATATCAACGACAGAAATAACCCGCGTCCAATAACTGCCTTCATTTCCGCGTCACCTCGACATCTCCAGCCCATGTGGAAAGTGTAATGATGAGCTCTGAACCATCCTGTTGTTTCCCTTCATAACTATCTTTCATATGGAGGGATTCGTTAATCAGTCGTTTTCGGTGTGTATCAAAAAGTCGCGCATCGCCAAACAGTGTTGTGTAATGGATTCGAACGGGTATTTCGTAAGGCAATTCAATTTTGACTTTCCCAATGCCTTGTCTTACCGAAATTAAAGAAGTCCCTTTTGGTAACACGGTATCTGTCACATCAATATGAAGATCCCCGAACACGCCTTGGATATGGATGTCCTCCCATTCATACGACGAAAAAGGAGAGGACTGGACAGAAAATAATTTGTTCTTCCAAATGGCATTCGGTGTTTCTTTTTGGAATTCCTTGAGTGGACGCATAATTTCTTCCGAAGGTACGCCCTTCCACAATCGATAAAGTACATAGACCATTGCGGCGAAAATAAGTAGACGTAAACTCCATAAAGTGAAGAGCGCCATAGAGATGAAGAAAAAGCCGAGCAAAAACATCCATTTCGAGCGTTTGCGCGAACCGTAATAGAGGAGTCCGGCACCAAGAAGGACGAACACGATATTGCCATTATGGAAAAAAACTGCTTCGACAAAAATAAGCAGTAAGAAGGCGAGTGCCCAAAATGTGGTTTTATTCGTGTCGATACGTTTCATTTGGTTATTCCCCCTTCTTGGTGTCAGCTTACAAGGAGGGAAGGCAGGTACCTTCCCTTATCATCTAGTTTACACAATTTCCAGTTCTTTTGTGGACTTTTTTTCAAGTGTCGGAGCAGTTTCAATTTTCTCGAGTGACTCTAGTCTACGTTCCATTGAAGACGTTTCATACTCACGTTCAATTTTCCCGCCGAGGTTCTCAATATACTTTTTCATCTCGCCAACGGATGCGACACGGCTGTCCGCGTGTTCAGGGGAAATTACTTCATCCATACGACGATGTGCGCGCGTTACATTTTCTTTCCCCATCAATTGTAGTTGACGTACTTTCATGTCTTTCACTTTATGTTTCATTTCCTCGAATTTACGTTCTAACGAAAGGAGTTCATAAGCTGTTTCTGTGACGCTTTCTGCCAATTCTGCAGCACGTGTGTCGTATGCTGCGATTTCTGCTTCAGCAAATGCGACAAGATCTTCTTCACCGGCAGCTTGTGCAAGCTCAAGCTGGCTGCGGCGTTTGTCTGACATTTTTTCTGCTTCTGCCAGTTCCTTCTCGAGTGCCGTTTTCAATTTGCTTTGACGTTCGAGCAATTTTCCGATGGAATCCGTCTGTTTTTCCGCTTCACGAATGTATTGATTCAACATCGCAATCGGGTTTTTATTTTCCTTTTTGTCGAATAACGTGTGTAGATCCGCCTGGACGGAATATTTAAATCTGTTCCAAAGTGAGTTCATAGTAAGTTCCTCCTCATTATTTTGTGATTTCGTTCCATTGACGTTCGAAGTTTACGAACGGATCATCTGAATCGTTTGTGATGATGTTGTTGTTTTCTGTGCCTTTCCATTTACGCCACACATATAGAACACCGATGAACGCGATGATACCGATGAAAGCAGGTACATTCGAAATCGCTGAGAACAAACCGATAAGTAGAACGGCTCCCCAGAAGATTTTTTTGAATGTTGACTCGCTCTTTCTGTAATAGTGGAACCCCGCATAGGAGATTAATGCGGAAAAGGCAAGAGCAAGAAGTGATCCTAGATTGAGCAGGACAACGATCGCTGCTGTAATGCCCAGTGCTGCAAGACATAATTTTTTCATATTGTAGTTCCTCCTTTCGTTTGTAGATTAATCTTATAACGATTTTCGATTTGTCCAAACGGTCGCAGAACGGATTTGCGTCTAAGACTTGGGACTTAGGTAGTCTAGGTACATGATGAAAAAGGGAATAAACGTAGTGGATGTCACGTATAGTTTTAAAGGTTGTCCGTGCGAGTCCGAAAACTGTACTTGATGAAATCATATTCCACTAAAAAAGGAGATGGCTCTTATGATGCAAACACCGCTTTTATTATCATCCTTTGTGAAACGAGCAGAACAGTTTTTTCCAGACAAGCTAATCATTTCGCGTACCGGAGAAAATACCATTCACCGCATCCCTTATCGTGAGTTCGCAAAACGATCGAGGAAGCTTGCAGATGCACTGACGAAGCTGGGCATGCAACGTGGAACAAAAGTCGGTTCATTCGCTTGGAACCATCATCGTCACTTAGAAGCTTATTTTGGTGTTCCTTGTATGGGAGCAATTCTGCATATGATCAATATCCGCTTGTCGCCGGAACATATCGCATACGTCATTAATCACGCAGAGGATGAAATCTTGCTGGTGGATGATAATTTGTTCCCGCATCTTGAAAAACTTGCGCCATTTCTTAAGACGGTGAAGCACTATGTCATCATGGGGGATAGTACCGACATACCGGAAACGTCATTGAAAAATGTTCATTCTTATGAAGCACTCCTTGCAGCGGCATCCGATGACTATGTATTCCCGGAAGATCTTGATGAAAATACGCCCGCCGGCATGTGCTATACATCCGCGACAACGGGCAATCCCAAAGGGGTCATCTATACACATCGTGGTCTAGTGCTACATAGTTATGCACTTGGACTGTCGGATGCAATGGGAATGCGGGAGCAGGATGTCATTTTGCCAGTCGTGCCGATGTTCCACGTCAATGCATGGGGAATGCCGTTCGCAGCTGTTTTCTATGGCACAACACAAGTCCTTCCAGGGCCTGGTATGAATCCGAAATTACTGTTGGATTTGATTGAGCAGGAAAAAGTAACAATTACCGCCGGCGTGCCGACAATTTGGCTGGCCGTGCTGAAGGAACAAGAACAAAATCCGCGAGACCTATCATCACTTCGAGCCATTGTGAGTGGTGGTTCAGCATCGCCAAAAGGCTTAATCCGCGCATTTGAGGAGAAGTTAGGTGTGCCCTTCCTTGTGGGCTATGGCATGACCGAAACAACACCGTTGGTCAGCCTATCTGTCTTTACGTCTGGGATGGCCGATTTGACAATAGATGAGAAAATCGATATTCGTGCACTGCAAGGGTTGCCGATGCCTGGTCTTGAAGTACGTATCGTGAATGAACAGGGCGATGCACCTTGGGACGGTAAAACAATGGGAGAATTGGCCATTCGTGGACCTTGGATTGCAAGTGAATATTATAAAGATGAACGGACAGAAGAAGCGTTCCGCGATGGATGGCTGTATACGGGCGATATTGCAGTGATGACGGAGGACGGTTATCTAAAACTGACAGATCGAACGAAAGATTTAATCAAGAGTGGTGGCGAATGGATTTCGTCCGTTGACCTGGAAAATGCATTAATGACACATGAGGATGTTTTCGAAGCAGCGGTTATCGCAGTACCGCATGTAAAATGGCTGGAGCGTCCGCTTGCGTGCGTTGTGTTAAAAGAGGGGAAAACTGCGGGCGATGAGACAAAACGGCAGTTGATTAGTTATTTGGAGGGTCAATTCGCTAAGTTGTGGGTACCAGATGACGTCGTCTTTTTGGATGAAATTCCGAAAACATCCGTGGGGAAATTTCTAAAAGCTTCGCTGCGTGCCAAACTAAATGAGCATTATCAGGAAGTATAAGAGAATAGAATAAAAAGGGACTAATCCTCACTGGCTTAGTTCTTTTTTGTGTGTGGTGCTAGTTTTGTCACAATTCACAGGACCTGTAGGATGTGAGTAACTTCACGATCCATTTACGAAAAATGTGGATATCTTTTTAAAAAAAGATGAATAATATAGTAAAAGTTAATTTCGTGTAGAAAATTCAGAAATTATAAACAGTTTTAGAAGTTATGCACGCCTGATTGTGGATAACTATGCATTTTGAAAAGTTATGCACAAAATATTGAATGAATCATTGTTGAAATAAGGTCATAGTGATTGAATGGTTTGCGTAAAGTAGTTAATAGAAAAGGAACTTGATTCTACGAGAGAACGTCCATATAACTTGAGTCAGCAGAAGTTCAAACTTCTGCTGACTCAAGTTATGCCTCCGGCGGATGAAATTTTGAGGGAGTCAAGGACGGCAGTCTAAGATCGCGACATCCTGTCGCAACAAGGAAGGATACAGTTCAATCCTTCCTCCCTGTAGGCCTCAAGTGCAATTCAAAATTTGGACGCAATTACGTCGGGGTGTAGCTGATTGTGCAAAGGTAGTTTGCACTTATATTCGGTATTTAGTAAAGTTAAATTGTGGGGGCATCGCGTGGAAAATTGGATGACGGAATTAATGAGTCAGTTCGGCTATTTTGGTGTTTTTTTATTAATTATGGTGGAGAATGTGTTTCCTCCAATCCCGTCCGAAGTCATTTTGACGTTCGGGGGATTCATGACAACGTATTCGGACATGACGCGGATGGGCGTTATCATTGCGGCGACGGCCGGATCGGTAATTGGAGCGATGATTCTGTATAGCGTTGGAATGCTTCTTGATGTTACGCGTTTAGAGAAAATTGTCGATCGATGGGGCGGTATGTTGCGCCTTACACGAAAAGATATTTATCGGGCTGATGCATGGTTCGACAAATATGGCTCTTTGACAGTCCTGTTCTGTCGCCTTGTACCACTGATACGGAGTCTTATTTCGATTCCAGCGGGGATGGCGAATATGAATTTTCTGCTATTTATCCTACTGACAACGGTTGGGAGTTTAATCTGGAATACGGCCCTCGTTTTTCTTGGAGCTGCAGTCGGAGATAATTGGCAATTGATCGTGCATTATATGGATATCTATTCAAACATTGTGTACGTACTACTAGCAATTGGCGGTATAGCGGTTTGTTTTTGGATCATTCGCTTCCGCAGAAAGAGAGTGTAATGGCTTATGGAATTATTTGATTTGATTAAAGCGTTGATTCTAGGATTTGTTGAGGGGATGACGGAGTTTGCGCCAGTGTCTTCGACGGGACATATGGTGATCGTCGATGATATGTGGTTGAAAACGGAGGAGTTTTTAGGGAAATATCCGGCAAATACGTTTAAAATTGTTGTGCAGTTAGGGTCTATTTTAGCTGTTGTTGTTGTATTTTGGAAACGATTGTTCAGTCTCGTAGGGTTATATAAAATCGAAGGTGCAGAGTCTAACAAAAAGTTCAATTTGGCACATGTCATCGTAGGTATGCTACCAGCAGTTATTTTGGGGTTTGCTTTTAAAGATTTAATTGATGATTATTTATTTGGAGTGGAAACAGTAATTGTCGCGCTTGTGGCTGGGGCTATTCTAATGATTATTGCCGATAAGTTTGGTCCGAAAAAACCATGGGTGAATACATTGGATCAAATTACATACAAGCAAGCATTTACAGTTGGTCTTGTACAATGTTTGTCACTATGGCCAGGATTTTCACGCTCAGGTGCGACGATTTCAGGCGGTGTGCTTTTCGGGATGAATCATAAGACTGCAGCTGATTTCACATTTATTATGGCTGTCCCGATTATGGCAGGTGCTAGCCTCGTATCCATTATGAAAAACTGGGAACATTTAAGCATGGATCACCTGTCGTTTTACATTGTGGGGTTCGTTAGTGCATTTGTCTTCGCATTGATCTCCATTCGCTTTTTCTTGAAACTTATTTCACGCGTGAAGCTTATGCCATTCGCAATTTATCGACTGGTATTGGCGGCAGTGTTAGCAGTAATCGTATTTTTATAAGAAATTGAAACGACTTCCGCATGTGAATATGCAGGAGTCGTTTTTTTGTAAAGACATATTAATATAGGTTCATATTCGAACCTAGTTTTTCTGATATCCGTCTACCTGTTTCTTTCACTTTTTCAATCAGAAACTCTGTCCGGCTGTCGGTAAGGGTGAAACTAACAACTCCTATACTCACTGCTCCTACAATTTCTCCTAATCCATCCCGAACGGCCACAGCGACGGAAGAAGTACCTTCTGTTCTTTCCCCATGACTCATTGCGTAGCCTTGTTTTTTGATCTGTTTTAGCATCGTTTCAACTGCCGGTAACTGGTCTGTAGGTAAAAAATTCTCCAATATGGTTCTTGATTTTGCGGCAGGCATATTAGCGAGCATCGCTTTATTGGCCGCGCCAATATGCATCGGAATACGTAAACCAAGTTGGTCGTAAATTCGAATGGAATTATTTTCACTGTCAATTCTTTCGACAACGATGGCTTCCAATCCACTTGGCTTACTGAGATAAATACTTTCGTCCACTTCCCGCATCAAGCGTTCCAGCTCAGGTCTAATTTTAGTGACATAATCCATGGAATCGTACACTTGCAGCCCATACTCCAGCCAGATTGTACCAAGTCGATAGCATTTTGTGCGTTCATCTTGCTCGACCATCCCTTGTTTGATCATCGCTTTTAATAATCGATGCATGGTGCTAAGGGGGAGCTCACATTGTTTGGAAAGATCTGAAATGGACAGACCATTATCTGTTGCGTGCGTCGCCAAGACATTTGCCACCTTCATGGCACGTTCAATTGATTGCATCGTAAACACCGCCTGTCGTTTAAATAAATACTATAAATGTTGAACTTTTGATTTTTATATAATCTCCAACGAAGGCGCCTACTGGGGTAGCCGACGCAAGAAGACAAAGGAGGGATGCAGTTCAATCCTTCCTTAAGCGCCGAGCGTTATAGGTAAGATTCTTTATTTCAACATAAATACGAATTTATTATTCTGAAAAAATAGTGATGTATTTTTCTAAATATATTGACATTGTATCACGGAGAGAATATATTTTGTATATAAACTTTCCACTGAAAGGAAACGTTTTCCACTATGCGGAAAAGGGTGAAAAGAAATGACTTATTGTTTATCAATGTACAAGCCACTAGAACGAGTGATTGTGAAGCATCCAAGTGAAGCGTTTCGGGATCAGAATCATCTCGCAGATCAATGGAAAACATTTAATTACCTTGAAGAACCAAATTTTGAGGAGGCCATTCGGGAATTCTCGGATTTTATATCGATTCTTGAAAAACATGTACCGCAGATTGATTATTTACCAGCTTCCACTCAGGTAGGAATGGATTCGCTATATGCGCATGATCCGGTAAAATTTACGCCGGCGGGAGCAATCATTTTGAAATCTGGTAAAAAGTTGAGACAACCAGAAGCGGCCGTCTATAGAGAATTCCTCATGGAAAAGGAGATTCCGATTGTCGGAGAATTGACAGGAGAAGCAGTATCAGATGGTGGCGATATCGTTTGGTTGGATGATAGGACGATTGTTGTAGGCCGTGGCTATCGTACGAATGATGAAGCCATTCGGCAATTGAAAGAGATGACTGCGCCTTTTGTCGATGAATTCATTGTGGTTCATCTGCCGCACGATCAAGGTGAAGAAGAATGTCTCCATCTGATGTCGTTCATCAGTATGGTAGACCATGATTTGGCGGTTGTGCATTCTCGTCTTATGCCGGTATTTTTCCGTCAATTGTTAGTAGAACGGGGTATTGAATTGATTGAAGTACCTGAGGATGAATATCATACTCTTGGTTGTAACGTATTAGCACTTGCACCACGTGTCTGCGTAATGGTAAATGGAAACGCTTCCACGAAGCAGCAGCTTTTGGACGCAGGTGCAACTGTTTACGAATATAAAGGCGATGAAATCAGTGTAAAAGGGACGGGCGGTCCGACATGTCTGACGAGCCCAGTTGTACGAAACTAAAATAGGGGAGTGGATGAATATGTATAAAAATGTAATCGTAAAAACACCAGGGGTAAGTTATTTGAATGGATTGACGACGTCTGATCTAGGAAAACCGATATTTGAAAAGTTACTAGAACAGCATAAAAGTTATATAGAAGCATTAGAAAAGTGCGGCGTGACGGTCACACATCTTCCGGCAAGTGAGGAATTTCCAGACTCGACGTTTGTGGAAGATGCGGCCGTATTGACACCTGATTTTGCGGTGATTACAAACCCGGGGGCGGAGTCACGTAACGGGGAAATAAAAGAGATTGAAAGTGTACTGAAAGGGTTTTACGACAAATTTCATTATATAACAGCACCTGGAACACTTGACGGTGGTGATATTCTTCAAGCTGAAAATCATTTTTATATTGGTATTTCTGAACGGACGAACGAAGAAGGGGCTCGTCAGTTGAAAGAGATACTAGAACAGGAAGGTTTTGAAGCAACTATTATCCCGCTGAAAGAGTTTTTCCATTTGAAAACTGGAATTGCTTATTTAGGAGATAACCGGATGGTCGTAGCGGGAGAGTTTGTGGAGCACCCGGCGTTTGATTCCTATGAAAAAATTGTGATTGGCAGGGAAGACGAATACTCCGCTAACTGTATTCGAGTCAATGACTATGTCATCATTCCGAGTGGCTATGAGGAGACGAAACGTAAGTTCACGGAAGAAGGCTATCAAACAATTGAACTTGATATGTCTGAGGTTCAAAAGCATGACGGAGGATTAAGCTGTTTGTCATTACGATTTTAAGAATGGGGAAAATATAAAGGGAAAACAGAGGAGGAAACTTCATGTCCAGTAGTGGGGAACAACCGCAACAAAATCTATTGAACCGTTCCATGAAAAGCCGCCATTTGTTCATGCTTTCGCTCGGAGGAGTCATCGGGACAGGCCTGTTTCTAAATGCCGGTTATACAATTAACCAGGCTGGAGCGGGAGGGGCCTTGCTCGGCTACTTATTTGGTGGTCTGATTTTGTACATGGTTATGGTCTGTCTTGGGGAGCTGGCTGTTCACATGCCGGTGACAGGTTCATTTCAAACGTATGCTACTCGTTACATAAGTCCTTCCGCTGGTTTTTCACTTGGGTGGATGTACTTCGTAGGTTCTGCGGCAACTGCGGGAGTGGAGTTTACTGCCGCCGGAATCCTTATGCAACACTGGTTTCCAGATGTCCCGATTTGGATTTGGTGTGTGGTATTCATGGTCCTACTCTTCTCATTAAATGCCCTTTCTACAAGGGGATTTGCAGAAGCGGAATTTTGGTTCGCGGGTATTAAAGTACTTGCGGTCATTTTGTTTATCATTATCGGGTTTGCCGCGATTTTTGGTTTTATTCCGTTAGAGGATAGAGGAACACCATTTTTAACAAACTTAGCTCCTACAGGAATGTTCCCTGCAGGCATTGCTATAGTATTCGTAACGATGATGAACGTAATTTTCTCCTATCAGGGCTCGGAATTGGTCGGGATTGCTGCAGGAGAAACTGAAAATCCAGAGAAGAACATTCCAAAAGCGATTCGAACGATTTTGTTCAGAATTGTGATTTTCTATATTGCTTCAATCATTGTATTGTCAGCTATTTTCCCTGCATCTGAATTGGGCTTACTTGCTAGTCCGTTTGTGACATTGATGGAACTTGCCGGTGTTCCGTATGCGGCAGGCATTATGAATTTTGTCATTCTGACGGCTATTTTGTCGGTAGGGAATTCGTGCTTATATGCATCGACGAGACTTCTTTGGGCAATGGCCAATGATGGGATGGCACCAAAAGTATTTGGTCGACTGTCGAAGCGAAAGGTTCCACTTGCCGCCTTGATGTTCACCATGACATTCTCACTTTTATCCTTGTTAACAAGTGTAATGGAAGCGGATGCGGTATTCATTTTACTGATGTCAATTGCAGGTATTTCCGTTACGATTTCTTGGATGGGAATTGCATTATCCCAGTTGATGTTTAGGCGGCGCTACTTAAAAGCAGGCGGAAAATTAGAGAATCTGAAATATAAGGTTCCATTCTATCCCTTTGTTCCGCTGTTCTGTATAGCATTTTGTCTGCTCATTCTTATCTTTTTAGCGTTTGATCCGACGCAACGGATTGGTCTTTACAGTGGCGTAGGATTTTTCATCGCTTGTATGCTGTTTTATAAATTTAAATTAGATAAACAGGATAGGATTGTTCATGTTATTGAAGTGAAACCTGTCGAATTAAAGGAGAATTAATATGGATGAACTAAGATGGGGTACGCCTTCTACACTTCGATCACTGTTATGTGAACTTGTTAGTTGGGATAGCCGCACGCTAACAAAGGGAGAGCGGACGTTTGCACCGAAAGTTGCCGAGAAGCTGAAGGGGTTGGAGTATTTCCGTGACAATCCGAGTCATTTGGAATTACATGACGCCGGCTTAGGTCGACAACTTGTCACAGCTTTGTACAAACATCCGGAGGCAACGGAGACGATTGTACTTATTAGTCATTTTGACACGGTTTGGACGGAGGAATATGGTGTGTTGGAGCCGCTTGCTTTTCATCCGGAGGAGCTAACGAAGAAATTGATGGAGCCTGGCTTTAAGAAGGATCTTCCCGAGGCAGCACGTATCGATTTGGAGACGGGGAATTACTTATTTGGTCGGGGGACGATGGATATGAAGATGGGGCTCGCCCTTCATATGCAGTTAATTGAAAAAGCGAGCGTAGAAAATTGGCCAATCAACCTGATCTTGACGACTGTACCTGATGAAGAAGTGAACTCGGCAGGTATGCGGGCTGCCGTCACGGAACTTGTCCGTCTTCGTGAAGAACACAATTTGACATTCAAATTATTTTTAAATAGTGAGCCATCATTTTCTCAAAACCCAACGGATATCAAGGAATATGTTTACTCGGGTACCATCGGGAAAATTATGCCTGCCGCTTTGTTCTATGGCAAGGAAACGCATGTCGGTGAACCGATGAAAGGCATGACTGCGAACTATATCGCTTCCTACTTAACACAGCGAATGGAATGGAATGAGCTATTCCGGGAGACGGATCTCGGCGAAAGTACGCCACTGCCTGTTTCGTTGCAACAAAAGGATTTGAAGCTACAATATTCGACACAAACACCGTATCGTGCAGTGGCCCTTTACAATGTCTTCTTATTGAAGCGCACCGCGGCGGAAGTGATGGATCTATTCGAGCAGGTGGCAACAGAAGCGATGGCTGCCTGTAATGAAAGTTACAAAGCCATTTGTGATAGAGAGCAAGTGCAAGGTGTAGGCGACGTGAAAGTATTGCGCTATGAGCAACTACTTGAACATGCTATACAAAAATTAGGTTGCGCGGAAGTCGAACGTTGGAAACAAGAAGCGCTCCAAAATGATGAGTGGGATGATCGTGAGAAGTCGTTGCGCATCGTCGATAATCTGATGATTCAGTGTCAAGAACTTGCACCGGCTACCGTTTTGTTATACGCGCCTCCGTATTATCCGGCTATCAATTCGTCGAATGATCCGCTTGTAACAGAGTCGATTGAGTTGATGAAGAAAATGGCGCAAACGTTTAATAACACCGTCGAACAAATTCATTATTTCAACGGTATTTGTGACTTAAGCTATGTCAATTTCGAAGACGATGCAAATGGCTGGACTGCATTTGAAAGTAACACACCGGTTTGGGGAGATACGTACAGTATTCCTTTCGCTGAGATGGCCCAGCTGAAAGCGCCTGTGCTCAATGTAGGTCCTTTCGGAAAAGATGCACATCAGCGAACAGAGCGGTTGCATGTCGACAGCGCATTCGTCGAAATGCCTGTCATGTTGGATATGCTTATTAAAAATATGTTTGTCATGAATGAAAATCAGCTTGCAATGACAGACTAATGAATATAAATCATGGAGACCTTCGAAATTTGTGAGGGTCTCCATTTTTGTCTGAGTCTGTTAAGATGAAAGAAAAAAGTGGAAGGTGAATCAAATGAAAGAGCAAATATTGATTATCGAGGACGAAGAAAATATCGCACGTGTCCTTCAACTTGAGCTTGAATTTGAAGGGTACGGAACAGGGATTGCGCATACGGGGCCTGATGGACTTATCAAATATCGTGAACAACAGTGGGATCTCGTTTTACTCGATCTTATGTTACCTGGATTAAATGGACTTGACGTTCTGCGACGCATTCGTGCAACCGAGGCGGGTACGCCAGTTATTTTGTTGACGGCAAAAAACGATGTGGAAGACAAGGTGGCTGGGCTTGACCTTGGTGCAAACGATTACGTAACGAAGCCGTTTGAAATTGACGAATTACTCGCTAGGATTCGTTCGGCACTTCGATTCTCAAAGACGAGTGCGCCTGTAGTTGCAAAAGATGAATATCTTCTTGAGTTCGCCGGTTTGTCTATTCATGAGCAAACACGCGAAGTGAGTCGGAATGGACGCACCATTGAATTGACACCACGGGAGTACGATCTTTTGCTTCATCTGTTGAAACACCCGAACCAAGTACTATCACGCGAACAGTTGCTAGACGCTGTTTGGGGGTACGATTATTATGGCGATACAAATGTCGTCGATGTATATATCCGTTATGTTCGGAAGAAAATCGAACAAGGAGAAAAAAGTACGCTTATCCAGACGATACGCGGTGTTGGTTATGTTTTAAAGGAGCAAGCCAATGAAGCTTAAAACAAAAATCCATCTTTTTTCGACACTCCTGATGCTTGTCATCTTAACCTTGACGAACACGGGCATCTATTTTGTGTACGAGAAGTTAGCGTATGATACGGAATATCATCAATTGAAGATGCAATCGGAGGACCTTGTTGCCTCACTCAGTAAGGTCACTGGACAAAATCCTGCACTGGTGCTCCTTGCGTATCTTCCTCCAATCGGTGCAGTTCGTGTTCTGGATTCCACTGGTAAGGAAATCGTTGAATCTACGACGGTTGAAGGAATGAGGAACTACCAACCTAAAGTTGAACCTTCGGAAAAATACTCAATCGACGAATTTAATAAGACACCGGCAATGGTCATCAATATGCCAATTATATGGACAGATGGCAAAGTGGTTGAACTACAAATGATTCAACTTCTAACCGATGTAAAACATAATTTACGCCTACTTATGCTCATCCTTTTGGGGGTAACTTTGGTCGCGATGATTCCGATAACAGCATCGAGTATTGGACTTGGGCGAATTGTGATTCAGCCGATTGAAAATCTTATACAAACGATGTCCCGAAGCCGGCAAACAGGAAATTATGAAAAGATCGATGTTGCTGTAGAAGGGAAAGACGAAATGGCGCAGATGGGCCATGAGTTCAATGATATGATGGGTCAGCTTGAGTGCAACTTCAAGAAGCAAGAACAGTTTGTTTCGAACGCTTCGCATGAATTAAAAACGCCGCTTACGGTTATCGAAAGCTATGCTCGACTTCTATCACGCCGCGGGTTTGATGACCGTGCGGTAGCGGAAGAGGCAGTAGGGGCAATCCTTGGCGAATCGGTACGGATGAAGGACATGATCGCGCAAATGCTACAACTGGCAAGAGGTCAAGAACACGCCACATTTAACTTCGAGAAAACAAATATCCATGCGTTAGTTGAAAAGACGTTGCAGCCGATGCGCCAAGCATACACGCGGGATTTTATATTAGAAGGGAATGAGCAGTCGGTTGCTGTGACAGATCCTGATAAACTCAGGCAGCTTCTATTCATTCTGCTCGACAATGCGAGGAAATATAGCGAACGGGAAATTAAAACAACGATTTCTGAAACTGAAACCAACGTTTCGATTGCTGTCACCGACTACGGAAATGGGATTCCTAAAGAAGCCATCCCGCAACTTTTCGATCGTTTTTATCGGGTTCATGAAGACCGAAACCGCAAAACTGGAGGAACCGGACTCGGACTGGCAATTGCAAAAGAACTTGCAGACGGCCTCGTTGCGGAATTGAAAATCGAAAGTGTTGTTGGAATGGGAACCACCTTCCGAATCATTATTCCGAAAGAGCAGATTCTCACCGATTTTTAATGTTTCCATCGTATGATAAATGGAAGGAGGCGAGTGGAATGCATAATTTCAAAAAAAAGCCATGGTTTATACCTACCCTCTTAACGATCGTAATATTAACAGTGGGTGGATTATATATAGCGAGTTTAATTAATAAGAAGGAGCCAATAGCGGCTGATCAAATTCGAACGCAGCTAGAGAATATGTATGGTGGAACAGTCGATCAAATTGCAATAGAGGGCAATGTCTATAAAGCTGACATGACACGAAGCGGAGCGAAATATTCAGCTGAAATCAATGCAGTGACGGGGAATGTTCTATCGATTACTCAGACAAGTGAAGTGATCGAAAAGACCCCAGAGCCACATATGCTTTCCGAAGCGGATGTTAAGGAAGTTCTCTCGAAAAAATATGCCGGGACTGCCGAACAAATTACCTTGAATACAAAGGGGAAATCGCCGGTTTACGAAGTAAAGCTGTCGAAAGATCCGAAGTTTACAAACGTGACGGTTGATGCGACAACAGGTACGATAACTTCTGAAGTTGTGAAGGAAACGACAGGGCAGGATGCACTGATTACACAAGAACAAGCCATTAAAATTGCACTTGGGCAACTTAAAAAAGTGGAAATAGAGGAAGTAGATGACGTCTCTTACGAAAAATCCGAAGATGGAGGCTATTACCTAATTGAAATAGATACCATGGATGATCGTGAAGTCACCTTTATAATCCACGCCATTTCGGGAAAAGTAATGTCCCAAACGTGGGAGGAAGGTTAACTTCATGTAGCCAATGATTTTATAAGGAAAGCGAAACGACAGTTACAGAAGGTTCCCATAACTATAAGTGGCGTAATTGATTTTCTCATCAAATTCTAATAAACCTCACACTTCCCTCTCATATTCGATTGGTAATATGAAGATAACAACAAAAGGAGGAGTTAAAAGATGAAAAAGTGGATGATGGTTCCAGCACTAGCAGGTGCGGTTATGATAGGTGGAGTTGCAATGGTGGCTAATGCAGGACAGGGTTTAGCGGCTACGCCAAAAGGTTTATTGTCAATGGAGGAAGCGAAAGCAATTGCTGTAAAATCAGTCGGTGGCAAAGTGACGGAAATTGAATTGGATCGTGAAAAATCTGGTGACGTCTACGAAGTAGAGGTACACTCGAAAGGAATCGAATATGACCTTGATATCGATGCGCAAACTGGTAAAATACTGCGTACGGAACAAGAGCATATGGATGATGACGACCGAGACGATCATGTCGTCCCTAATGGAAAGTACATTACAAAAGACGCCGCTATTAAAATTGCGATGAAACAAGCAAAAGGTATAGTGTCAAAAGCCAAATTGGACAATGACGATGGCCGTGTAGTTTACGAAATTGAAATTGAAGCGGGCGCATATGAATACGATTTTGATATCGACGCTATTTCAGGTGAAGTCTTGAAGTTTGAAAAAGACCGTCATGATAACGATAATGACGACGACGATGACGACAACGATAACGATAACGATTAATGGACTAAGAAAAGGACTGTTCCGGTAGCGGACAGTCCTTTTTGCATGGAGAAAGTAGCCTTATAATTCGTAGGTTTTACCAACTACAGCAAGTTCGGTAGGTCCATTGAAAACGATGCGAGCTGCGTCGAGAATCTCTTCAATATTCCCGTGCAATGGCAAGTGGGTTAAAATAAGACTTTTTACGCCCGCCTGCTTCGCCAATGTTCCCGCCTCACTGCCACCCATATGTCCTGGCGCTTTGCCGACGTGCTCTTCATATAAATTCGCCTCGCTAATTAACAAATCGGCGCCTCGTGCAAAATCGACAAGTTCGTCCCGCCATTCTGTATCGGCAGTAAGCACGATTGAGTGATCGCCAATGCTGAACTTCATAGCCAGGCAATACACGGGATGGATTGTCCGGCAAAATGAGACGTCAAAAGGACCGATTTGAGTAACGGCATCCTCGGAAATGGCGACGCCGACTGTCTGCTCTTTGTACGATAGCTTATCAAAATTCTCTTGATCCTGGATATGCCCATAAATCGGCAAGGCGGGTGCCGGTTTGCCGAGATAGAAATTAATGAGTCGGCTATATTGCAAGCTGCCGACATCCGCAATATGATCCGCATGATAAAGGCTAATGACAACTGCATCCAATTTGTCTAACGGCAAATAGTTTTGTAAGGAAGACAGCACCCCGCTGCCACAATCGATAAGGCAATGAAATCCTTCATGTTCAATAAAAAAAGACGACGTCGCACTGTTCGCTTTCGGATAGCCGCCCCAGATGCCGATAGGTGTAATTTTCATCATGCCACTCTCCTTTTTCTTTGTTGGTGTAAGTGTATCGTGGGGGATGGAAATGGGGAAGGGAAATGGCATGGTAGTCCTAACACATACGATGGAATCACTATTTTAAAAAACCGCACCCTTTTCCAAGAGGTGCGGTTCCACAGTCATCACTCTTTTATTAAACCTGACTCAACAAGGAAATCCTGTGCAACTTTCTCGACCATTAAACCTTCATTATCAACTTTTGCATTCATTTTTTGCATCGCTTCTTCATTGATCATACCTTCAAGCTGCTTTAATACTTCTTCAATCTCGGGATACTCTCTCAGTGTTTCTTTCCGCACAAGCGGCAGTGCATGATAGGGCGGGAAGTAGGATTTATCATCCTCAAGTACACGTAAGTCGTAATCTTGTAGTTGACCGTCTGTGGTGTACGAGTTGATGACATCGACTTCTTTGGCGCCAATGGAACGATACATAATTCCGTGGTCCATACCTTTGATGTCTTTAAATTTCAGACCGTATTCTTCTTGGAAGCCGGGTAAGCCATCCGGACGGTCTATAAATTCAAAAACAGCACCGAGTATGAAGTCCTCCGACACTTTAGCGAAGTCACTGAATGTC
This sequence comes from Sporosarcina sp. NPDC096371, assembly GCF_044762865.1. Classification (NCBI taxonomy): domain Bacteria; kingdom Bacillati; phylum Bacillota; class Bacilli; order Caryophanales; family Caryophanaceae; genus Sporosarcina; species Sporosarcina sp. NPDC096371. The sequence goes on from NZ_JBIWFE010000002.1 coordinate 244,110, forward strand.
GTAACGCCAAGTTCCTCGGCTCTTGATTCATCCAACGCTAATGTGTACGTATTATTGAAGCCGAATGTGTTGAAGGCAATAATACCGTCTTCATCGACAAGCCGTTTTGTGGTTGCCAGCGTTTCTTCTGCTGTACCCGGATCTTCATGGTAATAGTTAACAACAATGGTCCCGGTGTAATCGGGTATGACGTCAATCAGGCCGTTCAACATGGCGTTCCAGACGACGTTCGAGCCACCTAGATTTTCTTTGTATATGACATCAATATCTGTTTGGTTTTCAATTAATTGCCCCATGACGTGTGACAAAATAATGCTTTCAGTATTGTTCCGAGAGCCCAGTGTCAGTGAATCTTTTTCGATGAAAATACAACCTGATAACATACTGGCTACAAGCAACGTCAACATCAATGCTATGCACTTATTTTTCATTTACTTCAATCCTTCCGGCGTGGTCCACTTTTCAATCGCACCGAAAAGCGTTTCAAGTACAATCGCAAGAAGTGCGGCTGGGATGGCGCCAAGTAAAATCAACCCATCAATGCCACGCGTAATTCCAAGGAAAATGAAATCTCCTAGTCCACCTGCCCCGATAAAGGCTGCAAGCGTTGCCGTACCGACATTAATGACTGCGGCAGTCCGAATTCCAGCCATAATAACAGGAAGGGCAAGTGGCAACTCCACTTTGAATAGAATTTGCATGCTCGTCATACCCATTCCTTTTGCCGCTTCTGTCGTTGCCTTGTCGACGTCCTTAATCCCTGCGTATGTGTTGCGGATAATTGGCAACAAGGAGTAGAGGAATAGTGCGGCTATCGCCGTTTTGACACCGATTCCGAAAATTGGAATCATGAAACCGAGCAATGCCAGGCTTGGAATGGTCTGCATGATCCCAGCGCCACCAAGTACAATCGTTGTTAGCTTTGGGACACGTGTGATCAAAATTCCAAGCGTAATCCCAAGAGCGATAGCGATCAACATTGAGAAGAATACCAGTTGAATATGAACAGAAGTCGCTTCGAGCACTTCTTTCCATCTCATTTGTGATTGTTGCGACAGTTGTTGCCAAATCGTTAAGTTATTCATGCGTTGTCCTCCGTTTCTGTCCACTGGCTCGACATAGCAGATAGCAATGAACCGCGCGTTACGACACCTAACACTTTTTGATAGTTATCGACGATGGGAATAATACCGAAAGGCGCACTGTCCATCATGATAATGGCATCTTTAGCTGTTGCAGTATTCGTTAAGAAGGGCTCCCGTGATCCCATAATTTCATCGATTGCTTTAATAACGCCCATCTTTTTGATTAAATCATAGGCGGAAACGATTCCGAGTAACTTGTTGTCATCATCGACAATGATCAGGTTTGTAATTTTTCTCTGCCGGATAAGCGTGAGTGCTTTTTCCGGAGAACGTTGAGGAAGAGAAGTGACAACCGATCCCGACATAATATCGGTAACAGGCATGAGTTCGGGATTTTGGGTGATTCGATGTTTCCCGATGAACTCCTCTACAAAGCCGTGGGCTGGTTCGTGCAGTAATTTTTCTGGAGTGTCCAACTGTAGTAGTTTACCGTCTTTCATAATGGCGATGCGGTCGCCCATTTTTAAGGCTTCATCCATGTCGTGTGTCACAAAGACAAATGTCTTATTTAGCTTTTTATGCAAAGCACTTACTTCTGCTTGTAGTTGGTCGCGTGTCAGTGGATCAAGTGCGCTGAACGGTTCGTCCATTAGGATAATATCGGGATTGCCCGCAAGTGCTCTCGCAATGCCAACACGTTGTTGTTGACCGCCGGAAAGTTCCTTTGGATAGCGAGTTGCGTACATATCTGGATCAAGACCGACCAAATCAAGCAGCTCGTTGACACGTGCTTTAACTTCCTTGGCGTTCCAGCCTTTTAGTTGGGGAACAATCGCAATGTTTTTTTCGATGGTGTAGTGGGGGAAAAGGCCAATTTGTTGAATGACATAGCCGATATTTCTTCGCAGTTCCGATGGATTATACGAGTTGATATCTTTGCCGTTGATGGAAATGGTACCACTGGTATGCGGTTCCATCTTGTTGATCATTTTCATCGTTGTCGATTTTCCCGAACCACTCGGTCCAATCAATACAAGAAATTCACCTTGTTGAATATCGAAGTTGACAGATTTTACTGCTTGGAAACCGTCACCATACACTTTGCTTACGTTTTCAAAAGTTAACATAAGTACCTCCTGTAGTTTTTTGAGAATAAATACACTCCTAAATAGTAGATGAAAAAATCATCCGTACTGAATAAAAAAGAAGACATATCCAGCTCGAAGTAGCTTTCGAACAATGTCTTACTAGATTAGTATAACACAATCAGATAGATTAAACAGATAATACTGTATTTTATGACAAGAGGTTCGTTAACGTGTAATCCTTAATTGTATAAATCAACTTGCCTACACTGGCACAATCAAGGTCCTTGAATATTAATTATTTTTTCGATATTGCAATTATTCTCCGATTATACTATCATTCATAATGAATCAGATTCTTAACAATTAAATAATATATATTTTGGTTCTCTGCTTTCGAGTAAGAGATTAATAAGGAAACAGGTGAGAATCCTGTACGGTCCGGCCACTGTAATTGGGAAGTGACTTCTATTTATAGCCACTGGTTGAAAAACTGGGAAGGCAGAAGAAACGATGATCCATAAGTCAGGAGACTTGCCAAAGTATGCATGCGTGATACCTTCCGGGAAAAGGTTGCATTGTGTATCTTTGAATTTTTTTATTAATTTTTTGAGCATACATTTGCCCCTACCTTTTTCTTTGAAGGTAGGGGTTTTTATTTTTGAAGAAGGAGCTGCGGAAAAATACCGATTAGAAATGATTCTTTAAACTTACAGGTGAAAGAAGAAATTGGAGGGATTTTCATTGGGTATATTACAAAATCAGTTGAAGAAATATTTTTCAATTTTGTTGAGTTTGTTATTGGCAGTATCGTTGTTTACACCAACTGTGGGGGCGATAGCACTTGATGCAAGGCAAGGTGTCAGTGCAGAAAGCTTTGGAGGAAATTCGACTGAGCAGTCACTCGATGTTAAAAATCAACTAGAATCGACAGACAATCTTGATTCAGAACCATTAAAAAAAGAACAATTGCTTGGTGAGGCGCAAGGAAGCGAAGAAGGTAATCTATCATTTTCAGAGGCCAATCCTAGCAAGTTTGCAGTTTTTGAAGACAATTCTATTCAAGTCTCGGTGCGAATAGAAGGGCTTGGGGAAACGATTATTCCTCCTATGGAATTCGATGTTGAAGCATATGATATAAGCCATGCAACTGGGGAGACTGCAAGTTCAGCAACACAAGGGCCGCGTGCTATTCATGCGATTGTTAAGGCATTGGAATTAAGCGGTTTTGATGTCTCAGATAAAACGAAGTTCGATTTTGGTGGTGGCAATTTCATCACAAATGTTGATGGATTGAAGATGAACGCGATTAATCCTAGTTTGGATGGATGGATGTATTTTGTGAATAACGAGTATGCAAATGTCGGAGTTGGGGATTTTCAATTAAAAGAAAATGACTCCATTACTTTATATTTTGTAACCAACTACTTTACAAATACATTTACATGGTTCGATAAAGAATTGGTTGAGGTTCATGCAGGTGAAGAAATTCAATTTGAATTAATGGGTGATAACTATGGATCAACTCAGCCGATTGATAATGCAGTCATCCTTGTAAATGATGCGCCACTCGAAATAGATGGCCAAGAAATTGAAACGGATGCGCAAGGCATTGCATCTTTACGATTCGATACACCGGGTGAATATCATATATCAGCACAACGACTTGATGGCCAGTACAGTAATATAACTCGTCCTTATAGCAAAGTCATCGTGCTAGAAGAAGGAGAAAAGGAACCTAGTCCCACACCTCGGTTATCTGTAGATTCAATAGTAGAGGCTGGAACCATCAATCCAGCGGTCACTGTGTTGGTAATAGATGATACATTCTCAGCTAATGTAACAGATAAAGCGAATTGGGCTATTCAGGAAAATACGACAGGTCTTGAAATCGATACAATCACCAGTGAAAGTAATCAGAAAGTGACGATTTCTTTTAACGGAAAAGCACAAGAGGGTACGTTTGCAATCACTGCACTAGCTGGAGCGTTGGATGGTAGCGATGCAAGTGAAACAAATTTGGTTGAGGTTTTAAAGGGTGAAAATGTTCCAGAAGAAACGCAGCTGGATAAAATGATTGAAGACACGGTTCAGTATTATAAATCAGGAAGTAAGAACGTGTCCTCATGGTGGCAGCTTGTTGCATTATGGGGGGCTGGCGAGAACCTAACGGACGGTTCTTGGTCATTGCCAAGTTGGCAAACGACAGATCCGAAATTGAAGGAAGATACATTTGACACGGAGCATATTCGTTATATTTTTGGTTTGCTGGCGATGGGGAAAGACCCTTCGAAAGCCTGGGAGACCAATCGAAATCTATATGCTGAATTAGCGGCACAGCAAAAAGCTGATGGCAGTATCGGTGGCATGAACAAACATGTATGGGCAATGCTTGCGTTAGACGCAGGCGAAAAGCTAGGTCAGGATGTAGGAAAGTGGAATAAAGACAAGAAACAGCAAGCAGTAAAATATGTATTGGATTCACAAAAAAGTGATGGCGGATTTGCTCTTTTCGGCAGTATATCTGATACAGATATAACAGGAATGGTGTTACTCGCGTTAGGGAATTATCAAGGTGATAGTGCTGTTGATGCGGCGATTGAACGAGCAAAGAAATACTTGAAAGAACGCCAATTAGATTTAACAAATGGCGGCTTCAACTCCCCGGGCAATTTTGGGATGGGAGATAACTCCAACAGTCTATCTACTTCTGTTTCAGGACTAGTAGCCGTTGGAGAAGATATGCTAGCAGAGAAATGGATTGTAAACGGAAAAACGGTAGTGGACGCATATAAAGATTTCCAAATGGAAAACGGCGGATTTAAGTGGAAGCACAACGATAAAAATGTAAATGGTATGGCAACAGAGCAAGCGCTGGTTGCATTGGCAGATATCCAAAAAGGGAAATCGGTATGGCAAAGGATTGCGGAACCGAATTTAGAAGAGAAACCAGATTCAGATACTGCTGTTCAATCGGCCATTCGAAGTGTTAGTGAACTGATGCTTCAAAAGGGAGTTCTGAGTGAATGGGGAGCAATTGGACTTGCAAGAGCTGGTGTTGAAATTCCGGCAAGTTACACTGATTTATTTTTAGCGAACTTGAATAGCCAAGTCATTGATAAAGTTGGCTCGGGGAGACTAAAAATTACCGATGTTGAACGTCTAACCATTGCAGCGGCAGCGGTTGGAATCGATGCACGCAATGCCAACGGACAAGGGTTTAGTTTGATTGAAAAAATCCATACGAGTGAGCATTGGACATGGGAAAATACTGATAGCATCCTTTATCAAGGAAACAACGGTATTATTTTTGCACTCATCGCCCTTGATTCAAAAGGGTTTGAAGTCCCCGAGAATGCAAAATGGACACGTGATAAGCTTGTTGCCGAACTGTTAAAGTATCAAAAAACAGATGGTTCATGGAGTTTATCGGCATCGACAACAGGTACTTCGAGTGTCGATATTACAGCAATGGCTTTGATTGCGTTAGCTCCATATCAAGATAAAACGAATGCAAAAACAGCAATCGACAAAGCGGTTGCATACTTATCAACTGCGCAAGGTCCTACCGGCGGATTTAACGAAGCATTTGTTGGTGGGATTTCCAGTGAAGCGACATCACAAGTCATCATTGGACTAACGGCAAATAACATCGATCCACGCGGAGAGCAGTTTACGAAAAATGGCATCCATTTAATTGACCATCTATTGAGCTTCAAGGCGGAGGATGGCGGCTTTAAACATACTGTAGCCGATAAAACTTCTAACGGGATGGCAAATGAACAAGCGCTACAAGCTCTTGTCGCATTTGATTTATTTGAAAAAGGCGAAGGTAGACTGTACGACTTTGGGAAGGAAGTTCAAACAGAACCAGATACGGTTGTAGTATCAGTAAAGCCTGATACACCATTTGTTTTTGATAATGATTCACAGCCGGATGTATCTAAACCCGTCGTACTGGATTTCCAGCAATTTGACAAGCTAGTGTTGCCAGAGATTACGGTGGAACGCGGAGATACGACATTAAATATCCCGGGAGATACTCAGGTTGAAGGTGTATGGGATAAGAAAATTCAAGCACCAACTTATCAAGAGACTAACAATAGCGATAAGGAAAAAGTTAACTCGAAACTAGATGGTAAAAAGGTATCAACTATTGACGCTCACATCAAAGTGGGTGGAGCCAAGCAAATTAACTTCAATCAACATGTGACTCTTACATTCAAGGATATTGGAGAACATGAAGCTGGATTTATTGATACTGCTGGAAACTTTGAATTGATTAAAAAGTATCCGAAAGCAGACGCCGCAAGAGGTGCAGTAGAAGATGTCTATGCTTACAATGACGGCGCTGACCTTATTATCAAAACGAAGCATTTTACTGAGTTTCTAGCGTTTGAAACGACAGCTATAGAGCCGGGAAATCCAGGTTCTGGAGGCGGCGGAGGTGGTACCCTTCCGACGATTGAGTCGGTTACGCTATCTGTTGAAAAACGGACAATGGATCAAGGCGATATTATTGGATCTATGGATGCTACCCTTCAAAGAGGTGACACAGCGTTTACTTTATTGGAAAGAGTAGTCCGTGAAAAAGGGATTTCAATTGATTATATTGGTAGCGGAGCAACGCTCTATGTTCAAGCTATTGACGGTTTAGGAGAGTTTGACGGAGGACCATTAAGTGGTTGGATGTATTCGGTTAACGGTGTGTACCCGGATCATAGTGCTGGAACCTACTATTTGAATGACGGAGATGTTCTTCGTTGGCGATATACGAAAGATCTAGGCCATGACATTGGTGGCGGTTATGTCTCTGGTGAAGAGCAGGACAAAGATAAAGACAACAATAACAACAACCAAGAGCAAACTATACCTGACGAGTCCATTACGGGTGCAACGAAATGGATGAAAGCGAACCGAGATTTCTCAAACTATGATCATTTTATCGATTGGGATGTACTTGGATTAGCAAGATCAAACCAAGCTGTTCCTAGTGCTTACTATCATGCATTTGAGAAATATGTAAAAGAACAAAAAGGTAGCTTTAGAAAAGTGACGGATTATGAACGTATGGTATTAGCTGTAACCGCAATTGGGAAGGATCCAAAAAATATTGCGGGCTATGACTTTATCGAGAAGATTTATAATAATGAGCGAATGACAGCTCAGGGTACAAATGGTGTGATTTTTGCTTTACTAGCACTTGACTCGAACAACTATGAAGTTCCGAAAAATGCAAGTTGGACAAGAGAAAAATTACTCAAGTGGCTTCTGGAGCAGCAAAATAGTGATGGGGGCTTCCCATTGGCAGAAGGTGCTACGAGTGATGTAGATATGACGGCTATGGCACTTCAAGCATTAGCAAACTATCAAAAAACACAAGAAGTGAAAACAGCAACAAACAAGGCGTTAGAATGGTTGTCGAAACAACAAAGAGTAGAAGGTGGCTTCCAATCAGCAGGCTCAGTGAATAGTGAAAGCATTTCACAAGTCATCATCGCCTTGTCTAGTCTTGGCATTGATTTGTCTGACAAACGGTTTAAGAAAGGGAAAGGTGATTTACGTACCGCACTTCTTGCATTTGTGAATAAAGATGGAGGTATCTCGCATACGAAAGGTAGCGAAAGTAACTATATGGCGACCCAACAGGGCTTGCTGGCCTTTATCGCTAATAATCGTTTGAAAAATGGAGAAAACCGTCTTTATGATATGACTGACGTATCTGGCAAGAAGCCAACCATTGCGTTTTTGGATGTCACGAAGCAAACATTTGGATATGAAGAAATTTCCCGACTCGTAGCAGAAGGTGTGATTAGCGGTTATCCAGATGGCACATTTAAGCCTAATGAACATTTAAATCGTGGACAAGCGGCAATTCTTTTTGCCAAGGCTCTTCGTTTGAATACTGCAGGATCACCGATTGGATTTAAAGATATTGCAAAATCTAGTTCTTTCTTTAAGGCAGCAAACGCAACAAAAGCTGCGGGTATCTTTATGGGCAAAGGGAATGGCACGACTTTTGGGGCTACAGACATTTTGACACGTGAACAAATGGCGTCTGTTTTGGTGCGGGCTTTTGATTTAAAATCTACAAATGAAGAAGTGAATATAGCAGATATGAACCATATATCAGCATCTCATCGGAAAGATGTAGAAATTTTATATCAGAATAAAATTACGATGGGGACAACAAGTGGGAAGTTCGACCCGAAATCATCTGTTTCTAGGGCGCAATTTGCGGTATTCCTATCTCGTGCAATGGACAATGGTGTGAAAAAGTAATGTGAGTGCTTTAATGTGGCGCATGCACCTGGTGCGCCAGTAATTATTTGTTTGCAGTATGTTGTACGTTTAGTCATTTTTGTTGGAGACTTTTGCAAAACGGAAGGAGGGCCATCGTTGAAAAGTCATGTGAAGTTGTTCGCTTTGTTACTAGCTATTTTTATGATGTTAAGTGCGTGTGGTACATCATGGCAGAAGCCGACGGGGCTAGAAAAACCAGAGAATGGGCAGCAAGAAATACCGAATGAGGGTCAGTCTGACGAACAGCAAGAGTCTGTTGAATTGGATGTAACAGAATCACAAGAAGATGAAGAAGTAAAAGAAATAGAAGACGTAAAAGTTGAACAAGAAAAACCGGTTGTGAAAGTGGAGAAGGCGAAGGAAACTTCAGCAACTAACAACGAGCAAGAAAAAAACAAAACAGCTACAATTGAGCAACCAAAAAATAAGCCAGTAGAACCTGAGCGTGTGGTTAATAAGCAACCAACTCAGCCGGTTCCAGAAGAAAAAAAGCCGGTTGTTACGACACCAGCACCCACTGCTCCACCTTCTACACCCTCTAAGACTCCACCGGCAGAAAAGCCAGTTGAAAAAGAGGAGCAGCCAGAACCAAAGGGGGATACAATTGTCTACTCAATTGTTATCTCCTCTACTGAAGTTCCATTGCCAGCGACCGAAATGGAGATTACTGACGGAGATACAGTTCTGAAGGCTTTAATTGCCATTACAAAAGATAAGAAGATTCAAATGGATTATCGTGGTGGACAAGGTGGCACTGCGTATATCGAGGGTATTAACAATGTGTATGAGTTTGATAGGGGCCAAGGGAGCGGTTGGATGTACCGTGTAAATGGCATTTTTCCGGACCGAGGTGCTGGGGTAGTTCCCTTAGTGGCAGGGGATCGAGTGGAATGGATTTATACGACAAATTTAGGTGTCGATATTGGCGCTGATTTGAAGCCGTTCCGCCGATGAATTTGCTTGAGAAAAAACCGACTTGTGTGTGCGAAAACGCATAAGGTCGGTTTTTTCCTTACTATGTTATAGCTATAAAAAGGCATCTTTCAACAAGTTTTTAGTATATGCAATAAAGGAAAGACGGTGTACATACATGGAAAATGGTTTTCGAGGCTACCATCCATTTGTGATTTTTTTCTATTATGTTTGTGTCGGGGTTTTAGCAATGTATATGAATCATCCATTGTTTTTACTGGTGGCGTGTTTATTGTTAATAGGCGTTAATCTGACGCATGACAATGGAAAAGCATTAAGAAAATGGGTGCCTATGCTTGTCGGAATGAGTGCTGTCATTATTTTGATCAATCCATTTATAAATTCACGAGGAACGACTATTTTCTTTTACTTTCGTGGAAAGCAAGTAACACTTGAAGCAACGTTGTACGGTGTTGTCATGTCGTTATCCTTAGTAATTATTCTACTGATGTTCATCTCATTTAATCTAATCTTAAATGGGAATAAATTTCTATTTGTATTCTCTAAGTTTTTGCCGAGGACTGCTTTTTTAATGATGCTAGCGATTCGTTTCGTCCCTCTTTTAAAAAGAAGGTTGGATGAAATCAACGATGTCCAGCGGATCCGCGGGATGACAATTGCGTCTGGAACGATACGGGAACGGGCAAAAAGTGGTATGACGATGATGCAGATTTTATTGACATGGTCGTTAGAAGAAGCGATTGAAACAGCAGATTCCATGAAGGCAAGGGGATATGGAATAGGAAAGAGAAGTCCGTACATTCCTTATAGAATGAGTAAACGTGATAAAGGCTGGCTGATAACGTTAGTTGCTCTTTTTGCCGTCTGTATCGCAGGTGGATCTCTAGGGTATGGGAAAATCATCATTTATCCGGAACTTGGTACCCTTCGCTTCTATTTATTCGATTGGATGATGCTGATTTGTATGATGGTCATTCTAGCATTTCCATTACTCGTTGAAGGGAGAGAGCAAGTGAAATGGAAGTATTCAATATAAAAAATGTGTCATTTGGATTTCCAGATGAAGTAGGGAAAGTACTTTCTAATGTAAATCTGACCATTGAAGAAGGGGAGTTTGTCGTCCTATGTGGACCAAGTGGTTGCGGTAAGACGACTTTGTTACGTCTGTTAAAAAAGGAACTTGCCCCTGTTGGCAATCGGACGGGCGAAATCTTGTATGCTGGAAAATGTTTAGAAGAGTGGGATGACCGAACGTTAATTGAACAGATTGGTCTCGTCTTTCAAGATCCAGATAACCAAATTGTGATGGATGAAGTGATGCAGGAAATCGTTTTTGGGCTAGAGAATCTTGGGTATTCGAATTTTGAAATGCGAAAAAGGGTTGCGGAAATGGTGCACTTTTTCGGCATGGAAGGTCTATTGCGATTAAAACCATCCGAACTATCCGGCGGACAAAAACAAATGCTCAATCTGCTGTCCGTTCTTTTATTGAAACCGAAAGTGTTATTGCTAGATGAGCCGACTTCGCAACTCGATCCGATTGCAGCGAAAGATTTGATCAGTATGTTGGAAAGGTTGAACAAGGAAATGGGGATTACGATTATTCTTGTCGAGCACCGTTTGGAGGAGCTATTTGCCGTTGCGGATCGAGTGCTTATGATGAACAGTGGAGAGATTGTTTATGAAGGAAGTAGTAGACAGCTCATTTATGATTTGTATACACATCAAGATGAGCGATTTATCCCTTATGTACCGTCGATTTCGCGACTTTATATGGAACAGGAAACGCATCCGGACTCCGGGCGAATCCCTTTAACGGTGAAGGAAAGTAAACAGTGGCTTGCAACGATGCCGAGCTCTACGGATATAGCTGTAGAGCTTGCGAAGACTAATGATCCCTTGAAAAATTCATCATTATTAGCCGTAAATGATGTCTATTTTCAGTATGACAAGAAAGGTGAAATGATATTAAAAAGCTTTTCCCTACATATTCAAAGAGGCGAGTTTTTTGCGCTAGTTGGCGGCAACGGGTCGGGCAAAACGACTGCGCTGAAAACTTGTATTGGAAGTGTCAAACCACAGCGGGGAACGGCCCGTTTTGAAGGAAAAGACACAAGCAAGTTGAAGGGCAAGGAACTGTATGAAAAGATTGCTTACTTACCGCAGAATCCTAGGACGTATTTTCTGCATGATACGATTGAAAAAGAGATGCAGGGGGCAGTGGTCCGCCACCAGGTCGAAAATGGTGATGCAGTGATAACTGAACTTGTAAATGCATTTGGTATCGAACATTTACGACATCGTCATCCTTATGATTGTTCGGGTGGAGAGGTACAAAAAGCGGCTCTTGCGTGTATGTTAATCGGCAAGCCTGACATGTTATTTATTGATGAACCGACAAAAGGGCTTGATCCGATTTCAAAAGAACGATTCTCACAAGTGTTAGCGAAGCTACATAGAGAAGGGTTGACCATTATGATGGTGACGCATGACATTGAATTTGCTGCTCAACATGCTGAAAGATGCGCGATGATGTTTGACGGAGAAATAACGGTCGATGGTACGCCGGAACAACTTTTTAAAGGGAATTACTTTTACACGACGGCTATTAATCGTGCGACCCGAATGAGTCCTGTACGTGAAGTACTGACGTTGAGGGGGGCGCAGACGACATGGCTCAATCCCGTAAGTATTTGACGATTGTTTCTTTTATCATCCTTGTGATGCTAGTGGTGTCTATCATGCTTTTTAAGTATAACTCGTATCTACTATTAAGCTTGGTCATCATTGGGTGCATAATGTTACCATTTTTTGCTCGTTTTGAAATGCGAGAAATTGCTGGTCGAGAGGTTGTACTGTTGGCGATGCTTGCGGCAATTGCTGCGGTAGGGCGAGTTCCTTTTGCGGGTTTACCAAGTGTTCAGCCAACTTCATTTGTTATTATTATGGCGGGGTTTGTATTTGGGGCAGAATCGGGCTTTATTGTAGGTGCTGTAGCAGCACTTGTCTCCAACTTTTTTCTGGGACAAGGTCCGTGGACGCCGTGGCAGATGTATGCATGGGGAATGATGGGCATGAGTGCTGGTTTACTCCGAAATACATGGTGGCTGAGGAATATATGGGGCAGATATGTGTTCGGTTTTATGTGGGGCTATGTTTTCGGCTGGTTTATGAACATGTGGATCGTCTTGAGTAATATTGAAAGTTTAACTTGGGAATTCTTTGCGGGTATTTATGTTGCAAGTATTTACTTTGACCTTGCACATGGGGTATCGAATGTATTCTTTCTTGCTGTCTTTAGTGCCAGTTGGATAAAAATATTGGAACGCTTCAAAAGGAAATACGGACTATTGAATACTGGGGAAATCTAGATTGGCTGAAAACACCACATTCTTTTGTGGTGTTTTTTCTTGCAAGTACTGTCTCGAGTTCCAACTGGACCGAATTTCCATTATGATGGATACAGAAAGAAGGTGCGACGTAAATGGATATGAATATTTTCATTGTTGAAGATGATGTAGCGATTTTTAATACCTTGAAAGAACGACTTGGCCAATGGTCACTCCATGTGACGGGGCCGGATGACTTTCATGATGTGATGGGTGCTTTTATTCAAGAGAAGCCGCATCTGGTCATAATGGACATCCAGTTGCCAGCGTATGATGGGTTCCATTGGTGCCGTGAAATACGTGCGGTTTCAAAGGTGCCGATCCTCTTTTTATCATCGCGTGATCATCCAATGGATATGGTCATGGCGATGAATATGGGGGCAGATGATTACATTCAGAAGCCATTCCATACGGATGTGTTACTGGCAAAAATTCAAGCGATCCTACGGCGCACCTATGCGTACGGGGAAGAAGCATCGGACATACTCGAATGGAACGGTGCAGTTATTGATATGAAGCGCGGCGTTATTCGGATGGACGGCAAGGAAGTTGAATTGACGAAAAACGAGTTTTTCATCTTGGCGGTACTGGTTCAATCGACTGATGAAATTGTGTCGCGTGATGATTTGATCCGCAAGTTATGGGATGATGAACGATTCGTCAATGATAATACGTTGACGGTAAATGTAACCCGTCTCCGGCAAAAACTTGCGGAACTTGGACTTGGTGAAGCAATCATTACGAAAAAAGGGCTCGGCTATATGGCGATTACGCTATAGGAAGGAGTTATCTACATGTTCATAAGTTATGTAAAAGATATGGCTAGCTGGATTACCTTTTTCCTACTATCACTTGGCTTGGCGGACATGCTTATTTGGCTGGATCAAGGAATTGATACGAAATTTTCGTCTGTGTTGTATGTCAATGTTCTACTTATCACAGCTCTCATTCTTTTTGTTGTCTGGCGTTACAGAAAAGAAATGAAGTTCACGAAAGAATTAGCTGCCCTGACGAATGATTCCGCGGCCGATTGGCATGAAATATTGCCAGAAACGGTTTTTATGCGTGATGAAATAACGAATGAAGTGTTACGACTTGCGGCGTTATCTTTTTCAAAGGAACTGGCCGATGTGAGACGTGCGAATGTTATTGAAAGTGACTATACCGCTGCATGGGTGCACGAAGTAAAAGCACCGCTCACTGCGATCAAACTCCTGATTGATGCACATCGCAATGATCCTGCTATTCGAAAACTTGAAGCGGAGTGGCTTCGCGTTTACTTGCTAATTGACCAACAGCTATACATATCCCGCCTGCCAACCCTCGAAGCAGATTATATTGTGGAAAACACGGATGTTCAACGATTGGCTGCGGCAGAAGTCCGCGAATTGGCTACATGGTGTATGGAAAAAAACGTTGCAGTCGAGTTTGAGGGGGAAGACGCAAAAGTGGTGACGGACGTTAAATGGAGTCGTTTCATTATTCGACAAATCTTGACGAATGCAGTGAAATACAGCCCGACAGGCAGTACAATCTTGATCTCCACAAAAGTTATGCCAAGTGCAAACGTCTTGCTGACCATAAAAGATGAGGGCTCAGGTATTCCGCCACATGACCTTCCTCGAATTTTCGATAAAGGATTTACCGGTGGGACGGGACGTCTTCAGAATGCAGCGACAGGGCTTGGACTTTATTTAGCGAAAACAGTAGCAGATAAACTTGGAATCACTTTGACTACTGATTCAATATTGGGCCAAGGAACGACGGTTACACTGATCTTTCCGACAGAAAATGAATTTGATCAAATTCGAACGGTTCGCAAAGGAAAAACGAATTAGTCCAACATGACAACAATGTCACATTGCCCTTGTTATTTGTCATGTGAATCACACGACCGTGGTTTCCTATCGCGGTACGATAAGGACATGATAAACAAGGAGGCAAAATTGATGGACTCATATAAAACCGTTTTACATGCACAAAACGTTCGAAAATCATATGGAACACGTGGCAACGTTCAACAAGTATTAAAAGGAATCGATCTTCGTGTCGCTGAAGGAGAATTCGTGGGCATCATGGGATCGTCTGGAGCAGGGAAGACGACATTGCTCAATGTTCTTGCGACAATTGACCGCGCGACAGAAGGGGCAATCCTGATTGGTGGCTCTGATATTTCGAAGATGAAAGATGCAGAGCTGTCTGCATTTCGTCGTGATAAGCTCGGATTCATTTTCCAAGATTATAATTTGCTCGATACGCTGACTGTAAAGGAGAATATTTTATTGCCCGTATCGCTTGGGAAAATGAAGAAAAGAGTGGCGGAGGCGGAGTTTAATAGCATCGCTGATATTCTAGGCATTAAAGACCTTGCACATAAATATCCCCATGAAATTTCCGGTGGGCAAAAGCAACGGACATCTGCTGCGCGCGCATTGATTAACAAACCATCGATGGTATTCGCCGATGAGCCAACAGGTGCGCTCGATTCAAAATCAGCGTCCTCCCTGCTCGGCACGATGGAGGATGTCAACAAAAAGCGCGGTGTCACGATTATGATGGTCACACATGACCCTGTCGCTTCAAGCTATTGTAGCCGCGTAGTGTTTCTAAAAGACGGCAACATTTACTCGGAACTCTATCGTGGCGATAAAACGAGACAAGCCTTCTTCCAGGACATCTTAAATGTCCAAGGCGTTCTCGGGGGTGACAGCGTTGACACTATTTGACCTTGTCATTCGGAGCATGCGGAAAAATATAAAACACTATTATTTATATTTCTTCGCGTTGATTTTAAGTGTTGTGCTGTATTTTGTCTTCGCAACATTGCAATATGATTCGGCGGTTATTAGTGAGCGGTCTGACTCGATGAATATGGATTCCGCATTTAAAGTGGCGGGTGTCTTACTGATATTTATCGCCGGGATATTCGTTGTCTATGCGAATGCGATTTTCTTGAAAAGAAGAAGTCGAGAAATTGGGCTGTATCAATTGATTGGATTGACGAAAGGCGCAGTAGCTCGACTGCTCATTATTGAAAATGCCCTTCTAGGAGTGGGGGCGCTTGTCATTGGGATTGGTGCAGGGATGCTGGTCTCTCGTGTGTTCTTGTTATTGCTGATGAAACTAGTCGGTTACGACGGGTTCATCGAGTTATCCTTTTCGATGGCAGCCATTATCCAAACGGCCGCTGTGTTTGTTGCAATCATCGCACTGACGTCTGCTCAAATGTTATATGCCGTTTACCGGAATACGCTGCTTGACCTATTCAATGCCGATAAAAAAGGAGAGCATCCGAAAAAGCCTAAAGCGTTTGTGTCAGCTGTGTTGGCTTTGCTCGGCATTGCACTTATTGTTTTCGGTTATTGGTTGTCAGGGCGCATGATGAATGCAATGATCATGTTCAATATGTTAGCGGTGCTAGCATCAACAATTTTTGGGACGTATCTTCTATTCCGTGTCACAATCAGTTGGTTGTTTTATCAAATTCGAATGCGCAGGCAGGGGCATCTTGGGTTACACAATAGTTTGTCACTTGCCCCGCTTATGCATCGCATGAAAGGAAATGCTAACTCGCTGACCATCATTACAGTGTTATCTGCCATGACGCTAGCGATGTTGGCAGGCTCGTATTCCCTTTATTATTCAACAGAAAAAGAAACACGCTACGTTATGCCTTTCGATTTCATGTTTGAAACGGGTGAAGACGAGGTGAAGCAGTTTACTCAGAAACTTGCTGAACGGGACATCACCTTTACGGAATCGACAGTTGAGGTACTTTGGGCGGATGGCATAATGGACGTCGATAACGCGCCGGAATGGCTAGGGATGATGACGCAAGTGAAAGTAATTAGCGCGAAACAGTTGCAAGATGCTGGGCTCGCCATCGAAACACCGACTTCGAAAACTGCATCTCTCCATGACGCTTCAATTGTCTGGATGTTGAAAACGGTGAAAACACCATTTGATATTGTTTTGTCAAGCGGAGAAAATGAAGTGCGAATACCAGTTAGTGAAGTTGGCCAAGGGAATGTCGTGAACTATCCAGTCAGCGATTCGCAACTTGTTGTGGAAGATGCTGTTTATCAAGAACTGAAAAAAACGTTACCCCCTGTGGGAGCTATAGGGGATGAAAAGCATCTTGAAACATTGTATGCGGTAAATATAGTGGACAAAGAAAAGGCGGCAGAAGCGTCGGAAATTTTTCAACAATTGAAGGAGGACAATTACCCGTTCGATTTTTACTCCATGTATAACAGGTCGATGCAGAGCAACGGCTTACTCATCTTCATAGCAGGCTTCCTTGGACTTGTGTTCCTCATCTCGACAGGTAGCATTTTATACTTCAAACAAATGACGGAAGCGGAACAGGAGAAGCAAAGCTACGCGACGTTACGACAGCTCGGCTTCACAGTACAAGACATTATGCGCGGCATCGTCCGTAAGCAAGTGTTCGTCTTCGGGGTACCGTTATTGATCGGTTTATTGCACTCTGTGTTTGCCATCAAAGCCGCATCATTCCTCTTCATGTCTGATATCACAGTACCAGCCGCCATCGCGATGGGTGTATATGCATTGATCTATCTTGTGTTTGCTTTCTTGACGATTGGTTACTATCGAAAGACTGTGAAGGCAGCATTGCGATAATATGCATACCAATTTTCAAGGGGTGACAGATGACTTGAACTGAAAGCAGAAATCCGTAAGAGCAACTTCTGCTTTTGCGGATTTTTTATCTAACATGACAACACTGTCACATTGAACGACTTGTTTGTCACGTAAATCAAACGACCGGTACGAAGACGCGCGGTAAGCTAATGATATAAATAAGCAAACATGGGGGCATTAGGGTGAAACAACATACAACGATTTTACATGCAAAAAATGTACGAAAATCATACGGTACTCGTAGCAATGTTCAACAAGTATTAAAAGGAATCGATCTTCGTGTTGGCGAGGGAGAATTCGTTGGCATTATGGGATCGTCTGGAGCTGGTAAGACAACATTGCTCAACGTTCTTGCAACTATCGACCGCGCGACAGAAGGAGCTATCCTTATTGGTGGCTCCGATATATCTAAGATGAAAGACGCAGAGCTGTCTGCATTTAGGCGTGATAAGCTCGGATTCATTTTCCAAGACTATAATTTGCTCGATACGCTGACTGTAAAAGAGAATATATTATTGCCCGTATCGCTTGGGAAAATGAAGAAAAAAGTGGCGGAGGCAGAGTTTAACAGCATCGCCGATATTCTTGGCATTAAAGATCTCGCACATAAATATCCCCATGAAATTTCCGGTGGGCAAAAGCAACGGACATCTGCTGCGCGCGCATTGATTAACAAACCATCCATGGTCTTCGCGGATGAGCCAACGGGTGCACTCGATTCAAAATCAGCGTCCTCCCTGCTTGGCACGATGGAGGATGTCAACAAAAAGCGTGGTGTCACCATTATGATGGTCACGCATGATCCTGTTGCATCAAGCTATTGCAGTCGTGTCGTGTTCTTGAAAGACGGCAACATTTACTCGGAACTCTATCGTGGCGATAAAACGAGACAAGCCTTCTTTCAGGACATCTTGAACGTTCAAGGCGTTCTCGGGGGTGACAGCGTTGACACTATTTGACCTCGTCATTCGCAGTATGCGGAAGAATATTAAGCATTATTACTTATACTTTTTTGCACTGATTTTTAGTGTTGTGTTGTATTTTGTTTTTGCGACACTGCAACACGACGCGGCGGTTATCGAGAAGTCAGCAAAGTCGATGAATATGGCAGCGGCATTTAAAGCAGCGGGCATTTTACTGATTTTTATTGCTGGCATATTCGTTGTCTATGCGAATGCGATTTTCTTGAAAAGAAGAAGTCGAGAAATTGGGCTGTATCAATTGATTGGATTGACGAAAGGCGCAGTGGCGCGTCTTCTCATTATCGAAAATGCCCTTCTTGGGGCGGGGGCACTTATCATTGGGATTGGAGCTGGGATGCTTGTCTCCCGAGTGTTCTTATTATTACTGATGAAGTTGATTGGGTACGACGGGTTTATCGCAGTGTCATTTTCGCTAGCAGCGATTATCCAAACTGCTGTTGTATTTGTTGCGATCATTATCTTGACGTCTGCTCAAATGTTAGTTGCTGTTTATCGCAACACGTTATTGGATCTATTCAATGCCGATAAAAAGGGGGAGCATCCGAAAAAGCCTAAAACAGTTGTGTCAGCGGTGTTGGCGCTTCTCGGTATAGGGCTCATTATTTACGGTTATTGGTTATCAGGGCGCATGATAAACGAAATGCTATTCTTCAATATGTTGGCAGTACTAGCATCAACGATTTTAGGAACGTATCTCGTATTTCGTGTCACGATTAGTTGGTTATTTTATCAAATTCGAGCGCGTAAGCAAGGGCATCTAGGATTGCATAATAGTTTGTCACTTGCTCCACTGATGCACCGTATGAAAGCGAACGCCAACTCGCTGACGATTATTACGGTATTGTCCGCAATGACACTTGCGATGGTGGCCGGTTCCTACTCACTATTTTATTCGTCGGAAAAAATGGCGCAGACATCAATGCCTTTCGATTTTACGTTTACAAATTATCCAAATGAAGAAGGTTTGGCAGATGAATTTGCTGAAGAACTGAAAGTGGCAGGTATTGACTTCAAGCAGGCATCTATTAACGCTTTAGATACAGGTGGTATGCTCGATATTTCCAGCCGTTATTGGTCAGGCGCCAATAACGTGCGTCCTTCTGTTTCATTTTACATGGCAGAACAATTACGTGCAGCAGGGAAAGATGTACAAATTCCACCAAAGGGTAGTGCAATATCTCATGATATGAATTTGCATCTAGAAGCAAAGCCAGAGGAGTTTCCGGCTACGCTGACGATTATGGATAATGATTTGGAGTTGCCGATTCAAGTGGTTGCTGTTGAAAAGGACAGCATTATGAATATGAATTTGGGTGGTAGTCCGATGATTGTCAGCGAGGAGACGTTTGCCGAGTTGGAGGGGAATCTCGTAACAGACGAGGACAGTGATTGGTCGTTAGTCATCGAGACGTTCCAAGTGCCAGATGATGACCAACGTGCAAAAGCATCGGCCATTTTCATGCAGGATAAATACGCAGGAGGCGCACCTACGGAATACCGTATGGATTACCATACGCTCTATCAGAATGCGATTCAGACCAATGGTTTACTAATCTTTATCGCAGGCTTCCTTGGGCTCGTATTCCTCATTTCAACAGGTAGCATTTTATACTTCAAACAAATGACGGAGGCAGAGCAGGAGAAACAAGGCTATGCGACAATGCGTCAGCTCGGCTTCACCGTTCAAGACATTATGCGCGGCATCGTCCGCAAGCAATTATTTGTCTTTGGCGTACCGTTACTAATTGGTTTGCTACACTCGATATTTGCCATCAAAGCCGCATCGTTCCTTTTCATGTCTGATATAACGGTACCCGCTTCGATTGCGATGAGCTTGTATGCGTTGATTTACTTGGTCTTTGCTTTCTTAACGGTCGGTTACTATCGCAAAACCGTGAAAGCGGCGTTATGATACTTCATCATCCTATTTTGATAAAAAAACGTGAATGTTTCAACATTCACGTTTTTTGCGTGTTCAGAAGATATCCTGTGGTATTCTAAGTTTCGTGCAAAAAAGATTCTTTGTTGCATGCAGTAATTGAATGTGTGGACAGTAGGAATGAGGAGGGATTGTATCATGGAGGTATTGAAATGGTTGGTTGGTCCGGCGAATGATTTTATGTGGACGTATATACTGATTGGTGCTCTTTTGGCAATTGGTGCTTACTTCTCGATTCGTACGAAATTCGTCCAAGTACGGTTGTTTGGCGAGATGTTCCGTCTGGTCTTTGAGAAAAAAGAAAGCAATGATGGTGTTTCCCCGTTTCAGGCGTTTACCATTAGTGCTGCGTCTCGGGTAGGGACGGGCAATATTACAGGCGTTGCACTTGCAATTGGAATTGGAGGTCCTGGAGCTGTATTCTGGATGTGGATTATCGCAATCATCGGGATGGCGACAGCGTTCGTGGAAAGTACGCTTGCACAGGTTTACAAAGTGAAAGACGGCGATACTTTTCGAGGTGGGCCTGCTTATTACATGCAAAAGGCGCTTGGATTGCGGAAACTTGGGATTGTGTTTGCGATTCTTTTGACGGTCTGTTTTGGCTTTATTTTTAACGCGGTTCAGTCGAATACAATTAGCCAATCGTTCACGGATGTTTTTGGCATTCCTGAATGGCTAGTGGGTGTTTCACTGGTTTTATTAACGGCAGTTATCATTTTTGGTGGCGTGAAAAGGATTGTCAAAGTCACGCAAACCATTGTCCCGGTTATGGCGATTCTCTACATACTTGTTGCGGCTTACATCGTGATGACGAACATTACGGCAGTTCCTGCTATGTTCAAGTTAATCATTGAGCATGCTTTTGGTATTCAGGAAATGGTCGGTGGTGGTATCGGTGCGGCCATGATGCAAGGTATTCGACGAGGGCTATTTTCAAACGAAGCCGGGATGGGGAGTGTGCCGAATGCAGCAGCTACTGCAAGTATCTCTCATCCAGCGAAGCAGGGACTTGTTCAAAGCCTTGGTGTCTTTTTCGATACCATCATTATTTGTTCAGCTACCGCATTTATCATTCTGTTGGCTGATCTTTATGGTACTGGAGCACAGGATGGGATCATCTTGACACAAGCGTCGATGGCTGTGCACGTTGGGGCGTGGGCTCCTTACTTCATCGCGGTTGCCATTATGTTTTTCGCGTTTAGTTCGATAATAGGGAATTACTATTATGGTGAGACCAATATTGAATTTATCAATGGGAATAAATCATGGATGACAGTTTACCGTGTTGCTGTACTTGGTATGGTGATGTTTGGTGCAATGGCAAAAGTTAGCGTTGTTTGGAGCATGGCGGATTTATTCATGGGGATGATGGCGATTTTGAATTTGATTGTCATTCTAATGCTTGGTAAAGTCGCATTCAAAGTACTGGATGATTTCACGGTTCAACGTAAAAAAGGTTTGAATCCAACTTTTAAAGCAAGTACGATTCCAGGTCTGACAGGTGCTGAGTGTTGGGAAGAAAAAAAGTCTGAAAAATAATAGCAAGACTCAAAAAGCATCGGTGCTTTTCACCGATGCTTTTCTTAATTTAGTAAAGTTACATTTCCTCCGGTGCTGCCATTCCTAATAAGCGCAAAGCTTCTTTCAAGACAGTGGCAGTACAGCTAATGAGCGCGATTCGATAGGTTAGATGGTTGGCATCCGAAAGCACCTGGACATTGCCGTAAAATGAGTTGAAAGCTTGTGCAAGATCGACTGCATACTTTGCAATGAAGGAAGGATCTGCATGGTCTGCGGCACGTTTAATGACTTGTGGGAACTGCTCAAGTGTTTTTACGATTTCCCATTCAAAATCATTTACCTCATCGACTGTAAAAGTAGTTGTGTCATCAGCTTTTCTTAGCACTGCATGAGCCCGTGCGCATGCATATTGGACATATGGACCAGTTTCGCCTTCTGTTTGGAGCATAGTTGCCAAGTTAAACTCGATATCGTGTTTTCGGTGCTGCTTTAGATCACTGAAAATGATAGCACCAACGCCAATGGCCAGAGCAATCGCTTCTTTATTTAATAAGTTAGGGTTTTTTTCTTCAATATTTTTTTGTGCAAGGGCAATGGCATCGTTCAGCACTTCTTCCAATAATACGATTTTCCCTTTGCGTGTGGACATCTTTTTTCCGTCCTTCAAGATGAGTCCGAAAGGGATATGCTCGATTGTATCTGCCCAGTCGTAGCCCAGTTTGCCGAGTACCTGCTTCACTTGTGTGAAGTGAAAGCTTTGTTCATTGCCAACGACGTACAGCGATTTCACGAAGTTATAGGTTGTTTTTCTGTCGATGGCGGCGCTCAAATCACGAGTCGCATACAATGTAGCGCCATCTGATTTTTTAATCAAACAAGGCGGCATATCCTCATCGAGCTCAACGACTAACGCACCATCCGACTCCACCAACAGTCCTTTGTTAGCTAACTCGTTGACGACGGGTTCCATTTTGTCATTATAATAAGCTTCGCCGTTATACGAATCGAAGGTGATTCCTAGCAAGTCATAAATGCGTTGAAACTCTTTCAGTGATGCTGATTTGAACCATTTCCATAATGCGAGTGCCTCGGTATCGCCGTCTTCAAGCGCTTTGAAAGCTGCTCTACCTTGCTCATTTAGCGAGTCATCTAGCTCTGCTTCTTCGTGGAAACGGATGTACAGCCCCAATAGTGTTTGTATCGGTGCTTGTTGAACTTCTTGCTCACTTCCCCATTTCCGATACGCTGTGAGTAACTTACCGAACTGCGTTCCCCAATCGCCGATATAATTAATCTTCACGGTATTAAAACCATTCTTTTCGAGTAATAAAGCAATCGAATTACCGATGACGGTAGAGCGTAGATGGCCCATAGAAAACGGCTTTGCAATATTAGGGGAGGACAAATCAATCGTGACAACTCCGCCATTGCCATCATTATTGGAACCATAAGATGTGGATTGTTTGTGAATGGTTTGCAGTAAAAAACGAGTGATTTCAGAACGATTAACAAATATATTCACATAACCACCCATAGCTTGCGCTTTTAAGATTAACGGATGATTGATGGCTTGAGCCAGTTCTTCAGCAATGACAACGGGGGATTTTCGTAATTCCTTTGCAAACGGGAAACAGGGTAGTGCCAAGTCACCTAAATGTGTATGAACGGGCCGTTCAAGCATACTTTCTTGTATCGGAATCGGACTAAATTGTTGTAGAACTTGCAAAATATCTTTTTTCATCGCCAACCACTCCTCGTTTATTTATTTGAACAAAAAAAGCCCTCGTCTCAAATTAATGAGACGAAAGCTTAGCCTCCGCGGTACCACTCAAATTGCCCATACAGGGCCACTTTCTCATAACGGCGAGTCACCGGCTTTACAAGCATCTCAGAAGTGCGGTTCACAACCATTCTTTACTAGGCTCCCATCGTCCCTAGTTTGCTGAAAAAGAAATGACTGTTACTCTCTTCGTCATAGATATTGTATTTGAATGTAGCAAAATTGGAATCAGGTGTCAATGAGGAATCTGTCTATTCTAAAAAATGCGTGGTAGCAAAATATTTTTTGACTGCGCGATATTGTTTATAACTTTGTAGATAGTTACGTACATGTTGATAATGACGGTCACAATGATAAGCGAAAAAAACTGTGGATATGTGGATAAGCCTTTGTTAATCGAACGTAAAAACTTTTCTCCTATTTACGTTATAACCACAACATGTTAGGGTAAAGAAAGTAAATGAGACACAACATATAGTATTGAACGATGAAATGGTACCGACACCGGTTTAAAAGGGAATCCGAAATAATGGAGCTGTCCCCGCAACTGTAAGCGCCGACGACCGCCGAATAAGCCACTGTGGAGAGCACACCATGGGAAGGGCAAGGCAGGAAGGACGAAGCGTGAGCCAGGAGACCTGCCTTTCATCGTCAAGCGACACTTTCTTCGGGGGTTGAGAGGTTGAAGCGAATGGGATGCTGTTTTTTTCGTGAGGCCCTATTCCGTTTCCAACAACGAACCCATGGGCGATAGCTCTACCGATAAGGTGGACCTGTCGCTTTTTTAATGAAAACTTATAGACAACATATTAGACAACATATAGAAGGAGATGGTCGTTTTGACTACTAAAATTGCGAAAACTGGAATTGATCGTATAGTGGATGAGTTACAGGGTGAATTTGGTGCGGGGAAAATAGAACCGCTCGTCATCGCAAGTGAACGCTGGTTACAGAAAAATCCGGAGGGCTCTCAGTCTGAATGGACGAAAGCGATGACGTTAGAATCACTAAGCAACTTGGACGAGTCAACAACGTACTGGACATTTGTTGCAGCACGTATCCATCTCCGTGACGTCTATGCGCGACAAGAACAACTACGTGGGGCAAAAGTCTATACAGATTTTGCGAACAACGTTGCCCGTCTTGTTGATCAAGGCTTGTACACATCTGTATTGACAGAAAAATATTCACACGAAGACCTTGTCCATCTTGGACAGTTAATGGAACCCGAACGGGACAAGCTATTTACATATATCGGATTAAAAACGTTGATGGACCGCTATGTAGCAGTCGATTTCAATAAACAATCGGTTGAACTTCCACAAGAGCGTTGGTTGATTATTGCGATGATGCTCATGCAAAATGAAACGGAAAATCGTCTTGGAAAAGTAGCGGAGTCATACTGGGCAATGAGCAACTTGTTTATGACCGTGGCGACGCCGACATTGTCGAATGCTGGGAAACCACATGGTCAATTGTCGAGCTGCTTTATCGACACAGTCGACGATTCTTTGCAAGGAATCTACGACAGCAACACGGATATCGCCAACTTGTCGAAATACGGTGGCGGCATCGGTGTTTACATGGGGAAAGTGCGCAGTCGTGGTGCTTCCATCAGAGGATTTAAAGGTGCATCAAGCGGAGTCCTTCCGTGGATTAAACAGTTGAATAACACGGCAGTCAGTGTTGATCAGCTTGGACAACGCCAAGGTGCAATCGCCGTATACTTGGATGTTTTCCATAAAGATATTTTCACTTTCCTTGATTTGAAACTGAATAATGGCGACGAGCGCTTACGTGCGCATGATATTTTCACAGGTGTATGTTTACCGGATATTTATATGGAACAAGTAGAAGCGCGCGGTGAATGGCACTTATTTGATCCACATGAAGTCCGTACGGTAATGGGTTATTCTCTTGAGGACTATTATGATGAAACAAAAGGCGGCGGTTCTTTCCGTGAGAAATATATGGAATGCGTCAACCATCCAGAATTGAGCAAGGAAACTGTCCCTGCTATTGACCTTATGAAACGTATTATGCGCAGTCAGCTTGAAACAGGCGTGCCGTTTATGTTCTACCGTGATGAAGTCAATCGTGCTAATGCGAACAAACATGAAGGTATGATTTATTCTTCCAACTTGTGTACAGAAATTATGCAAAATATGAGTGCGACGCAATTTGAATCGGTTACACTCGAAGACGATATTGTTGTCACACGTTCAAAACCAGGCGATTTCGTTGTCTGTAACTTATCTTCCATTAACTTAGGACGTGCAGTTCCTGCAAGTGTTTTAGAAAGACTTATTAAAATTCAAGTGCGTATGCTCGATAATGTTATCGATTTAAATAAAATACCGGTTGTCCAAGCACAACGGACAAATTCACGTTACCGTGGAATTGGTTTAGGAACGTTCGGTTGGCATCACTTGCTGGCGCTACAGAACATTCAATGGGAATCGTACGCAGCGGTGGATTATGCCGATAAACTATATGAAAAAATTGCGTATTTGACGATTCAAGCATCCTCGGAACTAGCGAAGGAAAAGGGAGCTTATCCTTTATTTGAAGGATCTGATTGGCAGTCTGGTGCTTATTTTGAAAACAAAGGATACGATTCGAAAGATTGGCGTGAACTCCGTGCGGATGTGGCGACTAACGGTATGCGGAATGGCTATTTGATGGCAGTTGCGCCGAATAGTTCGACGTCTGTCATTGCAGGCTCAACAGCGTCTATCGATCCCGTCTTCAAGCCGTTTTATCATGAAGAAAAGAAAGACTATAAGCTTCCAGTCGTGGCGCCTGACTTGGATCATAATACGTACGATGTCTATCGCCGTTCTGCGTATATTGTAGACCAACGTTGGTCGATTAAACAAAATGCAGCAAGACAGCAGCATATCGACCAGGGAATCTCATTCAATATATATGTACCAAATAACATCCGTGCTTCCGTTCTCCTTAGCTTACATGTACAGGCGTGGAAATCCGGTATGAAAACAACGTATTACACACGATCGACTGCGACGGACATTGAAGAGTGTGAATGGTGTCATTCTTAATCGCCTACGCAACGTGGAGTGGAAATACACAAGAAGTCGCGGAACTCATTGAGCACCAGCTAAGAGATGCAGGAATTTCCGTAACAACGTATCGAATCGGCGGGGGCGTCATTCCGAACCCTCGCCATTTCGATGCGTTGATCATTGGATCGTTTACGTGGGATAAGGGTTCAACCCCTGACGAAGTAAAAGACTTCGTTGCGGACGTGGGCTATAAACCGGATAATGTGTACGTCTTCGGAACGGGAGACACCCAATTTGGCGGTGACGCATTATTTTGTAACGCCGCTGTGAAATTGGCACGGTTTTACGCATCAACATACGAGCCATTGAAAATCGAACAAAGCCCACGTGGCGTACAAGAATCAAAAGTGATCGAATGGTCGAAAGGGGTCATCCAACATTGGAAAAACTGACACGAGTAAAGGTACTAGAACCTGCAAATCCAAATAAATCAACAGCTATTTTTGGTGGACAAGCGAGCGGGATCCTTAATTGGAACGACCTGGCGCATCCACATTTCTATACATTACGACAACGAATCCGTTCACTCTTCTGGACGGCGAATGAAGTCGATATGACGCAAGACGTCAAGCAATTTTCGACATTGACGAAGCCAGAGCAAGATGCATTTCTAAAAATTATTGGCTTACTTGCAACACTTGACGGACCTCAAACGGATATAGCGGCGAAAATTGCCCAATACACGACTGACCCATCTGTGAAATCACTGATGTCGACAATTGCGGATCAGGAAAGTGAACATAATCATTCGTACGCTTACGTTTTGTCTTCCGTGACGACGTTAGATAAGCAGTTGGCTTCGTTTGAAATGGGGCGTACAGATGAAGTGCTTATGCGCCGTAACGAACGAATTGTCGATGTCTACAATGAATTTGCAGAGCAGCCGACAATTGAGTCCGCATTAAAAGCAATGGTCTATACGACGCTACTTGAAGGAATGTTTTTCTATAGCGGTTTCGCATTTTTCTATAATTTGGCGCGCAATCAGAAAATGGTCGGCACATCGACGATGATTTCCTACATAAATCGTGATGAACTACAGCACGGTAAGGCAATTAGCGATATTTTCCGCGCAGCACTTGCAGAAAATCCAGAACTCAATACAGACGCATTTACAGAATGGATTTACGATCAATTTAAGCACTCCGTTGAACAAGAAGTGGCTTGGAGCCGTTATGTGTTAGCGGATATCGAAGGCATCGACCTTGTCGAAATGGAAGGCTACGTGAAATATCGGGCAAATAAAATGCTTCGTATGCTTGGACTCAGTGAAATCTATCCCGAATTCACCGATAATCCAATGAAGTGGATTCGAGCATATGTCGATAGCTTCGACGATACAAAAACAGATTTCTTTGAACAGACATCACGTCAGTATGTGAAGACAAGTGATTTGAATGGTTTTGATGATTTATAAAACTGGTGCGAGCCGCTACCACAATTCAAAGACCGTAAATGATGTCAATAACTGACACCAGATATGAAAAGAGTGCACACGATATATTTCGTGTGCACTCTTTTTATATCAATTTACATGCATGATGTTAAATAAAATAGAGCAAACTCCAATATCAAATTTTTCCATGTAGCCTTTCTTAAGACTCGGCCATGCATGGAGTGTGCTGTTGAATTATATTGGAAGAAGCTATATCCTTTAAAGAAAGAACCGTACGAACTAATCAGGGAAATAAGATATATTCGCCTTTTTGTATAGGGAGTATTGATCTGACTGAACGAGGAGTTTTCGATTATCAAGAGGAAATAAGACATCTACAAAATTGTTTATCTTTGAAGCGGCACATTTTATGTGATTATGCCTGTGGTGGAGAGGGCAGTGGTTCATTTGACTAGAAGACCCCGCTTTATATTATAAAGGGAGTGTTACGGTGGAAAATCGATACACGAGACAGACGTTGTTTAAGCCTATTGGACAGGTAGGTCAGGACAAGTTGAGCTCGTCGCATGTTGTCATCATTGGTTGTGGCGCATTGGGATCAGCTATTTCGGAAACACTCGTCCGTGCTGGAGTGGGTAAATTGACAATTGCGGACCGTGACTATGTTGAATCGACCAACTTACAGAGGCAACAGCTATTTAGCGAACAAGATGCACGGGATGGCGTACCTAAAGTGGTTGCGGCTGAAAGGCGTCTGAAGGAAATTCGACAAGACGTAGACATCGTAACAGTGCTCGATCATATTGACGGTCCTCTCATGGAGGAAATCACGCAAGGCGCTGATTTGATTATGGATGCCACTGATAATTTTGAAACACGTCTATTGATGAATGATGTCGCATGGAAAACGGGGATCCCGTGGGTGTACGGTGCGTGTGTAGGTAGCTCGGGTACTTTTTTTTCGTTCATTCCAGGGAAGTCGGCCTGTTTCCGTTGTTTGCTTCCGGTATTGCCAGCGGTGAATGAAACATGCGATACAGTAGGCATTATCGCACCTGCAGTCCAAATTACGGCTGCACATCAAAGTGCAGAAGCGCTAAAATGGCTAACGGGTAATGAAGAGGCGATGCGAACGAAAGTCTATCATTTTGATGTCTGGAACAATTCGCATGTAGAGGCAGGGATTTCCCGCATGCGTAGCGAAGTATGTGAGACGTGTGGAACAATTCCGACATATCCCGCGTTAAATCGCGCAGAAGGGACCGGTTATGCGGTATTATGCGGCAGGGATACGGTACAGATCATTCCGGATAGTGCACGTTCTTTGACGATTGCGGATGGAGAAAATGTTGCGAAACGTCTTGGGGATCCGTACAAAGTGACGCCTTTTTTTGTGGAATTCAATGCGAATGGCTATCGCTGTATTTTATTCGGTAATGGTCGGCTGCTAATTCATGGATTGAAGGATATAAAGGTAGGGCGTAAACTGTACCATCAATTTTTTGGCTAAACGGGAGGAAATGTCTTGTCTCATTTACATGATTCGAATAAAGAGAAGAAGCTGGTATGTTGTGTGTTAACGGTAAGTGACACGCGTGATGTGGCGAACGACCGGAGTGGATGGACAATCCGAACAAAGCTTGAAATGGCTGGGCATCATATTTTCGAAACGCGGATATGCCGGGATGATCAGATGGAAATTGAGTCGATACTTGAGGAGTGGCTAAGAAATCCGAATGTCCACGCCATCATTACGACAGGTGGAACGGGGATAGGCTTTCGTGATATCACGATTGAAACGGTGACACCTTATTTTACGAAAACGCTTGATGGGTTTGGTGAGTTGTTCCGCTTCTTAAGCTATACGGAGGACGTAGGATCGAAGGCGCTACTAAGTAGAGCGACTGCGGGTACGATTCAGGAGAAAGTTTTGTTCGCACTTCCTGGATCAGTGAAGGCGGTCGAGTTAGCGATGGATAAGTTGATTGTTCCTGAAATTCATCATATTGTGCATGAACTGAAAAAGCATCTGGAGGATTGAAAAGCGTAAGGATGCATGAAGCATCCTTACGCTTTTCGATCAAAGTCTCCATTTTTCCCACCAGTTTTTCGGAGAAGCATGGTTGGACCAATAATCATTTCTTTACCAGCGGCTTTACACATGTCGTAAATAGTAAGAGCGGCAGCAGAAGCGGCGGTAAGTGCTTCCATTTCGACGCCTGTCACGCCTTTTGTTTTTGCCTCAGCTTGAATAAAGACTTCGTAATGCGCAGTTGTTTCATCGATATTCCACTCAAAACGGATATCTACACCTGTTAGGGGGATCGGATGGCACATCGGGATAATCGTCGACGTGTTTTTTGCAGCCATGATTGCGGCTACTTGGGCTACTGCAAAGACATCGCCTTTTTTGTTTGTGCCTTCAGTAATTTGCGAATGGATGGTTTCATTGACAATGATAGAGGATGTGGCAATAGCGGTTCTAATGGTTTCGACTTTATCGGAAACGTCAACCATCTTGGCACGTCCTTGTTCGTTGAAATGTGTAAGTTCAGACAATGGATTCATTCCTTTCAAGCAATATAAGGTTAGTATACCAGAAGAATGTGGGGGGATTAGCATGGTAGAGATGAGGAAACCAATTCCGGTGTCGGAGGCGGTTCGGCTCGTTATGGATCATTTACATATTAGAGGGACAGAAATGGTTCCGCTTGAACAAACGTATGGAAGAATTCTTGGACAACCCGTCGTTGCTAGACATGATGTGCCGTCTTTTGACAGGTCGCCGTATGATGGCTTCGCGGTTCGAGCGCAAGATACAGTGGGTGCCTCAGGGGACGACCGGATTGCCTTCGATGTGATTGGTGAAATTGGGGCCGGATACGTCGCGGACCGACCGATTGGTAAGAGGGAAGCATACCGGATTATGACGGGTGCACCGATTCCTGAAAATGCTGACGCGGTGGTCATGTTGGAGCAAACTGTCGAGCACACAAGTGGCTTTACTTTACGAAAACCGTTTAGCCCTGGGGAAAATATTTCTTTCAAAGGTGAGGACGCGAAAGAAGGCGAACTTCTCATTGAGAAAGGAGCATTGATTCATCCAGGGACCATTGCACTTCTTGCCACGTTTGGTTATGCGAATGTGGAAGTGGCCAAGCGCCCTACTGTGGGCATTCTATCCACAGGTACGGAGTTATTACGGGTTGACGAGGAACTAGTGCCGGGAAAAATACGTAACTCGAATGGTCCGATGATTGCAGCGCAACTAGATCGGATGGGGATTGGCTATCAGTCGTACGGTATGGAGGCAGATGATTTAGATGCGTGTACGGAAATCGTAGAAAAAGCGCTAGCTGAAACGGATATACTGATTACGACGGGCGGCGTTTCTGTCGGTGATTATGATTATTTACCTGCTATTTATGAGCGTTTGGGTGCTAAGGTTTTATTCAACAAGGTGGCGATGCGGCCTGGTAGTGTGACGACGGTGGCGGTATTGGGTGATACATTATTATTTGGGTTATCGGGTAATCCATCGGCTTGCTTCACAGGGTTTGAATTGTTCGCGCGTCCAGCCATTATAGGGATGATGGGTGGAACGGCTCCATATATGCCAAGGATGAAGGCGGAACTTGGTGAAGATATTCTAAAACCAAATCCGTTTACCCGCTTTATCCGCGCGATATGGGACATGACCCCAGAAGGAATTGTAGTTGTGCCCGCAGGTTTCAATAAATCAAATGCGGTATCTTCTATTGCAAGAGGAAATTGCCTCATCGTTTTGCCGAGTGGTACGCGCGGATTTGTGACAGGTACGAAAGTTGATATACTTTTACTTGGCGTCGAGCAGGGCGCTAGTGAATGGTTTTTATGAAGACACTTCATGTTGTTGGATATAAAAATAGTGGCAAGACGACTCTAATTGCGAGATGGGTCCGGTTATTGAAAAAAGAAGGATTGTCGGTTGCTGTGCTGAAACATCATGGGCATGGTGGACAGCCAGCTATGCCGGATTCTTTGACCGATACGATGCAGTTTTTCGACAGTGGTGCGGATGTTTCGGTAGTTGCAGGTGGCGGTGTTGTTCAATTGTTGGTCAATGAAGAGCCTGAGTTCACTAGTATGATAGAAATGGCGACAATCGGCGATCCGGATGTTTTACTGATAGAAGGGTATAAGGAACAACAAGGCGAGAAAGTAGTTCTGTTAAGGAGTGCAGAAGACTGGGAGGCTTTGCAGAACTTGTGCGGCATTCGACTTGTCGTAGGTTGTCCAGAAATTACGATGGATAGCAGGAACATTGAGTCGAGAACAGCTTCTGAACAGTTAGATTGTTGGTTATTGGAATGGATTGAGA
This sequence comes from Sporosarcina sp. NPDC096371, assembly GCF_044762865.1. Classification (NCBI taxonomy): domain Bacteria; kingdom Bacillati; phylum Bacillota; class Bacilli; order Caryophanales; family Caryophanaceae; genus Sporosarcina; species Sporosarcina sp. NPDC096371. Next base: position 276,638 of record NZ_JBIWFE010000002.1, read on the forward strand.
GGGATAGCAATGAAACCGTTTGAAATTGTAGAAACACCGATCGATACACAGAAGTATACAGACTATGTCCTCCATGCAGGTGCCGGAGCAGTGACCGTATTTACCGGGCATGTGCGAGAATGGACACATGGAGTGCGCACATTATATTTAGCGTACGAGGCGTATGTTCCGATGGCGGAAAAGAAACTGGCGCAAATTGGTGCAGAAATGGAAGAGAAATGGCCAGGCGTGAAAGTAGCCATTGCGCATAGAATCGGAGAGATGCATATTTCTGATATTGCTGTACTAATTGCGGTATCATCACCACATCGGAAGGCAGCCTATGAAGCAAATGAATATGCCATTGAGCGCATCAAGGAAGTTGTACCGATATGGAAGAAAGAAATCTGGGAAGATGGCGAAGAGTGGATTGGTGGACAGAAAAAGTATCCGGAAAAAAGGAGTGAGGAACAGTGATTAAGGTGAACTATTTTGCAAGACTGCGCGAACTGACCGGCAAGATGGAAGAAACGATTGAACAACAATCGATGACAGTTAATGAGTTGTTGGACTGGGCGGAAGCTACCTATCCGGGTTTTGGTAAAGATACAGTGCATGTTGCGGTCAATGAAGAGTATGCCTTGAAGGAAGATATTATCCAAGCCGGTGATATTTGTGCATTTATCCCGCCGGTGAGTGGCGGATGACAAGGACGGTTGGCGTCGTTCTTGCAGGTGGATTATCCCGGCGATTCGGCTCTCCCAAAGCATTCGCAAAACTGGGGGAGCGGTATTTTTATGAGATTGCCAAAGAAGCGTTGGAAGCCCAATGTGATGAGGTTATTGTTGTGACGCGGCAGGAACTTTTAGCGCAATTTCCTGCCAATGTTAATGGAATGATTGATATAATGGAATATAAAGGACTCGGTCCGCTTGCAGGGATTCTGTCTGCAATGGAATCTGTGGAAGCGGACCGCTATATCGTGTTGCCTTGCGATATGCCATATGTGGACGACGAGGTTGTCGAGAAGCTGTTGGCTCAGCATCAACAAGGTGTGACGGCAGTTATAACAGACGGCCGACACCATCCACTTGTATCCGTATGGGATGGATACGTGAAAAGCCATCTACGTGAAGCGTTGGACAACGGACAATTGCGTGTGATGGAAGTTCTTTCGCGTAGTGGCGTGATATGGATTGAAGGCAGTTTATTGGTGGATGATGTAAAGCGAGTGTTCACAAACGTGAATACACCCGAGGTATTGGAAAGGAACTGAGCGCATGGAAGCAGTCGTAGATAAGCTGGGACGTCCGATTCGGGATCTTCGAATATCGGTGACGGACCGCTGTAACTTCAGATGTTCTTATTGCATGCCGAAGGAAATATTCGGTGATGATTATGTATTTTTACCGAAAAAAGAATTGCTGTCGTTTGAAGAAATTGAACGGTTTTCCCGCTTGTTTGCCTCACTGGGTGTCAAGAAGCTCCGTTTAACTGGTGGTGAACCGTTAATGCGACGTGATCTTCCAGAATTGATAGCGAAGCTGATGGAGATTGAAGGCATTGAAGATATCGGACTGACAACGAATGGCGTGCTGTTGAAACAATACGCACAGCCGTTGTATGATGCCGGACTACGCCGTTTGAATATGAGTCTTGATGCGTTGGACCCGGAGATTTTTGGGAAATTAAACGGACGAGGCATTAAACCAGATCTCATCCTTTCCAATATTGATTATGCACAAAAAGTTGGCTTTGAAATCAAAGTGAATATGGTCGTGCAAAAGGGAGTCAATGAAGGAGAGATTCTCCCAATGGCTGCCCATTTTAAAGAGCGGGGCATTACATTGCGTTTCATCGAGTTTATGGATGTGGGTAATGATAATGGCTGGAGCTTTGAAAAGGTGGTCACGAAAAAAGAAATATATGATAGGTTGCGTGCTGTGCATGACATGGAACCTGTCGAGCAGGATTATTATGGTGAAGTTGCAAAACGCTATCGTTACACGGATAACGGGGCGCAGGTCGGTTTCATCACATCTGTGTCGGAATCGTTCTGTTCAACTTGTACACGAGCAAGATTGTCATCAGATGGTAAATTGTATACGTGTCTGTTTGCTTCGGAAGGATTCGATTTGCGGGAATTGATTCGTAGTGGAATGACGGATGTGGAGCTGCTCGATGCAATTGCAGGTGTTTGGGAGCGTCGTGGAGACCGTTATTCGGATGAACGGACGGAGCAGACAGCCAAAAATCGCAAGAAAATTGGAATGAGTTATATAGGTGGATGAGGCGCTACGATTAAGTAGCGCTTTTTTTATTGCTTAGGAAATTATAAAATCTCGAACTGTGGATAAGTTGCGACGTATAGATTTTGCGTCTAGGCTCCAGCGCCTAGCCCCTCGAGTCGTTGGGCCTACAGGATGTAGGTCATGCAGTGGGGAAGGATTGAATTGCATCCTTCCTTGTTGCCACAGGACGTGGCGTTTTTAGACTGCCTTCCTACTTGTCGGGGCTGAACAGGCGCTTGCGCTTTTGTTCTGGAAATAGCGTAGTTGTGTTGAAGGACTTTAGTGGAGTGCTGTAATCAATCTTCCTAAACTGTGGAGATGTGTTAAAATTGCGATAACGAAAGAGTAGGGGGAATTTGAATGAAACCAAGAATTTTTATAACTAGAAAACTAGATGAAGGTGTCATTGCGCCGCTTCGAGAGAAGTTTGATGTGCGGATGTGGGAGTCGGAAAGTGTCAAGGTTCCGTGTGAAGTACTAGTAAAAGAAGTGGCGGAAGCGGATGCGCTTTGGAGTGTGTTGGCAGATTCAATTGACCGTGAAGTGCTGATGGCCGGGGCAAAGTTGAAAGTTGTTTCAAATCTAGCAGTCGGTTTTAACAATATTGATCTTGAAGTAGCGAAAGAACAGGGGATTATCGTGACTAATACACCGGGCGTTCTGACGGAAACGACAGCGGATCTTACTTTTGGCCTGCTTCTTGCGACAGCACGTCGTTTGATGGAGGCGGAACATACAGTGCGATCGGGCAATTGGACGTCGTGGTCCCCGATGGGGTATACGGGCATGGATGTTGGTGGTGCAACTCTGGGGATTATTGGTATGGGACGGATCGGTGAAGCGGTAGCTCGCAGGGCAAAAGGATTTGATATGCGTATTTTGTATCATAATCGAAGCAGAAAAATGGAGGCGGAAGCGGAGCATGGTTTTGAATATGTCGAATTGGACACACTGCTGGAGGAAGCAGATTTCGTCGTGATTCTCGCGCCTTATACACCGGCAACGGCGGGATTAATTGGGGCGAGGGAGTTGGGGCTTATGAAAAATACTGCAGTTCTTATCAATGTTGCACGTGGTGGGATTGTCGATGAGGCGGCGCTTTATGAAGCATTAAAAAACGGTGACATTTGGGCGGCAGGTCTCGATGTTTTTGCAACAGAACCTGTGCCAAAAGACAATCCACTGCTGACACTGCCGAATGTTACGGTATTACCGCATATTGGTAGTGCGAGTATTGCAACGCGACTTGGGATGATGACCTTGAATGCGCAGGCGATTACGGATGTGTTGGAAGGAAGAGAGCCGGATAATCGGGTTGTTTGAAAATCGGGAGATGATGTAGATGAAAGGTTCAGCGGTACCGTATTTAACATTTTATGGACAAGGGAAAGATGCAGCAGATTTCTATGCAAAGGTGTTTGGACTGGAGAACCTTAGGACGGAAAGGTACGGAGAGGCCAATTTCCCATCACCGCCAGAAGCGACAGATTATCTGTTGCATTGCCACTTGCAAAAAGGTGATTTTCAAATCATGCTTGCAGATTCTGTGGATAAGCAGCCTGCCAGTACAAGGCATGGTCTTTCACTTACTGTTCAATGTGAAAATGTAGATGAGGCACAGCGTTTGTACGACGATTTGCGCGCAGAAGGTGAAGTGCTGATGGAACTACAGGATATGTTCTGGGGTGCGAAATTTGGCAAAGTGAGAGATAAGTTTGGCTTTGTGTGGGATTTGAATTGCGAGAAGGAAGGCTAGGTTATTAAGATGAAAAAATGGAAGACTCCTCATTTGAAGGGGTCTTCCGTTTTATTTATTTTAAAAACCCGACTACTGCCTCATTCACCAAATAAGCGCCAAGCTTCACTGTACGGTTGTTTTCATCCAAAACTGGATTCACTTCCGAAATATCAAATGATAGGGTTTTATCATGTGCAGTGACTTTTCGAATGATGGATCTGACGACGGCAGGATCTAATCCGAATGGGGATGGCGCACTGACACCTGGTGCGAAGGCGGCATTCAGAACGTCTGTGCATAATGTTAAAAAGATAAAATCATGTTGGTCGATAAATTGATCGAGTTCTTCAGTGAGAGATTCCATATCGTCTTCGTATAGATAGGCCACACCAAGCTCGTCTGCACGATCAAAGAGTTCTTGCGTGTTGCCATACCGCTGAATCCCCGCAACAAAATAACTACTTTTCTTGTCGTGATCAAGAATTTGCTTGAACATCGTACCCGACGAAGGTTGTTCATCGTAAGAACGTAAATCAAAATGGGCGTCGAGGTTGATGATACCAAGGGAGGCATCTTTTCCAATAAATTTTCGAACGCCGAGATAATGACCATAAGCAGTTTCATGACCGCCGCCTAAAATGATAGGAGTCATCTGTTGCGTTAATGTTTCAGCCACTGCATCGCCTAATTGCTGCTGGGCTTGTTCGAGCATATCACCTTGGCATTCAATATTACCCCTATCGACAAGGTGTTTTCCCTCTTCCAATCTCCAGGGAAGTTTTGCGAGTTCACCTCGTAGCGCATCAGGTGCTTTTGCTGCCCCAAGTCGTCCGTGGTTGCGACGAACACCTTCCTCGCATTCAAAGCCAATGAGGACACATGTATTGGAAGAAGCGGCGGATTCAGCAAATTCTACTACTTGGTGATAACGAAAACTGGCCCATTCTGTCGCGTGGTCCATACGTCCAGACCATACCGCTCGGTTTACTTTTAGGGGCAATAGACTCATCCTTTACTTAGTTTTTTGTAAACCAATCCCAGACGCCAAGCGCATCCAGAAAAACAATAATAATGGCGATTGGCGTTAAATACTTCAATAGATAGAACCAGCAATTAAAGAACAGCTTGCCGATGGTAGAACCTTGTTTCATTTCATCAAATAATTCTTGTTTAGATAACTTTAATGGGATGAAAATAGAAATTAATAATGCGCCAAGAGGCAACAATACATTACTCACTGCAAAATCGACTAAGTCAAAGACTGTCTTATCGAACAGTTTGACATCGGCCATTATTCCGTACGATAAGCATGAGGGAATCCCGACAATGAAAATCGCCATTCCAATTGTCCATGTGTATTTCTTCCGTTTGGAAGCATCGTTTTTTGTCATCGTTGCAACGATAATTTCAATCATTGAAAATGCGGAAGTTAGCGCTGCGAATAAGAATAAAATCAAAAATGCAATAAAGAACAGAGTCCCAAAAGGCATTTGACTAAAAACGGCAGGTAGCACGGAGAAAATCAATGTCGGACCAGCATCTGGCTCAAGACCGAATGCGAACACGCCTGGGAAAATCGCTAGACCCGCTAATAGAACGATGATGATATTCATGCTAATAATCGATATCGCTGATCCCGGTAAGTTTTGCGTTTTCGGAAGATACGAAGCATAGGTCACCATGACGGAAGCGCCTAATGTCAGTGTGAAAAATGCCTGTCCTAAGGCAAATAAAATGGTTTCGGATGTTAATTTAGTAAAGTCAGGCACCAGAAGGAATTGTACACCTTCCATTGCTCCGTCCAAGCTAAGCGAACGGATGACGATGATGATAAATAAGATGAACAGCGCGGGCATCATGATTTTACTAGCCTTTTCGATTCCCTTTTGAATACCTTGAGCTACGATAATAATGGTAAGCAACATAAAGATCAATTGACCGGCTAATGTTGCAAATGGGTTCGCTATAATTTCGCCGAATAAAGGTCCAAACTGATCTTGTGAAAGTCCGGACATGCCTCCGGTTAGTGCTTTCCCTAGGTAGAGGATAATCCATCCCCCAACAACACTATAAAAAGACAACACTAAAAAGCTAGTTACAACACCGATTCTTCCTGTAATATGCCAAGCGGAATTTGGTGCGAATTTCTTATAGGTCGTAATGGCATCACTTTGACTTTTACGACCAAGAATAAATTCACCGATGAGAAGCGGGAATCCCAATAATAGTGTGAATAACAGAAAGAGTAGTAAAAAGGCTCCGCCACCACCTGTTCCCGCGACATAAGGGAACTTCCAAATGGCCCCAAGTCCAATCGCCGAACCGGCTGCTGCTAAGACGAATCCGATTTTTGATTTCCAGTGTTCTTGCTGAGACATAAATTCAATCCTTTCGATGCAAAGCTCTTTATAAATAGTAGCGTAAAAAAGTGGTACTGTCACTCATACGAGCGATGTGTCAGCCAATACAGGGTTACTCTACTTATTATATGAGACAAATAGAAATGATTATTCATGAAGAGCTTGCCCGAGTACTAATGGGTTACTTCGATGAAAATCCGAAAGGTTAGGACCGCAAAGAGATGATGTAGCTCATGCGAGGATGGGTAAATCATCTTTCTGATAGCTGGGAAATGGAGGACATTGAAGAAGCACGGTATATTTGATTGTTATTGAATGGCGTTAATGTGTAAATGAAATTGTGTCATCAGTGGGCAAACCGACTGATGGCACGTTTTTTGATTCGCATGCTGGCGATAACCTATTCGAGCGCATAAAAAAAGCGTCATCCTATAAAAATAGAATGACACCCATCTATCATTTCCCGCCAAGCAAGTTAAACAACCCGCCGGCAATACTTCCTTCGTCACGTGAACCTCCACCAGGTGTTTGTGGTGCAGCGGCAAATACGCGGCTAGCAAGTCTAGAGAATGGCAACGATTGAACCCATACTGTTCCGGGACCCTTCAGAGTGGCGAAAAAGAGTCCTTCGCCGCCGAATAATGCCGTTTTCACGCCTTTAACCATTTCAATATCGTAATTGACCTCTTGTGTCATCGCAACGAGACAACCAGTATCTACGCGTAATACTTCACCAGGGTCAAGTTTGTACTCGATAATGGTTCCGCCGGCATGTACGAATGCCATGCCATCGCCTTCGAGTTTCTGCATGATGAAACCTTCACCGCCGAAAAAACCAGCGCCAAGTTTACGTTGAAATTCGACGCCGATGGAAACACCTTTCGCAGCGGCTAGGAAAGCGTCTTTTTGACAGATGATTTTGCCCTTATATTGACTCAAATCTAAAGGGATAATTTTCCCGGGATAAGGGGAAGCGAAATAGACATGCTTTTTTCCTGAACCGGAGTTTGTGAACATCGTCATAAATAGACTTTCTCCAGTTAACACGCGTTTTCCGGCGCCCATTAGTTTGCCCATCAGTCCACTACCGCCAGACGATTTCGAGCCATCGCCAAAAATAGTTTCCATTTTGATGCCATCTTCCATCATCATAAGTGAGCCCGCTTCTGCAATGACCGTTTCTTGTGGATCAAGTTCAACTTCTACGAACTGCATGTCGTCCCCATAAAGTTTGTAATCGATTTCGTGATTGTTCATGTAAACTGATTCCTCCTTAACCGTTTTAGTTGCTACTACCAATACGTTTGATATTCGGAAAAGTTTCATCGAGCTCCATCATTTTTTAGGATGTCGATATAGTTCCATAGATGTGTAACGATTTCGCGTACTTCCGGTTCAAATTGGGTATCACTGTATATTTCATGGAAGGATTGGGTGACTGTTTCTAAAATGAATATGCGCGGTTGCGCTGACCGTATTTCGTCCAATAAAAATTGGGTGTATTGAAAGCCGTTTGATTTTGACTCATCTTTAAGTTGTTTCAAAAGATCAGCTAATTGTGTGGTAAGAATGTCCTTTACATCGATTTTTGTGTGACTTGGAGATTGTGAAAAGTTAAGCAACTCTGGACCGATTAACGTGTCGTTTGTTGCAATCATATCGCTCATAATGGCGTCGATTCTTCTTGTTGTAAATTGGGCAAGTCGATGGATATCGATTTTATCGGTTGAACTGGTATTCCAAAAGTGGACAAGATGCTGAATCATACCCATGAGGATTACTGCACAATCGGCCGCGTATGCTTGTGCTTTTTCACCGTAAACATCAAGCAATCTTCCGGACAACCAGGAAATTTCCATAAAATGATGCTTAGTGATGAATGATCTTAAATCGGCATCGCCTGAGCTAAAAACCGATTCGTAAATCGGCAAAAGATTGTGCTCGCGATTGACGTGCATACGTATGACAATCTGTTCAGACAAGATATTCTTATCCTTAATGTCTTGACCAATTAATAATTCTCTTCTTTTAATGGTGGCTTCATCGTGGGCATATTCTAACATCGCCATTAGGCATTCGTTTTTTGACGTGAAGTAATTATAAAAAGTCCCCTTGGAGATTTGGGACTCCTCCAAAATATCTTGAACAGATGTAGCTGTAAACCCTTTTTCTGCAAACAGTCGTCGTGCAGCTAATAAAACTTGGCGTTTACGATTATTCATACAGTCACCTTTTCCTTGTGATTGGCTACCAATCCTATCCTTTTTTAGAGGTGAGGACTAATAAAAACAACGTCTTTGTACTTGCAGTATAGTTATATGGTAGCTTACAAAGGTGATTATATCAATGAAACCAAATTTTTTTCAATGAAAGCGATTACGAAGGTTGCTAATTTTGGACTGTCGGTATAAAATGTTCAACAGGGTGTACGGAGAGTACAAGTTTTATCAGTTATATAGTAAATGGGGGATTAGATGGATATTCAAAAACTGCATGAAAAGCCGCCATATGGCATGATTGCGATTCTATTTATAGGAACATTTGTAGCATTTTTGAATAATACACTGTTAAATGTCGCGTTGCCGACAATCATGACAGAGTTTTCAGTAAAACCGTCCGAAGTACAATGGCTGACGACGGGGTATATGCTGGTCAATGGTATTATGATTCCAGCCAGCGCATTCTTCGTTCAAAAGTTTACGAACCGTAAATTATTTTTGACTGCGATGACGTTATTCGCAATTGGGACATTTATTGCCATCATTACGCCAACATTTGGTTTACTAATTGTTGCACGGATGATTCAGGCATCGGGTTCCGCAATGATGGTACCGTTATTGATGAACATCATGTTGACAGCATTCCCGGTTGAAAGACGTGGAGCGGCAATGGGGATGTTCGGTCTAGTCATGTTTACGGCGCCAGCAATTGGACCGACATTGTCAGGATGGGTTGTCGAACATTATTCATGGCGAACACTTTTCGTCATTGTCTTACCGTTTGCGATTTTAACGCTCATTTATGCGTTTTTCAAATTGCGTAACATTACACCGAATCGTGATGTGAAGTTAGACATCTTCTCGCTTGCATTGTCGAGTGCCGGTTTTGGTGGCTTGCTGTATGGATTTAGTTCAGCGGGTGATAAGGGTTGGACATCGCCGCTTGTCTATGGAACGATTTTGATCGGAGCGATTGCACTTGCTGCATTCATTATCCGCCAACTTCGTATGGATGAACCAATGCTTGATTTCAGGATTTATAAATACCCGATGTTTGCATTAGCATCTGTCATTTCGATTGTTTTATCCATTGCGATGTTTTCTGCGATGATTTTGACACCGCTATACGTACAAAATGTACGCGGGATTGCACCGTTTGAGGCTGGGATTTTGATGCTGCCAGGTGCGGTCCTAATGGGTCTGATGTCTCCGATTACGGGTAAATTGTTCGATAAATACGGGGCACGCGCGATGGCAATCATTGGCCTGACCATTACGATTATCACAACGTTCTATTTAAGCAGATTGGACATGGATTCTGGTTATTATTACATCATGATGCTTTATACAGTTCGGATGTTGGGTATTTCGCTTGTCTCGATGCCAATCATGACAAATGGTTTGAACCAATTGCCGATGATTTCAAATCCGCATGGTACGGCTATGAACAATACATTACAACAAGTATCGGGAGCCATTGGTACGGCCATCCTTCTGACGATTATGACGAAAAGGATGGAAAGCTCAGGTGCGGATCTTACTGCGAATGCTGCAGCGTCTGGAAATGCACCAACAACGAGTGAAGGACTTGCGTTGTTGCAACAAGAAATTGCAACGAAAGCAATGCTTGACGGAGTGAATTTTGCCTTCTTCATCTCCATGATTGTAGCTGTGGTTGCACTGCTATTAACATTCTTTGTGAAGCGGGTCACACCGCCGAAGAGTGACATGTCATCTGATACGTCGAAGGAAAATGCAAATTAAAGAAAAGTTCGGAATGTAGTCTAACCGAATAAAGTTAGACAAATAGTTTATGCAACTTTTAAGATCTGAGTTCGGTATTTTACCGGTTCAGGTCTTTTCTTTTAGCCCCTGGACAAGCAATCAATTGTCCGGGGGTTTTTCTAGGCTCCGAGTACCCTTCGCTTTTCTTTTCATCTTTGGACAAACAAAGGAATAACATGGGGTATGTCGAAGTAGTTAAATACATTGTTAGTATTTTCGGAATGATTTGTATAACGGAAGGGGAAATGATGCAATGCAATTAAACAACTATATCGGGGGTTCGTGGCAGGACGCAGAGGGAGCGGACTATACGGCGGTTACAAACCCAGCAAATGGCATGGAACTGGCGCAAGTAAGGCTATCAACAAAGGATGACGTCGACAAGGCAGTAAAAGCTGCAAAAGAAGCGCAGAAAAAATGGGCACTCATTCCGGCACCGAAACGTGCTGACTATTTATATGAAATTGGACGTTTAATGAAAGACAAGAAAGAACATCTGGCACAAGTGTTGACCAAAGAGATGGGCAAAGTGATTGAGGAAGCGCGTGGCGAAGTCCAAGAAGGCATAGACATGGCGCTTTATATGGCTGGAGAAGGGCGTCGACTATTTGGAGAAACCGTACCGTCCGAGTTGCAGGATAAATTTGCAATGAGTGTACGTGCACCAATTGGGGTTGTCGGGCTAATTACGCCTTGGAATTTCCCGGTGGCCATAGCGACGTGGAAGTCATTTCCGGCAATCGTCGCGGGGAATACATTTGTTTGGAAACCAGCGACAGAAACGCCGATGATGGCGTATGAACTGGCGCTGATCTTTGAACAAGCAGAACTTCCTACGGGTGTCGCAAATATCGTATTTGGTGCCGGTTCGACAGTAGGAACGGCGATGATCGAACATCCTGACGTGCGGGTGATTTCATTCACAGGGTCAACGGAAACGGGGCGTCATGTCGCGGAAACCGGGGGACGTCATTTGAAAAAAGTGTCGCTTGAAATGGGTGGTAAAAATGCGGTGATCGTGATGGATGATGCAGATATTGACCTGGCGGTGGAAGGGATTCTCTGGAGCGCGTTCGGTACGGCAGGGCAGCGTTGTACGGCATGTAGCCGCGTCATTGTGCATAAAGATGTTAAGAGGGAGCTTGAGGAGAAGCTCGTTGAGGCGATGAAGGATTTATCGATTGGCGATGGATTGGATGAATCGGTGAAGATTGGTCCAGTTATTAATCGACAAGCGATTGAGAAAATACACAGCTATGTTGGCATTGGCAAAGAAGAAGGCGCGAAATTGTTGGTTGGCGGTAATGTATTGTCTGACGGTAAGTTTGCTGCTGGGCATTACTATGAGCCGACGTTATTTACAGATGTGAAGTGGGATAGTCGTTTGGCGCAAGAAGAGATATTTGGTCCAGTGGTGTCATTGATTGAAATTGGTGATCTAGATGAGGCGATTGAAGTGAATAACAGTGTGAAATATGGGCTTTCCAGCTCAATTTTCTCGCGGGATGTCAACCAAGCATTTCGGGCGCAACGCGATTTGGATACAGGAATTGTCTATGTCAACGCAGGGACGACTGGGGCTGAAATCCATCTACCTTTCGGCGGAACGAAAGGAACGGGGAATGGTCATCGTGATTCGGGTGTAGCGGCACTAGACGTCTTTACGGAGTGGAAGAGCATTTATGTGGACTTCAGTGGCAAATTGCAACGTGCCCAGATTGACACGGAATAACACCATAGGTAAGGAGATGAAAATATGAAAGTCGTCATACTCGGTGCGGGTTTGATGGGAAAAGAGGCGGCGCGTGATCTTGTGAAGAGTGATGATGTTGACAAAGTGTATTTGGCGGACTTGAATGTTAAGCCTGCGGAAGAATTCGCGGAGGGGCTAATGTCTGAAAAACTCGATATTCTATTGCTTGATGCGAAAAATGATGTGCAATTGCGCGATGTCATGTCACTTGGCGATGTCGTTATCAATGCACTGTTCTATACATTTAATGAAAAAGTAGCGCGGATGGCTGTGGAAATCGGTGTTCATTCCGTCGATCTTGGTGGCCATATTGGCGGTGCAACAGACGCAGTACTAGGTCTTGTAAAACAGGCAGAAGCGAAAGGGATAACGATTATTCCGGATCTTGGTGTGGCGCCTGGGATGATCAATATTTTGACGGGTTACGGGGCAGAAAAGCTCGATAAAGCCGAGTCGATTCACATATATGTCGGTGGCATTCCTGTAAAGCCGGAGCCGCCGCTCAATTACAATGTCGTCTTTTCGTTGGAAGGTGTATTTGACCATTATACAGACCCTTCTCACGCCATTCGTGATGGTCAGCTGGTAGAAATCCCTTCGTTGTCCGAGATTGAACCGATCTATTTCGACAAATATGGTGAACTAGAAGCATTCCATACATCGGGCGGTACATCGACTTTGACAAAATCGTTCCCCACTGTCAACACCCTTGAATATAAGACAATTCGTTATAAAGGACATGCGGAAAAGTTTCAGTTACTTGTCGATCTTGGTTTATTGGCACGTGATAATGAAGTGGTAGTTGCCGGCAATGCAGTTAAAGTCCGCGATGTCATGCGGGAACAATTGTCACCACAACTACGACTGGGTAATAAATTGGACGCGGTATTGTTGCGAGTGATTGTCAGTGGCCAGAAGAACGGGTCTCCTGTTACGTATACGTACGATTTGATCACGGAAAAAGATACGACGGTCAATGAAACAGCGATGGCACGGGCAACAGCGAATACCATTTCGGTTGTAGCGCAGATGATTGGCAACGGCACGATTACGAAGCGCGGCGTCCATCCGCCAGAAAATATCGTGCCAGGTGCTTTATATATTGAAGAGATGAAAAAACGTGGGGTTCTCATTGTGGAAACGGTTGAGGCGAACAATGCCTCTGCTTAAGGGAGGGATATAAAAATGGACTTCGGATTCACGGAAGAGCAAAGCATGCTGAGGAAAACGGCGCGTCAGTTTGTGGATGACGAAATCATACCGCATATCCAGAAGTGGGATGCGGAGGGTGGGTTTGATCCGGGCATTTGGAAAAAGCTCGCGAATATAGGTTTCATGGGTGTTTGTGTGCCTGAACAATATGGCGGTAGTGGTATGGATTATAATTCACTGGCAATTTTATGTGAAGAATTGGAACGGGGGGATACGGCGTTTCGAACGGCGGTCTCTGTTCATATTGGTTTAAATTCGATGACGCTTATGCAGTGGGGGACTGAAGAGCAGAAACAGAAATATTTAATCTCGCAGGCTAAGGGTGAGAAAATAGGCGCTTTTGGATTGACGGAACCTGGCGCGGGATCCGATGTGGCGGCAATGGCGACGACCGCTGTGAGAGACGGAGATCACTATGTATTGAATGGCCAGAAAACATGGATTTCTCTTTGTGATGTGGCGGATCATTTCCTCGTTTTTGCGTATACGGATAAGACGAAAAAGCACCATGGGATTAGTGCGTTCATCGTCGAACGGACAACGCCAGGCTTTTCATCCAAGGCGATTAAAGGCAAGTACGGGATTCGTGCGGGGAATACGGGCGAGTTGTTTTTCGAGGATATGCGTGTACCGGCCGCCAATCTATTGGGCGCGGAAGGCGAAGGCTTTAAAATTGCAATGGCGGCACTTGATAACGGTCGCTTCACGGTCGCAGCGGGAGCGGTTGGATTAATCATGGGTTGCCTTGAAGAAAGTGTGAAGTATTGTCAGGCACGCGAAACCTTCGGCAAGTCGATTGGTAAACACCAGCTTGTGCAGCAAATGATTGCGAATATGGAAGCCGGCTATCAGATGAGCCGTCTGCTTGTTTACAGGGCAGGTGAGCTGAAAAATAAAGGTCTACGCAACACGCGTGAGACGTCGCTTGCGAAATGGCAAGCCTGTGATTTTGCCAATAAAGCGGCGGATGATGCTTTCCAAATTCATGGTGCTTATGGCTATTCAGATGAATATCCAGTAGCGCGGTTCTTGCGTAATTCAAAGGCACCTGTCATTTACGAAGGAACGCGCGAAATTCATACGATTATGCAGGCGGAATATGTGCTTGGCTATCGAGAGGATAAAAAATTGAGCAATATGTTACCGGAATGGCCGTTTCAGTGAGTGTGAAATCCTGGAGGGAAGTCTCTTCGGGATTATTTCTTGTTGAAAGGGTGTGTCGAAGGTCCTGATTCGCTGATAAGTGATTGGTGGGCGCCGATAAATCGATCTTGAACGCCGATAAATGACTAGCGAACGCCAAAATAATTTGTTTTGGGACTTCGTTGAGGGATTATTGATTAGGGGGGATGATTTGAAAGAGTTACTCGATTTTCTAAATAAACTAGAGGACAAGAAAATATACTATAAGTTGGATAAAGTTAGAAATGAGTCGATTATGGTAGAGGTAGCCGTTCCGGGTGAACGGTGGGAAGTAGAGTTTATGGACGACGGCACGATAGAAATTGAAAAGTTTATAGTTGATGGCGATATGTATGAAGGAAGTGAGTTGAAATATTTATTTGAAAATTTTAGTGATTGAATCTTTCTTCAATCATTAACGTATGTATAGGCAGTGTGAGTTGCTGAAAGGGGAGTTATAGATGGGGAAATATACGATTAGTGAATTCATTAAACAGACGAAGCAAGATGAGCAGGTCAGAGAGAATTTTGAATTGGAAACACCACGTATTTTAGAAGTGAATTTAACAGACCTTGTGTGGGCGAAGACGGGCTCTATGATTTCCTATACGGGGCAGATTAAGTTCGAACGAGAAAGAATCCTCGAACATGGTGTGGGCATGATGTTCAAAAAAGCGCTTACGGGTGAAGGTACTTCGTTAATGAAGGCAACGGGCAATGGCCGGCTATATTTGGCGGATCAAGGAAAAAAGATCACCATTTTTGACTTGAATAATGAAGCAATCACGGTCAATGGTAATGATCTTCTAGCGTTTGAACCTAGCATTGAGTGGGATATAAAACTCATGCGAAAAGTGGCTGGTATGATGTCGGGTGGATTGTTTAACGTTACGTTGCGAGGAACGGGCAAGGTTGCCATCACAACCCATTTCGAGCCATTAACGTTACTTGTGCGTCCGGGAGAGTCTGTCATTACAGATCCGAATGCAACTGTCGCTTGGTCTGGTCACTTAACACCAGAATTCCGCACAGATATCAGTTTCCGGACGTTCCTAGGTCGTGGTAGCGGAGAATCTATTCAAATGGAGTTTAAGGGTGAAGGTTTTGTCATTATTCAACCGTTTGAAGAAGTCTACATGACCAATAATAGTTCTTCCTAAGTGTGTAGCAAAGAAAGTTTGGGGCTAGGGGGATTGATCTTTCTAGTCTTTTTTGCAGTAGTCCCGCAGTTTGTGATAAACTATTCCCTAAAAACAATTGCTCACAAACAAGGAGTGCTTTTCATTGAAGATTGAACCTTCGTTAAAAATGTCTATTTTTGAACCTGCTATTTTCGGAGATTTAAAAGCAGCTGCCGAAGCGAAAAAAGCAACTGGCGCTGAAGTTATCGATTTGAGTCTTGGAAGTCCAGATCTTCCTCCAGATGAAAAAGTGAGACGTGTTTTATCTGAACAAAGCGCTTTGGCGACTACATACGGTTACACACTAAGTGGAACAAAACGATTTAATGAAGCGGTTGCGAATTATTACAAACGACGTTCCAACGTTACGCTCAACCCTGAAACGGAAATCATTCAAACAATGGGGTCACAAGAAGGATTGGTCCATTTACCGCTAGCCTTTTGTAATGAAGGGGATATCGTACTGACAACGAACCCTGCCTATGTGGCATATGATGCGGGCATTAAGCTTGCCGGTGCAGTTCCTCATTATATGCCGTTGCGTGCGGACAACGGATTCTTACCTAATTTTGATGAAATACCAGAAGAGATTGCACAAAAAGCGAAGCTGCTCATTTTGAATTTGCCGGGTAATCCAGTGCCCGCTTTGCCTGATGCAACTTTCTTTGATAAAGTCATCGCGTTTGCAAGGAAATATAACATCCTTGTTCTTCACGACGCAGCCTATTCGGAATATTATTTTAGCGGTGATTCCCCGATCAGTTTCCTATCGACTACGGGTGCGATGGAAGTTGGAATGGAAATCAATTCTTTATCGAAAAGCTTTAGTCTCGCAGGTGCGCGCATTGCCTATATTGTGGGGAATGCGGAGATGATCAGTATTATCAAGCAGCTGAAATCAAACTTAGATTTCGGGACATTTGGACCGATTCAAGAAGCAGCTGTGACTGCACTTGATAATGCCGAAGAAATTACAGACCGTTTGCGCAAGGAATTTTCAGAACGCCACAACGTGTTAATGAACGGATTAACCGAAATTGGCTGGTCTGTAACCCCTTCGAACGGGGGGATGTTCGTTTGGGCAAAATATCCGTATGACATGGACGACAAGGCATTCGTTTTCAAAGCGATTGAGCAATGTGGCGTCGTCATGGTTCCTGGAAGCATATTTGGCTCTGAAGGTGCCGGATTTGTGCGGCTGGCGCTTGTACAGAAAGTAGAAGCATTGCGAAAAGCGGTCGATCAATTGAGCGAGTTAGAAATTCATTCATTGAAATAAAAAAAGGTTAGAAAGGACGTGCCATCGTCTTTTCTAACCTTTTTAAGTTGTGGAATTAGGGGTGTCCATAAAATTTATTGATTTTGTTATTGTATTTGTTTGTTGATTTGCATTTGTAAATTGATTTATTTAATATGGATATTAATAATATTGATTTTGGTCGTTGATTCGATTGATTATTTATTGTATGATGAATACAAATGAAAGGAGGGAACTAAAGTCTATCATGGCCTATCAAGTTATTAGTCAATGTCCTGTTTGTAGTGAAACACTAAAAATTACGAAGCTCCATTGTTCGTCTTGCCACACCACCATTGAAAATGAATTCGAATTGTCTAAACTGGCATCGTTATCGAATGATCAACTTCGTTTTGTCGAAGTATTTCTGACATGTAGGGGAAACATTAAGGAAGTTGAAAAAGAACTGGGAATATCTTATCCAACGGTGCGTGGCAAACTGAATGACGTTGTTAGTTCCCTTGGTTACGAAACGAAGAAGAAAAATGAAGTAGATGAGAAAAAGGTAGTGGCGATGTTGGAAAGTGGAGAAATAACTCCGGAAGAAGCCATTAAGCTATTAAAAGACGAATAGGAGGAATGAACATTGAGTGCAGAAATTGAAAAAATAATAACGATGGTACAAGAGGGGAAAGTTGATGCAGCGAAAGCATCAGAACTCATCCAAGTATTAAAAAATCGAGAATCTGGCAGTAATCTTTTGTCTAAATCACCTGTATATGCTGATAAGACGCTGAAAGTCCGTGTCGTATCTGCGGAAAACGACAATGTTTCAGTTAATGTTCCCATTAAACTTGTAAAAGTTGTTTTATTGGCCGGGCATAACATCGCTGCTAGTATCCCACAATCGGAAAAGTATGTAAAAGATATCGATATCGGCTTACTTCTGGATGCGATTGAGAATGAATTGGATGGTCAAATTGTTGATGTTAAATCTGCAAATGGCGATACAATTTCAGTTACGATTGAATAGGGTATCCATATGCTAAACGTAAAGGTGAAAACAAATGCAGTTCGACTCTCCATTCCAGTTCCTTATGTGATTCTCAATATTGGTATTTCTATCATTTCTTCAGAACTTGTTAATCGACTTATCAACAAATGGGTGAAGGAGTCTATGAAGGAAAAAGAACAAACATTTACGATGCCGCTATTGAATAAAAAAGAACTCAAAAGTATCGTGAATGAACTAAGAAAACACAAAGGGCTTAGACTAGTCGATGTCAAAGCGAAGGATGGCACGGAAGTTGTTATTAGGTTATAAGCTGCTTGATAAACTGAATGTACTGTCTCGCCGATAAGTGACGTTGCGGCTTGACTATTGTTCAACGAACACAAGTTAATCCATATACTTTGCGACCACTGTCTAATTCCTAAAGTTCTTCGGTCTTAAGAACTTGAATGGTCTTCTCAGCGGTCTTTTTATCGTTGGGAGTGGGTCTGATTGCCGATTTCCTTCGCACGGATGTATTCAACATAAACAGTTAGATTTATATATTCCGAGCGACAAAGTGAAGTTTGTTGATATTGAGTTTACATAAATCTGTTAAAATAAACTTATCAACAAAGATTCAACGGATTGAGGTTATGCACAATGGAAAAGAAACAAGTCGGCTTGAAGCCGTTTTTCTCTCTTATTTTATCCACAGGAATTCCGAAGCTCGCTTTAACAGTCGGTTTAACGGCGGGTGTGTTGACAACGCTTGCGGGCTTGGTTGTTCCGTTATTAACGAAAAATCTAGTGGATGGTTTTTCAGTTGCTTCGCTAAGTGTCCCGATTATGATTGCAATTGGGGTAGCATTTATTCTCCAAGCGGTGATTGATGGGGTGTCCATTTATTTACTCAGTTATGTAGGGCAGAAAGTAGTGGCTAGGCTAAGAGAGCAGATGTGGACAAAACTGATTCGTTTGCCTGTCAGCCACTTCGATAAAGAATCCAGTGGTGAAACGGTGAGCCGTGTTGTCAATGATACTGGCATTGTTAAAGAATTGATTACACAACATTTTCCGCAATTCATTACAGGTATCATTTCAATTATCGGTGCGGTGATCATTCTACTTGTGATGGACTGGAAGATGACGCTCATTATGTTGATTTCGGTGCCAATTACAGTAGCGATTATGATTCCATTAGGAACTAGAATGGCAAAGATTTCTCGCGGCTTGCAGGACGAAACAGCTGTATTTACAGGTCATATTCAACAGACGCTTGGTGAAATCCGCTTAATGAAGGCTTCTAATGCGGAAGTGAATGAAGAAGCGAGTGGAAAAGCTGGAATTGACAAGTTATTCAAATTTGGTTTGAAGGAAGCTCGAATTACTGCATTGATTGCTCCTTTTATGTACTTGGTTATCATGGTCGTCATTGTCATGATTATTGGATATGGTGGTATGCGTGTTGCGAGTGGCACGATGTCTACAGGTGAACTTGTTGCGTTCTTACTATACTTGTTCCAAATCATTTTCCCAATTACATCCTTTGCGATGTTCTTCACGCAGTTGCAAAAGGCAAAAGGCGCAACAGAGCGCATTATCGACATTTTGGAACTACCATTGGAAGAAGGGCAAGATGGTTTGGCGATGGATATTGCGGGCAAACCTGTTCAAGTTATGGGTGTATCGTTTGCCTATGAAGAAGATGAGCCTGTCATTGGAAATGTGTCTTTTGAAGCGCAACCAGGTGAAATGATTGCCTTTGCCGGACCAAGTGGTGGAGGGAAAACGACAATGTTTGGGTTGCTGGAACGTTTCTATGAACCGACAGCTGGTGAAATTCGAATTGGTGACACGCCTATTAAAGAGATGTCAATGGCGTCATGGCGCAGTCAAATTGGTTACGTATCACAAGAAAGTGCGATGATGGCTGGGACGATTCGTGAAAATTTATGCTACGGTCTAAAGGATATGGAAAGTATTCCGGATGAAAGACTGTGGGAAGTCACTGAAATGGCCTATGCGGATGAATTTATTAAAGGATTTTCGAAAGGCTTGGACACAGAAGTCGGTGAGCGCGGCGTCAAACTTTCGGGAGGACAAAGGCAGCGCATTGCTATTGCTCGAGCATTTTTACGAGATCCTAAAATATTGATGATGGACGAAGCAACTGCGAGCCTTGATAGCCAATCGGAAGGCGTTGTACAAGATGCGCTCACACGTCTAATGGAAGGGCGTACAACTTTTGTCATTGCTCACAGGTTATCAACAATTGTCGATGCAGATAAAATTATTTTCATCGAGAATGGGCAAGTAACAGGTAGTGGCACACATCAGGAATTGACGCAATCTCATGCGTTGTACCGGGAATTTGCGGAACAACAGTTGGCGTAGAGAGATCGATTACGAGTGACTGCTAT
Source organism: Sporosarcina sp. NPDC096371 (assembly GCF_044762865.1). Classification (NCBI taxonomy): domain Bacteria; kingdom Bacillati; phylum Bacillota; class Bacilli; order Caryophanales; family Caryophanaceae; genus Sporosarcina; species Sporosarcina sp. NPDC096371. The sequence goes on from NZ_JBIWFE010000002.1 coordinate 296,989, forward strand.
TACCCTTTATCAAACGGAAACGGTCACTCGACAATACTAAATAACCCGCGGTACGGTATCTTTTCTCCGTGCAACGGGTTATTTTTCATCATGTGAAAATGGTTCAGCTTTTACTAAAATAGTGTAAATTGAAGCATTGAGCAGTTCACGTCGCCTAACTTGAATAATAGGACACTACATTAGGGAGGTTATAATTTATAAAAATACAGCTTGAATATCTTATCTTTGGCTTTACTTTTTGTTCTTCTTTTTAGTTTTCAAGAAGGGAATTGAGAAATCATATACAAAGGAAATTATTTTTTTTTTTTGGAAATAGGTTCGAGAAGAAGGGGTGTATCACGCGAAACTGCCCCTTTTAATTAGTTTGAAAGGGATTGACAAAAGAAACAAGAGATACTAGAATGAAAATTAAGATTTCTCTGGTATGCCACATACCAGGAAGGGGGAGATGAAAAATGAGCCTATTTGAAGTACAGCAATCTCTTTCTCTAAAACAACAAGCCTATGAAGGGATCAAAAATGCAATTGTTTTGCATGAAATACCTCCTGGAAGTGCTTTGTTTGAAAGAGATCTAAGCGAAAACTTGAAAATCAGTAGAACACCAGTGAGGGAAGCGATTCTTTTATTAGAGATGGAAGGGTGGCTGACGTCGATACCGAGAAAAGGTACTTTTGTAAGTAAAATAACGACGTCGGATGTTGAAGAAGTAATTCAAATTAGGAAAGCGCTTGAGCTTCTAGTTATCGAGCTACTTATCCCCAAGATTACGGAGGGGGATGTCAAACAGCTTCATGAAATTTATGTGAAACAGCTTGATTATGTAAAAGACAATGGACAATTTATTTCGATAGATAAGGATTTTCATATTTATCTAGCTGAACTGAGTGGCAACCAGCGTTTGATAAATTTAATGGGTACAATAAGTGATCAAATTAGGTGGTTTGGTGTCAGTGCATTGAATTTGCCGAATCGGAACGAACAAACATTAAAAGAGCATGCATGGATCATTGAATGCTTAAAAAATAAAGAAGTTGAAAAAGCAAAAGAGGCTGTGTCAGAGCATATCGAGCATACTCGTTTGGCTATTCTATCCAGTGTCGGCTTAAGTGAATAAGGGATGATTACGAATCTTATTGTTTTAATGGGGGAACGATAAGAATCGGATGAAATGTATGCGTTTACATTCGAAGGGGGAGGGGAAATATATGTCCAAGGTATCTGCAGCAAAGTTAGTAGAAGAGGCGATGGATCAAGAAATTAAAAAACCATCACGCGTCCGATGGTGGTTGGCTTTTATGTTTTTCCTTATTGGATTGATTGCTTATATGGATCGGTCTAACATTGCCATAATTGCCAAGCCGATGATGGAAGATTTGAATATGAGCAAGGTTCAATTTGGTATGTTGGCATCAATATTTTCTTTAGGATATGCGCTTTCTCAAATTCCTGCTGGAATCATTGCGGAGCGTATTGGGGCAAGGAAGATTGTGATGATTGCCTTAATTTGGTGGTCAGTATTTACGGGGTTAACGGCGATTGTTAAATCTCATGGGTTATTAGCGCTTGTACGTTTTATGTTTGGGGTTGGGGAAGGGCCGATGTATCCGGGGAACGTAGTATTTAATACACATTGGTTTGCGCAACAGGAAAAAGGGAGGGCCGCAAGTGCGTTGTTAGCTGGATCTTATTTTGGTCCAGTGATTGCCCCTGTGATAACTGTCGCTATTTTTCAAGCATGGGGATGGCAAGCTGTTTTTTATATCTTTGGAGCGGTGGGCATACTGGCTGCATTAATCTGGTATGTAGTTGGTCGCGATAGACCAGAGGAACATCCATTGGTAAACAAGCAAGAACTAAAAGTAATTATGGAGAATCGAGCGGTTAAAGGAGACAAAAAGGCTCTTGCACCTTGGAAAAAATTCTTGAAAAATGGTCGGTTCTGGGCGCTTGGTATTCAATACTTTGTTGTTTTGTATATTATCACCTTCTTTCTAGTTTGGCTGCCAACCTATTTGATGGAAGCTAGAAACTTTTCGCTAGGCGATATGGGATTCGCAGCGAGTTTACCATGGTTAGGCATATTTATCACGGTTATGACAGGTGGAGCAATTTCCGATATGTTAGTGAAAAAAGGGAAATCAAAAATGATTGCACGGGGTTCGCTTGCGATAGCTGGGTTAGTGGTCTTCGCAGGATCCATGTATTTGGCGGCGTATGCTACGATTCCGTGGATGAATGTAGTATGGTTGACAATTTCGTTAGGTGCACTCGGATTTCCGGTGATCGCTTCATGGTCAGCGGTCATGGATTTGGGGAATGAATTTTCTGGTTCTGTATCCGGCTGGATGAATCTTTGGGGAAATCTTGGCGCTTTTGTATCTCCCGTTTTGTGTGGATGGCTTGCTCAAAACATTGGCTGGGAGGCTACTTTATTAGTGAGTATTGTACCTGTTGCATTTGCTATTATTCTTTGGTTTGTTGTTCGTCCAGATCGAGCATTGGTATAACTATTTAGCTATTGTGGCATGCCACATACCACAGTGGAAATAGAGGGGGAAATGAAATTGAAGTATGCAATTTATCAAATGGATATTATAGCTGGAAAGCCGTCTGAAAACAGGGGGAAAGTAAAGGAGTGGGTGGAAAAGACAATGGAATCCATCTCCCCGGATATTCTTGTTCTGCCTGAGATGTGGACGACCGGTTATAACTTAGCTGTTCTGGAGGAAGTGGCGGAAGAGAACGGGCAGGATACAGTTCCGTTTTTAGCAGAGCTTGCGAAAAGGTTTAATGTGAATATTATTGGCGGTTCTGTAGCTAATAAAAAGAATGATCGTATTTATAACTCTTCTTTTGTGGTGAACCGGTTGGGGGAACTCATCTATGAATACGATAAAATTCATCTTGTCCCAATGTTGGATGAACATCTTTATTTAGAAGGTGGAAAGAAAAAAGTACGTGTATTTGAATTGGACGGCGTTAAGATGGGCGTAATTATTTGCTACGACTTACGTTTCCCGGAACTTTCGAGAGAATTGGCGCTTCAAGGAGCTGAAGTGCTCCATGTTGTGGCGGAGTGGCCAACAGCTAGAAAAGAGCACTGGCATGCATTACAAAAAGCGCGAGCCATTGAAAATCAAATGTTTGTCGTTTCATGTAATTCTGTCGGGGAGTATAACAATGTTGAATATGCCGGGATGTCTATGATTATAGATCCATGGGGAAGTGAATTATCAGTAGGAAAAGAACAGCGCGAAGAAACGATCGTAAATGATGTATCTTTGGATCTCGTTGCAAAAATACGAAAAGATGTACCCGTATTTTCAAGCAGAGTACCAGAATTATACTAATGAATAAGGACGTGACGAAGAATGGAAAACAAATTGATACTAAACATTCAAGATAGTGATAGAAAATTAGAACTTAGCGTGAAAAACATATTTAATGCAGGTTATGCAGGAGTGAATCAGGAAAAAGTACAAGCGCATATCGATGAATTGTCGGAGTTAGGCGTTAAAATTCCTTCAACTATTCCAACATTGTATCCAGTGTCGAATCAGTTGGCTACCTATTCAGACACTATTCAAGTTCAGCATCAGGAAACAAGCGGAGAAATTGAGTACGTAGTAATCTGGTCGAATAACACAATGTATGTCACCGTGGGGAGCGATCATACTGACCGGAAACTTGAAACCTTCAGTGTCGCAATGTCTAAGCAAGCATGCCCCAATATTTTAGCGCAAGAGGTTTGGAAATTTGAAGATGTAGCGAATCATTGGGATCAAATTGAATTAACATGTTGGATCAAATCAAACGGCAAAGAAGAGCTATATCAAAAAGGTACTTGCGGTGATCTTATGTCTCCAAAAGCTTTAATTGAGAACTTCGAAGAAATGGAAATTAATCGGGATGGAAATGTTTTTTATTCAGGAACTATTGGAACAGTCGGAAGTTCGTTGGCGTATGGAGATGAGTATGTAATTGAAATGAAAGATCCCGTACTAGATCGAGTGATAACTCATCACTATCGATTGGAATATTTGCAAGAAGAGATAGGATAAGGCGGTAGGAAGTTTCCGATAAAATTGCTTGATGGAGGGGTTACTTTGTCCAGACCAAAAGTAGAGTTTACTAAATATCAAGATTTTCTAGCAGAACCGATCGAAGGCCCAGTGAAAGGCTTGAATCAAAGAGTTATTTCGCAAGACCCTGAATCAAAAAATCTTTGTCGTATTCTTGAATTTGAGCCTGGTACAGACACTTCGCCAAATGGTGTCCAGATACATGATTATTGGGAAGAGTTATATATTGTTGAGGGTTCAGTGATCGATTTAACATTAAGCAAGGAATTTACTAAAGGAATGGTAGCATCCCGGCCGCCTGGAATGGAGCACGGGCCTTGGAAATCTATACAGGGCTGTACAATGTTTGAAGTGCGTTATTATAAAAAGTGATGTTGAATTTTTAGCGTCAGGTGCCTATTAGGTTAAAATAAATTCAGGTACAAACCATTCCAGTCACTCAACTTTCGTACTTAAATACAGTATGGTGGTGTGAGAGGTCGGGAGTTAGTAGCACTTGATTTGACGAACTGACAGAAATATATGCCATGTATCGGGAATTTGCGGAGCAACAATAGGGGAGGTCAGATTCTCTATGCCGGTCATAAAGTTTAAAATGAGGGGAGTGCTGAATCATTGCGATTCGGCACTCTTTTTTAGCAGCTTCAAACCATCAAAGTTTCGATGCAATTAGGCCGTGGTGTAATTGATCTACCAGCTTGTTGAATTTTGTGTGAATGGTATTATGGAAGAATAGAGTTCTAATGCATAGGAGATGTTTGGGATGAAACAAAACAAATATGATGATGAACATTTTTTCACGGAATATAAAAAAATGGAGCGCTCTGTCAAAGGGCTTGAAGCGGCAGGGGAATGGCATATGTTTGAGCCGTTATTGCCGACATTACAAGGTAAAACGGTGCTAGATTTAGGCTGCGGTTTTGGCTGGCACTGTCGCTATGCTCGTGAACAGCAGGCAAGCTCAGTGATAGGCGTCGATTTATCTGCCAACATGCTGCAACAAGCACGCGAATTAACGGATGATCTCGGAATTACGTATGTCCAGCTTCCGATTGAGGAAATTGCGTTTGACGATGAACAATTTGACGTGGTCATTAGTTCATTAGCATTCCACTACATCAAATCATTTGAGGATATTTGTAAGAAGGTGTTCGATTATTTAAAGCCAGGTGGCACGTTCGTTTTTTCGGTAGAACATCCAATATTCACTGCCCGTGATGAACAAGATTGGTATTATGACGATCAAGGAAACCGTCTGCATTGGCCTGTGGACCATTATCAGACTGAGGGATTGCGAACAACATCATTTTTGGCGGACAATGTTATGAAGTATCATCGCACGTTGTCCACATATATGAATAATCTAATTGCAGCTGGTTTTACGTTAGCGGCTGTAAAGGAGTCGGTGCCGTCCGAGGCCATGTTGAAGGAAATTCCAGGAATGGAAGACGAAAATCGCAGACCGATGTTTTTAATCATCTCAGCAAGAAAATAGTGTGAATTAGTGCAGGGATATGTTAAACTATTCTCACTAGTAGTGAAACGGAGGTGAGGAATGATGTTAGATACTGTGTATGCACGTGAAAGTTTGTTGGAATATTTAGCTACTTCATGTGCGATTACTCATGAAATTTCGCCTAACGGGATACGTCTGTCCTTTTTTAGCCAATTTCAGTAATCACACAGCTGTTTAGCACTCATTCCTTACGAGAATTTTTTAAGGGAAAGATCGCTGAAAAGCGGTCTTTTTTGTGTTGTTTAGGCACCTTGCGCTTTTCAGGAGTTGCTTCCAGCTGTGACCACAGAACGAAGGGAAGCGGAAAATATGATCTGTACAATACAACAAATTAGCAAAATGCTAGGTGGAAATACAATATTTGAAAATCTTTCATTAGACATCAAAACAGGAGATAAATTAGGTGTCGTTGGACGCAATGGTAGTGGGAAAACAACATTATTTAAGCTTATTGCAGGAGCGGAACGACCAGATAGCGGTGCGCTACATTTTAAAAAGGGAACGAAAATTGGTTATTTAGCGCAAATCCCTTCATTCGCCAAAGAAACGACGGGCCTTGATGTGCTGAATAGCGCATTTGAAGAGTTAAAGGCTATGCAGGCGAAAATGGCGCAGTTGGAAGTAGAACTTGCTACTCCCCAGCATGATGATATGAGTAAATTGCTACATCAATATGGAGATCTGCAGGAAGAATTTGCTCGGCGTGACGGCTATGCCATCGATTCGGAAATCGATAAGGTAGTCAATGGTTTGCAACTACAAGCATTTGTAGGGAGATCTTTCGGACAGCTCAGTGGGGGCGAACAAACGAAGATTATGCTTGGCAAGCTGTTATTGACGAAGCCCGATTTACTGTTATTGGATGAACCTACGAATCACTTGGATTTATTCGCAGTCGAGTGGTTGGAGGAGTATTTAACGGAGTATCAGGGAACAGTTGTCATCGTTTCGCATGACCGTTACTTTTTAGATTGTGTCGTAACGAAGGTTGCTGATTTGGAAGAGGGAGAACTTCACCTTTATTACGGAAATTACTCGGCTTTCCTTCAAGAAAAAGAACAGCGGCTAATGCGAGAATTTCAAGATTACGAAGAGCAGCAAAAGAAGATTAAAAAGATGAAAGAAGCTATTAAACGGCTTCGGCTGTGGGCTAACGAGGCCAATCCTCCAAATGCGGCCTTACACCGACGAGCACGTAATATGGAACGGGCGTTGGAACGAATGGAAAAGGTACGAAAGCCGTTGATCGATCCGAAGAAAATGGCGTTGTCGTTTGAAGCTGCACCCCGAAGTGGCAAGGAAGTGGTTGTCATGGAAGGTATTACGAAATCATTCGGGCAACAGCCATTATTGAAAGAAGCCGATTTTCATGTCTACTGGAAGGATCGAACGGCAATTGTTGGCCGCAACGGTAGTGGGAAATCGACGATTTTGAAGATTTTATTAGGCGAGTTGCCGGTGGATAGTGGTCTTAGCAAATTGGGGAGCAATGTGAAAGTAGGATTCCTGTCACAGCATTTTGAAATTGCTGATCCGAAAGCCCGTCTTATCGATGTTTTTCGTGCAGATGTCCAAGTGGCAGAGGGAGAGTCGCGTCATCTATTAGCAAAATTCATGTTTTACGGGCCGGATGTGTTCAAGCGCATTGGTGATTTAAGTGGTGGGGAACGGATGCGACTTCGTTTGGCGCAGCTCATGCATCAAGATATCAATTGCCTTGTGTTGGATGAACCGACGAACCATCTGGATATTGAATCACGCGAAGTGCTTGAAGAAGCGCTGGAAGATTTCACAGGTACCATCATTGCGGTTTCACATGACCGTTACTTTTTGAATAAATTATTCACACGCACAGCGTGGCTGGAAGACGGCGTGATTACGACGTTTGACGGTCCGTATAATTGGGCACGTGACAAATGGCAGGAGCTTCAAAGTCGCATGGTGGTTGAAATAACCGAGCCAGTGTCAATAGAGGTGCGGAAACCGAAAAAAGAAGTGGCAACTGTAAATGTAGAAGAAGAAATTGCAAAGCTTGAACTTGCTGTCACTTCATTAGAAGAAGAGATGGAATGTGAAACGGATTGGGAGAAGTATGAATTATTAACGGCGGAAGTGACTGTTATGAAGGAACAATTGGAGTCCTACTATGATAGTTGGATGAATGAAGCAGAATAATTGTTGAAGCCTGGAGAAGGAGTGACCCTTTTCTGGGTTTTTTTATTGCATCCAAAATCCTATTTCACTAATGAACAAACTTTGAATGCCAATCATAGTTCATTCCAAATAAAAAGCTTGCATCATTCCCCTATCCGGCGTAATATAATGACTGTGTGACCGGAATTGTATTTCGGTCAGTAAATGAATCCCTTCAAAGTGAGGTGGAGAAATGGATCGCAGGCAAGAGATTTTAGAGGCGGCAGCAAAGTCATTTTCGCTTTTCGGCTACAAAGCAACGACGATGGATCAAGTGGCCAAGATTGCGAACGTTGGCAAAGGAACCATTTATACGTTTTTTGCCAACAAGGAAGAGTTGTTCAATGCAATTGTTGTGAAAATGATCCATGAGATGCGAGTGGAAGCAGATTCGGTTGCTGTTGAAGGTGCATCCTTTGAACAAAATGCACATGCTAGGCTCATGCGTATGCTTAAATTCCGTGAAACGCACCAATTGTACGCCATGCTTGTGGATGAAGAGAAAGAACTTCGGACACCAGCAGTGATTGAAGTGCTTGTAACAATAGAACAAGAAATTGTTTCTTATATCAAAAATAAGATTGAAAAGGCGGTAGCTAGGGGTGAGTTGAAACCTTGTGATTCCGAGCTTGTCGCTTATTTGCTGTTTAAAGCATACATGGCACTTGTGGCTGATTGGGGAAAAAACCATGATACGGAACTTGAAGAACAGCGTATTGTTGCATTATTGAGTGGGACCATTTTCAAAAGTCTCTTAGTCTGAGACTTGTTTTTTTATTCGTTAATGACCATTTGAGGAAAGTGGTCAACTAGTTCTAGAGGAGTGTGTAATATGAAGAAATCAATGACTTGGGGAGAATGGAAAAAATTGCTGCGCACGCGAAAAATGCTTGTGCCAATGATTGCAATCTTGTTTATCCCTGTTTTGTACGCTGGAATGTTTCTCTGGGCGTTTTGGGATCCTTATGCCAATATGTCAGATCTACCTGTCGCAATTGTCGATTTAGACAAAGGGGCAGAAATGGAGGGCGAGAAGCTAACCTTAGGGAAAGAAGTGACCGATAAATTAGTCGACAGTAAGCAGTTTGATTTCCAGAAGGTCTCGAAAGCAGACGCGGAAAAAGGACTTGAAAACCAAGATTATTATGTCGTCATTGAAATACCGGAAAATTTCTCGCAGCATGCAACAACGCTGTTGGATGATAATCCGGAGAAATTGACAATGGTTTATAAACCAAATGAAGGTTTCAACTTCCTATCCGCACAAATTGGAGAAACGGCGATGGACCGAATTCGTGCGGAAGTGAACGAACAAGTTGCTTCGACTTATGCAGAGAAGTTATTTGATTCCATTATGGAATTGGGTGATGGTTTTGGTGAAGCGGCGGACGGTGCAGGTGAATTGCATGACGGAGCTACTAAATTAGTAGATGGTGCAGATGAATTGAAAGGCTATCTTGAAACGTTAGCAAGTAGCACAATTACACTGGCAGATGGCTCCGATAAGATTGCCAAAGGAGCGAGTGATGCGGCGGAAGGTGCTGCTACGTTGAATCAAGGGCTTGGCGCATTATCGCAAGGGTCCGCGGATCTGCTAGCGGGAGCACAAAAGGCTGAAGCGGGTGCTGGTGGATTGAACGATGGCATCGCAAATTATACAGCAGGTGTCGGGCAACTGGCAGCCAGTTATGGACAGATTGGCCAAAAAGAGAAAGAATTCAACACAGCTATTGGCTCGTTAAGTGAGAAATCATCCGAACTAAACGCGGCAGCTGGAAAACTAGCAACAGGTTCAACAAATTTAACTGGCGGCATCGATCAGTTATCGGATCAACTTGCACCATTGATTGGATCGCTTCCGGAAGAACAGCAGGCGGCTTTGAATGCAGCACTTGGACAGCTGAAACAAGGAAGTACTGAACTGTCGGCAGGCATGCAACAATTGACTGCTGGAACGAATGCGTTATCAGGAGGGGCATCAGAATTGAATGGTGCTGCTGGTCAACTTGCTGGCGCACATAGCGAAGCGTTAGCTGGACTCGGCAAATTGAATGGCTCTTCTACACAACTTCTCGAAGGAGCAAATGCCTTAGCGGCAGGAAACAAAGACCTTGCATCTGGCGTAGCACAATTAGCGGAAGGTGTAACGGCGGCGCAGAAAGGCTCATCTGATTTGGCATCTGGTCTTGCTTCATTGACAGAAGGGTCAGGTACGCTGAAAGAAGGAACAGATACATTGGCATCGAAATCGCAAGAATTAGCCGATGGATCTGGAACTCTTGCTGATGGTTTAGCGGAGTTGGATGAAGGGACACTAACACTGCAAGAAAAACTAGCGGAAGCGAGTGGCACTGCGAGTGAAGTGAATCCGACAGACAAAACGTATGGCATGGTAGGATCCCCTGTGGATGTTGAGAAGGAAGGTATTAACCATGTGCCGAACTATGGTACAGGATTTGCACCGTACTTCTTGTCACTCGGATTATTTGTTGGCGCATTACTGCTATCCATCGTCTTCCCACTTGTGGAGCCTGCGACGAAACCAACAGGCGCATTGGGATGGTTCTTCAGTAAAGTATCCGTTCTTGCCATTGTAGGCTTGTTGCAAGCACTGATTGCAGTAGTGATTATCAAATTTGCGCTTGGAATGGAAGTCAATAATATGCCGATGTTCATTCTAACGGCAATTATTACAAGCTACACATTCATCGCGATTGTCCAAATGCTTGTGTCAATCATGGGTGATCCAGGACGTTTCGTCGCGATTATCATCCTTATTTTACAGTTGACGACAAGTGCGGGGACATTCCCACTTGAATTGATTCCAGCACCACTGCAAATTTTCAACACATTACTGCCGATGACGTATTCCGTCCAAGCGTTCAAGGGCGCTATTTCGATGGGTGACCTATCATTCGTTTGGATGAACAACGGGATTCTCGTTGGATTCATGGTTGCGTGTTTGGTAATTACATTCGGTTACTTCGCGCTTCTTTATAAGAGAAGATATTCGAAGGAAACAGTGGAAGCATAACAAGGAAAGCCCCTGACGGCAGATGTCAGGGGCTTTGTTTTATTTATCATTAATCTTTTTTAACTCAAAATAGGTTGCTTCAAGCTGTAAAATAAGTCTTTCATTGTTCACAATAAAAAAACTAAAAGGATTTAAATCGTTTTTGTCATTTGTAATTGTTATAGACCTTATTTTATCATTGGGATTAAGCCCTAAGTTGCCTTCTAATCGATTGACTCTACTATAAACCAGAAATGCATCGGCATTAGAATAAACCGTATCAATATAGATTTTGGGATTTTCTATGGAATACTGATACGACTTATAGTTAGCAATATCTTCCGACGAGAACAAGTCTCTAGTTATAACAATGTCGTCACCAATGACTTTCTGACCTTTTGGGTATTCTGACGCGTCATTATATATATAATTAAATCCAAGTAATTTATCAATTTTCCAAGTACCAAAGAGAAATTGTTCTGAGATTTTATCTAATGGATTTTTGGGAAAACTAATCAGCGAAGCATCATTTGAATGGGGTTCTGATGCTTTGATTACACTTGATTGAGAAGTGGAAGATTCAAATTCCTTATTAGGTTGGAAGCCAAAAGATAGACCCCCAATAGAATTGTTACTAATATTATCTTTTTCATTTTACCCAACCTTTCGATGTATTATTACTATAATATCCTTAATTTTAAAAATTATGTCTTCGACGGAAGCCCACTATCTCTTGTAATGCTTCTATTCTTTCATATGTAACTTCTAATTCTCTCTTTAAGCGTTCGTTATCCTGTTTTACATGTTCCATCAATCGTTCTCCCCTAGGTGGGGTCACGCCAACATTCCGCAGAAAACATAAGCTAAGGATATTTTCCACCATACCCCCTCGTTTTTGGCGAGTTTTAAGTGAGTAGGGGCTGGCCAGAAAGACAGTGAAATCCGACTTTCTGTGACAGCCCGGTTTGCACGTTAAACAATGCGTTCTTTCTTTACTTTTCATCATGTACTACTGTATAAAAAGTGACATTTTCCAGGAATAACAATAGAAAAGACCGTGATAGGAGAGCGTCAGCGGCCAAAATTGCATCTTTGGCCGCCTTTCACCAAGTAAGAAACTCTCTATTCACTTATTCCCATAAAGCATTTGTACTCTGTGTATTTGTGTTTTTGGATAGCGCCGGATGAACGATTACCATACGATTACCGAAAAAGTCTGTGGGGCGGCGAAGTCGCCCCACAGATCAAGACATCTCGGTAATCGTATAGAAAGCGTTCAATCCAAAGCATTCCAAAAAAAAACGATACACGGAGTCTAAGTATTTTGTCGTTTTTACCTAATCAACAGGCGTGATAATTTTTCTTATTAGTATGTATGATACTATGAATAATTTCAGTTATACTCAAAAGAAAAGGGGTGTGTGAATTTTGAAAACACTATTGTTAACTGGCTTCGAACCGTTCTTGAAATTTCCGGTGAATCCGACGATGCAGATTGTTGAAGAGTTACATGGACAAGTCATCGGGGGGTATCACATACATAGTGAAGTACTGCCTGTGGATTTCAAAAAATCGGGGGATGTGTTGATGGGACATATCGAAAACATTCAGCCTGATGCAGTGATTTCTCTAGGTCTAGCAGGAGGACGTTCTAAAATGACACCCGAGCGAATTGCTATCAATGTGAGTGACGGGCCTGTTGATAATAGTGGACATGCTCCTGTTGATGAACCCATTGAAGAAAATGGAGCGGATGGTTATTTTTCAACACTGCCGGTTCGAGAAATGGTGAATGCATTGCAAGAGGAAGGTTTACCTGCTGAGATTTCGAATACGGCGGGCGCTTATTTATGCAATCACGTCATGTACCGTGCGCTGTATTTTGCGCATGAACAGCGAGCTGATATGAAAGCCGGTTTCCTTCATATCCCAGCTTCACATGAACTGGCTATTCAGCATGGTAATATTCCGAGCTGGTCTCGTGAAGATTTACAAAGAGGAGTCGTCACATGTATTGAGGTATTAGGCAAAGAATGATGCTAATAAAGTACGCCTTTCAGAGAAATACTTCTCCGGAAGGCGTATTTGTTTTTACATAGAAAATTATAAAATCTCGAACTGTGGATAAGTTGTAACGTAGAGATTTGGCGTCTAGGCTCCAGCGCTTTTGTTCAGGATCCTACAAAATCCCCACCGTCAATATGGATGGTTTGTCCGGTCATATAACTAGAATCACTGGAAGCTAAAAATACATAAGCAGGCGCATTTTCGGCAGGTTGGCCACGTCGTTTTACCGGTGTGTTTGCACCATGCTGTTTGACTTTCTTCTTATCAAACGATGCCGGGATAAGTGGCGTCCAAATGGGACCCGGTGCGACAGCATTTACGCGGATGCCTTTGCCTGCTAAGTTCAGTGCGAGCGAACGCGTAAACGAAGTGATTGCTCCTTTTGTTGCAGAGTAATCCAACAAATCTACCGAGCCGTTATAGGCCGTAATAGACGATGTATTGATAATGGCATCGCCGTCTGTCATTTGTTGCAAAGCAGCTTTTGTTAAATAAAACAGGCCGAAGAAGTTCGTGTCGAACGTTTCACGAAGTTGGTCACTTGAGATGGAGAGGATATCGTCTTGTGGAAACTGTTTCCCAGCATTGTTGACAAGTATATTCAAACTGCCAAATTCATCAACAACTTCGTCAATCAGTTGTTCACAATGTTCTTCCTCGCTAATGTCAATCCGGATTTTCAGTGCCTTCACACCATGCGCTTCAATCAGTTTCACCGTTTTATCTGCATCAATATCCTCTTGCTCGCTCAGATAAGCGATGGCTACGTTTGCACCTTCTTTGGCAAAAGCAACCGCTACTGCACGTCCAATCCCACTATCTCCACCTGTAATCAAAGCGTTTTTCCCTTTTAATTTTCCCGATCCTTTATAGTTCGCATCGTCATAGAGCGGTGCAGGTTCCATTTCAGCTTCTACACCCGGTTGTTGATTCTGTGTTTGCCCTTGAATGTTCCCATCAATTTCTTCGTATTTATCCTTCATTGAGTAATTTCCTCCTAGACATCTGACTTATAAAGAAGTTATCCCCAGTCATCGAACGAGCTAAACGACTATATCAATTAAGTGGAATAAGAAGAATGCAATCTTTCAGAAAATAATTTCTTTTTAGTGTAACCAAATCAATCGATCAGAGTCTAATGATGTAACAAACGAAAAGGAAAGGGTTGGTCATTTTGAGAAAATCGACTATTGGACTCATCGCAGCCGTTTTTATTACCGTAGGTGCAATTACATCCTCTGCTTTAACCAATCAAGAGACGGTGGTGGCAGCTACCAGTAAGGTTGCCGATCAAGGATGGAGCAAAGACTTTTTCAAGACCGTAAAGTTGAACGATCTTTTTGTTACCAATGTTAAAGGCAAACGGGTAACGGCGGATATTACACTTAGCAATAAGGGAAAGACGGCTCATGTAAATGGAATTGAACCGGGTTCCTATACACTTCATGTGAAGCCCAGAGTGGTGGATGGCAAGAGGTACGATGCGCATACATTCAAGTTTAGCCTGGGTGAAACACTCAAATCTGTTGCCTCTGCCAAAGAGCTCATCGCATATTTTGAGCGTGCGAAAGTGCAACAACCCAATGTGGGCATAGAAATGGAGACAGAGGAATCAGACCTTGCCGATTCTTCGGCAAATAAATCAACGGGTTCATCCGATCATTCGACGACGAACAACCAGGTGGAAGGGGTCGATGAAGCCGATATTGTCAAAACGGATGGCGATTATATTTACGCAGTTGCCGATGGTAAAGTGTTGATTACAGACATTCGAAATCCGAAAAGTATCCAAAAAGCCGCGTCTATTAAAATGGAGGAAGGATTTTATCCGTCGCAATTATTCCTCCGTGGTAAAACGCTGGTCGTCCTAGGTGAGAAATATGAACCTTATAAGGAAAATGAAAATGCGAGTGATAGCAAAAGGCTGATGCCTGTAAACGGCATGACAATGGTGCGGTTGTACGATGTTTCGAATCCAAAAAGTCCAACATTGATTCGTGAAGTTGGCGCGGAAGGCTATTTGAATGGTGCACGGAAAACGGGGGATATGCTGTACTTCATCACGAATGTGCGCCCATACTTCTGGGCTTTGGAAAAGTTTGATGGAGATGTGTTGCGTCCGAGTATGTACGATTCCAAAGGTAGTGCGGACGCTCAGTTAATCGATTACAAAGACATTGCGATTCTACCTGGCGCAACGGAACCATCGTATTCGGTCATAACAGCTATCGATTTGTCATCACCAGCTACGAATAAAGTCGTCACAAAAGGTTATTTAGGCAGTAGCGAGCAGTTGTATATGTCAGAAAAAAATCTCTATCTCACTGCAACTTCATATGATAATATGCCAATTGCTAATGCAGGTGCAACAGATACGATGATGTGGAATCCAGGTACCGCAAATACTGAGCTGTTCAAGTTTGCATTGAAAGGAACCAGTGTGACGTTCCACAGTTCTGCGGAGTTAGAAGGTCAATTGCTGAACCAGTTTTCGATGGATGAACATAAAGGCCATTTTCGTGTTGTCATGACGGAAGGGACTACATGGGATGACAAAAATCCATCCAAAAATCATCTCTTCATATTGGATGAAAACATGAAACTCACAGGCTCTGTCAAAGGACTTGCGAAAGGCGAGCGTATCTATTCCGCACGCTTCATGGGAGATAAGGCGTATATGGTGACGTTTCGCGAAACGGATCCACTCTTTGTCATTGACGTAGCTAACCCGGCCGCTCCCAAAGTACTCGGCGAACTAAAGATTCCGGGGTTCAGTAATTATTTGCACCCGCTGGACGACAATCATCTTATTGGATTCGGCTACGAAACGGTTGCTGAGAAAAATCCAGAAGGCGGAGAACCGAACATTTTAACGATGGGTATGAAAATTTCTTTGTTTGATATTACCGATTTTGCGAATCCGAAAGAGCAAGATACGGCAATTATTGGTGGGAGAGGAACCTATTCACCTATTCAATATGACCATAAGGCCTTGTTCCAGCATAAAGAGCGTAATTTATACGGTTTCCCAGTCATGGTGTACGATGAAACCGGCAAAGACCATTATGTTGAGCTTCAAAGTTCGGGAGCGCTTGTCTACGAGATAACGCCCGAAAAAGGGATTGTGTTGAAAGGGGATTTATTGACGAAGAATACACGGGGAGAGCAATACGCAGATTGGGATAAAGAGATTCAACGTATGCTTTATAGTAAAGATAATTTGTATACGGTTTCCATGAAGGAAATTAATAATTATAGATTGGATACATTTGCGCCGATTAGTGGCGTGAAAATGGATTGATATGACAGGATAACAGGCGGACCGGCTTTAATGCTGGTCCGTTTTTGTTCTGTGAATTAAAAAAGTTACCCACTTGTGGGTAACTTTTGAACAGGCTTTATGCGTGGATAAGTAAAATGGTGTGGTGATAACTTTAATCTTTTGACTTTGCACATTGTTATTTACAGTCTGCTTCGTTAAGATTATTCAAAAGGGCACTGGAGGAAGCGAAAATGTCAGCAGTTGATAAAGAAATGGCGATAGATTGTTGTCTGCTCGCGGGGCGTCTTATGATGGAAGCGGGCGCCGAGACGTATCGTGTTGAGGATACGATGGAACGCATAGCTGAAACGCAGGAATTGTCCGCGACACATAGCTTCGTCACGCCAACAGGGATCATCTTTACGCCAGGGAGTCCGCATCATACCAAACTGATTAGGATTAAAAGTCGTTCAACGGACCTAGAAAAAGTAGCGCTTGTCAACGATGTGTCACGCAAGCTATCGACAGACGAATATACGCTTGAACAAGCGTATGCCAAACTACAAGAAATTGAACAATCCAATGTCATGTTCCCGTTATGGATGCAAGTGATCGCAGCGGCTGTCGCAAGCGGGTGTTTTCTTATTTTATATGAAGGTTTTTGGTCTGATGTCCCTTCAGCTGTTTTTGCTGGTGGAATCGGATTTTTCATCGCGACAAAAATCCAAGAGCTAACGAAAGTAAGTTTTTTTGCAGAGTTCGTGGCTGCATTATTTATCGGTCTCATTGGTTTCGGCGCAATCCATGTAGGACTTGGGACAGAGTTGGATAAAATCATTATCGGATCTGTCATGCCTCTCGTTCCGGGGCTACTGATAACGAATGCGGTCCGCGATTTGATGGCAGGTCATTTTGTCTCTGGCTTATCAAAAGGTGCAGAGGCATTTCTAACGGCTTTTGCCATTGGTGCTGGTGTGGCACTTGTTTTATCTTTTTAGTGTAGTTTTTGTACGTGTCCTAAAAAGTGAGGTGAAGAATATTGGCATGGGTGATACAGGCGGTACTCAGTTTTCTAGCGGCGGCAGGGTTCGGAATTATTTTTAACGCACCACGTAAGATGTTATTCTATTGCGGTTTTGTTGGAATGACGGGTTGGCTTATTTATAGTACGTTCAATCAGTATTCAGGTGATCCTGTGCAAGCTTCTTTCCTTGGTGCTTTTGCGGTCGCCATTGTTGCACATCTATTTGCTAAACGCTTCAAAATGCCGATGATTATCTTTAGTGTTGCGGGAATCATACCCCTTGTTCCTGGAGGGATGGCTTATAATGCGATGCGTCATATCGTTGAAAATGATTATATAACGTCCATTTCGTTTGCCTCGCGTGCTTTTATGGTTTCAGGTGCTATTGCAATGGGGCTTGTTTTTGCAGAAGTGATGATCCAACTGATTTTCAAAACGAGCATGCGAAGGAAAAAAAGGAAAGTAATATGAAAATGGAGTGCCTTGTGTGTTCAAGGCACTCCATTTTTTCTTATTTATCAAATACAATTTTATCCGCGCTAACAGGAGCACTAATATAATAGCCTTGGATAGCGTCTACACCCATGGTTTTGAGCAGTTCAAATTGCTCTTTCGTTTCGACTCCCTCTGCAACAACATATAAACCCATTGATTTTCCGAGCTTAATCATGCCTTCGACAAGTTGTTGGGTCTTTGGATGCGTTAATAGGGAGCGAATGAATAGCTTATCGATTTTAACCTTCGAGATAGGTAAACTTTGCAAGAAACGGAATGATGCATAACCCGTTCCGAAATCATCAAGCGCGAATTTAATGCCCTCTTCTTGTAACTCTTTCATCTGAAGGGTGATGGACTGTTCTTCTTCGGCTTGAAGTGCAAATTTCTCCGTAATCTCAAGTTGAATGCTGCTTGGAGGGCAGCCTGTTTCTTCAAAGATTTTGGCGATTTTGTCTTTCATGCGAGAATTGCTAAACTCACGTACAGAAGTGTTTACTGCGATATCGATGTCGTGTCCATTGTTGTTCCATTCAGCCGCCAATTTAGCGGCATCTTCCAGGACGAATGCGCCAATTTCGTGGATGAGCCCGTTTTCTTCCGCGATTGGAATGAGTTCGTCCGGTGCAATGTTACCAAGCTCGTCATCTTCCCACCTGACAAGTGCTTCGTACATATTTATTGTGTCTGTTGCCACATCAAATTGCGGTTGGTAGACGACGTGTAAATTATTATGATCTAGCGCGGTCAGCAACTTGCGATCGATGATTGCTCGCCTATTCAGTTCTTGGTGGGATGCGGCAGATAGAGAGGCGATTTTTTTGCCGCCATTGTCTGTTACTTCCTTCGTCGCGACTAATGCAGCTTTAATCAGATGGGTGTATGTTTGTTGATCTTCTGGGTAACGAACGATACCCCCGCTGACGGAAAGTGGTAGGGCGCTATTTTCGATATAGATGGGTTGTTGCTCCAAGAATTCTAGAAAACCTTGTACATACCAGTCTCCGAACGGCGTAAGAACAACGAATTCGTTGACACCAATTCGTGCAATCGGATTATCTTGGAAAAATCGCTTCAGGCGATTAGTGAATGATTTAATCAGTTCTTTTTCCAATTCGGGGGATTGCAAATCTTTTAACGTATAAAAATGATCAATCGTTATGTAGACAAACGAGAAATGCTTATCTTCTGCGATAGATTGATTTACAGCTGTTTCAAGCTTATACCGACTCATCAGTCCAGTTTCGTAGTCGATGTAGGCAATTTGCTGGAGTTGCTCCCGTAAGCGCACATCATCCGTGATATCGAGTTCAAGGAGTGTGACAGAAGCAAGTTCTCCACCATCATTCATAAAGGGAATGGCGATCATAGTGACGAAGTAAGGTTTAGTTAGGCGAGTTATTTTTTCGGCGGTGCCAAACCATGTCTTGCCACTTGTGACAAAGCTCCAAACAGCGTGTGCTTGGTTTTGGCCTGCATCTGTCTCAGGGAACATTTGCCATAAGGTTTTGCCAAGAATCCGTTTGGGTGTCCAATTGCTAGTTTCCAAGAAGTTTTTATTGGCATAGAAGATGGAACCTTCGCTATCTATGCGACTTACCATATAAAATTGCTCAAGGCTATTCATGATATCTGGTAGTTCGAGTGATTCGGGCGCAAGATTATCGTTCTGTATTTTTGTCATGATTTAGGGCTGGCAAAGGCTTAAAACTTTAGTCAAAAGAAAAGCCAACCTACACTTCCTTTCTGTGAGAAATTTGAAAAAGCAAGATACTCGCTTGTTTCATCACGAGATAGGATTTGTGATGGACTTCCGAGTTCTTACGGGTTTATGATAGGTCATAAGTGAATGGTGCTAGTATCATGTTTAGAATGTACTATACTCCTATTATAAAGAAGTTTTCCCTTCTGTACATCATGAAAATGAAAGGTAAGTGACAATTTACTTATATATAGATATTACGGCTTGCATGTAGGGGGTAAAAAGGTGGGAAGAATAAAGGGTATTGTGATGATTATCACAGGTGCTATGCTTTGGGGTGCCACAGGACCTATGATGGAGTGGATCCTGTTGAATGGCGACATGTCGGTTTCCTACATGCTTACAGTACGTCTGCTAATTGCAGGGACTTGCTTGCTATTCATGTTGAAATTGCGTGGGAAACGGATAGGCCTTCCGTGGAAACAAAAGGTTTGGGCGCGGCAATTATTGATTTTTGGGGTACTAGGAATGCTTGGCGTTCAATTCACGTTTGTAGCCTCCATTGAATCAAGTAACGCAGTTATTGCGACGTTATTTCAGTTTCTTGCGCCAATCTTCATTATTATTTTTGTAACGTTTACGCAAAAAGTATGGCCGCCCGTGGTACAAGTATTAGGGATGTTCGTGACGCTTATCGGGCTTTTCTTACTATTAACGAATGGCTCATTCTCCGGATTTGCCTTAAGTAAAGTAGCGGTCGCGTGGGGAATTGCACTAGGATTCACTTTTTCATTTTACACATTGTATCCGGTCCGACTTATGCAAGAATGGGGCGTACTACTCGTCATCGGTTGGGCAATGATTATCGGCGGATTGACACTTTTTGTGACGAATCCCTTGAATGTTATCCTCCATCTCGATTATCTAGCCGATTGGGGCGTAACAGCCATGCTCTGCCTTGTTATTATTGTTGGCACGCTGGCATTCATTTTATTCATGAGTAGCATGAAATACATATCTCCGGTAGAAACAAGCATATTATCGAGCTTTGAGCCACTGACTGCAATGGTTATCTCTGTCCTATGGTTTGGCCAAGTACTTGGCATGTGGCAATTAGCTGGAGGAATTGTCATGCTGATTGGTGTGACATGGTTATCGATTGCGGGGAGTAAGAAGAAGGCGGAAGAATAGAGAAGGACCGATTCCCACTAGGGGGCTCGGTCCTTTTGTTATTTTTCAACGAATTCGATATATCCTCCCGTTAATGTTTCAATTACGACATCTTTTGGAACAAGTAAATGGATAATAAGAGGTCTTGAGGTACTGCTACCTATCGATGGATTACGAAAGCCCTTGCTGGTCATTTGGTTCAACAAAGTAGCATCATGAAATGTGGCTTTCCGAATTTCAGTAAGCGGCTGTCTAGGAACGGTGATTGTAGCATCTTTCCAAATCGGTTTCGTCACATTAACCATATCAGAAGCATCCTGCTGGTCGAAAAATAGCATTGGTTTATAAATAAACTCCTCAATGATTTCATCAGCATCATTTTTTCGTTCGATATAGATATAGGCGCTGTCATAAGAATTTTGGATTTTGAGCTTTTCGCCTGCTGGATGTGTCCTTTTTTCAATGAGCAGTGAAGAAGGGATGAATTCACTGATTTCACCAGAGCTAATGGAGTTATCGAGTTCGAAGTAATCTGATTCCGTTAATTCGCTTGTAAAAGAAGGTGGCTGATGCTGTTGCTCAACGAATTCTGAAATAACGAGCACTGCGAGTAGAAATACCACATAGCCGGTGATCAAGGCGAAATGTAGCTTTCTACTGAAGTGAATAGTTGCCCGCTTGACGGCGGTTTTACGTAATCTGAGAAAGAAGAATACGATGGCGATGATAAAAAGAATGGGCAAGAGAGAAATGATTCCGTAAGCCATTATTTTCTTACCTCCAAGCGATTTGTAATAGCTATGCAGATAGCAAATAACCCAAGAGTAGTACCGCTCACCTTCAATAAAAAGAGAGCAATTGAACGTTCACTCCCGAAAAATGCGAAACCATTTTGAGTTAAAGAGATGCCGCCCGATGTGCTATCTATGATCTCTAGGAAAATCCACCCCCCTATGAATAGTAAAATAAAAATCTTATTCAGTTGGATAAACATGCCGATTGTATAACCTGCCATAAAGAACAGCATCGTATAAGCGATGGCTGTGGCAATCCTGATGAAAAAGTCAGACGGTGCTGCAATAAGACCCGGTGTACCAAGGACGATATCTCCAAATCGCAAGAGCGCATATAATTTCACGACTGAGCCAGTCAAAACAGATGTGACCCCGCCAATAACGGAAGCGGTGAGTATGAATAGGAAATTGGCTAGTTGGTAGCTTAACCGATTCGTCACAAACGCAAAAGACTCGTTTCGTTGTGCGGCAGACGTTAATATAAATCCTAAAATGAGTGCCCAAAATAAGGTAAACCATACAATTGTGTCGTTTGAAAGGTTATGTTCATAGGTAGTAATCGTATCAAATCTATGTGAGTACACATTGCTTAGGCTTGCGAAAAGCAGGACAACCTGCGAAAGAACAAGTGTCGTGAACGCCGCTGCATTAGCATTCATCTTAAAACGAAATTGCCGAATGACAATGTCAAAGAATTTCGGTTCGGTCAAATACATCATCGATTGCTCCTTTCGTTTTGGCGGTTAAAGCGATATAAGTATCATTCGCTGAAACAGGTGAAATGGTTATGCCGTCCGCTTTTAGTCGTTTGATCTCATCTTCAGTAAATATGTTTTCAACTGTCCATTCAGCATAGGGGCCAAGCGTGTGTTGGTTAACGATGTTTTTACCTTCAGTGTGGATGGCCAACAGCTCTGCCTTTCCTTGTAATGTAACAAACATCTCCTGAAGGACAGTGATAGAACCGTGGAATTGAATCGTCCCATCATGAACAAGCAGAATATCTTCAAGCAGATCCTCGATTTCTTCCATATGATGACTCGACAATAAAATCGTCCGCGGGTGAGCCAAATAATCTTTTAACAGTGCACGGTAAAAGTCTTTGCGTACCGCAGCGTCCATGCCTGTCGTCGGCTCATCAAAAATGGTGAGTGGACAATGCGCAGCAATCCCGATGACGGCATTGAACGTGCTCTTTTTCCCTTTCGATAAAAACCGATGCTTTGCCACTTGATGAAATCCAAAATAACTGATGAGGCGACCAGCGAGGTCTGCATCCCAATTTGGATAGAAGCGCCGACACTCATGCAAAATATCTTGCAAAGTCATTGCGTCCGGGAAGTTCATGGCATCATCAATGAAAATCGTGTTTGCCGATACTTTTAAATTATTAAAGGGTTTTTCGCCGAAAACCTGTACAGTTCCAGAAGATTCTCTTAGGAAACCGGCAATCATTTTCATCAGCGTCGTTTTACCGACCCCATTTCGTCCGATCACACCAGTTAGCACGCCTTCTCCGATGGTGAAATTCATATCATTTAGCACTTGATGAGTCCCGTATGTTTTTGTGACATTGCTGCATTCAATCACAGTCATGAGTCATTCCCCCTTTTTTGTGCGCGTTCTGCTTCAATCATTGACAGTAGGTGATGCTCATCAACACCAAGAAGTGTGGCTTCGGTGAGCAATTCTTGAATGAGTCGCCGTAGCGTTTCTTCTTTCCGTTTGGCCAGCAACTTGTCGCGTGCATCTGGTGCCACAAATGTGCCGAGACCACGCCGCTTATAGATAATTTCTGCTTCAAGCAATAACGTCAGCCCCTTTCCTGCCGTTGCCGGATTAATGTTGAAAAGTTCTGCCAGCTGGTATTGTGAATAGACTTTTTCATCGGCGGGCAGCGTTTCATCAATAATGGTCTTCTCAATCCACTCTGCAATTTGTACATAAATCGGCTTCGAACCGTCCGTGTCTAGCAAGTGCGTCACCTCCTAAATCCTAGTGCATTACTGTTGTAATGTACTATATGTCGTTTTGGAATAAAATGCAACTTTCAGGAAGATTGATGGGTATGAGGGTCCTGGTTTGCAATGTAAGGGGGATTGAGTGCAAGCGAAAAATTAAGTTACATTCCGAAATGTCTCATAATTCAGTCCGATCGGCTATACACATTACATCTCCTATGGCATAATAAGGTCTACTATTGAATAATTCGTGAAACGAAAGAGTTTTGGGGGTCAAAAAATGAAAACAGTTTTTGCTTATGCGAAGCCATATAAATGGCCGATTGTCATTGCATTATTGCTAATGTTGCTGGAATTATCCGTTGAACTTATTCAGCCGTTACTCATTCAAAAAATTATCGATGACGGTATTTTAGCGAGAGATGAAGCCGTCATTTGGACATGGGGCAGTGTCATGATGGGACTTGCCTTCGTGGCTTTAATTTCTGGTGTCATTAACTCCTACTTTGCAGCGCATGTCGCACAAGGTTTTGGTTATGATCTGCGGCAAGCACTTTTTCGGCAAGTGCAAGCATTTTCCATGGCCACTTTCCTGCGATTTCCAACGGCTGGTCTGATTACTCGCTTAACGAGTGATGTGACAATGACGCAAAACATCCTATTCATGGGTCTTCGCATTATGATGCGTGCACCGTTGCTAGTGGTCGGAAGCTTATTCATGGCATTTGTTGTCAATGCAAAGCTCGCAATCTGGTTAGTCATTGGGGCACCGTTTTTAGTGATCTTCCTTTATTTCATGGCGAAAAAAGGGGTCAGCTATTTTGCTAGGGTGCAGAAAAGACTAGATCGAGTCAACCGTGTCATTCAGGAGAATTTACAGGCGGTTCGGCTTATCAAAGCCTATTTGCGTGGTATGTACGAGGCAAGTCGATTTTCCGAAGTGTCCGACTTACTTAGAAAAGATACAGTCAAAGCAATGCGTATGATGGAATTGATTTTGCCGGTTTTGTTACTCGTTATGAATGCCAGTCTAATGGCGGTTTTATGGTTCGGTGCCGCTGAAATCCGCGATGGCGGTGTGCAAGTTGGAGAGCTTGTTGCGATTGTTAACTACGCGATGCGAATGACAGGGGCATTCTCGATGTTTGCCTTTATCATCATTGCGTTCTCTCGGGCGAAAGCGTCGGCAGAACGAATGGAAGAAGTATTACTGGCGGACGAAGACCTGGAAATCCGTACGACTGAAAGTTCAGGACTAAGCCAGTTGGAGGGCGACTTGCGCTTTGACAATGTGTCGTTCAACTATCCAGGGAAGCCAACACCTATACTTGACCGCGTTTCGTTTCATGTATCTGCAGGAGAGAAACTCGCCATTATGGGCGCGACCGGCTCTGGTAAATCGACCTTGCTGAATTTAATCCCGCGTATTTTCGAAGCGACTGACGGGCAAATCTACGTTAGTGGAACCGAAGTGAAGGAATGGGCGTTGAAGGAATTGCGCGATACGATTGGACTTGTACCACAGCAGTCCATTTTATTTACAGGCTCGATTTTGGAAAATTTGTCGTGGGGAGATACCGATGCGCCAGTAGATGAATTGGAACAGGCAGCGAAAAAAGCGCAAATCCATGAGTCTATTGATTTGTTCCCGCAAAAGTACGGCACTCGAGTGGGGCAAAAAGGGGTCAACTTATCAGGAGGACAAAAGCAGCGGCTGTCCATTGCGCGTGCACTTGTCCGAAAGCCATCCATTCTTATTTTAGACGATAGTACGAGTGCACTAGATGTCAAAACGGAAACGGCATTATGGGATGCTCTTGATGGGGAAGCCGCAACGATGCTTGTCGTGACCCAAAAAATTCGAACGGCACAAGGGGCAGACAAAATCCTGCTTCTCGATGAAGGTAAGGTTGTCGGTTATGGAACACATAACGATTTGATGGAGCAATCTGCGCTTTACCGAAAAATAGCACAATCTCAATCGGAAGAGGAGGTGGAGTCCAGTGCTGCGCGTAATTCGTAAACCATTTGGCTATGAACCAATCATAACGAAAGACGATTTAAAAGACCCTAAAAAGAAAAAGGGAGAGCGTGCAAGTAACTGGAAATCGGTACTCCACCGAATTTGGAAACTTGTCGATGAACAGCGGGGGTTGCTTATTACAGTCCTGACTCTCGTTTTTGTCAGTTCTGTATTGACACTACTGGGTCCACTAATGATTGGGAAAATCATTGATAAACACATTATCGCGATGCAATTTGATGGCCTTGGTGGACAAATCGGCCTGCTGATCGCCATTTACATTGGACTGTCATTTGCGACCTATTTTCAAAGTTTCTGGATGGTCGGCATTGCACAGCAAACGATTTTTCGATTACGGACGAGTTTGTTTGCTCATCTTCAAAAATTGCCTGTGACGTTTTTCGATAAACGACAGCATGGTGAATTGATGAGCCGTGTGACAAATGATATTGAAAACGTCAGTCAGACGTTGAATAGTTCATTTATCCAAGTGTTTTCAAGTGTCTTGACGTTGACGGGAACACTCGCCGTTATGCTTTATTTAAGTCCAATGTTGACATTACTGACGATGATCATCGTCCCTGTTATGTTTGTAGCTATGCGCTGGATTACGCGGCGCACGGGACTCTTGTTTAAAGAACAGCAGCAGGCAGTCGGTGAATTGAATGGGATGATTGAAGAAACGATTTCTGGTCAGCGTATCGTCAAGGCATTCTCTCAAGAACAACATGTGATGGAGGAGTTCGCGGAGAAAAGTGAACGACTTCGTCGTACGGGTTTTTGGGCGTTGACGTATTCGGGGTTCATTCCAAAAGTGATGAATATGTTGAATAATGCTGGTTTTGCAGTCGTTGCGGGTGTCGGCGGATTGTTAGCGCTACGGGGCGATGGCGTCGTGACGATTGGGACGATTGTTATTTTCTCGGAATTCGCACGCCAATTCACACGACCACTCAATGACCTTGCTAATCAGTTCAACACAGTGCTGTCGGCAATTGCTGGAGCAGAGCGTGTATTTAAGATTATTGATGAGCGAGCTGAAGACGACGAAGCAAGCGGGCATACGGATACGATTTTGCAGGGGGACGTTGAGTTTCGTCATGTGTCATTCGGTTACGCAATAGAAACCGATGGCTATACGGTTGATGATGTATCCTTCCATGTCAAAGCGGGGGAGACCGCGGCATTTGTCGGGGCAACCGGGGCAGGGAAGACGACAATCATGCAATTATTGGCTAGATTTTATGAAGTTGATAAAGGTGGCATCTATATTGATGGTGTCCCTATTAGTGAGCTACCACGAAAAACATTGCGTAGTCAGACGGCATTTGTCTTGCAGGACCCGTTTCTTTTTGAAGCGACTGTGCTTGAAAATATTCGTTACGGTAAGTTAGATGCAACTGACGAAGAAGTGATAGAAGCGGCGAAGAAAGCCAATGCACATAGCTTCATTAGTCGTCTGGAAGATGGATATGACACGGTGTTGACTGCGGACGGGGGAGAAATTTCACAAGGGCAGAAGCAGCTGTTATCCATTGCAAGAGCGCTTGTCGCAGATCCGGTTCTGCTTCTGTTGGATGAAGCGACGAGTAGTATTGATACAGTGACTGAACTACAAATTCAAGAAGCACTCGATCGACTCATGGAAGGTAGAACGAGTTTTGTGATTGCGCATAGATTGAACACGGTGAAGAAAGCGGATACCGTTTATGTAATGGAACAAGGGAAACTAATTGAGTCGGGCAGTCAACAAGAATTGATTGAACAGCAAGGGGTTTATTACAACATGTTGGTGGAGTCGAAAGTATAACGAGAAAAAGGCTACAAGGATGCAGTTGTCCTTGTAGCCTTTTCAAATGGATGATCATTTTATATCTTCAATATTAAGTCTTGTTCCATCATCAAAGTCGACCTCGAGATCGAACTTAGAGTAAGCTTCCAACCCGTACCATTTTAAAATCTTATCAGTAACTTCTTGCTGGGGAGTGTCTTTGGTAATTAAAATGTCCATAAAAAGTTTGTCAATCTCATTCATGGCATCGGTGCCAGTTAGTTTCACGTTGGTTAGTTTGTTTTCATAATCTACCTTCAATTTTTTATCGATTTCGTAATCAGCTTCAATCGCATCCTTGCCGTCCACCTCGATATCGAGATCGAAGGATGTGAAACCATAGCCACCGCCAGTTTCAAGGGAACCGCCTTCTTTTTCTTTTTCATGAATAAGCGTAGCATCTTCACGGTTCGGCTTATCCGCATTATTCCCCATATTACCGCACCCGCTTAGTACCCAAGCACCCATCAATGCAACAACACCAGCTAATTGAAGTTTTCTCATCTAATCGACACCTTTCCATTTGTTTGTCTATCCTTTGTATTGCCTAAATAGGAAGGAATTAAACAATAAGCTCCAATAGGTTGCCGTCTATTATGCTGGAGGCTGGATTTGAAATTTGTGCTATCCGTTGATTCAAATAAAAAAACCGACTTTTCAGCCGGCCCGAAAAAATTATAATATATAAGGACGGTTGTTCCATTTACCATTTTGCGATATGTTCCTCCTCGCACCCAAGCATATTACGAATATGAAGCGTTGAGTCGTCTTGAAGTAGTACTTTCCCATTGAAGTAGCCAACGAGTTGGTGGACCTCTGAACGTGCCACTTTGACATTAGTCACGGCTATACGTTCAAAAAAAGGTGAAAATGTGATGTCGACTGTCTTCGAAAACTTTGTTTGAATTTTCCAAGGCCTCATAAAATTATTCTTGTCGTATGTAAACAGGACGTCTTCATGAATTTTTGTCATTTTACCATCCACAAATACGGCATTTTCTGTCATCCCCGTACCATCGGTCCACTTCCCACCGAAATTGAGCCCGATTCGGCGATTGCCAAGGCGCTGCGATGCCATTGCCCAGTTCCATTCCGCTTTGCGTGGCCAGATGCCTCGTCCATAATCAAGCACAGCAAAACTGTATTCTGGATTGAAATCATATCGCTTGTCACCGATTTTTACAAAGCCAGCAGTCGGTAGCGAATGATGCTTTGCGGTGAATTGAAAAACATCACGACTTTTAGGGATGACGACATGTAACGATTCATCGTTTGGCGGATGCGTAATATGAAGATCCGCATGAAGTACTTCATTGTCAAAGTCTTGGATGGTCACGGATAGATGTGTTTCCCCTTGAATATTGACAATCTGGACAGTTAAGTTGTCATTCACGAATTTGACGCTATCTAGAACGACTTCAGGCATTTTGACATTGCGTCCGACGGGGATGGTAATTTGTTTTTCATAAAATCGTTGCGTTTCGTAATCCAAAATATAGACACAACAGACAGCCGCATAGTCGATATGCCTGATTGTCGCGGAAAACAGTAAATCCTCCCCGTACACACACCAATAATTCCACTTCTTCTTACGCAAGAAATGGCCCGTCAAATTACTCTGGATGAGAGGTTGCCGTGCAAAACCGATTGCTTCAGGATTCAATAAGCCTTTGCCGTCACATAGCGCAACGGGTCCGGTGATTTCTCTTTCTGCGTGCTGCATGAAGACTCCCCCTGCCTATTGTCTTTTTTGAATCTTATTGCTATAATTCTTATTGTACCAAATTTTCGGGGCATTAGCTCAGCTGGGAGAGTGTCACGCTGGCAGTGTGAAGGTCAGGGGTTCGAACCCCCTATGCTCCATATGTTCATGTAAAAGCATCCGGTATAGCAGGATGCTTTTTTTGATGCGTAAGACTGAATAGAAACCTGTTATGGGGAGTGATTTTTTGATTTCAATTAAACAAGTCAATAAATCGTTTGGCGATCAGCAAGTGCTGACAGACGTCTCATTAGAAGTGGGAAAATCCAAAGTCATTGCTGTGATTGGACCAAGTGGGGCCGGAAAGTCAACATTGATTCGGACGATTAATGCACTGGAACCAATTGATGATGGGGAAATCCTAGTGAATGGCATTTCGATTCATGCAAAAAAAACAGATATTCGTAAGGCGCGATTGAATATCGGTTTCGTTTTTCAGAATTTCAATCTGTATCCATTTTTGACTGCACTTCAAAATGTGACGATGGCGCCAGTCAAAGTAAAAGGGATGAGTAAAGAAGCGGCGAACAAGAGGGGCAAGGAATTGCTAGAATCTCTTGGACTCGCCGATAAATTCGATGCGTATCCAAATCGCCTTTCGGGAGGACAGCAACAACGAGTTGCGATAGCACGGGCACTCGCTATGGATCCGCAAGTCATGTTATTCGACGAACCGACATCCGCACTTGATCCAGAAATGGTGACAGAAGTGCTTGATGCGATTCGAAAACTAGCGCATGAAGGCATGACGATGATTGTTGTCACGCATGAAATGGGCTTCGCTAAAGAGATTTGTGACGAAATCGTCTTTATGGCAGACGGTAAGATTGTAGAGCAGGCTCCGCCATCAAAATTCTTCACCAACCCGGATTCGGAACGGGCTAAGAACTTTTTATCTAAAGTGCTAAACCATTGATAGTTTGAAAGAATGGGAAAAGGTGCTGACACTCATGCAGTTCATTTGTATGGGTATCAGTCCTTTTTTATTTTAATGAACTTTTTTTCTTCTCGTATGTCTAATGAATAACAAGGGTGAGAAAGGGGTGGTATTGTGAATGAATTTGAACTTGCAAAACGGGCGATAAAGCGCGATGAACAAGCATTTTTAGAGATAATTCATCTTTATAAAGAAGCGCTTTATAGAACGGCTTTTGCTTTTTTGAAAAATGAACATGACGCCATTGAAGCTGTGCAAGAAGTGACGGTACGCGCCTATAAAAAAATACATACTGTGAAAAAGCCGCATTTTTTAAAGACCTGGCTTATCCGGATAATGATGAACTACTGCCAAGATCAGTTAAGGAAGAAAAAACGTTTTACATCGAGTGAGGAACTGCAGGAGCTAGGAAATGAAACGAACTATATCTATCTTGAAATTGAAGAAGCACTTGCAATATTGCCTGAGGCGGAACAGCGCTTGATTCACCTGATGTATTTTCAAGATACCAAAATCAAAGACATTGCGGTTATTGAAAATATTCCAGAAGGTACAGTGAAGTCGAGGCTCCATAAAACATTACGGACATTACGAAGTTTTCTTTCGGAGAAAGGGGATGCGGACAATGTTTGAAAACGAAGAAAAACAACTACGTGAAGCTAGATTCAAGCTGGAAGATTTGCCGATTCCAGATGTACAGCTAGACGATGCCATTCAGCAGGGGTTTATCATTGCTGACTCTGAGTGGAGGGCGAAACGCCGGAAACGTCGGAGGTCGCTGTGGACCGTGGCTGTCGCAGCCATCTTTTTATTCGCATTCGTAACGTCCATTCGAGTGTCGCCTGCTTTTGCTCATGCGGTCGCTTCGATTCCTGGAATGGGGAAACTGGTGGAATATATTCAGTATGACAAAGGGTTACAGGAAATTATGGATAACGAGTATTACCAATCGCTTCATGCTAGTCAGATGAAGGATGATATTACGTTGACGATTGATGGTGTCATTTTAGATGAAAGTGGAATTGTGATTTCGTATACACTGGAAGCGCCTTATTCTATTAAGGATTTAGATTATAAGGACATCAAACTTTATCATAACGGCAAGGAAATGCCACCTGGCACGATGTCCTATAATAATCCTGACCAAAAGCATGCCAATCGAAGAGAAGACTTGATCCAAATTGTATTCGGAGAGAAGCCCTCTTTGAAGGGCCGAGATTTTGTCTTTGAGCTTCGATTGAAGAATGCGAAAGAAACGGTTTTCTCCCTTCCTTTCACATTGCCGAAAGAAGTGAAGAAAGGTAAGGTTTTTGCACTCAATAAAGAGATAAAAGTGGAAAATCAAAAAATGACGATTCAAGAAGTGACCATATACCCTCTGCGTGTAGAAGTGAAAATGGCTTTTGATGAATCAAACACGCTGGAAATCCTGAACTTTGAAGATTTACGCATAGAAGATGATCAGGGAGAAGTGTGGAGTAGCACTCGAAATGGGTTTGTTGGACAGGGTGGAAATGCTTTTTATTTGGAAAGCAATTACTTTAAACAACCTAAAAAGCTGTATCTTAAATTGGATAAAATGCAGGCGATACCGAAAGATGAATCGTACCTTCTTGTGGATTTTCAGGAGCAGGAGGTTCTCAAACAGCCTTCCGATGGTAAATTCGAAGTGACGACGATAACGCCAACGATGTTGGAAGGACGGGTGCGAGGGAAAGCGTTTGAGTCGGAGCTCAGTTATTTCTTATTTTCTATGACAGAAGATGCCGATGGCAATGTAGTTGACCATGCCTCGCAAAGCAATTGGAACTACGAAGGGTATGAGTATTATAAAATCGAATTTGAAAAACAGCCATACAAAAACCCAATACGCATCAATTTCTCTGCCTACCCAAGTTACATCAATGGGGATATTTCCGTCGAGCTAAAGTAATCGTCTATGCATGCCCCCCTCCCGTCATTCATAAAATGAAGGGAGGAGGGATCCAATTCATGTACGACAGAGAAGCAGCTGTCCGGTACGCAAACCAATGGTGGGATGGCCGCAATCCGGCATTTCCATCGTTCGATGTGGACTGTACGAATTTTATTTCCCAATGTTTGTTGGCGGGTGGTGCGCCGATGCATGGCTATCCGAATCGTGAACGCGGGTGGTGGCTACAAGGCGGGACGTGGAGCTTCAGTTGGTCAGTGTCCCATTCGATGCGCTGGTATTTAGCCACCTCGAAAAAAGGGTTAACAGCCACACAAGTGTCCTCGGCTTACGAGTTGGGATTAGGGGATGTCATCGTTTATGACTTTGAGGGCGATGGCCGATTCGATCATTCAACCATTGTTACGGCGAAGGTAGATGGTGTTCCATACGTCAATGCGCATACGTTCGACGCGCAACATCGCCTGTGGGACTACAAGGATTCCTATATGTTTTCTCCAAATGCTAAATACATCTTTTTTAAAATTAACGACATGTTTTCATAACAAAAGCAGTCCGTCTAGTGGAGGCGGACTGCTTTTGTTTTCGTTCTCGTCTAGGCTCCGGGCGCCAGACGCTCGAGTCGCTTCAGACTTGCTGATAAAGGCAAAGAGCGCCTTTATCTTCAAGTCTTCCAGCGCTTGTCGCGTCTAAGCAGGCGCCCTGCGCTTTTGTTCAATCAAACCACAATACAGCGAGCGTACCTTCTCCTGCGTGAACGGCAAGGACGGAGCTGATATCGCCAATTCTCACTTCTAAATCAGGCACCTGTTCGGTGATTAGGTTTTTCAAATGCACCGCCTGATCCAAGACATTACCGTGCATGAGGTGGACGGTTTTTCTACCCGCATGATGGCTGGTCGCTATCTTATCGACCAAATATTGTAGTGCTTTCTTCTCGGAACGCACTTTATCGACAGCGACCAATTCACCTTCCTTGGAAATTTGAACAATCGGTTTTACTTTTAACAAACTACCAAGGAAAAACTGCACACCGCTCATTCTGCCACCCTTGTACAATTGGTCGAGCTGGCCGATTAGAATAAAGTTATGCATCGTTCCCGCCATTTTCTCAAGCTTGGCTTTAATTTCAGGCACGCTTGCCCCTCTATCATACATATCCATACCCTTTTCGATTAACCCGGTAATGCCATAGGACAGGGATAGGGAGTCGATAAACATCACAGGAAATCCTGCAAGTTCCGCTCCTGAAGTTGACGAGGTAAGCGTACCGCTTAATTTACTCGATACATGAATCGCAATAGCTTGCTCATACTGCTCCGCAATCACTTTAAAGCGTTCTGCAAATTCTCCGGCAGAAGGCTGTGATGATTTTGGAAACACTTCCGCATCTTTTATTTTCGCATATAATTGGTCTGGATTTAGGTCGACCCCGTCGACAAACTGTTTTTCACCGAAATGTATATTCAAAGGCACTGAAAAGAAGTCAGGATGTTGTCTAAGTTCTTCTGAAACGTAGGCGGTGCTGTCTACAATCCATGCAATCGGCTTTTTATTCATAAACTAAATCAATCCTTATCAATGTTATTGTGACTTTTATTACTATACCACGAAAAGTAATTGAGATGTATTCTGAAAATTATTGGTAGAGAGATATCTTGGTAGTGAAGTGCCAATTATGCTTCAGTTGAGGTATAATGAACGCAGTATGACATAAAGGGGATATGAGTGATGAATGAACAGGCTTTGTCTGTAAGGGATGCAATTATTTCGCGTCGTTCGATAAAGAACTTTAATGGTCAGCCGGTAGATCCGGAAAATATTGCTGAAATACTTGAGGATGCAACATGGGCGCCGAATCATGGTAACAGAAATCCATGGCGTTTTGTCGTGGCAGCCGATAAAGCATACGTGAAGTTTCTAGACGTTTTGCGAGAATATGGCGTTGCAAAATGGCAGGATTTATCGGAAGAAGAGCTCGGAAAACAAATGAAAAAATTCACGGGACCGGGTGCAGTCGCATTCGTCATCGTTCCTGAAGATGCTCGTCAGAAAGAACGTCTTGAGGATTACGCAGCTGCAAGTATGTTCATCCAAAACGTTCAACTCCTCGCGTGGGATAAAGGGATTGGGACATGCTGGAAAACACCTGGCTTCCTCGATAACCCGAAATTTAGAGCAGAACTCGGCGTCCAACAAGGTGAACGAATCATCAGCATGCTGCAATTTGGTTATTTCGATGAAATACCGAAAGCACGTCCACGAAAATCACTTGATGAGATCGTCACATATTACGGACAGGACGAGGAATAACAAAATAAGTTGCGCCAGGATTGTATGTGATCATGCAGTCTTGGCGTTTTTTTATGGGGTGAAAAAATAGTGTGGGATGTTCAATGAACTCGGCGAAGTTTCCAATCGATCGAGCAAAGCGTCCAACCAACACCAAAACAAGCACTCCATCATCGGCGAATCAACCTCAATCGCAACAAAAAACCGGACTCTCTCTACGAGAATCCGGCATAGTCATTACTTTTTCAATTCATCTTTCGTGAAACTACCAATTTCATAGTAATAATCACTAATAACGCGTAATCCTTGATCGAAGTTCTCCAAATGGAAGTGTTCGTTTGGTGCATGGAAATTTTCCGATGAGAGGCCAAAGCCCATTAAGACAACCGGTAACTGTAAGATTTCATCGAAAGCTGCGACAATCGGAATCGATCCGCCGCCTCGCGTATAGGCAGTTGGTACGTTGTATACTTTTTCGTACGAGCGACCCGCAGCTTGGATAGCAGGATGATCGAATGGCGTGATGAATGGTTTCCCTTTGTCGAACTCATTCACTGTCACCGTTACGCCCGCAGGTTTATGTTGCTCAATGTGGGCCTTCAGCTTTTCAATGATTTCGTCTGGGTCTTGGTCGGGAACGAGGCGGCACGTCACTTTTGCGCCTGCTTCTGCTGGTAATACTGTTTTGATGCCTTCCCCTGAAAAACCGCCAAATATGCCGTTCACTTCAAGCGTTGGACGGGCCCATGTGCGCTCAAGATAGGAAAACCCTTTTTCCCCGAACAATTCCGTCACACCGACTTCTTCTTTCAAAGCTTCTTCAACAAAACCAAGTGCTTGGTAAGCCTCACGCTCTTCGTCAGACAACGAACGAACGTTATCGTAAAACCCTTCGATTGCAATCGTGCCTTCTTGGTCTCGGAACGAAGCCAGTACTTCTGCTAGTGCATGAATAGGGTTTTGTACGCCGCCTCCGTATAAGCCGGAGTGTAGGTCGCTTTTTGCTCCTTGTATGTCAATTTGCACGCCGCATAGTCCGCGCAATCCGTAACAAACTGCTGGTTGCCCCGGTCCTTGCATGCCTGTATCCGAAATGACAATGACATCTGCTGCCAGCTTGTCCTTGTTCGCTTCAATATATTTCTCCAAATTTGGACTACCGATTTCTTCTTCGCCTTCAATAAAAAACTTCACGTTGACGGGTAAGCTACCCGTTTTTTGCATTAAAGCTTCAACTGCTTTGACGTGCATGAATACTTGTCCTTTATCATCACTCGCGCCGCGCGCATATAATTTATTATCACGAATTGCGGGTTCAAATGGGGCACTTTCCCATAAGTGTAGGGGATCGACGGGTTGTACATCGTAATGACCATAGATAAGAATCGTCGGTTTGCCTTCCGCATGAAGCCAATCTCCGTAGACAACAGGATGTCCATCGGTTTCATCAATCGACAGGTTTTCAAGTCCCGCCTTTTGCAATGAATTCTTAAGCCACTCCGCGGCCTTTTGCATATCGCCTCTATGTTCAGATAAAGAACTGATACTTGGAATCTGAAGAAATTCTGTTAATTGTCCGAGATGTTCATCGCGTTGTTCTTTAAAATAACTGTCAAGTGTCTCTAAGTGAGTCAACATAATCCCTCTTTTCTAAAAAATTTCGCTAATAAAAATAGTATAGCAGAATCTTTAGAAATGGAGTGAACTAGACAGACGTAAATATGAATAATATGGTATGCTATCTTAAATAAAGAAACGGAACGGATACCAATCATGGGAGGAAACGCTTTTGTTTATAGCACTTGGGTTCTTTTTATTCATGTCGTTTTTCCTATCGGGAAGTGAAACGGCGCTAACAGCAGTAAATAGGATGAAGGTCCAGTTTCGTGCGGATCAGGGGGATGTGCAGGCTATCAGGCTGCAGAAACTGATTTCGAAACCGGACCGTATGATTACGGCGATTTTGATTGGCAATAATATCGCGAATATTATGATGCCGACGATCGTGACGATGATTGCAATCGACAAAGGTCTTAGTGTCGGCTTATGGACAGGAGTATTGACGGTTGTTCTGATTGTTTTTGGCGAGGTGTTACCGAAGACGATTGCCGCGACTTTTGCTGATCGCGTTGTCTATATAGTTGCGCCGACGATTATCCTTTTTGTGAAAATATTAACACCGCTTACCGCCGTACTTTCTTTGTTCACGAATATTTTTATTCGCATTATTTCGAAAGGGACTGTGAAGGAAGCGAAGTTGACAAAGGACGACCTGAGATCTTTGGTTGACATTGCTTCTGTAGAGGGCATGTTTAAACAGGAAGAATCGGATCGGTTGAAAGAAGTGCTCGATTTTCCTGAAAAAGATGTGTCGGACGTTCTTGAAACGCATCGAACAGACATCGTGGGGCTACCAATTGAAGCGACGTATGAAGAAGTGCGTGAAACAATCCTTGAATATTTCTATACACGCTATCCTGTTTATGAAGAAAACATGGATACGATTGTCGGTGTGTTTTATTCGAAGATGTTTATCGAATGGTCGATGAATCCTGACAAGAAGCTTGGTGAGTTGATAGACCGTAATCCGTTATATGTCGTACAGTCTGCTAGTGTTGAAAAAGTGTTTAAGATGATGCTAGCGAAGAAGAAGCATATGGCGGTTGTGTTGGATGAATACGGCGGAACGCTTGGCATTGTGACGCATGAGGATATTATCGAAGAGATGATTGGGCAAGATATTGAAGATGAGACGGATATTGATGAAGAAGTGCTTGTCTATGAAAAAACGGCAACTAAGCTAGTCTGTCATGGACGACTTGAGATTGTAGAAGCGATGGAGCTACTTGATATCGAATTACCGATGGATCACGACACGCTTGGTGGATTCGTCCTGCAGGAACTTGGTCATGTTCCCGAGCCGGGTGAGCGGTTTACATACGACCATTTGCGTTTTGAAATTCAGGAGATGGAACGTAGCCGGATCATCCGTATGACGATTACACTTCCAGAGAATGAATCATGATCGAACCCCCTTACTCACTCGTTTATTTTCGGGCTGCTTTGGGTAAATGATTCACGATAGTTAAATGGATTTGAAGGAAAGAGTAGCTAGGAATGATTCCATCATTCCTAGCTACTCTTTTTAATCTCCTTATTGTGAATCATAACCTAGCGCGTCCCTACAATAAGTCAGTGAAAAATGCCGTTACTTGTAAAGGGGAGAATAGACAACTTTCTTTAGGTAGTGGAAGTGCCCGAAGATGCAATTTCGGTCACGTTTGCACATTGTACAATATGTTCCTTCTTCACTTTTCATCAAGTAACACTGAATAGAAGAAGACAATTCCAAGAATAACAATAGATAAGGCCACTTCAGAAGAGCATCAGCGGCCAAAATTGTATCTTTGGCCGCTTTTCACCAGATAAGAAATTCTCTATTTCCTTGTTTCCATAAAGCATTTGTACTTCGTGTATTCGCACTTTTGGATGGAGACGGATGAACGAACACCATACGATTACGGAAAAAACTGCAGGGATGCGACGGAGTCGCACCCCTGCAGATCAAGATATCACGGTGATTGTATAGAAAGCGTTCAATCCAAAGCAGTCCAAAAAGCACTATACATGAGTAGCAAGCATTTGCTTGTTTTTGGCCAAACAATAGGCGTGGTATGGGGTGGATTCGACCTAGTCACTGAATGTTCACAGTCCCTTACACGTTTGTAAGTGAACTGAAAGAGAATACGATGGTTTGAAATGTTGAGATTGTTGATAATAGGGTTAACAGATAGAAGGCGGAGGCGTTATCCTATGAAAATTAATCTAAACGGGTTGTACGAAGAATACGGCCGATACATATATCATCTATGTCTTAAATTGACACGTAATAAAGAAGAAGCAGAGGACCTCATGCAAGACGTGTGGTTGAAAGTGGTTCGTTACAGCGGGCGTATGAACGAAGTCGATCATATGAAAGCATGGCTGACGACGATTTGCATGAATACATTCAGAGATCGTTATAGAAAAGATGTTAGAAGAAGTAAGCATGTCATGAATCAGCCAGATACACTTGATGTACCCATCCTTGACCTTGTGCCAAGTGAGAATCTTACACCAGCTGAGTTGGCTGAACAAAATGATATCCAATCACTTGTTCAGCAAAAAATCGGTGAACTGGATGCAATTTATAGAAAAACAATCGAATATTTCTATGTCCATCAATACTCACTTATCGAAATTGCAGATGTGATGAAGGTATCAATTGGAACCGTGAAGTCTAGGTTATTCCGGGCGAAGAAATATTTGAAAGAATTAATAATGGATGATACGACAGTGCGTGAATACGTAATGGTCTAAGTGTTGAAGTCTAGCGTTCCTGCTTCAATACTTGTACGCTACAACTTAATGTAAATAAAATGAAAGAAAGGCTATCCAATTCCCGGGATAGCCTTTCTTTCATTCAAATTCCGCAAGTTGTTTATTCAACTCTGCCAATCGTTCTTCCATTGTGGCAAGACGTAACTCGGCTTTTTTGACGAAACTATTATTACCCGTCGATTCAAGCTTCTCGATATCTCCTTGCAGATTGATATAATCCATTTTGAGTTCAAGAATCGCGTTCGTTACTTGACTTTTATTCATAAGGAAAACACCTCAACTTTTCCCCTAGTGTAGCATATTGAACGCTGCATTTCCCACTGTCTCGCCCGTTTGTCGTTTAGGATACTCGAGGAAGTAACGAATGGCTTCACATGTGGCATCTTTGCCATCGCCAATGCCAAGAGCTGCTTGACGTGCAATGGCTTTTTTGCGAAGAGGTTCATGCAACAATGGTTCCATGACGGCGTTTAGTAAGCTAGACTGTTTTACTTTTCGACCTAAACCAAGATGAATGAATCCGTGTTGTTCTTTCGGAAAGGCGAGTCCCAGTTCAAATTCATTTTGTGCCAGCACAACGCAAGGGATACCCATCACCGCCACCTCATACGGCATATAACCGGATGCGCATAAAATAACATCTGCATCTGCGCATACCTCTGTGAAATTATGCGGATGCTCTAATATGGTTGTGTTGCGTCTTCCGAGGGCCATCATGCGAAGTGTACTCGTATCATGTGCATAGTGTTCACCCACAACAACCGTTACTTTGAGCGGTATTTGAAGTTGCATCATATGCCGTAAAGCCCGATATGTTAAGTTTCCGGTGTCCTCATTCCCGAACGAAATAACAAGGTGGGGTAGAGGGCCTGGCCGTTCTTTACGAAGGCCAATTTGTTTCAATGAAAGCAGCTTTTCATCAGCCATAAAGCTTTCGATTCCAACAACATAATGATCTAACACTTTATCATTCGGTTCGGCATACAATGTTTGAAATACAAGATCCGCTAAAGTACCTCCATCACCGAAGTCATCGAAATGAATGATGGTAGGGACGAGTTGACGAATTTGCTCGACCTCCTCCCGAAAAGTAGAGCCACTATCGCGAATTAAAAGATCGGGCCTCATCGCCGTAATGGCTTGTAAGAAAGCCGTGCTATTCACGGTGGACACTGTTCTGAATCCATCGGGTGCAGGTGGTGAACCTGCTCCGCATAGGAATACGATATCTGCTTCCTCGGCCATTTCATGTGCAATCATGGCTGCTCTACGTGCGGGGTATGTCCCTTTTTCATCTGATTGGGAAATATAGATAGCAACTCTTTTCTTTTCTTGTCCGTCTATTGGAATCACCCTTTCATTTGCGATTAATCAATCCATCCCTCCACAGTATGTAAAAAAATAATTGGATATGCATATTGACTAGATTCCTATCTCCTAATCAGGTTATAGGGTGGGGAAGAAAATATTATTTTTTTAAAAAATTGACTGACAATTAATTCGGATTATGTGGATTGGAACTTCCGATATGTTACACTACTACTATTTAATCGATGTTTGGGGGATGGGGTGATTTCAATGTTTGATTCACTGCTATTTGATTTGATGCTAGTTGTTCTCATTGGAATTTTGTCGCAATGGCTAGCGTGGCGTTTTAGGATGCCGGCAATCGTTGTGATGTCGGTTGCGGGGTTACTAGTGGGGCCTATATTTGACCTCATTAATCCAAAGGAGAGTATGGGGGATCTTTTTAGTCCCATTATTACATTTGCTGTTGCGATTATTTTGTTCGAGGGTAGTTTGAATCTAGACTTTAAAGAAATTAAAGGATTTAGTAAGCCGGTTGCGCGGATTGTCACTGTTGGTGCGTTCATCGCATGGATTGCGGGATCACTGGCGGCGCATTATTTAGCGGGGCTATCTTGGGCGGTTGCCTTTATCATTGGTGGTTTGTTTATTGTGACGGGTCCAACCGTTATTTTGCCGTTGCTGAGGCAGGCGAAGTTGAAACCGCGTCCGGCAGCCATTCTAAAATGGGAAGGGATTGTTGTTGATCCATTCGGT
This sequence comes from Sporosarcina sp. NPDC096371, assembly GCF_044762865.1. Lineage (NCBI taxonomy): Bacteria > Bacillati > Bacillota > Bacilli > Caryophanales > Caryophanaceae > Sporosarcina > Sporosarcina sp. NPDC096371. The sequence continues at coordinate 337,491 of NZ_JBIWFE010000002.1, forward strand.
GCGCTCCTAGCAGTATTCGCTTTTGAGTTCATCAAATTTTTGAATAAGGAAGAAACGTTGGCGGCGTTACTGTTATTCTTTGTCGCATCCGCTTTTGCGGTTGTCTTAGGGTGGGGAGTCGCTCGAATCGTTGGCAGAGCCTTCGAACGAGGTAGCATACCAGAATTCTTAAAAGCACCTGTTCTTTTTGCGTTGGTCATTTTTACATTCGTTTTTGCGGATGAGATTATGCATGAAACGGGTCTTCTAGCGGTTACGGCAATGGGGATGACGATGGCTAATATGCATTTGACGACACTAAACGACATCCGCCATTTCAAGGAGAATATATCTGTCCTACTGATTTCAGGAATTTTTGTCATGTTGACAGCATCGCTTGATCCGCAAGTTCTGATCGAAATCTTTAATCCACATATTATTCTATATGTCTTGGCGATGCTATTTGTTGTCAGGCCATTGTCGATTTGGATTTCGACCTACGGTACAGAGTTGAATAACCGTGAAAAGCACCTCATTGGATGGATTGCACCTAGAGGAATTGTGGCGCTTACTGTATCAGGCTATTTTGCAACGATATTACTGGACAATGGCTACAAGGATGCAGAATTGCTGACAGCCTTAACGTTTGCGCTCGTGTTCTCGACAGTTGTACTACATGGGTTTTCAATCGGTTTCCTGGCGAAAAAGTTAAATCTTACGACGACGGACGAATCGGGTGTACTTATTGTAGGGGCCACGCGGTTTGCAGCTGGGTTGGCACAATCGGTGAAGGAGACTGGTAATGAGGTTTTGCTCATTGATCGGTCATGGGCAGGTCTGTCATATGCCAGGCTACGGGGACTAAATAGTTTCGTTGGGGATATCCTGTCGGAACAGGTCGAATACCATCTCGACATGACGCCGTATCGCTACATTCTTGCGATGACGAAGACTGATATATACAATGCGCATATTTGCGCGGATTTCGCACCGGATCTTGGGAGTGACTATTTGTTTCAGACTGCGTTTCATGTAGGCGATGATGTCGAAGCCTTTAGGATTACTGGAGGACAATTGCTGTTTTCACCTGCTATATCCATTTACGATCTGGAAGAACGCATGAGTGCGGGTCACGTTTTCCGGAAAACGTTCATTACGAAACAATATAGCTATACACAATATTTACGAGAACGAGATGATAAATCAATCCTTCTCTATATCCAGCGTGCGGACGGCATGATTGAATTCTATACACCGGAAATTGAACTACAAGCCTTTGCAGGAGATGCGATCATTGCGCTTACCACACAGGCGAAAATGATTGAGCGTGTAAAGGAGAGACTCGAGGAAGAAAATAGCGATATCGTTATCCCTTATGAACAATTAGAGGAACAATTTATGGAGGATGAGAAAACAGAAAAACCGATGATTCCTGGCGATGCACCTCTTTCGGCAAAATGAATACTAGCAAGAAGTGGTTGTCCGAGCCGATTTTTGGGTCGGCAACCTCTTTTTTTGGTACGATAGACTTTGATCATTAGTTATTAGGAGGATTGTCATTGAAAGTTTTGTTTGTGGACGGGACCATTATCGGCAGCAAAACAGGTGTTGTTCTCGAAACTGTAAAAGGATATATTGAAGAAACCGGTTGCGGTTATGAACTAGAGTACTTAAACTTTGCAGACTATAAGCATCAAATTGTCGATGGGCGTCCGCTATGTGAATATAACGACGACATGCAGCAGCTTGTCAAAAAGTTTGAAGAAGCAGACGGCTATATCCTGGCATCACCCATTTTTCAGGGGTCAATCCCAGGTGTGTTAAAAAATGCTTTCGATATGCTGCATCCACATACGATGCGTTACAAACCGGTATCTATCGTCGCAAACGGTGGTACATACCAACATCATCTCGTCATCGAGAACCAGTTGAAGCCCATTTTGGACTACTTCCGCTGTCTTGTGACACCGAATTATGTCTATACACATATGAGTCATTTCGATAAGGATAATACAATCATAGATGACGACGTGCATAACCGCTTGCGGGAACTTGCAAGGGTTTTTGTGAAATATGCGGAAATGAGTCAAGGTTTATCGAAAGATGTATTGGATGAAAAATAATAATATACGTATAAACCCCGCCGTCACACCCAGAAGAAAATGGGTGTGGCGGCGGGGTTTGATTTTATGCTTGATGAATGGTTGAAGCCATTGCTGTCTTTTGAGGGTGGTTCACTTCATCTTGATAAGGTGTGATGTTTGGCGCTGAAACGATTGAAATAACAGATACTAATAGAACAGTGCTTAAAAACTTTTTCATAGATATTACAACTCCCCGTATATACTTTTTGTTGCATGTAAACACAATTTATGAAGTTCGTACGCCTTTTTGTATTGCTTTTTTTGGGCGTAGTATTCAGCGAATTCCTTGGCTAATTCCTGCAAATACTTCCAATGTTCATGTTTGAAGTAGTAGTCGATACTGAGTTGTGTAAGCTTTTCATAATCAGCATAACGACCTTGTAAGTAATATACTTTCCCTTCAGTGACCTGTAAATTGATTTTGTCTTCTTCGGAATGACAAGCGGATCGCGTGAGTTCAATATTACTTTGTACCTCGTCGTAGGCTTTTAATTCTAATAATAATTCCAACCTTACCCAATAGGACATGAACAAATTTCCAAGGTTATGTTCTTTCTTCAATACAATACAATTATCGATTACTACCAAGGCCTGGTGATAATCTCCTTTATCTCTGTGAATCAGTGTTAGATTATGTAAAAGAATCAGGTAGGTTCTTTTAGTAACATCATGTTCTAAAATGTTGAAGCCTTTTTGGATATACATTTCTGCAGCTTCATAATCCTTTGTTGTTCGATGGAGAATGGCCATTAAGTTATAACATTCGGCTGTTTTTTCCCAGTTATGTGAATTCAAATGAAGCGATTTGGACTTTTCTGCAAAAACAAGTGCCTCAGCATAACGATAGAGACGGAAATAGGCTAATGCAACATTGAAATTGAGTCGTGCTTGGAGCAAAGTATCTTCATTTGTTTTTAAAACATGAATAAAGAAAGGAATGCATCCCTGATAGTTGCTGGTAATATAATAATATAATCCGGAAATATAATTATACTTTTCACGAATCCTCGTGTTTAAATTATGTAAGGCATCCTGATCTACTGAGGGGGCAATTTTGTTCATATAGTACTGCTTAAAACTTCCAAAGTCCTCAGCTTTAAAAAATTCAAGACATCTTAGTAACCTAAAGTATAATTCCTGATGTAATGACTGGATATGCGTAAGGCACTTTTCATGTTTTTCACGAAGAGATAATGCATCTTCCAATCGATCTGCATTTAAAATATCCTCATATTGTGCTAACAGTACTGTCATTTTTTTATCGATTACATATCCATTTGTTAAATAGCCAGAGGGAACGGATAGTCGTTTTGCTAGTAAAACTAATATCTCTTGCGAAGTTGCAAAATGACCTCCCTCGATATTGCTGTAATGAGGTGTAGAGGTAATATCATGACTGACTGTGGCCTGTGTCATGTTCTTTGAGTTTCGTAGTTCTTTTAATCTTTTCCCGACATGCATATGACTCTCCTACTTTCTGAAACCGCAGGAAGGTAATTAGGACTGGTTTATTTGCTTTTAATTCTAAATAGTCCTTATACTACTCATAATATAATTGTAATTCGACCTGGTCAAGCACGAAAATAAAAGAAAACTGTAAATTCACTCGTTTTCCTCCTGCAAAAAGGGCTTCATTCATCGTTTTTTATCGAATCTTTGTCTTTCCGCAAAGATTTGCTGTATTTAGGGTCTTTAAAAGTAGAAAAAAGTCTTGATTTATAACATTTTTTCGTAATACTCAATCTATTTGAAATGTGCTATATTTAGGTTGCAGTTCAACATATCTCATGCAAAAGAGTTTATGTAAAAACGCCCACTGATTTAACAAGTAATGTTAGTTGAAAGGAGAATGTGTACACACCTTTTTGATGTTAGGCCATTAATTAGATTTGACGGTGATTGTCCAATGTTTGATGAGGATGGATACATACATAAGCCCTCCTGCGTCGCAGACAGGAAGGCTTATGTATCTTTCGCGCGAAAAAGGTCGTATGCATTCGCAAACCCTCACATTATAGTATCTTTTGTAAGCCCCATAAACTTCGCTTATTCTTCTTTTTACTCCAAGCCAACCCTCGCTTTTTTGATTTGAATCCATTGCTGTTACCTAGGTTGAAATGGTGACCAACAAGCGCACAACCCGATTTTCCTATATAATCGATGAATGAGGAAAGGGGATTTTTTTATGTCTAAATCACTTGTATTAGCTGAGAAGCCGTCCGTAGCACGCGATATTGCGCGAGTGCTCGGCTGCAATAAAAAAGGAAACGGATTTCTAGAGGGAACAAACTATATTGTCACGTGGGCACTAGGCCATCTTGTGACGCACGCAGATCCAGAAGGGTATGGCAGCGAATTTAAAGAGTGGAAGCTTGAACATTTGCCGATTATTCCGGAGCCATTCAAGCTTGTGCCGATTCGTCAAACATCGAAGCAGTTCAATGCGGTGAAAGCGCAACTCAAGCGCACTGATGTCAAAGACGTTATTATCGCGACAGATGCGGGACGTGAAGGGGAGCTTGTGGCACGCTGGATTTTAGAGCAGGCGAAAGTTCGTAAACCTGTGAAACGTTTGTGGATTTCATCCGTTACGGATAAAGCTATTAAAGATGGCTTTAACAATTTGAAAGACGGCCGTGCATATGAAAATCTATATGAGGCGGCGGTTGCGCGTGCAGAAGCAGACTGGGTTGTAGGTATTAATGCAACGCGGGCGCTGACAGTGAAATACAATGCGCAATTGTCAACGGGACGCGTGCAGACGCCAACGCTTGCGATGATTGCGGAACGTGAAAAGCAAATTCGTGACTTTAAGCCAAAAACGTTCTATGGTATGCAGGCATTAACGGAAACGGCAAAGTTCACTTGGCATGACAAAGCAGGTCAGACGCAGTCATTTGATAAAGACACGGTTGAGAAGTTGATGGGCAAGCTTGACGGGGCCCGTACAGGGAAAGTGACAGATGTAAAAACGACGCCAAAATCGCAGCCAGCACCACATTTATTTGATTTGACGGAGTTGCAAAAAGAAGCGCATCGTCGTTGGTCGTGGTCGGCCAAAGAGACGCTATCGACATTGCAAAATTTATATGAACGCCATAAAGCGGTGACTTACCCACGTACAGATTCGAAGCATTTAACTTCTGATATGGAGGGCACTTTAAAAGAACGTATTAAAGCTGTGGATATTGGGCCATACCGTAAAGCGGTCAACACGCTATTGCGTTCAGGGAGCATTAAGCCACAGAAGGGTGTTATCGATGACAAACGAGTATCGGATCACCATGCCATCATTCCGACAGAGGAAACGCCGATTCTTCAGAGTTTATCTGATAAAGAGCAACGTTTATATGATTTAATCGTCAAACGTTTCCTTGCTGTCTTCTTCGGTTCGTTCCGTTATGACCAAGTGACGGCGGAACTTGTGGTAGGCGGAGAAATGTTCAAGGCGAAAGGTCGCACCATTACTGATGAAGGTTGGAAAAAGGTTTATTCGTCAGAAGAACAAGAAGCAGATACGGACATGCTTCCTTCATTCAAAAAAGGTGAAGAAGTGGGAATTCGCGCCATTGTTATGACAGAGGGAAAAACGAAGCCACCTGCACGCTTTAACGAAGGAACATTGCTTGCCGCAATGGAAAACCCTGCACAATTCATGCAAGGTGAGTCGAAAGAGCTCATCAAAACAATTGGTGAAACGGGTGGACTTGGAACGGTTGCAACACGTGCGGATGTCATCGAACGATTATTCAACTCGTTTGTTATGGAGAAAAAAGGCAACGATATTTACACGACATCAAAAGGGCGCCAGTTGCTCGAACTTGTTCCGGAAGATTTGAAATCACCCGCACTCACTGCGGAATGGGAACAAGGGCTAACCAAAATCGCCAATGGGCAGATGAAAAAGTCGGCGTTCATGAAAGATATGATCGATTTTTCAAAACGTACTGTGACAGAAATTAAAACAGATGATAAAAAATTCAAACATGATAACGTAACAGGGAAAACTTGCCCGGATTGTGGAAAACAGTTGCTAGAAGTGAACGGCAAGCGTGGAAAAATGCTTGTTTGTCAGGATCGGGAGTGTGGACACCGAAAAAATGTCTCGACGCTGACAAACGCAAGATGTCCAGTGTGCAAAAAGAAATTGGAGTTGCGCGGGGAAGGCGACGGCAAGATTTTTGTGTGTAAATGTGGCCACCGCGAAAAGCTGTCTGCATTTGAAAAACGTCGTGGCAACTCGGGCGGGAAGAAAGCGGATAAGCGAGATGTTCAGAAGTTCTTAAATAGGCAAGAAGAACCAGAAAACACAGCTATGGCAGATGCACTAAAGAAGCTGTTCGAGAAATGAGACTTTTGACCTTTTGACGGATTTATTTGGAAAATTAAAATGTGTATACTAGGAGGAATAGAAAAATCGTAAGGTGGTGAAGGCACATGAATACTGTAATGGTATCCACATCGGCGGGTGATCATTTGCAACGCTATGATGCAATTCGGCGTAAAAATGCTGAAAGTGCTTATAATCGTAGTTTGCAGTACAATGGACGCAATCAAGAGCTAGTGGAAAAACTGGAGGCTTTATTAATAGGGAAAGACGAACCGCAACTCATTCAACCTGAAAAGCGTGCATTACCGGAGCTTAATGCGGGGCAAATGAAGAAAGTTGTACTTCCGATTGGTAAAACGCTTGAGGAAACCATAGATCTTTGGCGGGATGTGCGAGCAACTGCCATTTCTGTGCCGGAACCAACAATTATAGATCATCAACTTGTAGCCACAGCGTCTGCAAAGATTATGCAGGTAGAAACGCAAATTGCGTTACAGAAATTGGCGCAATCAGAATTCGAAGTAGAGATGGCAAACGAGGAAATCAAAACTGGAAAAAGGGTATTCTACGAAATACCGCCAGGCTTTGATCGGGAAAAATTTATGATGCAAAAACGCTTTGAACAAATGATTTCAGCGTATTCTTTTCAGGTAGAAGCCAAGCGGAATGGTTATGAAATTGGCGAACCAAACTTTTCGAAAGTTATGTAATGATTGTAAAAGGTCACCCCGTGGGGTGGCCTTTTCTATCAGATAAGGGGGGGAGAATTATGGCAAAACAGAGTCGAGCGGCGAAGACCAATGCAGTTAGGCTGTTGGATGGTCTAGGGATTCACTACGAACTAATGGAATATGATGTGACGGATGGCTTGTTAGACGGTGTTTCTGTTGCTGAAAAAACGGGTCAAGAAGTAGAAAGTGTCTTCAAAACACTAGTGACAATGGCGGGTCCGCGGGAGTTATTTGTCTTCTTAATACCGGTGGCGCTTGAACTTGATTTGAAAAAAGCGGCAAAGGCTGCTGGGGTGAAAAAGTTAGATATGCTACCTGTGAAAGATTTAATGAAAGAAACGGGCTATGTGCGCGGGGGCTGTTCTGCAGTTAGCATGAAGAAAAACTACCCGACGTTCATCGATGAGTCTGCGCAAAGCATACGTATGATGATTGTGAGTGCAGGGAAAGTGGGGCTACAGATGAAGTTAGTTCCAGAAGAGTTGGCACGTGTCACAGAGGCTGTATTTTGCGATATTGTAAAAGATAGTTAGGCTACGTCTTGCGGATGACACAAAATATGGCATGTTATATCTAGTTTAGTAGGCAATGAACATGTTATAATGGATAGATTGAAAACGTAACATTCATGCGGAATAGGCATGAATGTTCTTTTACGTGTAGAGAGAAGGATTTGTATGAGAAAGATTTTACTATGGCGCTGGGCGTTTTATTTTATCGGTCTACTGGTTGTGTCCCTTGGAATTTCAATGACTATTAAAGGACAGAAACTAGGGATAGGGCCTTGGGATGTGCTTCATGTCGGATTATATCAGCATTTCGGTTTGACCATTGGTACGTGGGGAATCATTACTGGATTCCTTATTGTCATTGCAACGGCGGCTGTATTGAAAGCGTGGCCGAAAATTGGCACCTGGCTAAATATGCTGTTACTTGGTATCTTTATCGACCTATTTAACTGGTTGTTACCGGATTTCACTTCATTTGGTGCACAAACGGTTATCTTTACATTAGGTGTTATTGTGATGGGGTGTGGTGCTGGTCTCTATATTTCACCTAATATAGGTGCGGGACCACGAGATAGTTTGATGCTCGTCCTTGTTGAAAAGACGGGAGCCAGTGTGAAGAAAGTACGAACGACTCTCGAAGTCATTGTCGCGATTGTCGGTTGGTTATTTGGAGGACCTATTGGGATTGGTACAGTACTGATTGCATTATTCTTAGGTCAAATGGTTCATTATACATTGCCCCAAAGTCGGAAATTACTGATGAAAATACTAGGTGAAGAAGATGAGCAGTTTTTACATTAATCGCTCAGTTTAAGAGTCTCCTTCCTCGACGCAAAGCGCGGGTGGGAGACTCTTCAATTTTTTGCCAATCATACTATGATCATTTGATTGAATAATTAGTCTCCGGTTTGATTGAAGAGATCAAATGATCGTCGTCTATAATGTCATTTAGGGCATGTGAAGTAATGGTAGACCCATTATTTTAGTAAAACCAACTATCAGTGGATATTTGGATTTTTGAATTGAACTATTTTGTTGGAAAATCAGGAAAAACTCCCTCGAAAAATGGGACATTTGAAGTGGAATAGCTTCATTCTAACACTATTAATCATACTTGAAGAAAAAGTATCCATTAAAAGGATACTTTTTTTGATATAGCAGCTCCTGAAAACTTTCTCCTCAATTTTATTTTACTAAAAATTATTAAAATTATATTTACTTTTAGTAAAAGTCAGAATATAATGAAGGTGTTCAAGAAGGGGGAGGAATATTATGAAGTTATCGAAAATTAAATCTGTTTTCTTTTTATTTCTTGCAGTTACGTTGCTATTAGTGGGGTGTAGTTCATCAGCTGGGGAGAAAGGTGATACTACACAAGATGGTAAAGTTAAACTCCGCTTTGCTACTTGGGATGTTGGCGATGATGTTAACTTACAACAAGATATGATCGATAAATTCAATGCATCACAAGACAAAATTAAAGTGGTTTTGGAGTCTTATGGCAGTGAATATGACACGAAAATTACAGCAGGTATGGGTGCAAAAGATGCCCCGGATATTATGTATATGTGGAACTACCCACAATATAAGGATGCGCTAGAGCCACTTGATACTTACCTTGAAAAAGAAGGCGCAGAGTTTAAAGATAATTTCTATGAAACGCTATGGAACTACAATTCAGCAGATGGACAAATTTTAGGATTACCAGTTGGCTATACTACACACGTTGTTTATTACAACAAAGCGCTGTTTGACGAGGCGGGTGTTGATTATCCAAAATCGGGTTGGACTTGGGAAGATCTTCAAGAAACAGCTAAGAAAGTAGCAAACAAGGATTCAAAAGTAAGCGGTTTCGCGTTTTCTGGAAAGCCTGATCCATATGATTTCGAAATGTTCCTATGGAGTAATAACACATCTTATGTCGATGAAGAGGGAAATTTAAAAGGTAATGTTGATTCCAAGGAATCAGTAGAAGTATTTGAAATGTTCCAGAACATGGCGAAGGATGGCTATGCCATCACGACAGAAGGTTCTGGGTCAACAGAAATGAAATCTGGTAAAGTTGCTATGTTTGTCTATGGTGCATGGGGATTAACACCATTAAAAGAAGCGGGCATTGACTATGGCGTGGTGGAATTACCGTCATTTAAAGACAAAAAAAGCGTCAGTATTTTAAGTTCTTCAGGTGTTTCTATCTATAAAAATTCAAAACATAAAGATGAGGCATTCGAATTTATCAAATTCTGGACAAATGAAGAAGCGAATAAGGAAAGAATCGGCTTTGAGCTACCTGTTTTAAAATCAGTTGTAGAAAGCGAACAACTTGAACATGATGAATTGAAAAGTGTGTTCTATACGATGCTTGAACAGAGTGATGGATATACACCTGCATCATTTATCGTTAAAAATTGGAGTCAAATGTCTGAGGATTTGAAATTCACGTTTGAGTCCATGTTGAATCCAAGTACATTATTGGATCCGAAAGAGGCATTAGGTAATGTAGCGAAGTAAAAATATCATTCTTTGATGTGGTAAAGCACCTTGTAAGTGCTTTACCATATTTTCTAATCTGACGAAGGGGACATCTTATGCAAAATATAACTGAGAAAAAGAAGAGTTATCAGCTCATAAATAGAAAAGTGCCCTATTTATTTATAATGCCGTGGATTATTGGATTTTTAGTGTTTACCTTAGGACCACTTATTTTTTCGCTAATTATGAGCTTTTTTAATTGGCCAATCACGAGTGAACCAACGTTTGTTGGATTTGATAATTACAAAACAATGTTTACTGAGGACCCACAGTTTTATAAATCAATATTGATTACGTTTAAATTTGCTGCGATTTTTGTGCCACTGAATTTGGCGATTGCATTAATTTTAGCATTGCTTATTACGCAGCCGCTAAAAGGGATGAAATTTTTCCGCACAATCTTTTATTTACCAGCAGTTGTTTCGGGTGTAGCGATTTCAATCATTTGGGGATGGATTTTCAACTCTGAATATGGAATTTTAAATTATTTGCTTTCGGTAATTGGGATCGAGGGTCCAAAGTGGCTTGTAGATCCGAAGTGGGCAATCTTCACAATCATAATAGCGAGTGCCTGGGGCGTCGGTATTATGATGTTAATTTTTTATACCGATATAAAAGGGATTCCTTCAGAATTGTATGAAGCTGCTGCGATTGATGGCGCAGGACCATTACGTCAGTTTATCAGCATTACGATTCCAAGTATTACACCTACAATTTTGTTTAACGTTATTACGTCCGTTATCGGAGCGTTACAACAGTTGGCCTTGGTATTACTACTGACCGGCGGCGGTCCTTTAAAATCAACTTATTTCTATGGATTATACGTGTATAATAATGCATTTAAACATCATCAATTAGGTTATGCAAGTGCAAATGCATGGTTTATGTTCATCGTTATTTTAATACTAACAGCGCTCATCTTCAAAACATCTTCTACATGGGTATTTTATGAAAATGAAGTGAAAAAAGAAGGGAAGAAGAAAAAATGAAGATGTCAAAAGGATATAAAATTATCATATTCGGTCTTCTAGGGATATTTTCATTATACTTCTTATTACCGTTTGTCTGGGTAGTCCTTTCAGCATTAAAAACAGAAACAGAAGTATTTAGTTATCCCCCAAAAATTTTCCCGGAAAGTTTGCAATGGCATAACTTTGTAGATGCATGGAAAAGTCAACCGTTCGGCGTCTATTTAAAGAATTCCGTCATTGTTACGGTAATGACAACGCTTGGTCAACTTATTTCCTGTTCATTAGTTGCTTATGGGTTTGCTAGGTTTGACTTTAAGTATAAAAATCTTCTATTCATCCTAATGCTTGCGACAATGATGATTCCTTGGGATGTTACGATGATCCCGTTATATATGGAATTCAATATGTTCGGTTGGATTAACACATTAAAGCCGTTAATCGTCCCAGCATTTTTTGGATCAGCTTATTACATCTTTTTGTTAAGACAATTCCTAATGAGTATACCAAAGGATCTTGAAAATGCAGCCCGCATTGATGGGGCAAACGAATTCCAAATTTTCTTCAAAATATTCGTACCGATTATGAAAGCTCCGCTGATCTTAATTGCAGTTCTAAATGTTTTGTCCGTATGGAATGACTACCTTGGTCCATTAATTTATCTTCAAGACCAATCAAAATATACATTGGCACTAGGACTCGCAGCGTTTAAAGGAGTTCATGATCTTCAAATTTTACCGATTATGTCAATTACATTAGTCATGGTTATTCCGCCAGTTATTATGTTCCTGATCGCACAAAAATACATCGTCGAAGGAATTAGTGGGTCCATTAAATAAACAAAAAAATATCATAGTGTTATATGGGGGAAGATAAAATGCGTCGAGAAATGAAAAAATGGGAAAATATCCATCTAACGGGAATCAATAGACTCCCTGCTCATACCGATTTTTATAGATATGAAACGATGGACAACGCACAAATGTTTAGTAAAGAAAAAAGTAAAGGGTATTCATTGCTAGATGGAACGTGGAAATTCTTATTTGTAGATGCACCGGAGCTGTCACCGCAAGGATTTGAAAAAGAGGACTTCAGCATTGACGGGTTAGACGATATGGAAGTTCCTTCAAGTTGGCAAATTAAAGGCTATGGAAATATGCATTATACAGATGTTTTGTATCCGTTTGCCATCAATCCACCGTTTGTGCCGCAAGAAAATCCGACTGGCATCTATTTTAGAGAGCTTGTTGTTTCCGATGTAACTGACGGTGAAGCGCTTATTTTAAAATTTAATGGTGTAGATTCTGCATTTGATGTGTACATAAACGGACAACATGTTGGTTATAGCAAAGTATCAAGAGTGCCGTCCGAATTTGATATTACGGCATATGTGAAGGAAGGAAGTAACCGTCTTACTGTAAGAGTCTATCAATTTTCAGATGGAACGTATTTAGAAGACCAAGATATGTGGTGGCTTTCGGGTATCTTTAGAAGCGTTGAACTGTTTACCATTAACAAAAATACGCTTTGGGATGTTCATGTTGAAACAGTGCCTGATGAAAACTACGAGAATTTCACATTGAAAATTGGTGGAGCGTTTTTAACAGACCAAATAAATGAAGTAGTTGCTACGCTTTACCATCATGACGAACAAGTCGATCAGTTTGACATGGAAGTGGTTGACGGGAAATTCGAAGTGAGTAGAATCCAAGAAAAACCACTTTTATGGAATGCAGAGGAGCCGAACCTATATACACTTCTTCTCGAGTATAACTTGTTAGATGGAAAGGAAATTGTGCCACTACGTATAGGTTTCCGTGCCATTGAGGTTATTGACAACGAAATTCGTGTGAATGGAAAGCGGATTTTCTTTAATGGGGTGAATCGCCACGACGCACATCCAAAGACAGGTAGAACAGTAAGTTACGACGATATGCTTAAGGATATTAAAATGATGAAACAGTACAATATTAATGCTGTTCGTTCAGCGCACTATCCAAATAATGATGTGTTCTATGATTTATGTGATGAATATGGTCTTTACGTTATTAATGAAGCAGACCTTGAATGTCATGGTTTTGAAAATACCGGAAATTACAATTGGATTTCTGACAATGAACTATGGGAAAAGCAATATGTAGATCGAGCAGTACGTATGGTGAAAAGAGACCGTAACCATCCAAGTATCATCATGTGGTCACTAGGAAATGAATCAGGCGCTGGTAGAAACTTTACTGCAATGTACAATGCCATCAAGGCGATTGATTCTACTAGATTAGTACATTATGAGGGAGACAGAAATGCGGCATACAGTGATGTTTACACGACGATGTACACGCGCTTAAACCGACTTGAAGAAATCGGTAAGGATGAAGAAGGCAAGAAGCCTCATATTTTATGCGAATATGGACATGCAATGGGGACTGGCCCTGGCGGCTTAACGGAATATCAACAAATCATGAGAAAATATCCTAGATTGCAAGGTGGCTTCATCTGGGAATGGTGTGATCATGGAATTGAAACGACAAACGACAATGGCGAAACCTACTATTTATATGGTGGAGATTATGGTGACTTCCCGACAAACGGCAACTTCTGTATTGATGGACTTGTATTCCCGGATAGAACTCCGTCACCAGGACTTTTGGAATACAAAAAAGTGGTTGAACCGATTGTCACTGAGGAAGTAAACATAGCTGAAGGAAAAATCCGTATTAAGAATTTATACGATTTTAAAAACCTGAGCGGAGTGACCCTTCGTATGGAAGTAAAATCAATCGGTACACTTATCGAAGAAAATGAAATGAAGTTACCAAATATCCAAGCACATGAATCGTTGGATATTACTTTGCCAGTAGATGTAGTAAAAGCTGCCCAGCATGACGATGTTCGAATCTACTTAAGCTATCAGGAGACTGAAGATACTCGCTATGTGGAAAAAGGTCATGAGATTACAAAAGAAAGCTTTTTATTAGAATCTACAAAAATTGAAAAAGAAGTAAAGTCTGTCACTTCAACAGGATCTGACTTTGTAATTAAGGATGAAGGTGCTCAGCTCACAATTGAGAATGACCGGTTCGAGGCTGTTTTCTCAAATGTGTATGGAACACTTGAATCTTTCAAATCTGAAGGGGAAGAAATTATTAACAAAGGACCCGAAGTTACCCTTTGGAGAGCGATTATCGACAATGATATGTACAAAAAGGATGACTGGATTAATAAATATTTCCTTAAAAATACCAAAGAACAATTAGCAGATGTTACTTACGAAGTGACAGCAGATTATGTAGATGTGAAGATCACGAAGTTTTTATCTACTGTGAACCAGGCATGGGGCTTCCACCTAACATATCATTATCGTGTGACGAAAAATGGTGCCCTAAATATTGATTTACAAGGTGAAAAGGTATTACGAGGCCATGAAATTCCAGAAATACTGCCACGAATTGGCGTTACGATGCATCTTAACGAGGACTACAACAAAGTTACTTGGTATGGACGCGGTGATTCTGAATCGTACCAGGATACAAAACGTAGTCAACCAATTGGTTTATATAACAAAACGATTCAAGACATGCATACAGATTATGTATACCCACAGGAAAATGGTTCACGCTGCGATACTTCTTTCCTAGCTGTAGCTAATGATGAGCAAGCATACCTAGTTAATTTTAAAGAAACGTATGATTTTACAATCCGTGATTACGAAACAAGTGCGCTTGAAGAAGCCAAGCACCGCGGTAATATTAAGAAGTCACCATTTACAGTGTTGACGATTGATTTCAAGCAAAGTGGTGTGGGAAGTAATAGTTGTGGTGAGGAACAGTTACCTCCGTACAGAACTGTAATTGAGGATTTCCATCTTCAATTTGAAATTAGAAAAATAGACAAGAGTAGTCTAGTGGAAGAAAGTAAATTTTTCACGGCCCAGTAAGAAGTAAGCAGGGGAAACCCTGCTTCTTATTTCGATCAATTACGCCTCGGCGTAATTGCGTCCAGATTTTTTTTCGAGCTTGAGGCCTACAGGAAGTAGGTCATGCAGTCGTTGCGACAGGACGTCGCGCACCTAGACTGCCTTCTTAAGTTCCTCTGAAAATCTATGACATTCGCCGGAGGCTTGGGCCTGCACGATGCAGGTCATGCAGGCGTTCCCGCAGGACGTGGCGAACTTAGCTTGCGTTCTACTGTTCGGCAGGGAGTTCAGGCTTCCTCTGATTTTGAAGTGCAATCCGGCATCCTTCCCGCCGCTTATTGAAGTAGGGGACATCTGCTGATTCAAGTTAAAAAAGGAGCAAAAGCCTATGAAATTAAATATAAAAGAAATCCCTTTTTCTCGATTTGGTTCTTATTTTTGTGTATCAAAGGAAAAGGATACAAAGGAAATTTATATACGTGATGTTCATGGTGGAGATGATGCACCATCAAAATTATTTAAATTGGATCTGTTACAGGATGGCATTGAACAAGAATTTGACATCGCCGCTACAGAAACGTCCTTGCGCTTTTATTTAGTGAAAGATATTGAGAAATATGCAGAAATCATTATTCCGGAAGAAGATGAGCTTCATATTGAGGCAAGTGGGGTTGAAGTTCGTTTACAAGCTAGTAAAGTGAAGTACGATACCCTTCACGAATATGAGGATGGCATGTATGAATATCATATTTATCCGAAGGAATTAAAGCTGATGATCAGCAAGCTTTCGGGTGTGATGTCTGTTGACGCGCCGTGGAATGTGATTGGCAATGATTATATCGACATTCGTATGAGTAATGGGCACTTTGTTATTGAAAGCTATCGCACCGTTTTTAAACCGAAAGAGTATGCAAGTTTTCAAGCAGGAAAAGAAAAGGTTGAGCAACTCTATCAGGAGTGGGTTGAAAATAATACCGAGAAAAATGAAGTATACCAATCCTCAATTGATCGTGCGGCCTATATTACTTGGTCAAGCATCGTTCACCCGGATGGATTATTAAAAAATTATGCCATGTATATGTCAAAGCTTTGGATGTATAACATCTGGTCTTGGGACAATTGCTTTAATGCGTTACATATTGGTGCGAAGTATCCGGAGCTGTCTTATTCTCAGCTGAAGATTTTTATGGACACGCAGGATGAATCGGGAGCATATCCAGACTTTGTGAATGATAAGTTTGTGTCTTATAACTGTATTAAACCACCAGTCTTCGCATACGCTTATGAAAAATTGATGGAAGTGAATGACTACTTTAAGGAAGAGAATCGTCTAAGAGAGGTTTATGAATCTACTAAAAAAGTAATGCTTTACTTCGATCTATACCGAACGTATGAAGGTAGACTTCCACATTATAAGCACGGTAATGACTCAGGTTGGGATAATTCCTCCTTGTTCCATAGCGGAATGCCAGTTGAGGCACCAGATCTTGCTAGCTTTTTAATTCGAACATATGATATTTTAACGAAATTTGCTAATCTTCTTGGAGAAGAGGAAGAAGCAAAGCAATTTACTGAAAAAGCAGACACACTTTTCTCCTTATTAATGGAACGACTTCATGATGAAAATGGCTTCTTTGGTCGTGTTGGCAAGGATGCTAAGAAAATTGACATCCGCTCCAGCCTGATTTTGCGTTTACCGGTTTTAATCGGATATCGCCTAGATAAAAAAATCATGGACCAACTTGTAGAGGACCTTGTGAAAAACTTTGAAACGAAATATGGATTTGCAACGGAAATGCCATCAAGTCCATTATATAAGGAAAATGGTTACTGGCTTGGACCGATTTGGGCCCCAGTTACCTATCTTTTCATTGATTCATTAAAGAGTTTTGGTTACGCTGAGGTTGGAGAAAGAATTAAAGAAAAATATCTAAATCTCACACTTATCGGCGGTATGGCAGAAAACTTTGATCCGTATAGTGGAAAAGGGCTCGTTGATACTTCCTTTACTTGGACATCAAGTGTGTTCCTATCGTTAATCGAAAGTAAGTAGGTGGAGGATTAAATGCGGAAATATATTGGAGAACTAGGGCTTGCGGTAGTTGCTATTATTTGGGGGAGTGGATTTGTTGCAAGTGCAGTGGCACTCGAACATTTCACGCCATACCAAATTCTTGCAATTCGTTTCCTTATTGGCGTTATTTTGTTGACCCTTGTCTTTTTTAAGAAACTAAAGAACATCAAAAAAAGTACAATTATTAAAGGGTCAATCATTGGAATCTTTTTATACTTAGCATTTGCTCTACAAACGGTCGGGTTGGTGTATACGACCCCATCCAAAAATGCTTTTTTAACCGCTGTGAACGTGGTCATTGTACCGTTTATTGCATTTTTCATTTTCAAACGAAAAATGGACAAGTTTGAGTTATCTGGTGCATTACTTGCGATAATTGGCGTTGGAGTCTTGTCACTAAAGCTGTCAGGTGGCGTCAATTTCGGGGATTTTCTTACACTATTATGTGCAGTAGCATTTGCATTCCATATTTTCTACACAGCACAGTTTGTAAAGGACGAAGACCCTGTTCTGTTAACGGTAATTCAAATGGCAGCTGCAACTGTGTTAGGACTTATTGTAGTCCTTTTCAAAGGAGAAACAAATTTTGTAGCAAGCTTTGAAGGTGTATCGGCTGTTTTATATTTGGGTGTATTCTCCACCACGATTGCTTTTTTACTGCAGACAGTTGCTCAAAAATTCACAACCGAAACAAAGGCGGCAATCATTTTATCAACAGAGGCATTCTGGGGAATGGTATTCTCCGTTATTATTTTGAGCGAGGTTTTAACCGGCAAAATGGTCATTGGAGCGATACTAATCCTTGTAGCCATTATTATTTCGGAAACGAAGCTGAAATTTCTTAAAAAAATTCCGTAAAGAAGCAGTGTAGCAAGAGCCGTCACGAAGAACGGCTTTTGCGAACAAGCCTATGGAAAGCATCCGCCTGAAGTAGAAATTGAAATTGATTTCATTTCATTATAGAAATAAATCGAGCAAAGTAGGTATGGAAAATGGCGACGATTAAAGATATAGCAGACTTAGCGCAGGTTTCTATGGCAACAGTTTCTCGAGTGTTAAATTATGATGAAACACTCAATGTGACCCCGGAGACAAGAAAGCGAGTTTTCGAAGCGGCAGAGGAATTAAACTATGTCATCACCTCGAAAAAGAAAAAGGCGAAAAAGAAGGGGAACATTGGGCTCTACTATTCTTATTCACTTGAAGAGGAATTGGTTGATACCTACTATCTTTCTATTCGGGTAGCACTAGAAAAAAAACTTGAAAGTCTGGGGGTGGAATATTTTAAAATTACAAAGGATGATACTAAAAAAAGTTTTTCAAAATTAGACGGAATCATCTGCCTTGGAACTTTTAAAAAAGCGGATATCGAATTGATTAAGAGCTATGACAAACCGTCTGTGTTTGTAGACGCAAATCCTGATGAAAGTGTTTTTGACGCGGTGGTGATTAATTTTAATTCGGCAACGAAAAATGCACTTAACTATTTAGTAGAGTTTGGCCATGAAAATATTGGCTTTATCGGTGGTATTGAGACTGATATGTTCGGCAACGAATTCAAAGACTTGCGGCAGGACGTTTTTGAAGCCTATTTGAAGGAAAAGGGAATTTTTAAGGAGGATTTCGTTAAAATTGGGGGCTACACTCCAAAGGATGGCTACCAGATTTTAAAAGAAATGCTAATCCAAAATGAAAAACCAACAGCTCTATTTGTCGCAAATGATTCAATAGCAATCGGATGCTACAAAGCGGCCTACGAATTAGGTGTTAAAATTCCAGAGGATCTCAGTATCGTCGGTTTCAATGATGTTTCCTCTGCGCAATACATGGTTCCACCGCTTACTACAGTGAAGTTGTACACAGAAATCATGGGGGAAGCCGCAGTTGACTTACTGCTTGAACGCATCGCAACGAAACGGGAAATATGTAAGAAAATAACGATTCACACGAAGCTTATTGAAAGAGGTAGTGCGACGAAAGTGAAAAAATAACCGGAAGCACTACGAGACATAGGTTTCTTGGTAGTCTTCTTAGTCTATTTAGTGAAAAATTGACGATGACATCAAAAAAACAATTAAAAAATGGGCAATGGTAGATGTGTACAATTACTTCCACCGCTTTTTAGTAGTTATTTAAAGCACAGGCTAGTAAGCTGTGCTTTTTTTTATTGTTCGTGCATAGAGTAGTCGTATGTAAAGAAAGGATGATCGACATGTACGGAACGATAACCCAATACATGGGGACAGCCTATACAGGATGTGGGATCTCCCATAAATACGATACCTTAATTGCGTCAGCTTCGGAAACACTCTTTTTGAAATGCCCACCTACAAATATGCTGTCAACAGTCTTACATGAAACTGCCACAAATTATGTAAAACGAGGCTTTGACGTTGATAAATTCATGGACCCTATACAACCAGAAAAAACGGATGCAATTTTTGTAAAAGGTCCGAACTTGCTTTTCATACAAGCATCGCATCCCGTTGCCCTAGAACCTGCGGAAATCGGTGGGAGACACCGTGTGATTAGTTTTTATGATATTTACGATGAAAAGAAATTAAGTGAACGAAACGGATTGATTGTCGAAAGTTTGACAGAAGCGGAAGTAGCGCTACGCAAAGCGTTAGACTCACTCGCAACTGCAAAGAAAATCCACGATGATTGGGAAGTTCTTAACATTAACCGAATGATGTGGGAGCAACATGAAAACTTAATCGAATCGTTGAAAGAAGAACTATTTGGCACCATCAGGTTGAACAAGAAAACGACTGTTTCGCATCGACTGATCGGTTCATTAACGTCTGGTGGTGCACAGGATTTTATCCCCTCGATTACAAAAGGTTTGGAGAGAAGAATGCTTATTAAAGGGCTGCCTGGTACGGGGAAATCAACGCTGATGAAATCGATTGGAGCAGAGGCGGAAAGACGTGGATTTGATGTGCTGTATGGCTGGTGCGGCTTGGATCCTAACGGCGTAGATCTTGTTCAAATACCTGAATTATCGATGTGCATATTTGATTCGACGCTACCACATGTCTACGATGTCGAGCGTCCAGGGGATGAGATACTCGATCTTGTGTCTATGTGTGTAGAAGATGCTGAAGCGGAAAAAGAAATTGAAACGATTCAGGAGACTTATAAAGAAATTATGTTAGATGCTACGGGTTATATGCAGGCTTATGCACAGGCTGAAAATAAAATGAAAGTGACGATGGATTCAGCTGTCAAGCAATCGGTATTTGAATCGAAATCAAAGGTATTGTTGGAATTGTCATAACAAATATGCTCTTTATCATACGATTGGGCCAATCGTGTGATAAAATGAAAGCATCATTTGTTTGAAAGGAAGATTATTTTGTCAAAAGTACTCGATGCATTTTTACAAGAAAATTTACAAGATCTTCGTAACCAAGGATTATACAACGAAATCGAACCTGTCGAAGGTCCGAATGGCCCGATCATTAAAATTAAAGGTAAAGAACTTGTAAACTTGTCTTCCAATAACTACCTAGGTCTCGCAACGGACGAAGATTTGAAGCAATTAGCGATTGCAGCAACGACTAAATATGGTGTTGGTGCAGGAGCGGTTCGAACAATTAACGGGACGCTGGATATTCATATTGAGCTTGAAAAAAAGCTGGCTGCATTTAAAGGGACGGAAGCGGCAATTTCTTATCAGTCAGGATTCAACTGTAATATGGCGGCAATTTCAGCTGTCATGGGTAAAAAAGATGCGATTCTTTCGGATGAATTGAATCACGCTTCCATCATTGACGGCTGCCGTCTATCAGGTGCAAAAATCATTCGTCTCAATCACCAAGACATGGATGATCTTCGTGCGAAAGCGAAGGAAGCGACGGAGTCAGGTTTGTATGAAAAAGTAATGTATATTACAGACGGCGTGTTTTCAATGGATGGCAATATCGCTAATCTTCCAGAAGTCGTGAAAATTGCTAAAGAGTTCGATTTGATCACGTATGTAGATGATGCACACGGGTCAGGCGTCACAGGTAAAGGGAAAGGGACTGTGAAGCATTTCGGTCTCGAAAAAGAGATTGATTTCCAAATTGGTACATTGTCGAAAGCAATCGGCGTCGTAGGTGGCTATGTTGCAGGATCTCAGCAATTGATAGATTGGCTGAAAGTCCGTTCTCGTCCATTCCTATTCTCGACTGCACTGCCAGCGGGCGATGTAGCGGCGATTATGGGTGCGCTTGACAAAATTACCGAATCTACAGTGTTGCATGACAAACTATGGGACAACGGTAATTACTTGAAAGAAGGGCTTGCTAAGCTTGGTTTCAATATCGGTGCTTCTGAAACGCCGATTACGCCATGTATTATTGGTGAAGAAAAGCTGACGCAACAATTTTCAAGTCGTCTTGCCGAAGAAGGCGTATATGCAAAATCTATCATTTTCCCAACAGTTGCGAAAGGGAAAGGGCGCGTACGCAATATGCCGACCGCGGCTCATACGAAAGAAATGCTTGACGAAGCGCTTGCTGTTTACGAAAGAGTTGGCAAAGAGCTAGGCGTCATTAATTAATAAATAATAAACCCTGGATGGCCATTGTGCTGTCCGGGGTTTATTGCCAATGGGAGGCTATTTTGATGACTTTTGAAGAAGTGATGGCGGAGCTTGAAGCTTATGGCAATGAACAGACGAAGAAAACGTTTTTGAATCATGGAGCACCTGAACCACTTTTTGGGGTTCGTGTAGGAGATATGAAGAAAATTTTGAAATACATTAAGAAAGATCAAGATTTAGCACTTCGCCTGTATGAGACTGGTAATTATGATGCAATGTATCTGGCGGGACTTGCGGTTGACCCTAAACTGCTGTCTGAGGAGGATATCAGGCGATGGGTTTCAGAGGCGAAATGGTACGCGGTTGCGGAATATACAATCGGATGGGTTGCAGGTGAAAGTCCATTCGCACTCAAATTGGCGCGCGAATGGATTGAATCCGAACAGGAGATGATAGCCGTTGCGGGTTGGAGTACATACGCCAATTACGTGATGTATGCAGGGGCAGATGTATTAGATTTTGATGAAATACGTTCACTACTGCTGCGTGTTCAACAGACGATTCATCAAGCACCAAACCGAGTTCGTTATGTGATGAACCAATTCATCATTTGTGTAGGTGCGTATGTGCCGGAACTTCGTGATCTCGCGAAAAGTGTCGCGGAGACAGTTGGGAAAGTGCATGTTGATGTAGGTAATACAGCGTGTAAAGTGCCAGTTGCAACGGATTATATCGAAAAAGTCCTGGCACGTGGTGAGCCGAAGAAAAAGAAAACATTACGTTGCTAATAGAAACGTATATAAAGCACATACTCCTATAAACAGAAAAAGCCCGCTGAGTTGAGCGGGCTTTTTCTGTTTATTAGGAAGACATATATTCATAAGTAAATTTGCATTGTCTTTTCCGTGAGTACGTTTTATAATGAAATTAAGTTATAAAATCAACGGATTTAAAAAATGATAATATTAGTGTACTCTCCAAAAATACAAACGTTCGTGAGTGAGGAGCATTTTAAAATGAAAAAAATCATGGTGACAGGAGCGCTTGGTCAAATCGGTTCGGAATTGATCACGAAGCTTCGTTCGGAATATGGTAAGGAAAATGTATTGGCAACGGATATTCGTCGTACGGATGCATCAGAGGATGGCCCTTTTGAAATTCTTGACGTGACAGATACGCAGAAAATGCATACGCTTGCAAAAGACTTTGGTGCGGATACAATGATGCATATGGCGGCGTTGTTGTCTGCCAAAGCGGAGGAAGAGCCGTTATTTGCATGGAATCTTAATATGGGCGGGCTTATGAATGCGCTTGAAGTATCGCGTGAACTGAATCTACAATTTTTCACGCCGAGTTCAATCGGTGCATTTGGACCATCAACGCCAAAAGTAGATACGCCTCAAGATACATTGCAACGTCCAACAACAATGTATGGTGTCAATAAAGTCGCGGGTGAATTATTATGCGATTATTACTTCCATAAATTCGGATTAGACACGCGCGGTGTCCGATTCCCAGGACTTATCTCGTACGTAGCAAAACCAGGCGGTGGAACAACGGATTACGCGGTGGATATTTATTATAAAGCGCTTGAACAAGGGAAATACACATCGTATATTGCGGAAGGTACATATATGGATATGATGTATATGCCTGATGCATTGCAGGCGATTGTCGATCTAATGGAAGCTGATTCCTCGAAACTAGTTCACCGCAACGCATTTAACGTGTCGGCGATGAGTTTCGAACCGTCTCAAATCGCAGCTTCCATTCGCAAGCAAATTCCTACATTTGAAATGGCATACGATGTCGATCCAGTGCGCCAAGCAATTGCTAACAGTTGGCCGGATTCAATCGATTCATCAGTAGCAATCCAGGAATGGGGCTTCAAAGCTGACTATAACTTGGATAAAATGACTGAAGATATGCTAGCGAAATTGAAAATAAAATTAAATGCTTAATATGAAAACCGCGGGAATGCTTCCGCGGTTTTTTTGTGGAGAATTATTTATTTTTGTGCGCGAAGTGATAGCCTAGGCGTGCAAAGAGTCGTCCTCCGCGCGCGAAGCGATAGTCCAAACGCGCAAAGAGTAGTCTTCCACGCGCAAAGTGATAGTCCAAACGCGCAAAGAGTGGTCTTCCGCGCGCAAAGCGATAGTTCCAGCGCGCAAAAGTAGTCCCTCGCGCGCAAAGCGACAGTTCCAACGCGCAAAGAGTGGTCTTCCGCGCGCAAAGCGATGGTTTCAACGCGCAAAGAGTGGTCTTCCGCGCGCAAAGCGATAGTTTCAACGCGCAAAGCGATAGTTCCAACGCGCAAAAGTAGTCCCTCGCGCGCAAAGCGACAGTCCAACGCGCAAAGAGTAGTCTTCCGCGCGCAAAGCGTAGTCTTCCGCGCGCAAAGCGATAGTTTCAACGCGCAAAGAGTGGTCTTCCGCGCGCAAAGCGATAGTCCAAACGCGCAAAGAGTAGTCCCTCGCGCGCAAATTGCATCTGTTGGTGCGTATAAAAGTTACGGCAAGGATATATTTATCAAAAAACCCCGCAAACAGTCTGCGAGGTTTTCCGTACTTTATTAAAATAGTAAGTGTGCAACACCTGCAATGATTGGCAATGAAATTAATGTGCGTAGTAGGAAAATAACAACTAGATCAAAGAAGTTAACCGGGATTTTTGAACCAAGAAGCAATCCACCGACTTCTGCCATGAAAATCAGTTGTGTCACCGAAACAGTGGCGACGACGAACAGCGTTAAGTCAGACGTGATAAGACCTTCTGCTAAAATAACTGGAAGGAACATGTCCGTGAACCCGACAACCATGAGTTGCGCGGCGTCTGCCGCTTCGGGAATACCGAGGACGGTTAGAATCGGTTCGAACGGTTTTCCTAAAATCGTGAAGACGCTCGTATACTCTGCAAGAACGAGGGCGACCGTCCCGAAAGCCATGACGATTGGTATAACGCCGATCCACATATCAAGGACATTTTTAAATCCTTCTATAAACATCTTGATGAAAGAACGGTTTGCATCGGCTTTCTTTAACGCGTTTTCAAGACCATGGGATAAGGCGCTATATCCTTCAGGCAATTTTTCATCATCGCCAGTAAATGGTCTCCCGTCAATGTACTCTTCTTTTTTTCCGGCTAGCGGATAAATACGAGGCATAATGAAAGCGAGCACAAGACCAGCAAAAACGACTGTTGCATAGAAAGGCAAGAAATACGTCCCAAGTCCAACATATTCAATGATGATAATGGAGAACGTAATCGATACGACGGAAAATGTCGTTCCGACGATTGCGGCTTCTTTTTTTGTATAATAGCCTTCTTCATACTGTTTACTCGTTAACAATACCCCGATTGTTCCGTCCCCAATCCATGATGTAAGGGCATCAATCGATGAACGGCCAGGTAATTTAAATACTGGTCGCATGACTTTTACCATCATGGTTCCGAAAAATTCAAGTAACCCAAAATTCAATAGTAGTGGTAAAAGTAGTCCGGCGAATAAGAAAATGGTGTATAGGAATGAGACCAATCCATCTGGAGAAAGAAGTAGCCCACCAGTATTTTCATTCCAAATCGCTTCAGGTCCAACTTTGAATGTCACCATGATCGCGAAGATAGCTCCGATAATACGAGTGACTGCCCAGAATGGAGTCACTTTGAATAAATTCACCATAAATGATGGTTTGGTATGATCTGGTCTAACAAATAAAAACAATGTAGAGCCAAGTGCAGCGATGACAATAATAATCATTGCGGCCATAGGCATTACGGGTTCAAGTGTGACCGCCAAAATATTTGCGAACTTAGCGATCGGTACTTTCCACTCTTCCCCAAATTTTAATGGAATCATGAATAGAATAATCCCGAGAATAGATGGAATTAGAAAATAAAACCACGTAGATAATGAAAACTTTTTCATGTACATCCCCCCATGTAAAACAAATCACTGTGTATATAATGAATATTTATACATACTAACTTGTTTATTTTCCTTTGTAAATAGAGTATATCCTATTTCCATTTTTCAGTCTATTAATTATTATAAAAAAGACACAGTCTGATTGACTGTGTCTGCTAGTCTTTACAGTTATTCAAAATCCCGATTCCAATTATACGTATAGAAACGCTCATTATTGAGCCATTTTAATGCATCTGGATCTTTCGCTGCTAATTTTGTCTCCATCTCCTGCATCATCCAAACTGTTTGGGATGCATGGGCGTTTAACGTCGCAATTTTTTTGTCGGCAACTGCTGTCACATCATGTAGCACATCGGGTTCACCAATCAGTTCAACTGTATTGTTGGCAAAGGCGATGGTATAGATGACGGGACGAACCGTTTCATCCATACGTCTAACCGCACGGATGACTGCGCGTGCCGTTGCATCGTGGTCGGGATGGACGGAAAGGCCCGGATAGAACGAAATAATAAGTGAAGGATTCGTTTCTTCTATTAAATCTGTTATGAGTTGGACCATTTTTTCATCGTCTTCAAATTCAATTGTCTTGTCGCGTAAGCCCATCATGCGCAAATCATCTAGCCCCATTGCTTCGCAAGCTTTTTGAAGTTCGCCTTTACGGATTTGCGGTAACGTTTCGCGGTTAGCAAATGGTGGGTTACCGAAGTTACGTCCCATCTCGCCGAGTGTTAAGCAAGCATAAGTGACGGGCACGCCCATTTCTCGATACGATGCAATTGTGCCGGATACGCCAAATGCTTCATCGTCTGGATGGGGGAATACAACAAGTACGTGACGTTCTTTTTTTATCATCAAAAAGGCCTCCTTAATATGTGAATGGTGTTTCGCTTATTTCAAACGCAATCGCAAGCTTTCCTTCTGGATCAAGACCTGCCATTAGCAAACGACCGTGTTCATCAAGCTTATAATGCGTGATACCTTGCGCATAAATCCAGCCCGAGGGCAGTTTTAGACCGATGCGATGTGGTGAATCACCAGCAACTTTTCCGAGTTCAAACTTTACGATGACGTTGCGGATAAATGCACCGACATTAAAAAATCCTTCATTGAAATGAGCGGCATAAGAACCGTTTGTTGTTTCAAGATGGATATAGACATCTTTATTGGCAAAGGAAGTAATGAGTTCCTGTAAATGATCGGGTTTTACTTTTTCCATGAGTAGTCCTCCTTAACACTGTAACTGTGCTTCCTATTTAGTATATAGAAAAAAAGTATTGAAAGCGATTGACGCGGCTTGATGATGCAGGGGGTAACTAACAGGTGGGAGTCCAACGAAACTGTCAATGCGTCCAACAAAAAAACGCCAAGAGAATGTTCATGACTCTCTTGGCGTTTATATAACGCTGATACAGCTGTATTAAACCTCTGTTGTTGTAATTGCTGGTGCGTCAAAACGATTTTTCGCACCGTGCATAACAGGGCCGACATAGTCGTTCAATTTCCAACCGTTAGCAATCGCGGCAGTTACGAATTTTTTAGCTTCCAATACAGCTTCTTGGACTGGTAAACCATTTGCAAGATTTGCTGTGATGGCAGCCGCGAATGTGCAGCCCGCGCCATGATTATAATGTGTATCTGTTTTCTCGGCTTCCAGAAGCGTAAATGTGCTGCCGTCATAGAATAGATCCACAGCTTTATCATGCTCAAGTTGTTTGCCACCTTTGATGACAACATTACGAGCGCCAAGAGAATGGATTTTTGCTGCGACTGTTTTCATTTCTTCGATCGTTTTTGGTGTTTTTGTGCCTGCAAGTTGTCCTGCTTCGAACAAGTTTGGTGTGACAATTTCCGCTTTTGGTAAAAGGAATTCTACCATTGCGTCAACTGTACCAGGGTTTAGCACTTCGTCATCGCCTTTGCAGACCATAACTGGATCGATGACAACATGATCGAGACCAGATTCCGCAATTGCGTTTCCAACAATTTGGATAATTTCTTCTGTGCTAAGCATTCCTGTTTTAATGGCGTCAATCCCTGTTGAAAGGGCTGTTTTAATTTGTGCTTTCAAGACGTCAACTGGTAATGAATAAACGCCGTGTGACCAATGATTGTCCGGATCCATTGTTACGATAACTGTAACAGCTGTCATCCCATATGTTCCGTGCTCCTGAAATGTTTTTAAGTCGGCCTGAATGCCAGCGCCGCCTGATGTATCGGATCCTGCAATAGTTAGTGTTTTTTTCAACGTCATAGTGTGAACGTCTCCTTTTGGTTGGAATGAACTATGAATGTATCTTATCAAATAAATTAAAAATTACAAAGAACCTAGATCCTCTGCCGTCATCATTTTTACAACGGAATAGGCTAGAAGTGTTGCAATCAGGAAAGTCACTACTGCAGTTTTGTAAAGTCCATTCAAGACCAGCCCGATGACAAGTGCGAAAAGAACGAGGATTCCACATCCGAAAAGAAGTAGAAAAATGATGAGTCCAATATTTTTAGAACGCTCGGGTATATTGTCGGCTTGTTTTGCGGCTGCTGCTATTTTTTTTATCTTGTCTCGTAGTTGCATGTCGGCCATATCGCATCTCTCCCTCGCATAATCGTACCATGTCTTTCTAGTTGTTTCACCTGCAACTTTCCTATAATCTAAACGTATAAGATAGTGTCGAAAAAAGAAGGAAAGAGGGATGTTGTGAAAAAGGGAAAAAAAATAGATGATATGGAACGCTTGTTGAAAGAATTGAAGATGGCAGAAAAAGAATCGGCCGTGACAGTAGATGAAGTGAGAGGTCGTCCATTTGGATTTTGGCGTGCTGGTAAACTATTCTTTTCAGTTTGGAAAAAGTCATTTCTGGCAATCGCCTTACTGATTCTACTGTTAATAATCGCCTTGCCGTTTATTACGTTTTTTATTTTGAAACAGGGAAGCACATATACGGAACAGAAGGGTGCATTTTTGGAGCAAATTCAAGAATTGAACGAGCTTGCCACGGCTGAGGCTTATACGAAAGTAATTATTGAACGCCAAGATAATACATTGTTTGGACAAAGCATTGGACTGAATGTACCAGGAACGAAACGGCAGCTACTAGTTGTCATACCGGGATCGGTAAAGGCGGGCGTTAACATGTCCGGTTTGACGGAAAAAGATGTCATCATTGACGAGGACAAAAAAACGGCGAAGCTAACATTGCCACCCGCTACTTTTTTAGGAGGGGCAGAAATTTATTTTGATAAAGTTGAAGTGTACTCCTACGAAGGTATTTTCCGTGAGAAGGCAAATATTGAAGAAGCTTACGAACTTGCTGCGGAAGCGAAAGAACTTATATTGGAAGAAACAGCAGGACAAGGTGTGTTGACGATGGCGCAACAGAATGCCGAGAAAACATTACGGGAAATGTTTTCATTTGCGGGGTATGATGTGACAATTGAATTTAAGGACAAAGTAGACGTAGCGGATGAATAATATAATATTGGGTAACGATTGGGATGCCGTCCTAAAAGAAGAGTTTACAAAACCGTATTTTGTGAAGTTACGCGAATTTCTCGAAAAGGAATATGCGGAGCAAACGATTTATCCACAGATGGATGATTTGTGGACGGCTTTTAAATGGACACCATTCAATGACGTGAAGGTTGTCATTTTGGGACAAGACCCGTATCACGGTCCTGGACAAGCACATGGATTGAGTTTTTCTGTACAGCAGGGTGTGAAAATTCCGCCGAGTTTACGCAACATGTTCAAAGAACTTGTAGCGGATATCGGTTGTCCTGTTCCGGGAAATGGAACATTGACGGGGTGGGCGAAGCAAGGCGTTCTCATGCTAAACACAGTGCTGACTGTGCAGCAAGGACAAGCCCATTCGCATCGCAAGCAAGGATGGGAAACGTTTACGGATGAAGTCATTCGGCAATTGTCAGAGCGTGACGAGCCGATTGTGTTCATTTTATGGGGACGCCATGCGCAGGACAAGAAAAAGTTGATTGATCTATCACGTCATGCGGTGATTGAATCGGTCCATCCAAGTCCACTCAGCGCAAGTCGTGGATTTCTTGGTAGCCGCCCGTATTCAGCTACAAATCAGATTTTAGAGTCGTGGGATGAAAACCCAATTGATTGGAGCACAACAGACGGTGTACTTTAATTTGCACGTCTGGCGTGATAAAGTGGAAGTGAATAGAGGGAATTGAAATGACTGTGAATTGTTTTCAATGCCAATATTTCTTCGTGACATGGGATCAGCAAAATCCCCGCGGGTGTAGAGCGTACGAGTTTAAAACGCGGGAACTGCCATCGCTCGTCGTGAAGCGATCATCCGGCATGGATTGTTTGAAATTTGTTCAGAAGAAAGGGGATATGAAACGGTGATTTCATATGACCGCATCATCTTGGAAATGGAACGACAATTAAGCGTAGCAAAACGTGCGAATGACGAGCGTACTATGCGCGAGGCATTATCGGCTATGAGGTCACTTTGTGAAGTAGCACTTGGCGGGAATAGCGTTAAGCAAGAAGAGAAAGTTGTTCCAAAAATGCTTGTAGTGCCTGACGTGCAGTCCATCTCTTCATTAGAAGGAAAGCCGCTAGAGGAAGAAGATGCAAATGGCGGCTCGTTATTTGATTTTTGATCGACTTGCTTCGGTGCAAGGTGTAATTGATTTATAACAGGAAAGTAGGGAGAATCATGCCATTTTTCATTATCGCGGGTGCTGTTAACGCAGCGATCGCAGTCGCATTTGGAGCGTTTGGTGCACACGCACTAAAAGAAAAGCTGTCTGAACATTACTTAGCCGTCTGGGAAACAGCTGTCCAGTATCAAATGTTTCATGCGATTGGATTACTTGCCATCGGAATCCTTATGAGCTCATCATTGTTCGGCGCAACGACACAGTTAACATGGGCAGGTTATTTATTGCTTGCCGGTATCATTATTTTCTCGGGTAGCCTATACGTATTGAGTCTATCTGGAATTGGTATACTTGGTGCCATCACGCCAATTGGCGGCGTCGCTTTCATCGCTGGTTGGATTATGCTAATCATCGCGGCGGTTAAATATACAAGCTAAAACAGGGGGATATCCTCCTGTTTTTTTGTTGCTAGGAATGTCCGCCTGGCGAGGAAATCGATCTGGTTTGAACTACGGGTCTGATCGTTCTATTGTGAAATTAATTTCATTAATTAAAGAAAAAATCTTCCATGAGCCCTTACAGGCAAATGGAAGATTTTTTGGTCATTGCGTTTGAGGGAAATAGTTCAGTTTGCCATCAAACTCTGCGTAATCAAAGTAAATCATCGGGAACAGGAATTCATGGCCGGTTGCGGTTTCATTGAGAATCACATGGTCGCGGCCGGCAGCTACGACTGTTCCAACGATGGCTTTTGTATTCTTTCCTGAATCAAGTGCATGTTCAAATGAAAAATTAAAAGTGCCGGGCTGACCGATATTCAGCCGTAAAATGTTTTCGATATATGATTGCTCGCGAAATGGTGGTCCGGACGGCGTCCCAATCGGCAGCCCGGGACTAGGCGGTCTGCCGCTCGGGATTGTGACTGCTGGCGGTACGATATGCTGATTTTGATAGGTAGGGTTCCAATAATATTGGACCATTTCTTCATCCTTTCTATTTGTAAGATAAGATTAAACAGTAGGGCAGTCTTCAGTAGTTGGTGAAAAGAAGCAATGCGATTTAAATCGACCGGTGTTCCATTGACCATACCATTGTGCTGGACAATCGCCTGTAGGCATGAAAAACCATAGGGATCGTTCGCCGGGGTTAAAACGTTCGCCGTTGATGACGCGTCTGGCAAGTCTTTTATCCTGCTCCCGCGCACGCTGATAAAAATAACTTTTCGTTGTCGCTTCAAAGCCGCCGGGGCGTTGGTATACCATCTGCTCCAATGTCCGGATATCATTAAAGTCCAAACAGCTGGCAAGCACGCGGTTGACCCCAACATTCCCAACTAAGAGCATGCCTAGCTGACCATCACCTTCGGCTTCAGCGCGCATCAAACGCGCTAAGAGATCCACTTCTTTCTCGTTGGCCTTTATGACCGCCACCGCACAACCTCCTTGAAGAATCATATGAAGCAAGTGTATGAAAAATGACTGGGAATTAGGAATGGATAAAGTAAACTTAGAGAAAGGGGGAGATTGTTTGCGTATTCATAGTATTACTTCAGATTTTTTAAAAATGTACGAATCCAAGAAAGAACTGAACCTACCCGATTTAGAAGCCTATATTGACGCTCATTCGGAGGTATTCAATCACTACTTCCCAACCCATTGTCCCAAAACAGCAGAGCGTCTTCATGCGGCGATTGAGAAATATCCCGTGCAGATTGGAGACATTCGGAGCATTTCGAAACGATTGCCCGGGATTATCGCAGAAATCGATGAACTGTATACGAAAACATTCGATACTGATCTTGATATTCAATATACGGTGCTTGTCGGAACATACGGGTCAAATGCATTTGTAACAAGGGAAATTAAGGGTGATATTTTCTTTGCAGTAGAGCAACTATCACCTGAATTGGATAACCTGAAAGTGATAACTGCTCATGAAATCGGCCATGTGACGCATTTTTCATTTGCTGCTAGACAAGAGATGGATTGGGCAACAGTTGATTGGACGCATGGATTGACATCGCTGTACACGGAAGGAGTCGCGACCTATTTATCTAAAAAAATCGTGCCTGGGTTGAACGAATCGGTCTATTTCACATACGATGACGCAGGTGAGCCATGGGTGACTTGCTTTAGGCAGCGTAAAGTCGAAGTAAAGCAACGCTTTTTGGAAGACGTGTTGTCTGGTTGGGACATGGCAAAAGAAAAAGAATGGTTCCGCTTATCGGGCGGCAGTTATTTCGGTCATAACCGGCTGGGCTATTTATTAGGAACGGATTATATCGAATGCCTTGTAAACAGGATAGGGGAGGAAGCGGCGCTCGCGTTCTGGAATGGGAATGATGTGAAGAAAGATATTGTGACTTGGTTGGAAACATAAAAAAGGAAGCCGCTTATCGAAATGCGGCTTCCTGCTATGAATTAAAGATTGAAAAACGCTGCTTTTTTGTCGCCATCTAGAATTGTCCCCACGAAGAAGGACCCGAATTCGCCAAAGCGTGCGCTGACTTCGTCAAAACGCATTTCGTATACAAGTTTTTTGAACTGGAGTACGTCATCTGCAAACAGTGTGACGGCCCATTCGTAGTCGTCGAAGCCAACTGAACCGGAAATGATTTGTTTCACTTTTCCTGCATAGCTACGACCGATCATACTATGGCTGCGCATCATTTCTTTGCGTGTGTCCATGTCGAGCATGTACCAATTGTCGTCGCCATCACGCTTTTTATCCATCGGGTAGAAACAGATATATTGGCTACGTTGCAATTCTGGGTACAGACGTCCGCGAACAAACGGATTTTGATAAGGATCTTCCGTCGATTCACCTGCAAGGTAGTTCGACAGTTCCACGACAGAAACGTATGAGTATGCCGGAATCGTGAAGTCTGCGATCGCAAGTTTGTTAAATTCTGTTTCAAGCTCTTGAATTTCGACCATTGTTGGGCGAAGTGTCATAAGCATGAAATCAGCTTTTTGACCAATTACTGTATAAAAAGCATGGGCACCTGTTTTAGCGTCATCAGCTTTTTGGAGTTTTTCTAAATACACCAGAAATTCCTCTACTGCTGCCTGGCGTTGTTCAGGTGAAACCAATTTCCATGATGCCCAGTCCATCGTGCGCAAATCATGTAATACGTACCAACCATCGAGTGTCATTGCTGCTTCGTTCAATTGAATTCAAACCCTTTCTGAATAAACTTACATCTAAATCGAGTGTAGCATAGTTGTGTGAAAAAGCGGTTCACATATGCGTCGGTGTCACGAAATTGACATGAAGTGTCCTGCTGTTAACATTCATGAAAAACATGTATGCTAAGCGTATAAGAAATTAGTAGGGGACGTTTATATGACACACTATGAAACCTTTTTACAAATTCCAGAATGGCGCTTTGTGGATGAATCCATGTCAGCGCGCAGCCGTTCTGCGCTAGAATCCTTCGCCGCGGACGACACGCTATGCCATCTTGTCGGACAACAAATGAGCGTTCCAACCGTTCGCACATGGGTGCATGACCAAACGGTTGTCCTTGGTATTCAAGATCATCGACTCCCGCATATTGCAGAGGCCATTCCAGTACTTGAAGATGCGGGTTATAACGTAATCGTTCGTAATTCGGGCGGTCTCGCCGTTGTACTTGATAAAGGTGTATTGAATATATCGATTGTACTATCAGAGCACGATGCGGCTATCGATATTCCAGCAGGTTATGAAGTGATGTTTGCTTTCGTTCGCAGGTTGTTCCCAGAAGTGGGAGACCGCATCGAGGCCTATGAAATTGTTGGCTCATACTGTCCGGGTTCATATGACCTTAGTATCGATGGTCGCAAGTTTGCCGGCATTTCGCAGCGTAGATTGCGACAAGGCATTGCCGTCCAAGTCTATCTATGCGTCGAGGGAAGCGGAGCGGAACGGGCAGAATTGATCCGCAACTTGTACGAGATTGGTTTGCAAGGTGCAGAGACCAAGTTCAGTTACCCGGTCATTCAACCCGAAGTGATGGCATCCCTTGCCGAGCTAGTTGGGGAACCACTGACAGTCAACGATGTTGTGATTCGCATACAACTTCTGCTACGTGAGCTCGCGGACGATATGACCTTAGGCGGCTTCAAGCCAGAAGAAATGGAATTGTATACATTCTATTTAAACCGTGTCGTCGAACGTAATAAGAAAATGTTAAACAATTGAACATTTACATTTAAGAACTCGAAGTAATCTTCCATAGGGAAAAACCGCCAATCAATGATTGATTGGCGGTTCTTTCGTCACTAGATTACCGTTTTGTTCCATTGTGAAAATAGGTGCGGTACGATCTGTTTCATCTTCAAGTGTCACAAGTCGGCGTGCGCGATTCATGATTTGAACAAATTGCTCGTAATCAGAGCGTAGTGTTTTGTTTTCGAGTTGAAGTTTTTCAATTTCTTTTTCGAGCATTTCTGTTTTTTCATTCGCAATTTTGGCTGTCTGCTTCCAACGCATGGACTCGTTATCGCTGATGCCTGTATGATGCATACGTACGAGGTAAGCGATAACTGTATCGAGTGATAGCGCAGATAGTGGAACAGATACCTTGTGTTCCTCGTCAGCCCCTTGTGAAGGGGTATATAATTGTTGCCCCCGACGTTTGAAGTCTTTGCCTAGCACACGTATTGCTTGTTTTCGCTCTTTTTTCGCATCGGTTAGTTCTTTTTCATAATCCTGCCTAACTACGGCGTTCCACCTAAATCCGCAAGCTGCGGCCGTTCGATTGAGCGCGTCTCCGACTTCTTCAAAGGCGCTCAATTGTGTGCTTCCTTCGCGGACATGCCGCAACACCGTCTCTGCCAATAAAATATCATTTTCTTCAATCCAAGCATCCTGTCTAACTTTCACCATCTCCGTGCCTCCCGCCATAAATTCATAGTTTCTTTCTACGGCTAGTGTGGACAGGGTTTCACTACTTTATTCATAATGAAAAAAGCATTCTATCTTTTTTTCACTCAAATGAACCTTTTTCCTTCTTTCAACAATGCGTATGATTGAATATACTTAAGACAACGAGTTGACTTGAATCAGTAGCGGTCACAAATTTTGAGAGGCAGGCAGTGTAAGAGTGCGAAAAGGGAAGGCATCCTGCCGCCCCTCGCGACAACTGCATACCCGCGTCCGCGGGCGAAATTATGCCAAGGTGTAATTGAATGGAGGTATACGATGGACTACAAAGACGAAAAATTGGTCGAAGAAAAAGTGTTCAAAGACCCAGTACACCGCTATATCCATGTGCACGATAAAGTCATCTGGGATGTAATT
This sequence comes from Sporosarcina sp. NPDC096371, assembly GCF_044762865.1. Classification (NCBI taxonomy): domain Bacteria; kingdom Bacillati; phylum Bacillota; class Bacilli; order Caryophanales; family Caryophanaceae; genus Sporosarcina; species Sporosarcina sp. NPDC096371. The sequence continues at coordinate 373,045 of NZ_JBIWFE010000002.1, forward strand.
GGTACAAGTGAATTTCAAAGACTTCGCCGAATTAGACAGCTTGGGACGACCTATCTTGTGTTCCACGGTGCAGAGCACAGCCGTTTTCACCATTCACTTGGCGTCTATGAAATCGTGCGGCGCATCATCGACGATGGCTTTAATGATAGACCCGAATGGAATAATGAAGAACGACTCGTGACACTGTGTGCAGCTTTGCTACATGATCTTGGGCATGGTCCGTTTTCGCATGCGTTTGAAAAAGTATTTCATCTTGACCATGAAAAGTTTACACAAGCCATTTTACTTGGAGACACGGAAGTGAATGCAGTACTATGTCGTGTGGCACCTGACTTTCCGCAAAAAGTGGCGGATGTCATCGGGAAAACGTATCCGGACAAGCTTGTCGTTAGTCTGATATCCAGTCAAATTGACGCTGATAGAATGGATTATTTACAACGTGATGCTTATTTTACTGGCGTGTCATACGGTCATTTTGATATGGAGCGTATTTTACGTGTCATGCGACCAGCAGAAGAACAGGCAGTTATTAAGTATAGTGGTATGCATGCGGTGGAAGACTATATCATGAGCCGTTATCAGATGTACTGGCAAGTTTATTTTCATCCTGTTTCGCGCAGCGCTGAAGTTATTTTGACGAAGATTTTACATCGTGCAACGCACTTGCATGATGATGGTTATATATTTAAACAACAACCTACTCACTTCCGCTCATTTTTTGATCGGACATTTGAGCTTGCAGATTATATCGCCCTTGACGAAAGTATTTTATTGACGTATTTCCAGATGTGGATGAAGGAAGACGATGCCATTTTATCGGACTTATGCTATCGCTTTATTAACAGAAGGCTATTCCAATTTGCGGAGTTTGATCCAGCGACGGAATATCGGAAAATTGGCGAGCTGGAGCAATTGTTTAAGCAGGCGGGCATTGACCCGGCTTATTATCTTGTTGCGGACTCATCGTCTGATTTACCCTATGATTTCTATCGGCCAGGTGAGGAAAATGAACGTCTGCCAATCTACCTGCAAATGCCGAATGGCGAGTTAAGTGAGTTATCACGGTCATCGGATATCGTGGATGCGATTTCGGGTAAAAAACGAACAGATCATAAAATCTACTTCCCAGAGGATTTATTGAACGAAGGCAAAGAAAAAAATCCATTGTATGGACAGATTTTAACTATAATCAATCGCGCTGAGGCGTGATTGCGCCCAGATTTTGAATTGAGCTTGCTCAATTAACTCCTTTCAAAATCTGTGGCATCCGCCGGAGGCTTCAACTTCATTTAGCTGGAGTTTGAACCTCCAGCTAAATGAAGTTAAAAGGCTAAGAAAGGGGTGGCTCTCTTGTTGCAAGAGCATGCCAAGATTGTGCAATTCATTTCAATTGCGAATGAAGTGAAGGGTAGAAAAAAGATGCAAAAGATGATCTATATCGCGAAGAAGATGAATTTCCCGTTTGCGGAAAAATACGAGTTACATATGTATGGACCTTATTCGGAGGAATTGACGTTACGTATGGAAGAGCTATGCGTGATGGGATTTCTTGCAGAACAGTGTACGGACAAGGGGTCGTATGTTCAATATAGCTACACAACGACGGCTGAAGGAACACGTTTTCTGGAAACTGCAGAGCAGCCGCATGAAGCGCTTGGGGTATGTATTGAGCGGATGAATGGGAAGAGTTCCAGGTTCCTCGAACTGGTGTCGACTTTGCTTTATTTCGATCATCTTAACATGGACGAGCAAATCGCCAAAGTCCATATTGTGAAAAACAAACTGAACTTCTCTGAGCAGGAAATGACGGATGCCTTCGATTTCATCGCGGAATTGGAGCAGTGTTCCGTACAGTGAAAAATAGGCTGTCCCATTCGAAGAGAGAATGGGACAGCCTTTGATTATTGATCACTAAAAAGTTTTCCAGCGACAGCATAATGGCTTTTCGGCATTTCCTCGATAAACACAACCACGTTTTCAGCAGGTGCGCCAGTTGTTTCAGCGACAGCTACTGTTACTTTTTCGCATAGTGCACGTTTTTGTTCCTCAGTGCGACCTTCCAACATTTTTACAGTTACATAAGGCATTCCAGTTCCCCCTTTCTGCATATATTCGGTATAGTGTATATACTATCAGAGTTGGAGGTCTAAACGAATGACAAATGAAGAAAAACCGAAACAGAAAATGGGTTTTACAATTATAAAAGATGATCCGACAGATGGTCATAAAGGATTCGGAATTGGATCATTATCGCTAGAAAACGTGTCGCCTGTCATTATTGACGTCGAGGAAGGCGTAGCGAAGATTGAAATTGGTGCCATGCATGCGAGAAGTGATACTGAGCGAGGCATCAAGTTCACAATTAACCGTGAAGATTCAGCAGGCGGAAAACCGTACTGGCTTGTCTGGGTGACCATCGACTTTAAAGAAAATGGACCTTTTTATGCGGGCGTTACGGCTTGTGAAATGGTCGTCAACCGTGAGAAGCGTCGCGGTTATAAAATACTTGCAGATCACGTCAACCGAATGGATAAATCCATGAAGCGCCAAATTATGGTGGATTATATGGATGATAAATCCAAAAAAGTACTTGTTGAATTTCTTTCGGGACATAACAAAGAGATGTGGGATCGCAGCGAAGCGAAATTACACGCCGATCTTGGCGTTGAATCACTATGATTATGAACAATGTGTGAACTTTTCGGCATAGTTCTCCTTCTAAGGTTGAATGTCGGCCTGAAAGGAAGTACACTGAAAATATAGCTTGTAAATGTAAGCTAGGACAACCGAAATTGTGTATTTTCTGACGAGTGTTGTATCAAACAAACCCAAGCGCGATATAATATTCGACAGGACACCCTGGACGGTAAAAAAGCCTTCCTCTCTTGAATTCATTCGAGAGAGGAAGGCTTTTTTGATTGTAGGGAAATCAAGTATCAGATGTTTGTGGTGTCTACGCGCAAATCACTCCATTTACTCAAAAAACGAAAACGGGAATAACTCTAATTTCTTAGGTTCACCATCTTCACCAACTGAAGAACGCTGCTCCCTCAAGGTCTTGTCCGTGCACAATTTTTGGGGCATATCCTTCTCCTTTACATAGACGAGTCGTTGCTTTTCGCATTCGTTAACTGCGATGCCGCCCGTTTCCACGTCGATAATCACACCGTTTACGCCTTTAGGTGGGATGAAAGGTTCAGCTGGTTTACCGCGATGTACTGTTTCCATGAACTCAATCCATACTTTTTTCGAAGGGGCCTCATCTTGTGCATCGTTCAATTGCTTGCCCACGTCGTATCCAGTCCAAATACCTGCCGTAAGGGAAGGAGTGAAGCCAATCAAATACTTATCGGAAATCGTTGAACCGGATTTTGCAGCGTATGGTCGTGTTTGTTTTTGACGCATGGAAAGTCCGGTGGAGGAAGTATAATCATTGAACACCGGATCGAACATTCCTGTCATTAAATGAGTCAGAACGGATGCGTCCTGTTCAGAAATAGCATGTTTCTTACTTTGTTTGGGATGTTCATACACTGTATGGCCCTCGGCGTCTGTGATGGAAAGAATGGTCATGGGCTTAATATCGTAACCTTCCGATGCAATTCGATTGTAGGCACCAGTCATATCGGATAGCGTGACGTCTGATGTGCCGAGTGCGACAGCAGGTGAATTAGGAAGTACAACATCTACGCCTAGTCGTTCTGCCATTTTACTGAACTTTTTATACCCAATTTCTTCAAGTGTTTTCACGGCATAGATATTATCGGAAATAGCCAATGCTTGTGCAAGTGAAATTGGATGCCCGGCAAATTTGCCGTTGACGTTGTTCGGTTCATACGTTGAACGACCATCGTCATATGTGAAGATTGTTTTTTCTGATGTTAAAAAAGTGAGTGGATTGAAGCCTTCCTCAAGTGCCGCGGCATACAACACGGGTTTTATGGCAGAACCGGGTTGACGCTTTGCTTGGGTTGCTCGGTTAAATGGGCTTTCTGTGTAATCGACTCCGCCAACAAGCGAAGTGATGTAACCGGTCATTGGTTCTATGGACATGAAGCCAATTTGTAATTCGGTATCTGGCATCCATTTGGTAATCGCTTCTTCTGCGCTTTTCTGATGGTAAGGGTCTAATGTTGTTCGGATCGTCCATCCACCTTCTGCGGGAGAACGCCCTTTTGCAGCGAGAACTTTTTCAGCTTCTCGCCATACTTCATCTAAAAAGTAAGGGGCGATGCGCTTTTGGTCTGCCCATTCACTGGCTTTCACCGTGATTTGGGCAGCATTGGCCCGCTCTTCTTGTCGTTCAGTAATAAATCCTTGCTGTTCCATAAGGGCAAGGACGAGCATCTTCCGCTCCTTCGACTTTTCAGGATTGTCGACGGGCGAATAATTGGAAGGACCTTTGGCGATAGCGATAATGACAGCTGATTCTTCTAGGGTCAGGTCTTTTGCTGACTTTCCAAAATAAAATTTACTTGCCGCCTCGACGCCATACATGCCATGTCCGAAGTACACGGTATTCATGTAGCCTTCTAGAATGACATCTTTGTCGTAAAATATTTCCATCCGGTATGCGTATAGCGCTTCTTCGATTTTCCGTTTCCATGTCTTGTCAAACGTCAAATATAGGTTTTTCGCATATTGCATGGTAATCGTGCTGGCCCCTTCTACCTTGCGTCCAGCTTTTGCATCTTTCAAAAGGGCACCGGCAATTCGCCTATAATCAAAACCGTTGTGGTTATAAAAATTTTTATCTTCTGTTGCAATCAACGCATCAATTAGAAAGGGTGACATTTCATCGAGATCCACCCAATAGCGACGTTCCGCAGTGAAACGATCACCAATTTGTTTACCGTTTTTATCGAGAAAAACCGAAGCTTTTGGCACACTTAAAGAAGGGGCTCCTGTCACTTGAGCGTATATTCGAAGTGCTAAAAAAACAGTTAGTACCGCCGTCAACGCGGTAACAGAAAGTAGCAATAGCCGCTTAAGATTCTTGCGTCGCTTTACTTTTTTTAAATACTTTACACGCTGCATACAATCCCGTCCCGTCCGTTTCGATGCCTATAGTATGTGACGGATGAAAAGAGATTAAACGGAATGAACGTAAAAATATACATAATAGTATTCGTAAAATTTGTACTGGATTTGTACCAAATCGGTCGGATAGATTGGAATCTAGAAGCGAAACAGGATATAATAAAAAGATGTATGTATTAGGAAAAGCGGAAGGCGCCTGCTAGATGCGACAAGCGCTGGAGGACTTGAAGATAAAGGCGTTCTGTGTCTTTATCAGCGAGTCTGAAGCGACTCGAGCGCCTGGAGCCTAAACAATAAAAAAGGACGGTGAGCGTATGGAAACGCAGGATAGGGTACGCAAAGTGGATATCCAGCTCCATTCGTCAATCCGGCATCCCGGACAAGAACAGGAGATTCATGAGTTAAGCCTAACAGGACAACTTATTGAAAAAAAGGGTAAACGCTATTTGAAATATGAAGAACAACAAAATGGTCGCGAGGTTATGACGACGGTTAAAATGGGTGCGGAAGATGCACTTATATTACGTAGTGGTGCGGTTACGATGCGCTTGCCTTTCATCCTAGACGGAGAACGGCCAGGGACTTATGGTAGCGGACCAGCATCATTTGACTTGCTCGTCAAAACGACGCAGCTTGAATGTAGTGAACAAACAGGACGATTCCGTGTAGCTTACGAGTTACATGCGGAAGGATCTTTACTTGGCATATACGAATTGACCATTACATATACGGAGGGAACACTATGAACGCAGTAGAACAGATCCAACAAGAGGTAAAATCAGCATTGCGCGCGGCAGTTATTGCGGCAGAACTAGTAGAAGAAGCAGCGATACCAGACATTATGCTGGAAACTCCAAAAAGTAAAGACAACGGGGATTACGCAACAAACATCGCGATGCAACTGACAAAATTGGCGAAAAAGCCACCACGTGCTATTGCGGAAGCAATTCTTGAGAAATTGGACACGTCAGCAACTTCCATTGAATCCATCGACATTGCGGGCCCAGGGTTCATGAATATCAAATTGAAAACAGATTACCTAGGCGATGTTGTGAAGACGGTTCTGGAGCAGGCAGAAAATTATGGCCGTTCAACTTCTGGCGCAAATGAAAAAGTTCAGGTGGAATTTGTATCTGCTAACCCGACTGGGGATCTTCATCTAGGCCATGCACGTGGAGCGTCACTTGGCGATTCACTTTGTAATGTCCTCGATTTTGCAGGTTACGATGTCGCACGCGAATACTATATTAACGACGCAGGTAATCAAGTGCATAATCTTGCGAAATCCGTGGAAGCGCGTTATTTCCAAGCGCTTGGTTTAGACATGGAAATGCCTGAGGACGGCTACCAAGGAAAAGATATTATTGGTATTGGAGAAGAGCTTGCGAAAGAATTTGGCGATAAATACGTCAACGTTGCTGAAGAAGAGCGTTATGCATTTTTCCGTAAGTACGGACTTGATTTCGAATTGGAAAAATTGAAGAAAGACCTAGCTGATTTCCGCGTATCGTTTGATGTATGGTTCTCGGAAACTTCATTATATGAAAACGGTAAAATCGACGTTGCGCTCGACAAATTGCGTGCAAACGGCCATGTTTTTGAAGAAGACGGTGCAACGTGGTTCCGTTCAACAACATTTGGCGATGACAAAGATCGTGTACTCATTAAAAATGATGGAACATATACGTATTTGACACCAGACATTGCTTATCATGAAGATAAATTATTCCGTGGCTTCGACAAGCTCATTAACATTTGGGGAGCAGATCACCACGGTTACATCCCGCGTATGAAAGCGGCAATTGAAGCCCTCGGTTACGATCGGGAAACACTGGAAGTCAGTGTGGCGCAAATGGTTCAGCTGTATAAAGACGGCGAGAAATTCAAAATGAGTAAGCGTACAGGGAAAGCAGTGACATTGCGTGAACTTGTAGAAGAAGTGGGTCTTGATGCAGTTCGTTACTTCTTTGCTATGCGTTCAGGCGATTCTCAAATGGACTTTGACCTCGATCTTGCGATTTCACAGTCCAATGAAAACCCTGTGTACTACGCACAATATGCGCATGCACGGATTTCTTCCATCTTGCGACAAGCCGGTGAAGCAGGACTAGCTGCATCTGTGGCTAACGTTTCTTTATTGCAAGCGGAAAAAGAATTGGATTTGTTGAAGAAGATTGGTGATTTCCCACAAGTGGTGAGTGATGCGGCAAGAATGCGCATTCCACATCGCGTCGCAACTTATATTCAAGAACTGGCTGCAGCATTCCATAGCTTCTACAATGCAGAAAAAGTATTGGATCCAGCAAATCATGAATTGTCAGAAGCACGACTTGCACTTATCACGGCAACACGTACGACTGTTGCAAATGCACTAAAACTGATTGGTGTTTCTGCCCCAGAAAAAATGTAATTGAATGGACCGCTACGCTGAGGATGTTTTCCTTGGTGTGGCGGTTTTTTGATGGGAGGAAAGTTATAGTTTGCAATCAAAACCTAGTTGAGTGCAAGCAAACAACATATGTACGCAAGCAAATCCCGATGGAGTGCAATCTAACCTGAGTTAAATGAAAGTAAATCAACATCGACACCTTCAAAAGTTGTAGTATACTGAAAGATGTACAAAATTACATAGCCAAACATAAAGGTGCCTCGCCATCAAAGACGAGGTTAAAAGGGAAGTCGGTTGAAGTCCGACGCGGTCCCGCCACTGTAAGTGTCGACACGTTGCTAAAACGTGACCACAAGTCAGGAGACCTGCCTTTATGAATCATCCGTAAGCCTACGAGGATAGGTTTGGTGGAAATCGATGCGTCCACGCATCCGTATTTTTACTAAAACATTCCTCCGTGCTCATGCGGGGGATTTTTATTTGGAACAAATAGGAGGAAAATGATATGAAAAAGATGTGGCCATTATGGCTAATGTCACTACTTGCAGTGTTTGTCCTCGCGGCATGCGGAACTGCAACAGATAAGCCTAAAGTAGATGCAACACCACAGGAAGATGTCGCTTCTCAAAAAGATTTTCCACTAACGATAACGGACGCAGTCGGCAATGAAATTACATTGGAAAAAGCGCCGGAAACGATTGTTTCCATGCAGTCTAGCAACACCGAAATTTTGTTCGCGCTTGGACTAAATACTGAAGTCATTGCTGTTAGTGACTACGATAATTACCCTGCAGAAGCACTTGAAAAAGAGAAAATCGGTGGTCAGCAGTTTGACGTAGAGAAGATCGTTGCGATGAATCCCGACATCGTCTTTGCCCACGAAATGGGGCTAAGTACCGGTGAAGAAGGTCTCCAACAAATCCGTGATGCAGGAATCCCTGTCTTCGTTGTGAAAAATGCAAAAGATTTTGAAGAAACGTATGCAACAATCGTAACAATCGGACAAGCAACAGGTAAATCAGAAGAAGCTGAAAAAATCATCGCAAATATGAAAGAGAAAGTTGAAGAAGTGACATCGAAATTAGCTTCCGTTGACAAAAAGAAGACGGTTTTCGTAGAAACATCACCGGCACCGACTATCTACACACCAGGTAACAATACGTTTATGAATGAAATCCTCAACATGGTTGGAGCAAAAAATATTTCCGCTGACCAAGAAGATTGGTTCATGATGTCTCCAGAAGAAATCGTTAGCCGTAATCCGGAAGTCATCATTGTGATGTATAGCTATATTGACACAGCTGTCGAAGATGTTTACAAACGTGATGGTTTTGATTCGATTACAGCTATCAAAAACCAAGCAGTTGTTCAAGTGGATGAAAACAAGACAAGCCGTACAGGTCCACGTCTTGCAGAGGGGTTGGAAGAAGTAGCAAAAGCTATCTATCCAGAGGCTTTTGGTGAATAAATCTAGCGTTGCCTATATCGTGTCTATCGCCACACTTGCTGTGGCGATTTGGCTCGGTGTATCGATCGGCTCGGTGAATATTCCGATCAGTACGTTATGGAATACAGGAGCAGATGAGACAGCTACGAATATTTTATGGAAGATTCGTATGCCACGCGTCGTATTGGCAGGACTAGTTGGCGCGTCACTTGCAATTGCAGGAGCCGCTTTTCAAGGACTGCTCAAAAATCCGCTCGCTGATCCATACACCCTCGGAGTGTCATCCGGCGCCTCTGTCGGCGCTGTGATGACGCTTTTTTTCGGTATTTCCATCCCGATATTTGGCAACTATACGCTACCCATTTTTAGTATGGTCGGTGCAGCATTGACGATGTTCCTTGTGCTAGGATTTGCACGCCTCGTCGATCGTGCGCTGAAAATGGAAACCATTATTTTAACAGGCATCATCTTCGGCTCGTTTCTGGGTTCCGTGTTATCGCTAATGATTGCTTTAACTGGTGAAGAACTGCGACAAATTATCGGCTGGTTGCTCGGCAGTGTATCGATGCGTGGTTGGAATTATGTCACGATGATCTTGCCGTTTGTCCTCATTGGTTCCATTATGCTTTGGCTATGTCGCCTTGAATTAAATGCCATGTTGTTCGGCGAAGAGCGCGCTCACCATTTAGGGGTCAATGTGAAGCGCAGGAAATTCATGATTTTAATTGGGGGGTCCATCCTGACAGGTTCGGCAGTTGCTGTGTCAGGGACAATTGGCTTTGTCGGCCTCGTCGTGCCACATATGACGCGCCTGCTATGGGGGGCTGATCATCGTCATTTATTGACATTATCGTTCTTGAATGGTGCATCGCTTCTGATTATTTGTGATCTCATTGCACGGACGATTATTTCGCCAACAGAATTGCCAGTCGGTGTGATTACGGCATTTATTGGCGCGCCAGTATTTGCATTTATTTTCTACAAACAACGAAGGAAGGGGGCGATGTGATATGCTGCAAGTTTACAACTTAACGGGTGGTTACGGTAAGAAACCTGTCGTGAAATCCATCACATTCGATGTCAAGAAAGGCGAAGTACTCGGCATTTTAGGTCCAAACGGTAGCGGGAAATCAACGCTACTGAAGCTCATTTCGGGGATTCTTCCGAATCAGGAAGGTTCTGTCATGATTGACGGGCAACATGTGACGGTTTACTCGCAAAAAGAATTCGCTAGAAAAGTAGCTGTGTTACCGCAGCTCCATGCACATGCTTTCTCGCATTCCGTTCATGAAACGGTGTCGCTCGGTAGGTATCCGCACCAGTCCGGGCTTTTTTCTTCTTGGTCAGTAGAGGATGAACGTGCGGTCAATGAAGCGATGCAGCATACAGCGATTACGCGGTATACAGATACGCCGATTGAATTGTTATCAGGCGGGGAACAGCAACGTGTTTTCGTAGCACAAGCACTTGCTCAAGAAGCGCCGATTTTGTTGTTAGATGAGCCAACGAACCATCTCGACATCGCTCACCAACAACAATTAATGGATACTATTCGCAGGCAAGCGGTCGATAAAGGGCTGACCGTCGTATCGGTCTTTCATGATATAAATTTGGCATCGTTGTATTGCGACCGCTTGCTCGTGATGGAAAAAGGACAGATTGCGGCCATGGGAACTCCGCAAGAGGTTGTGAAAGAGCGCATTGTGGAACATGTCTATCAGGCGCGCGTTAAAACACAAGCGCATCCTGAACTACCAAAGCCACAAATCACACTTCTTCCTGATATAAAGGAGGAGATAATACCGTTCACTGTAGGCATCGATGATTTTACGGTGTCATCGGACTACGTTTCTTTACGCACGGCAGGTCCTTTGAAAACGATGTCATCTGCTGTACATAATGCTGGCACTGGCTGGTATCGCGCATTCGTCAATCGTCATGTCGATACCAATTATCATTGCGATGATGTCAAAACAGAAATGGCTAGCTATTTGGAACAACAAGGGTTTCATGTGGCAGATACGGTAGGTATGATGACTGCGGTGACTACGGAACATGTGGAAATTGAAACGTACGAAGGGGATTTTGGTTCGGTTTTAATCGCGGTGACGGCAGGAGTTGGCAACGCGGTCGATGTGTCGGAAGCGCTCCACCGGGACAGAGAACAGCGTATTGGTACCATCAATACATGGATCATCGTCAACGGCACATTACCCGACGAAGCCTTTATTCAAGCCATGATTACGGCGACGGAAGCGAAGACCAAAGCGCTGCAGGTCGAATCTATAAAAGACCCATTGACGGGCACCATCGCGACAGGGACATCGACGGACAGCCTGCTTGTCGCAGCAACACAACAGGGTCAATTCTTACCCTATGCGGGACCGATTACGCCGCTTGGGAAATTGATTGGACATGGCGTCTTTGATTGCACAATTCGGGCTATCCGTGCCTATAAAACAGCGAAAGGGTGGACGATTTGATTCCTGCACATTTTGTTGCGATTGCTATTGGATTTTTACTGGACCGTATCATCGGAGATCCGCCGACTTGGCCGCATCCAGTTCGCTTGATTGGCACCTTTATATCTAAATCGATCGCCGTGTTGAATAAAGGACGATTCCGCACGGCTAAAGGGGCATTTACGCTTTTTATCACCGTTGGCATCGTTTTCCTGATTGTTTTTATCATCGTTGCGTACGCTTATCAAATGCATCTCTTCGCTGGTATTATTGTTGAAGGGATTCTGGTCGCCATTGGACTCTCACAGAAAAGTTTACGCGATGCGGCACTGCGTGTGTACGAACCACTTGTCGCGGGCGATGTACCGCAAGCGCGCACGAAGTTATCGGAGATTGTGGGTCGGGATACAGACAAACTAGGAGAAAGTGACATTGCACGCGGAGCAATCGAAACGGTGTCTGAAAATACATCGGATGGCATCACGGCGCCTTTGTTTTGGGCATTTTTACTCGGTGCACCAGGTTTGTGGGTATACAAAACGGTTAACACGCTCGATTCAATGATTGGTTACAAAGATGAACGTTATGAAAAGTTTGGGAAGTTTTCTGCGCGTGCAGATGATGTGTTGAATTTCATTCCGGCACGAATTACGGGCTTTCTCATTGTTGTGTATACATGGAATGAAGGGAAGTTATCTTTGATGAAACGGTTTACGGGTTGGAACCGTGATGCCAGGCGACATCCAAGTCCCAATAGTGGTTTCTTGGAGGCGGCAACGGCTTGGCAACTGGGCATCCAACTTGGCGGCGAAAGTACATATCGTGGCAAAGTATCTAAACGACCGGAGATTGGTCCGGGAACTGTTCCACTAACAGCGACACATATTAAATTGACGATTAAACAAATGCATACAGTCGCCTTCGTTTTTTGGTTAGCCATGACTGTGATTGGAGTGTTCGTGAATGCAGTTGCCTGAGCACGGTGCAAATCCGCATCATGTCTATGCAAAAGTAGGTCTCGACTTGCCGCAGCGTGTGTTGGATTTTAGTGAAAACGTCAATCCTGCCGGTCCTCCGCAAGCAGTTATTGCGATGTGGCCGGATTTGTTGGCAGAAATCGGGTCGTATCCAGATCCGGAAGGACAACCCTTTTTGTCTGCGGTTGCCGACTTTCATGGGATTCCGCAATCATTGTTATTTGCGGGGAATGGGGCTGCGGAACTGCTTGCACTTGTAGCGGAACGGTATCGGGGGAAACGAGCGATTGTGGTCCATCCAACGTTTTCAGAGTATGAAGCGACTTTGACAGCTAAACAGGTTGAGATTATCCGCGTTGTGGCATCGGAAATGAATGGATTCATGTTACCCTTACAGGAAATTAGGCAAGAGATGGCATCGGCCGCTGTTCTTTACCTATGCACGCCAAACAATCCAACGGGCATAATGCCCACACGCGAGGATTTGAATGACATTATCCGTTACGGAGCCGAGGTTGGCTGTGACATCGTGTTGGACGAAGCCTTTATCGATTTTGTTGATGAATCTCTATCATTCATTTCAACCATCCAAGAAAATCCCCATGTAATCGTCGTTCGCTCGATGACCAAAATGTATGCTATTCCAGGGATAAGGCTTGGTTATATGGTCGCAAGTCCTGCTGTTATCGAAGGCATTAAAATACTTGCGCCTCATTGGAATGTTAACGGGTTGGCTGCTCGGATTGGGGCGGTTTGCTTGCTGGAAGAATCGTTCTGCGAGCAGGCGATCCAGCATAGTCAGCGTCAACGTGAACAGTTCACCGCATTTCTGATGGCGAGGGGTTGTACGGTTACGAATTCTGTGACGAACTTTTTGGCATTCAAGTTGGGAGCAAATCTGGATGCCACCAAGTTCTATCGGGATTTATTGGGACGGGGGATTGTCCTTCGTCATTCTGAGAACTTTCGCGGAATGGACGGCGAATGGTTTAGAATCGGTATGAAAAATGAGGCGGAGATGGCTGTGCTGAAAGAGGAGTTAAAGCGATGGTTTGCGGAAAATTAACGTTCATAAGCGGCGGTGTTCGCAGTGGGAAAAGTGCTTATGCGGAACGATTACTCGTTGAGGAGGCTGGGCGCTACGGTGGACGTTTGGTTTATATCGCATCTGGTACGGCAACGGATTCGGAAATGCAGGCGCGTATTGAGAGACACCGGCAAGACCGTGCACATCAAAACTGGCTGACATTGGAACAGCCCACTAAGTTGGATGAAATCGTGCCGACCGTTCAGCCAGGCGACTATGTCTTATGGGATTGCCTGACAACATGGCTGGCAAATGAGTTATACGAAGGTTGGGAAACTGGCAAGCCATGCATTGCCCAACCAGGATGTATGGAACAAAAAGCGCTGAAACTTTACGAAACAATCGATAAGCTAGTCAAGACAGTTGCGCATCTTGTGATCGTCTCCAATGAAGTGTTGGACGAGCTGCCGGCAAACGATGAAGAAACGAATCGCTACAGGCAATGGATAGGGCATATTCATCAGCAGATTGTCGTGACAGCGGATACCGCGATAGAAATGGACTACGGTATGGCGACTTATTGGAAAAATGGACAAGGGAGGTAACGGCATGAATGGACTGATTGTGTTAGGCACTGCATCAGATTCTGGGAAAACGATGATTTGTACAGCGCTATGCCGCATATTATCCGATGAAGGCGCGCGTGTGACGCCATTTAAATCACAAAATATGTCGGGCTTTTCCGCGACAACGGACAGCGGCGAGGAAATGAGCCGTGCACAATTCATTCAAGCGTTGGCGGCTAGAACGACTCCGTCAATTTATATGAATCCCATTTTGCTGAAACCAATGCCTAGGATGAAATCAGAAGTACTGTTCTTCGGGAAGAAGTTCGGGCCGGTAGCGGGAATGGCGTATCGGGAGCAGTTTTTCAATCAGGGCATAGAAGCGATTCAGACGTCGCTCGGTAAATTAGCAGAAACCTATGACACGGTGATTATTGAAGGCGCGGGAAGTCCCGCAGAAGTGAACCTCAATGATCGGGAAATTGTCAATATGCGTGTGGCAGAAATCGCGGATGTGCCTGCTGTATTGGTCGCGGATATTGACCGCGGCGGCGCGATTGCCTCGATTGTTGGCACGTTGCAATTACTTCCAGCTGCGCACCGTGAGCGTGTGAAAGCCATTATTATCAATAAATTTCATGGGGACGTCTCTTTATTCCAAGAAGGCGTTGAATATATTGAAACATATACAGGAATCCCAGTTGTTGGTGTGATTCCTTACAAAGGAAATCATGGCATTGAAGAGGAAGATGCGGATCGCCCAGTTATGCGTGCACCGCATGGCGTCGATATCTATGATGAATGGGCGGCCCATGTCAAAGCCCATTTGAACTGGCCGTTGCTGAAAGCCATCCTGTCGGAACCGAGGGAATAACATGAACGGTATGTTGTTGGCACTACAGTTTTTCACAGCAGTTCCGATTAACAAAGAATTGCCGCTTGGTCGAAAAGAAGTGACGACGATGTATGTGGCGCTCCCTTTTGTTGGAGCGGCAATTGGGTTCGCGATGTACGCGGTATCACTCTTGATGCTGGATGTGGTCAACGTGAGTACGCTCCTTGCATCGGTAGTTATCTTATTGGTGGGAATTGTACTAACAGGTGGCTTGCACTTGGACGGCTGGGCGGATACAGGCGACGCGTTCTTTTCTTATCGAGATCGTGCCAAGCGATTGGAAATACTGGATGACCCCCGTCTTGGCGCATTTGGCACGATGGCACTCGTGTTGCTAATCGTTGTCAAAATCGCCTTGTTCAATGAAATCCTACTGCGTGGGACGGGAAGTATGGCATTGTTTATCGCCATCCCTTTCTTAGCACGAGCGGGGTTGAACGTTTATTTTTCGACGACTCGTCTTGCCAAAGAGAAAGGAATTGCCCATTTCTTTAAGGAGAAGATGGCGGGGAATGTGGTAATGGGTTGTTCATTAGCAAGCAGTGTGTTGGTGTTGATAGCTGTGGGTTGGTGGATGAATAGTATTTGGATTCCAGTCGGTTTAAGTGTCGTATTAGCGATAGCGCTTTTCGTTTTTCGAAGATGGTCACTCAAACATTTCGGTGGCGTTAGCGGTGACTTATGTGGGGCCTTTATCGAAGGAACGGAGGTGCTGTTATGGATGACCGTTTTGTGCTTACTATAATTCGTCATCTGCCAACTGCTGGAAATCAAGAGCGCAAGTACATTGGCTGGACGGATGAACCAATTGTGGCAACTGCAACGAACTGTCAGCACGATGCACGATTTGTGTATGGCAGTGACTTAGTCCGTGCTCGACAGACCGCAGCACTGTATTTTCCAGATGCAAAGTATCATGCTGATTCGGACTGGCGTGAATGTCATTTTGGAGACTTTGAAGGAAAAACCTATGCGGACCTTGAAAAGGAAAAGGACTACCGACAATGGATTGATGATCCGTATACCTATGCACCACGCGGCGGGGAAAGTTTGATAGCACTTGAGAAGCGCGTCTTATCCGCATTAAAGCGAGTTTCCAATGGTGCAGTGATCGTGACACATGGTGGACCCATTCGGCTAATCCTGACGAGATTTTCCCCTGTGGAAAAAGCATTTTGGTCATGGGATATTCCGCATGGTTCAGGATATCGGCTAGAATGGCCAAGTGAGCAAGCGTTCAAGGAGGGGCAGCGATGCACGTCATTATCGGCGGTGCCTATAACGGCAAACGAGACTATGTGAGAATGATGGTAAAGGGACAGGAAGTGCAGTGGAATTGTATGGGTACCCAGTATACATGCGTTTCAGAAATTCCTAGGGTAATGGTATTTACGGAAATTGAAAAATGGCTTGGAGAAACAGATTTATCGGAAGCAGAAGCCATTGACTATGTGATAGAAACGGTAGAAGGTCAGGATACGATTGTTATTGTAACGGATATCGGGCGAGGAATTGTGCCGATTGATGCACAGCAACGCAAGTTACGGGATACTTGCGGGCGGCTCTATCAGCGGTTAATAGCGGAAGCGGATGAAGTGACACGGATTTGGTATGGCCTTGCACAAACTTTAAAGAAAAGGGGAGAGGTATAATGAAAATTTACACACGCACAGGAGATAAGGGGAAAACGAGTTTAATAGGCGGACGTGTGGATAAGGATAGTTTACGAGTCGAGGCGTATGGCACGATGGACGAATTGAA
The DNA here is from genome assembly GCF_044762865.1 of Sporosarcina sp. NPDC096371. NCBI lineage: Bacteria > Bacillati > Bacillota > Bacilli > Caryophanales > Caryophanaceae > Sporosarcina > Sporosarcina sp. NPDC096371. Next base: position 389,609 of record NZ_JBIWFE010000002.1, read on the forward strand.
TTCATTCGTTGGGAAGGCAATGACGGAGCTCGATGTGGCTATTTTTGCCGATATCTTAAAAGATCTAGAAGCTATCCAAAATGAATTATTCGATGGTGGTGGCGATCTCGCAAATGTAATGAAAGAGCGGCATTATAAATTAGCTGATGAGCCGATTGAAGTATTGGAACAGCGTATCGATGAATTGATGGATGAAGCACCACCGCTAGAACGCTTTATTTTACCGGGTGGATCGCCGGCTGCTGCAACACTCCATATTGCACGGACTGTTGCTAGACGCGCAGAACGCCAGACGGTGACGCTAATGAAAGCAGAAGAGGACGTTTCTCCAGTCGTACAGCGCTATTTGAACAGGCTTTCGGACTATCTTTTTGTCGCAGCGCGCATCGCCAATGCCCGAGTTAACGTACCGGATAACGAATATGTCCGAAGTGCAAAAGTGTTCAGAACGGATAAGAAAAAGGAGTCTTAAAACATGCAATTGAAAAGAATGACATTAACAGCATTGTTCGTGGCAATGTGTGCTGTTGGCGGCCTGATTAAAATACCATCGGCGGTGGGGTCGCTTGCGCTCGATACAGTGCCAGCTCTTGTATCGGCTGCTTTTTTACCGCCTGTATTTTCAGGTATAGCATCGATGCTCGGTCACTTGGCCTCTGCTATGTACGGAGGATTTCCAATGGGACCATTTCATATCATTATCGCACTTGAAATGTTGGTCATTGTCGTTATTTTTGCACGCATGCACCGAGCGGGTTATAAGCGTATGAAGTGGGTATTTTTCGTAATTGCCAACGGATTGCTGGCACCACTGCCGTTTTATTTCTTAGTATCTCCGGCATTTTTCTTGGGTGCATTGCAAGGGATTTTCGTCGCGACGGTGCTAAATGCTATTGTTGCGGCTGTTGTATTGCCTGCGCTTCAGCAAGTAGTGACCGGACGGATGGGAGCTTTACGATGAGAAATGCCATCGAGATTGGCAACGACTTTATTGTCACAACGGATAATTCGGGTGGCATCGGTGAAAAGCCCGGGGATCTGGTTGCCGTCCCAGACCGTGTCACCGCCTATTTCGCAGCGCGTGTTGCACTGCTGGAACAATGGGCGGGTCATGCGGAACCCGTCACCATACTTATCCACAATTTTAGTGGCAACGCGAGTTGGGAAAAGTATGTGGCTGGCGTGACGGATGTATTTCACGAAGTGGGGCTTGAGGTACCTGCGATTAGCGGTAGCACGGAAACGAATATGGAACTTGTGCAATCGGCGATGGCTGTTACGATGATTGGAAACAGGCAGAAGCCGCCGTTGATTGAAGAAGTGGCTTGGTTTACGTATGGCACACCACTTGTCGGTCATGAAGTGCTAGAACGTAAGGGGGAAGTTGCTTCTCTTCGATTACTAAAAGATGCATGGGCGAGTGGCATGATCCATCGCCTCTGGCCAATCGGCTCTAGTGGGATTTTACAAGAAGTCCGTAAAATGACGGGTGAAGAGAATGCAGAAGTCGAAACGGTATTAGAAAAAACGAAGTCGGCAGGTCCAGCAACGGTTGTTTTGGTTGCGATTCCAGCAGATAAAATAACCGAAGCTGAGGCATTTTTTGGTGCTATGTTGAATAAAATAGAAATAATTAATTAAAACCTGCGATGTCATTGCAGGTTTTTTTAGATTATGTTTCTGTCCAGTATAGTTTCGTGTGCGGGAGCTTTCCGAAAGCAGTGTATAAACTGAGCGAAGGCGCCTTAAAAGGGGGGAGGCCACCCATAGCGCCACAGCGTGTTTGAAGGGAATCTTTGATGCGTATCTGTAAATAGCATAATGTATGTAAGCGCTATCCAAAAAAAGCTTGCCAATCTACCACCAAGTCACTTAAACTTATCAAATATCTCTAAACATTTAAAAAGTGTTATTGACTGAACGCTCACTCATATTTTAAACTAGTACATAATGCATTAACATGTTTTCCGCAACACGATCACCACGATGTAAACAAAGGGGAAGGGGAGAGGACAAATGAACCCATTGCTTATCGTCAACTGGATTTTGTTTCTCGCAGTGACGGCATACGGTTTAGCACTGTTCACATATTTAATAAAAACTAGGATTCAATTTATCAAACTGGGAAGAAAAGAAGAATTCGATCATAACGTTAAAGAACGTCTCCGGAAAATATGGGTGTATGTTTTTGGACAGAAGAAATTATTGAAGGATAAGAAAAGTGGAACTATCCATTTGATGTTCTTCTACGGATTCTTGCTGGTCCAATTCGGAGCAATCGACTTGATTTGGAAAGGACTAAGACCGGGATCACATTTACCATTCGGTTCCGTGTATCCAGCCTTTACATTTTTCCAAGAAATTGTTGCACTGACGATTCTTGTAGCAGTTGTTTGGGCTTTCTATCGCCGCTACATTGAGAAACTAGTCCGTTTGAAACGTGGCTGGAAATCAGGACTCGTTCTTATTTTCATCGGTGGTCTAATGCTGTCAACACTGCTGGCTAACGGTATGGGTATGATTTGGCATGGTCACGAAGCGTCATGGGCAGAACCAGTTGCGTCATCCATTGCTACGATTTTCGGCTTCATGCCACCGACGGCTGCCGCAGTTGTTTTTTATATTGGGTGGTGGATCCATCTATTAATTTTACTCACGTTCCTTGTCTATGTACCACAATCCAAGCACGCGCATTTAATCGCAGGGCCAGCCAATGTCTATTTCCACCGACTGGATAACGCGGGCAAGCTGAAAGCAATCGATTTCGAAGCGCTTGAAGAAGCTGAAAATGAAGACGACATGCCAGCACTTGGAGTGGGCAAAATCACTGATTTCACGCAGGCGCAAATGATCGACTTCTACGCTTGTGTAGAGTGCGGTCGCTGTACGAATATGTGTCCGGCATCGGGAACTGGGAAAATGCTGTCTCCGATGGATCTCATTACAAAATTACGTGATAACTTAACGAATCATGGGGCACTTGTTACGAAACAAAAACCGTGGGTGCCAACGTTTGCGTTCAACAGTTCGAAAGGTAATCAGATTGCCCTAGCAGCTGGACTTGAAGGCGCAACGATGGATGATATTTACAACCCATCTCTTATTGGTGATGTCATTACGGAAGAGGAAATCTGGGCGTGTACGACTTGCCGTAACTGTGAAGACCAATGTCCAGTTATGAACGAACACGTTGACAAAATCATTGACCTTCGTCGTTATCTTGTCATGACAGAAGGGAAAATGGATCCTGATGCACAACGTGCGATGACAAATATCGAGCGTCAAGGGAATCCATGGGGGCTGAACCGCAAAGAGAAGGAAAAATGGCGCGATGCACGTCCAGACCTTCACATTCCAACGGTGAAAGAACTGAAAAAAGCGGACGAAGAATTCGAGTACCTCTTCTGGGTTGGCTCGATGGGTGCGTTCGATAATCGTTCACAAAAAATTGCGCATGCCTTTGTACATCTCATGAACGAAGCAGGCATCAAGTTCGCCATTCTGGGTAATAAGGAAAAGAACTCTGGCGACACACCACGTCGTTTGGGGAATGAGTTTTTATTCCAAGAATTGGCGACAGGGAATATTGAGGAATTTGAAAAAGCGGGCGTTACAAAAATTATCACGATTGACCCGCATGCATATAATATCTTTAAAAATGAATACCCAGACTTTGGATTTAAGGCTGAAGTCATTCACCATACGGAATTACTGTACGAACTTGTTGTCCAAGGGAAATTAAAACCGCAATATCCAATTAATGAAACCATCACGTTCCACGATTCATGCTATTTGGGCAGATACAACGATGTCTACGATCCGCCGCGTGAAATTCTCAAGGCGATTCCGGGTGTCAATCTGGTTGAAATGAAACGTAATCGTGAAGAAGGTATGTGTTGTGGCGCAGGTGGGGGACTCATGTGGATGGAAGAAGACACAGGTCATCGCATCAACGTCGCACGGACGGAACAAGCGCTTGAAGTAAGTCCGGGGATTATCTCTTCCGGTTGTCCATATTGCTTGACGATGTTATCTGACGGAACGAAAGCTGTCGAAGTAGAAGACAAAGTAGGCACATACGACATTGCTGAACTGCTCGAACGGTCCATTTTCGGTGAAAATGCACAGGCTGTTGAAGAGACGGAAGAAGAACCAGTTTTACAATAAACCACCGTGCGCCCTATACCAAGGGAACACCAGACATCCGATGACAGTAGCTGGAATCTTCTTGGAATAAATCATTGCAGAACTATCAGTATTATCGTAGAATTGAGGAAATGGGAGTCCGCGCACTCCCTATTTTCTTAATTTCCTACTGAGCGAGCGTTCAGTCAAACGTCGAAACAGTCAAATATACTAAGTAGAGGAATCACTTATTGTTGTTTATGAAAGCGTTACCAAAACGAACTCGGAGGCGATCCAATGACAAGAACAGTCATACTAGACGGAGCACGGACACCTTTTGCAAAATTAGGCGGTGCATTACAATCCCTAACGGCAAGCGATCTTGGCGGAATTGCTATAAAAGAAGCATTGAACCGTGCGGGCGTTGAACAAGCTGACGTCGATGAAGTCATCATCGGTACGGTATTGCAGGCAGCTCAAGGGCAAATTCCATCCAGGCAAGCAGCGACGAAAGCAGGACTGCCGTGGTCTGTGAAAACGGAAACCATTAACAAAGTATGTGCATCAGGTATGCGCAGCGTCACACTGGGAGATCAGCTGATCCGCCTTGGAGACGAAGAGGTTATCGTTGCAGGTGGTATGGAATCGATGTCAAACGCACCGTACTATTTGCCGAAAGGGCGTTTCGGCTTGAAAATGGGCGACACGCAACTTGTCGATGGCATGATCTACGATGGACTGTCTTGCTCATTCTCACCGGACCGGGTCCATATGGGGACTTATGGTAACTCGACAGCAGAGGAATTTGCATTGTCACGCGAAGGGCAGGATGAATGGTCACTTCGCAGTCATGAACGTGCACTTCAAGCCATTGATAACGGCTTGTTCGCAGAAGAAATCATTGCAGTCGACATCCCGCAGCGCAAAGGCGATTCGGTAAAAGTCGATACAGACGAAGCGCCTCGCCGCGATACATCACTCGAATCACTGGCAAGACTACGTCCGGCATTTGGCAAAGAGGGCAGTATTACAGCCGGCAACGCGCCAGGCGTCAATGACGGTGCGTGTGCGTTAGTGTTAATGAATGAACAACGTGCACAACAAGAAGGCAAAACGCCATTAGCGATCATCATCGGCCATGCCGAAGTGGCGATTGAACCACAAAACTTCCCGCAAACACCGGGACTTGTCATTAACGAACTATTGAAGAAGACGGGCAAGAAACTAGAAGACATCGATCTGTTTGAAATAAATGAGGCATTTGCGGCGGTAGCGCTTGCTAGTTCGCAAATTGCGGGGCTGGATGCAGAAAAAGTCAACGTCAATGGCGGAGCAGTTGCACTTGGACACCCGATTGGCGCAAGTGGAGCACGTATCATTTTGACATTGGCCTATGAATTGAAACGACGCGGAGGCGGCATTGGCATTGCATCCATTTGTTCAGGTGGAGGCCAAGGCGACGCGATTATGATTGAAGTACCGAAATCGGAATAGAGTTGGAGGAGTCGACATAATGGACATTCAAAAAGTAATGGTTATCGGAGCGGGACAAATGGGTGGAGGCATCGCTCAAGTATGCGCACAGGCTGGATTCGATGTGAAACTGAATGATATTAAAGAAGAATCCTTTGTCAAAGGACTCGCGGTTATTGCGAAAAACCTTTCCCGTAACGTTGAAAAAGGTCGCATGACGGAAGATGAAAAATCAACTGTTCTCGGTCGTATAACGAAATCACTTGATTTGCAAGATGCATCAGACGTTGACATTGTCATTGAAGCCGCAGTTGAAAATATGGACATAAAACGGTCGATTTTCGCACAACTCGATGGAATCGCACCGGCGCATGCCATTCTTGCATCTAATACATCCTCACTTCCTATCACGGAAATCGCAGCGGCAACAAGCCGTCCAGAGAAAGTAATTGGTATGCACTTCATGAATCCAGTGCCTGTTATGAAACTGGTTGAAATCATCAGGGGCCTTGCAACGGCTGATGACGTCTATAAAGCAGTTGAGGATATGACTGTGAAATTGTCCAAAACACCAGTCGAAGTAAACGACTTTCCAGGTTTCGTTGCGAATCGCATACTGATGCCAATGATTAACGAAGCCATCTATACGCTTTATGAAGGTGTAGCATCAATTGAAGCGATTGATGATGTGATGAAACTGGGCATGAATCACCCAATGGGGCCACTACAGCTTGCTGACTTTATCGGACTAGATACATGTTTGTATATCATGGAAACGTTACATGAAGGATTCGGCGATTCTAAATATCGTCCATGTCCATTGCTTAGAAAATATGTTAAAGCAGGTTGGTTAGGTAAGAAATCTGGTCGTGGCTTTTATGTTTACGACTAAAGGAGATTGTATGATATGAACTTAACATTCACCGAAGAACAGCAGATGATGCGTGAGATGGTACGTAACTTTGCAAAGGCAGAAATCGAGCCCTTTATCCCACAAATGGAAGCGGGGAAATTTCCGCGTGAAGTGTTGAAGAAAATGGGTCAACTTGGTTTGATGGGTATTACGGTTCCAGAAAAGTACGGTGGTTCAGGAATGGACTTTGTATCGTATATTAGCGCAATTCATGAACTGTCGAAGGTAAGTGCAGTTGTTGGCGTTATTCTTTCAGTTCATACTTCAGTTGGAACGAATCCGATTATGTATTTCGGTAACGATGAGCAAAAAGATCGCTATTTGCCGAAGTTAGCAAGTGGTGAATACCTGGGTGCATTCTGTCTGACAGAAGCATCCTCTGGATCAGATGCAGGTTCGCTAAAAACGCGTGCTGTGAAAAAAGAGGAACACTATGTACTTAACGGTTCTAAGATGTTCATCACAAATGGCGGGGAAGCCGATGTCTATATCGTTTTCGCATCTACAGACCCTTCGAAAGGGACTTACGGAATTTCGGCATTTATTGTCGATAAGGATACGCCAGGTTTAATCATCGGGAAAGATGAGCGGAAGATGGGGCTTCACGGTTCTCGGACAGTCGAGCTATCTTTTGATAACATGCAAGTGCCTGCTGAAAATCTTCTGGGCGTAGAGAACGAAGGCTTTAAAATTGCAATGGCCAACCTAGATGTAGGTCGCATCGGTATTGCTGCACAAGCACTTGGGATTGCAGAAGCGTCTCTCGAAGCGTCGACGGATTACGCAAAGGAACGTGTCCAGTTCGGTAAGCCGATTGCAGCCCAACAGGGTGTAGGGTTCAAATTGGCGGATATGGCAACTGCGGTCGAAGCGGCGAGATTGCTAGTTTACCGTGCTGCACAACTGCGTGCGGAAGGGTTGCCTTGTGGAAAAGAAGCATCAATGGCAAAACTATTTGCATCGAAAGCCGCGGTCGAAGGTTCGATTGAAGCGGTTCAAGTATTTGGGGGTTACGGTTATACAGAAGATTATCCAGTTGAGCGTTACTTCCGCGATGCCAAAGTAACTGAAATTTACGAAGGTACGAGCGAGATTCAACGCATTGTGATTAGTAAGCATTTGATGAAATAACGTAGATGTATCTACTATATATGTTGAATGAAAGAATCCTATCTACAACGCTTGGCGCTTCGGGATGCCTCCCGCGATAAGCCTGCTAGAAAACCACTAGTGGGGAGGGATTGAACTGCATCCCTCCTAAGTCTTATTGCTTCGGCTACCCCAGTAAGGCGCCTTCGCTGGAGATCAAGCGAGAATCATAAGTTCAACATAATTAGATTAAATAAATGTAGACTTATACTATAATGGGCGAGGGCGCTATCCAAGGGGGAAATGACATGAATTTTAAACTATCTGAAGAACATGAAATGATTCGTAAAATGGTACGTGATTTTGCAGAAAACGAAGTAGCACCAACTGCAGCAGAACGCGATGAAGAAGAGCGTTTTGATATGGATATTTTCAAAAAAATGGCCGAACTTGGCCTAACGGGGATTCCTTGGCCGGAAGAGTATGGTGGAATTGGTAGTGACTATCTTGCCTATTGTATCGCGGTAGAGGAGCTGTCGCGCGTGTGTGCGTCAACAGGTGTTACACTTTCTGCACACACATCATTGGCAGGTTGGCCGGTGTTTAAATTTGGAACAGAAGAACAAAAACAGAAGTATCTTCGTCCAATGGCGGAAGGTACGAAGATTGGTGCATACGGCTTAACGGAACCTGGTTCAGGCTCTGATGCAGGCGGGATGCGTACGACAGCAAAAGTAGACGGGGACGATTACGTTTTAAATGGCTCGAAAATCTTTATTACAAATGGGGGAATTGCAGATACGTATATCGTTTTTGCAGTAACGGACCCAGAATCGAAACATAAAGGCACAAGCGCATTCATCGTTGAAAAAGATTTCCCAGGTTTCTCTGTCGGGAAAAAAGAGAAGAAACTGGGCATTCGTTCATCACCGACAACTGAAATTATGTTCGACAACTGCCGCGTACCAAAAGAAAACCTTCTTGGGGAAGAAGGAGATGGCTTTATCATCGCGATGAAAACACTAGACGGCGGACGTAACGGCATCGCTGCACAAGCGGTCGGTATCGCACAAGGCGCACTTGACGCATCTGTCGACTACGCGAAAGAACGTGTGCAGTTCGGTAAACCAATCGCTGCCAATCAAGGAATTGGCTTCAAGCTAGCGGATATGGCGACAGCGACGGAAGCATCCAGATTACTGACATACCAAGCAGCTTGGCTTGAATCAAACAATTTACCATATGGCAAAGAGTCTGCGATGGCAAAACTAATGGCCGGAGATACGGCGATGAAAGTGACAACGGATGCTGTTCAAGTATTCGGTGGCTACGGCTATACGAAAGACTATCCGGTTGAACGTTTCATGCGTGATGCAAAAATTACGCAGATTTACGAAGGGACGCAGGAAATTCAACGTCTCGTTATCTCCCGTATGCTTACAAAATAATCGGGGGTGCAGGATGGAAAAAACACACAATGTAAAGTCGTCTGTTAAAGACGCGGTGCTGATCGAAAAACGACGTGAGCAGATGATTCAAGGAGCAGTAAAACTGTTCAAGGAAAAAGGGTTTCATCGCGCAACAACCCGTGAGATTGCCAAAGAAGCTGGCTTTAGCATTGGCACACTCTACGAATATATTCGGACAAAGGAAGACGTACTCTACCTTGTCTGTGACAGTATTTACAATGAAGTGCTCAGCCGCCTATCATCTCTTCCTAAACAGGAAGGGACGATAGACGGATTACGGATTGCGATCAGCCAATACTTCCATTTGATTGATGATATGTCTGATGAATTTCTTGTGATGTATCAGGAATCAAAATCATTACCAAAAGACGCATTACAATACGTCCTGAAAAAAGAAATGGAAATGGTTGCCCTGTTCGAAAGTCTGTTGCAGGCCTGTGCGAAAACAGAAGAGTTACGCATAGCGCCAGCAGACATCGGCATAGCAGCCCATCACATTGTTGTACAAGGACAGATGTGGGCTTTCCGCAGATGGGCATTGCATAAAAATTACACGATCGAAGAGTATATCCGTGTGCAAACGGATCAGTTATTCAGAGGGATAGTAGGGGAATAAGTAAGGTGCAAACAAAGGGGTGTTCCAAATATGGCGACAGTTGAAATTTACAAACCGAACCATCATATCCGGTTCGTCACGGCATCAAGTCTTTTTGATGGTCATGACGCATCCATCAATATTATGCGTCGTATCTTGCAGTCTAGTGGTGCAGAAGTCATCCATTTAGGACATAATCGTTCCGTTGAGGAAGTAGTCAATGCAGCGATCCAAGAAGACGTGCAGGGGATTGCCATTTCTTCTTACCAAGGCGGTCACGTCGAATATTTTAAGTATATGTATGATTTACTACAGGAAAAAGGGGCTCCCCACATCCGGATTTACGGTGGCGGTGGCGGTGTGATTATTCCGAAGGAAATCAAACAACTACATGATCACGGCATAGCCTGGATTTTCTCACCTGAAGATGGCCGTAAAATGGGGCTTCAAGGTATGATCAATCGCATGCTAGAAGAATGTGACTTTCTAACAGCGGTTGACGATGAACTGGGTAATCTGGAAAAAGCGACGCCGGAATCGCCAGAAGTGCTCGCCAATCTCATCACGTATGCGGAAGAAATGTACGATCAAGATGATGCCGTGGCAAAGGCGTTCATTGCGAAAGCGCGTACGCTTTCTAAACATACACCGGTTCTTGGAATTACAGGTACGGGTGGTGCTGGGAAGAGCTCGCTAACGGATGAATTAATCAGAAGATTTTTGCGGGAACTTCCGGATAAAAAAGTAGCGATTTTGTCTATCGATCCGACAAAGCAAAAAACCGGTGGCGCATTACTTGGCGACCGCATTCGAATGAATGCCATTTTCAACCATCGTGTCTTCATGCGTAGCCTCGCAACTCGTGGTTCCAGGTCTGAACTTTCCGGTGCGATTAAAGATGTACTTGATATCGTGAAAACAGTCGGTTTTGATTTAATCATCGTTGAAACAAGTGGTATAGGGCAGGGGGACGCAGAAATTACGGAAGTGTCCGATGCTTCGATGTACGTCATGACCAGTGAATTTGGTGCGCCAACACAACTTGAGAAAATTGATATGATCGACTTCGCTGACTTGATTGTCATCAATAAATTCGAACGAAAAGGTTCTGAAGACGCGCTTCGTCAAGTGCAAAAGCAATATCAGCGCAGTCATCTCCTATGGGATAAAGAGCTAAGCGACATGCCGGTCTATGGCACAATCGCCAGCCAATTCAACGACAAAGGAACGAATGCATTATTCGCTGCACTCGTTACCGTATTGAATGAAAAATGTGGATTGGACTGGGAAACGTCTTATGGACAATTCATCAAAACACAAAAACAAAACGTGATTATTCCAAATGACCGCCATCATTACTTACGCGAAATTGCGAGTACCGTGCGCGATTATCATAAAAAGTCTGAACAGCAGGTCAATCTTGCGCGTCGTCTATTCCAACTGGAAGGTGCCATTGAAGCCGTCAATGAAAAAGCGCCGGATGATGTGTTAACTGCATCTCTTCAATCGCTCGTGGATGGTGTCCGTGAAGAAATGACGGCAGAATCGAAACGCATCCTAGCGAATTGGGAACAGTTGAAAGAAGCCTATGCAGGTGATGAATTCATCACAAAAGTCCGAGATAAAGAATTGCGGACCGCATTAACGTCAACTAGTCTTTCAGGCTTGAAAATCCCGAAAGTGTCACTACCAAGATTCAAAGATTATGGGGAAATCTTGCGCTGGGTCTATAAAGAAAATGTACCGGGCTCGTATCCGTATACGGCTGGCGTTTTCCCGTTCAAACGTGAAGGGGAAGATCCGAAGCGTCAATTTGCGGGTGAAGGAACACCAGAACGGACGAACCGCCGCTTCCACTATCTGTCGAAAGATGATGACGCTAAACGGTTATCGACGGCATTCGACTCCGTAACCTTATATGGGGAGGATCCGAATGAGCGCCCAGACATTTATGGAAAAGTAGGCGAGTCGGGCGTCAGCATTTGTACGCTTGAAGATATGAAAAAGCTGTATGATGGCTTCGATTTGTGTGCGCCATCAACGTCAGTATCGATGACCATTAATGGTCCGGCTCCAATTATTCTTGCGATGTTCATGAACACCGCAATAGATCAACAAGTTCGCATCCAAGAGGAGAAGTTAGGACGTACACTGACAATGGAAGAGTTTGTGGAAGTGCGTACGGCGACACTTCAGGTTGTACGTGGTACGGTTCAGGCGGATATTTTGAAAGAAGACCAGGGGCAAAACACCTGCATTTTCTCGACAGAATTTGCACTCCGTATGATGGGGGATATTCAACAGTACTTCATCGACCAAAAAGTCCGCAATTACTATTCCGTATCGATATCGGGTTACCATATCGCCGAAGCGGGCGCGAATCCGATATCACAGCTTGCTTTTACACTGGCAAACGGCTTCACCTATATTGAGTATTATTTGAGCCGTGGCATGAATATCGATGATTTCGCACCGAACTTATCGTTCTTCTTCTCGAACGGTCTGGATCCAGAATATACGGTTATCGGAAGGGTCGCTCGCCGTATTTGGGCAGTGACCATGCGTGATAAATATGGTGCCAACGAACGGAGCCAAAAGTTAAAGTATCATGTGCAAACGTCGGGGCGTAGCTTGCACGCACAGGAAATTGATTTTAACGATATTCGCACAACATTGCAGGCGCTGATGGCGTTACAGGATAACTGTAACTCACTCCATACAAACGCCTACGACGAAGCTATCACGACGCCAACGGAGGAATCTGTCCGTCGGGCAATGGCTATCCAAATGATTATTACAAAAGAGCTTGGTCTTGCGAAAAACGAAAACCCGCTTCAAGGGACATTTATCATCGAAGAACTAACAGATCTTGTCGAAGAATCGGTTCTCCAGGAATTCGACCGTTTAAATGACCGTGGCGGCGTGCTTGGATCGATGGAAACGCAGTACCAACGTGGTAAAATTCAAGAAGAATCCATGCATTACGAAATGTTGAAACATACGGGAGAACTGCCGATTATTGGCGTCAATACGTATTTGAATCCAAATCCACCGTCTGCGGAAGACATTGATAACATGGAACTTGCACGTGCAACGCAACAAGAGAAAGAAACGCAAATTACTAATTTGCGTGCATTCCAGTCCACACATGCCGGTCAAACAGAAGAAGCGCTAAAGAAATTAACAGCAGCAGCGGTTTCCGGCGGTAACATCTTTGCTGAATTAATGGAAACAGTGAAAGTCGCAAGCCTTGGTCAAATAACAAACGCCCTCTACGAAGTCGGCGGACAGTATAGAAGAAATATGTAATACCAAAAGCGTAGGGCGCCTGCCTATACAAGAAACTCAGCCGCGAGGATAGCCAACTCCTCGCGGCTTTTGTGATTTTCTAGATTGTGGAATATCACGTCTATTGATTGCAACTAGTGCATAATTTGATCAAACACTAGCCACACCGCTCCTCGGTAAATCTGTCACAATTAAATTGTCGCAAGCTGACCGGAAATGGTCCAGTGAAAATAGAGGTTTCCAAGCCCTTCTCGCCAGTATTTTATGCGAAAAAAATGGTTAATCGATAAACGTGGTGGAACATATAAACAGCTACATAAATTGTGCGTAGGTACTTAAAAAAATATTTTGTGTTGCTATGCCCTCGTGAGCACTTCATTGCGATATAATGAATGTAAAATACTTTCAAAAAATAAATCGAAAAACGTGACATAGTTCGGCATCATTTTTTATACTATTAAGGTAATGGGGAAAAAGGAGGGGTTGTATGAAACGATCGAAGCACATCATCATGATTACAATTTTTATCCTCCTTGTTTATTTTCTTTATGATGATGGCTTAGGTGCCATTCCTTTCCTATTGGCAGCTATTTATTTGTGCTGGATTACCATAAAAGAGATCCAAAGCTTAAGAAAGAGTAAAAGAATGTAGCATATTACAGGCTTCATTGTATATAATGGTATGTATGTTTATGTTCAGAGAAAGGACGTGCGTCTATTGAATATCCGTGAAATGACAAAAGAACAACTATCGGAAGAATCGATGATTAATATCGCTTATGCGATTTTGACTGAAACACATGAAGCACTTACCCTACAGCAGCTAATGGATGAAATCCGTAAGCTTACAGGGATGACTGAAAAGAAGATGAAGGAAAAATTGCAGCAATTCTATACGGACATGAACATCGATGGCAGATTCCTTGCTATCAATGACAACCGTTGGGGCCTTCGTGAATGGTACCCAGTCGATCAGATTGAAGAAGAAACGGCACCAGTCGTTAAAGTCCGCAAGAAGAAAAAGAAAAAAGCGGCACTGGATGACGATGATGAAGACGACGATGTAGAAGATGATGACGAGGACGAGCTGTTCGATGAAGAGTTCGATGAACTTATCGATGAAGAGGATGACGACGAAGAGGAAGAGGAAGAAGAAATCGTCGAAATCGAAGTCGATCTACTTGAATCCGATGATGACCTTGAAATTATTCCGGACGACGAGGATTTAGAGCTTGACGAAGAGGACGAAGATGAAGAAGAAGACGAGGAAGAACTCGAAGAATAAGTACTTGACTTCATGTCCCCAAAACTATAAGATTTTACTGGGCTCCTTAAAAAGGACACAAGAAACAGTGCATATGCGCTCCTCCTGTAGAGATACTCTACAGACGGGGCGCTTTTTAATTTTTTACCAATTATGCCAGAGGCTAACCTGATTCATCTAAGGTCTAAAACAGACCGAGTTAAATGATTACTTAGCGTGCATCCTACTATCTATAAGAAGTAGGAAATTTCGGATTGAGCAAATTAAATACATGAATGGAGGAGTTTGACATGACAAAATATATTTTCGTAACCGGTGGAGTTGTATCATCACTTGGTAAAGGAATCAACGCAGCATCACTTGGACGACTATTGAAAAGCCGAGGACTACAGGTGACAATGCAAAAATTCGATCCATACATTAACCTTGATCCAAGAATGATGAGTCCTTTACAACATGGTGAAGTATTCGTCACAGAAGACGGGGCAGAAACGGATCTTGACCTTGGTCATTATGAACGTTTTATCGATATTAAATTGAACAAGTATTCGAATGTTACGATGGGAAAAGTGTATTCATCCGTACTGAAAAAAGAACGTCGTGGCGAATATAATGGCGCGACAGTCCAGGTTATCCCCCACATTACAAATGAAATTAAAAGCTTGATCAAACGCGCTGGAAAAGAGACAAATGCAGACGTCGTCATTACAGAAATTGGTGGTAGTGTCGGCGATATCGAATCCCTTCCATACCTTGAAGCACTTCGTCAGATGAAAACAGAACTTGGGAAAAATGATGTGATGTATATCCATAACACATTGATTCCTTACTTACATGCAGCAGGTGAAATGAAGACGAAACCTACACAGCATAGTGTGAAGGAACTTCGTAGCCTTGGTATTCAGCCAAATATGATCGTCTTACGTAGTGAATATCCAGTACCGCAAGAGATGAAAGATAAGATTGCATTGTTCAGTAATATTAAACCGGAAGAAGTGATCGAAGCGCTTGATGCAGAGACACTATACGAAGTGCCGTTAAGATTGCATGAACAAAATATGGATAAAATCGTCGTAGATTTCCTAGAAATTGATACAATAGAACCGGATATGACGGAGATAAAAGCACTGGTAAACCAAGTGAAATCGCTGTCGAAAAAAGTGCGTATCGGACTTGTCGGGAAGTATGTCGAAATGCAAGATGCTTATATCTCTGCGGTTGAAGCACTCCGTCACGCAGGTTACGGTTTCGACACAGACATCGAAATAAAGTGGATATCTTCGGAAGAAGTGACTGCACAGAATGCAGCTGAATTATTATCGGATGTTGATGGAATCCTCGTGCCAGCTGGTTTTGGAAGCCGTGGTATCGATGGTAAAATTGAAGCAATCACATATGCACGTACAAACGGCGTGCCGTTTTTCGGAATCGGCTTAGGCATGCAGTTAGCTGCAGTCGAATTTGCACGTAATGTTATGAGTCTCGAAAATGCCCATTCAGCTGAATTTGATAAAGAGACAATCAATCAAATTATAGAGAGTCCGCCTGAAAGCAATGGCAATCCGGAAGATTATTTCCGTTTAGGCGTCTATCCATGTAAATTAAGTGAGGGTACGAAAGCACGTGCTGCTTACGGCGAAGAGTTAGTTTACGAACGCCACCGTAACCGTTATGAATTTAATAATGAATATCGTGAGCAATTCGAAGCGGCAGGTATGACGCTTTCTGGTATAAGCCCGAATGACCAACTTGTTGAAATCATCGAATTGGAAGATCACCCATTCTTCCTATGCGTATCATTCCATCCGGAATTTGCATCTCGCCCAACTCGCCCACAACCACTAATCCGTGACTTCGTTAAAGCGGCACTTGCTGGGAAGTAAAAAAGTCTAATCAATTAAAAATGAAAAAGCTGTAGCCAAAAGGAGAATTCCATTCGGCTACAGCTTTTTTTGTTCACTCGAAAATTATAAAATCTCGAACTATGGATAAGTTACAACGTATAGATTTTGCGTCTAGGTTGAACTGGCGCTTGCGCTTTTATTCCGCGTCAATCCTCGTCTGAAACCATCTCATCATATGCAAGTTTCACCGCTTCGTAGACAAATAAAGCAGCCATTGCATGAGGCTGAACAATACGTTCTCCGGTATCACTAGGTAACAATCCCCGTGTTAGACCCGTCGATATATATGTGTAGGCCAAATCCGATAGTTCATTGTCGTCTCCTGGCTTATCGGCACTAAGCGCAGCAAATGGAATGAAACGTTCGGCAAGAAGTCGTGCCAAATCGAGTGTACGTTCATCAGCGGCGGAACGAGTCAATAACCAAACGCGATCTGCTGATACAATGTCCATGCCTTCCGCATAGCGAACGGCTCCCTTAAATGGGTCCAGACTGGTTAATGCGGTTGCGGTCACTGCCTCCATCTCACCAAAACCTGCGATAATGACACGTCCTTCGCCAATCGTTGCCTGTGCCAAGAGCCTGGATGTCTCTTCAATAGCTTCTTCGCTACTCGTAGCAATTCGCTGAAGAAGGCCACCGATTTGTGTCGTCAAAATTTTCACTGTGATCACCTCTCTTTTATTATAAGAATGGTTTCAGCAGAAAGTAAAATGAAGTGAACTTCATTCAAAGTAAGTCTTCACGCCCAACTGATTCATGTAAGGTCTCCGGCGGAAGTCACAGATTTTAGGGGGAGTGAGTTGTATAGGCACAATTGATTTCAAATAAAAGAAGGTGAAACTTTTGTTTTGTCAAATAAGTACTAGAGTGCAAACGGGATTTATGGGGGAAGAAGGGGTAGCTATTGAAAAGTTTATTAATCGTTGACGATCAAACGGGTATTCGTCTTCTTTTGGATGAGGTGTTCAGTCGAGAGGGGTTTGTAACAAGGCTGGCTGCTAATGGAATGGAAGCGCTGCAAGCTGTGAAAGACGAAGTGCCCGGCTGTATACTACTGGATATGAAGATGCCGGGAATCGATGGCGTAGAGGTATTGAAAAGAATAAAAAGTAGTTGGCCGGATGTCCCAGTCATTATGATGACTGCATACGGTGAAATTGAATTGACAGATGATGCGCTAAAAATCGGTGCATTAAAATATTTTACAAAGCCTTTTGATATTTATGAAGTGCGTGATGCGGTCAATGCAGTTTTTGAGAGTTGAAAAAGAGGACAGTGGTAAACACTGTCCTTTTTTGTTATGATGATAGAGGTATAAAATTAATATGCAATATTCAGATCGATTTTTCGGAGGAGGAATTTATATGGCATTAGAATCAATGAAAGACATGATGATTAAAGGGAAAAAAGAAGGATACGCAATCGGTCAGTTCAATGTGAACAACTTGGAATACACACAAGCTATTTTACAGGCCGCGCAAGAAGAACAATCACCGGTTATTCTTGGTGTATCTGAAGGAGCAGCACGTTATATAGGTGGCTTTACGACTGTCGTTAATATGACGAAAGGCCTTATACATGACCTTAAAATCACTGTCCCTGTTGCCATTCACCTTGACCATGGTTCAAGCTTCGAAAAATGTAAAGAAGCAATCGATGCAGGTTTCACGTCTGTTATGATTGACGCGTCATCTAAATCACTTGCTGAAAATATTGAAATTACAAAAAGTGTTGTTGATTATGCACATGAGCGCGGAGTCTCTGTTGAGGCGGAACTAGGTGTCGTCGGTGGACAAGAAGACGATGTAGTTGCAGAAGGCGTAATTTATGCAGATCCAGCAGAATGTAAAGAACTTGTTGAAAAAACAGGGATTGATTGCCTAGCACCTGCACTTGGATCCGTTCACGGACCGTATAAAGGTGAGCCGAACCTTGGTTTTAAAGAGATGGAAGAAATCTCAAGCCAATCGGATCTACCACTTGTTCTACACGGTGGAACAGGAATTCCGGTGAAAGATATCGAACGTTCTATTTCTTTAGGAACAGCAAAAATCAACGTGAATACAGAAAACCAAATTGAAGGCACAAAAGCTGTACGTGAAGCACTTACAGCGGATGCCGTAATATATGATCCACGTAAATACCTAACACCAATGCGCGATGCGATTAAGCGAACAGTAATCGGAAAAATGCGTGAATTTGGCAGTTCACAAAAAGCATAAGTAACTGAAGTAAGGGCCCGAACCCTTGCCGAATCATAGGGGAAGGGAAAGAGGAGAAGCATTCGATTAAGATGCATTCTCCTCCTTTTCCATTAAAAAGTGTCTATGCACGTTAAATAAGAGGAGGATGTACACATGAAATTTTTCATTGATACTGCAAATTTTGAAGAGATTAAAGAAGCACATAGCTGGGGGATTCTATCAGGTGTGACGACTAACCCATCACTTGTCGCGAAAGAAGATGTACCATTCCATGACAGACTGCGTGAAATTTGTGCGCTTGTACCTGGTTCAGTCAGTGCGGAAGTAATTGCACTTGATGCAGAAGGAATGATCAAAGAAGGACGCGAACTTGCGGCTATCTCTCCAAATATTACAGTGAAATTGCCGATGACTCCTGAAGGGTTGAAAGCTTGTTCAGTGTTCTCGCAAGAAGGCATCAAAACGAATGTAACCCTTATTTTTAGTGCGAACCAAGCACTTCTAGCTGCACGTGCGGGCGCTACATATGTTTCACCGTTTCTAGGCAGACTAGATGATATCGGACAAGATGGTATGTCTTTAATCTCTACGATTGCTGACATTTTCACAATCCATGGCATGAAAACAGAAATTATTGCTGCTTCGATTCGCGGACCTCAGCATATTACAGATGCTGCACTAAGCGGTGCACATATTGCAACAACACCATTTAATGTGTTGAAACAGTTATTTAAACACCCGCTGACAGACAAAGGGATTGAAGCGTTTCTTGCGGACTGGGAAGCTAGAAAGAACAAGTGACGTACTGAAGGAGAGTAATATGGACGTTTATAAAATAACAGGTGGCAAGCCATTGCAAGGGACAATCAAGGTCAGTGGGGCAAAGAATAGTGCGGTTGCACTGATACCTGCTTCCATTTTGGCTGATACCCCTGTGACAATTGAAGGGCTTCCAGAAATTTCGGATGTTGTAACGCTTCAAGCACTACTTGAAGATATCGGTGGAAAAGTCGAATTTGCTGACGGGACGATGAAAATTGATCCGACGGAAATGGTGTCGATGCCACTTCCGAACGGCAATGTGAAAAAACTTCGGGCGTCTTATTATATGATGGGCGCAATGCTTGGGAGATTTAAAAATGCAGTCATCGGTTTGCCAGGTGGCTGTCATCTAGGCCCAAGACCGATTGATCAGCATATAAAAGGTTTTGAGGCGTTAGGTGCAAAAGTGACGAACGAACACGGTGCCATCTATTTGCGTGCAGAAGAACTCCGTGGTGCGAAAATCTATTTGGATGTCGTTAGTGTGGGTGCAACGATTAACATCATGCTCGCGGCAGTACTTGCAAAAGGACGTACGACCATTGAAAATGCAGCAAAAGAGCCTGAAATTATTGACGTTGCAACATTACTTTCTAATATGGGCGCTAAGATTAAAGGTGCAGGAACAAATGTCATTCGGATTGAAGGTGTAGAAAAACTACACGGGACAAATCATACGATTATCCCAGACCGAATTGAAGCGGGCACATTTATGATTATGGCAGCTGTTGCGGGGAACGGGATTACAATCGATAACGTCATCCCTCTACATGTCGAAGCATTGACAGCGAAGCTCCGTGAAATGGGCGTTAACGTCGTCGAAGGTGCGGAACAGATCTTTATTCCGAAATCGGGAAATTTCCAAGCGGTTGATGTGAAGACGCTTGTCTATCCGGGTTTTCCGACAGATTTGCAACAACCATTTTCAGTACTACTGACACAGGCAATCGGTTCTTCAATCATTACAGATACCGTATACTCTGCCAGGTTCAAACAAATCGACGAACTGCGCAGGATGAATGCCGATGGGCGTGTTGAAGGGCGAGCAGCTATCCTTACTGGACCAACTCCACTACAAGCCGCTACGGTACGTGCATCGGATCTCCGTGCGGGTGCTGCGCTCGTCATCGCGGGACTCATTGCCGATGGCGTGACGGAAGTGCAGGAAATCCAACATATCGAGCGTGGCTACAGCGCGCTTATACAAAAACTCCAGGGGCTCGGCGCAGATATCCGCAGAGTGACGATTCCGGAAGAAGTCGTCGTTAGCGAATGAACAGCTGAGTGCTTAAAATGATTATGCTATACTTATTCGGAGCGTTAAAACTTACGGAAATCACCGTAAAACAGGGGGAACACAACAAATGGAACGCAGTTTATCGATGGAATTAGTTCGTGTTACAGAGGCAGCAGCCGTATCAGCTTCACGTTGGATGGGACGCGGTTTGAAAAATGAGGCAGACGATGCCGCAACAACAGCGATGCGTCACGTATTCGATACAATTCCGATGCAAGGTGTGGTCGTGATTGGTGAAGGAGAAATGGACGAAGCGCCAATGCTTTATATTGGTGAAGAACTAGGGACTGGCAATGGTCCGGAAGTGGATGTCGCAGTCGATCCACTTGAAGGAACAAATATTGTTGCAGCTGGCGGCTGGAACGCGCTTGCAGTTATTGCCATCGCCGATAAAGGTAATTTGCTCCATGCACCAGACATGTACATGAATAAAATAGCTGTCGGTCCAGAAGCGGTTGGTAAAATCAGTCTGGATGCGTCTGTAACAGAGAACCTTCACGCTGTCGCTAAAGCGAAAAACAAAGACATCGGGGATATTGTAGCTACCGTTATGGATAGAGAACGTCACGCTAAAATCATTGAAGAAATTCGTGCGGCAGGCGCGCGTATTAAGCTTATTACTGATGGCGATGTCGCGGCTGCTATCAATACGGCATTCGATGAAACAGGCGTGGATATCATGTTCGGTATTGGTGGCGCACCAGAAGGTGTTATCGCTGCAGTTGGTCTAAAATGTCTTGGTGGCGAACTTCAAGGTCGACTTATGCCTACCAATGATGAACAACGGGAACGTTGTAAAAAGATGGGCATCGATATCGAAAAAGTGTTGTATATGGATGACCTTGTCAAAGGAGACGACGCAATCTTCGCCGCAACTGGCGTAACAGACGGGGAACTTCTTAGTGGTGTGCAGTTTAAAGGCGGTTATAGTAAGACGCACTCACTTGTCATGCGTTCAAAATCAGGTACGATTCGATTTGTCGAAGGCCGACACAGCATGGAGAAAAAACCTCTGCTCGTCATGCAAGACTGACTTGAACCAACTTCCTGTTGATTCAAAGTTACGCTAAGGCGTAATTGATTAGACCTCATCGCCCGGCTGTGCGCCGGGCATCTTCCCTAATAAAAAATAATTACCTCAAAAACAATACCCATTAACGTAAAGAGTGGTGCCCAAAATGACAGTACTTACAATCTCAGCGCTAGAGAATATGACGCTAAAAGAGTTATATGCTCTCGCTAAACAATACAAAATTGCCTATTATGCAAAGCTAACGAAAAGAGAACTCATTTTTTCAATCTTAAAATCTAGGGCTGAGCAAGAGGGCTTCTTCTTCATGGAAGGAGTACTCGAGATCATTCAATCGGAAGGTTACGGGTTCCTACGTCCAATCAACTACTCCCCGAGTTCGGAAGACATTTATATATCCGCTTCACAAATTCGGCGGTTTGACCTTCGAAATGGTGATAAAGTGTCAGGGAAAGTTCGACCGCCTAAAGAATCAGAACGCTATTATGGTCTGCTACAAGTAGAAGCTGTCAACGGCGAAGATCCGGAAGTAGCACGTGAGCGCGTACATTTCCCTGCACTTACACCGCTCTATCCAGACCGTCATATCAAACTGGAAGCGGATCCTATGAAGCTATCGACGCGTATTATGGACCTTGTTTCGCCAGTAGGTTTTGGTCAGCGTGGATTGATTGCCGCCCCTCCAAAAGCGGGTAAAACATTGCTGTTGAAAGAAATTGCAAATTCTATAACGACGAATCACCCGGATGCGGAACTGATTGTCCTTCTTATTGATGAAAGACCAGAAGAAGTAACGGATATCGAGCGCTCTGTCAATGCCGATGTTGTCAGTTCAACCTTCGATGAATTACCAGAAAATCATGTCAAAGTAGCGGAGCTTGTATTGGAGCGTGCGATGCGACTTGTCGAACATAAGCGTGATGTAATTATCTTAATGGACTCCATAACTCGACTTGCGCGTGCTTATAACTTGGTGATTCCGACAAGTGGACGTACGCTGTCTGGCGGAATTGACCCAGCTGCATTCCATCGCCCGAAACGATTTTTTGGGGCGGCGCGTAACCTTGAAGAAGGTGGTAGTTTGACAATTCTTGCGACAGCATTAATCGATACAGGTTCCCGTATGGATGAAGTCATCTATGAAGAGTTCAAAGGGACAGGCAACATGGAGCTTCATCTAGACCGACATCTTGCGGAACGTCGGATATTCCCTGCACTCGACATTCGTCGCTCAGGCACTCGGAAAGAGGAGTTACTCGTTCCAGCTGATAAACTTGAGAAGTTATGGGCGATTCGCAAAACATTTTCAGACGCGCATGATTTTTCAGAACGTTTCTTAAAGAAACTACGTCAGACGAAAACAAACGACGAGTTTTTCGAAAAGTTGAATGAAGAAATGAAAGCCCAACGGAATGGTAAGGGATTACTGTAATTGTAGTTGCGTAAAAAATAGTTGCGATAAAAATTTTTTCTTGTTATAATAATTCAGGTATGTTAGATACTATCTGTTGCATATACGGTTGACACAAACGGACCGTGTAAGGCATCAGTCATATAATATAACTCTGTTCCAGATGGTTCAGGGCGAAAAGGGAGAGAACGTAATGAAATCAGGAATTCATCCAGCTTATGAAGTTTCAAATGTAACTTGTTCATGTGGTAATACATTCAATACAGGTTCTGTAAAAGGGGATATCCGAGTGGAAGTTTGTTCGGAATGCCACCCATTCTACACTGGACGTCAGAAATTTGCTGCAGCGGACGGCCGTGTCGATCGCTTCAACAAAAAATATGGCCTCAAAGAAGAAGGTCGCGAAGAAGCTTAAGGCTTCCACGATACCCGTCAGGTGCAATTGCGCCGGGCGGGTATTTCTTTGTGGAAAAACGGTCTATGTAACATAGGTAGCTGTGAAAAAACAGACGTTAATTTCGAACCGTTTTCGGGTATGATAGACATCAAAACACTTATAAAGAAACGACTATATAACGAAGTGCTGAAAGGAGACTAGACTATCCATGTATGTAACAATGCAAGGTGGATGGATTGAAGTAATTTGTGGCAGCATGTTTTCTGGGAAATCGGAGGAATTGATTCGCCGTGTGAGACGTTCCCAGTTTGCCAAGCAAAAAATAGCAGTATTCAAGCCGGAAATCGATAATCGATATAGTGAAGAGGCTGTCGTGAGTCATAATGGAACAACGGTTATTGCGATACCTGTTGCAAGTTCATCGCAAATTGAAGAATTCATCTCAGAAGAGTATGATGTCATCGCTGTCGACGAAGCCCAATTTTTTGACGCGGGTATCGTGGACGTGGTAATGGAATTGGCGGATCGTGGGTTCCGCGTCATTGTGGCTGGCCTTGACCAAGACTTCCGCGGTGAACCATTTGGACCTATGCCACGCCTGATGGCAATCGCTGAGCACGTAACGAAATTACAAGCTGTTTGTACAGTATGCGGCTCTCCTTCGAGTAGAACACAACGACTCATTAATGGTACACCGGCAGGCTACGATGACCCTGTCATTCTTGTTGGCGCTGCAGAAGCATATGAACCAAGATGCCGCAAGCACCACCAAGTACCAAAAGGCATTTCCGCGATGGTTGAAGTAAAAGGATAATGTTGTGATGCCCGTCCGTGGAATATGGACGGGTTTTATATTGCAAGCGCATATAGTAGAGAAATAACTGTATTTACCCCACCGTTTCCCGTACAATTAACGTACAAAACAGTCCTGAAAATGAGGTGCAGACAATGTTTGAAAGACTTCAAGCAGTAGAAGACCGTTACGATCATCTAAATGAATTACTAAGTGATCCTGCAGTCGTAAGTGATATCGCGAAACTTCGTGATTATTCAAAAGAACAGTCCGGCTTACAAGAAACAGTCGAAATATACCGTGACTATAAAAACGCGAAGGCTGAGCTTAAAAATGCGAAAGACATGCTCAACGAACCGCTCGATGATGACATGAAAGAACTTGTGAAAATGGAAGTATCTGAGCTCGAGGAAAAAATTGAAACGTTCGAGGCACGGCTGAAAATATTATTAGTACCAAAGGATCCAAACGATAATAAAAACGTCATCATGGAAATTCGTGGGGCAGCCGGTGGCGATGAAGCTGCCTTATTTGCGGGGAGTCTATTCCGTATGTACAGCCGCTATGCGGAAATGAACCACTGGAAAACTGAAGTAATTGATTCATCCCCAACGGAACTCGGTGGTTTTAAAGAAATTATTTTCATGATAAACGGCAACGGTGCATATTCAAAACTCAAATTTGAAAATGGCGCACACCGGGTTCAGCGAGTCCCGGAAACTGAGTCAGGCGGAAGAACGCATACATCAACTGCGACAGTCGCAGTCTTACCGGAAGCTGAAGATATCGATATTGAAATTCTCCGAGAAGATTTGAAAATCGATACGTACCGTTCAAGTGGTGCAGGTGGTCAGCATGTTAACACGACAGACTCTGCTGTTCGTATTACGCACTTACCGACGGGAATCACCGTATCCATGCAAGATGAAAAATCACAAATTAAAAACCGTGAAAAAGCGATGAAAGTATTACAAGCTCGTGTCTATGATGCAGCACAACAAGAAGCCCAAGCAGAATATGCTGCGAGCCGAAAGTCGGCAGTTGGAACAGGTGACCGTTCTGAGCGGATACGTACGTATAATTTTCCGCAAAACCGGGTGACGGATCATCGTATTGGTTTGACAATCCAGAAATTGGACCAGATCATCGAAGGCAAGCTTGATGATGTCATCGATGCACTGATAATGGAAGAACAGGCTTATCGCCTAGAAAGCTTGGATCGCCATGACTGAAAAAATCTATGAAGCTCTGGGGAGGGCTTCTTCTTTATTAGAGCAACGTGGGCTGGAACCACATACAGCGCAAATGCTCATGGAGTTCGTGACCGAAAGATCGAGAGCTTCCTTATTTGCCGACTTGCGTGAGCCGTTAAGCCAAGAACAGCACCGAGCATTTTGGGAGAAAGCGACTGAGTTGCTCGAGGGAAGACCCATTCAATACGTCATCGGTGAAGAAAACTTTTATGGCTATACGTTTAAAGTGGACGAAAATGTTCTCATTCCACGCCCGGAAACAGAAGAACTCGTTTACGGGGCACTTGAACGCGGTCGAAAACTGTTTAAGGGAACATCGGTCAAGGTTGCAGATATTGGCACGGGAAGTGGGGCCATTGCGGTTTCATTCAAAAAAGAGTGGTCGACCTGCGATGTCACCGCGACGGATATCAGTGAAGGAGCGCTCGCTATCGCCAAGCATAACGCGACGATGAACGCGGCCGATATTCGTTTTCTTCAAGGTGATTTGACGGCGCCGATTGCACATGAAAAATGGGATATCGTCTTATCGAATCCGCCTTACATTGCGAATGAAGAAGCGGCTCAGATGTCAGGTACCGTTCTGGATCACGAACCACACAGTGCTTTATTTGCAGAGGAAGATGGGCTTTACTTCTATCGTAAGCTTGCGGAAAGTTTGCCCCCCCTGATGAACAAGTCGTTCCTCATCGCAGTTGAAATCGGCTATTTACAAGGGCCGGCTGTGCACAAGTTATTCCAAGAGGCATTTCCAAACGCGCTTGTTGAAACCGTACAGGATATCAACGGTAAAGACAGAATAATATTTTGCGAGACTAGTGAATAAACAACCTCCTATCCGGTAATAATGCGGTGTAGGAGGGGATAGACATGCTAACAGATTACGAGATTATAAGAAAGACAACTATATTCAATAAGGTGATGCCTTACATCGAATTCATTATTGTGCTGATCATTATTCAATCCATCATGACGCTATTTTCAGTGGGGCAGGCGGAAGATGAGCCCATTCGTTTCCGGATGCTTGCCCATTCAAATGCACCTGTCGACCAACAAGTGAAAATGGATATCCAGCAAAAGATTGAACCGCTTATCAACAAGGCGGTTACCTCATCTTTATCGGAACAAGAGTTACTGGATAACTTGGTAGCGCTTGAAAGTACCATTGTGGAAACGGCTAACGCACTGTCGAATGGACAAACGATTTCACTGGAACGAAAAAAAGCGTTGTTCCCAGCGAAGCGCTCAGGGTTCGTCATTCATCCGCAGGGGAATTACGATGCGTATATATTAACAATCGGTAGCGGGCGTGGGGATAACTGGTGGTGTTCGATCTTTCCGAAAATTTGTTTTCCAGATAAGGATGAAGAAAGTGAAGAAAAGGTTACCTTTTTCATCTGGGAGTGGATAAAAGGGCTATTTTCTTAAAGTTACTAACAATACACGTGGATAACTGACAGACAATTGTGGATAAGGGAGGTTTAGTCTGTGGAAACAGTACTTATTTTAGTGGATAAAATTCTGGATAACAAAGAAAAATATAAACAAGCTGTGGATATTTTGAAAAATGGCGGTATCGTTGCTTTTCCGACAGAGACGGTCTATGGCCTTGGAGCGCTTGCTACGGATGAGCGAGCTGTGCAGGAAATTTTCAAGGCGAAAGGGAGACCGTCCGATAATCCGCTCATTGTACATATTGGCAATAAAGAAGATGTCTCCAAGTACGCAACTGGCGTTACAGAGGATGCTGAAAAACTGATGACTGCCTATTGGCCGGGTCCACTCACTCTAGTCTTCGATAAAATACCAGGTGTGATTGCAGCGAATGTGACGCCTGGAGTTGAAACTGTCGGGATTCGAATGCCAGATCATCCTGTTGCATTGGAACTTCTTCGGGCGCTAGACGGACCGCTTGCTGCACCAAGTGCTAATCGTAGCGGGAAACCGAGTCCTACTGAAGCGGCGCATGTCTACGAAGATCTCAAAGGACAGATTCCGCTCATTTTGGATGGAGGGCAGACAGGTATTGGTGTCGAATCGACGGTGTTGGACATGACGACCAATCCGCCGTCCATTTTACGACCTGGTGGAATTACGCAAGAGATGATTGAGGAAATCATTGGTACGGTACAAGCGGGTAGTCAAGTGCCTGGTGACGAAGCACCCCGTTCTCCTGGTATGAAATATATGCATTATGCGCCGAAAGCTCCACTTTTCGTGATTTCGCCTGATGAGACAACAATCCGCGGAACGGTCAAGATGCTTCAAATGGAAGGGAAGCGAGTCGCCATCATTGGACCAGATGACTTGAACATTCCAGAAGCAGATTGGTATCTATCTGTCGGTCCAAGGAATCATAACGAAGTGATGGCTGCCCGTTTGTATGGGGCGCTACGCCAATGTGATATGACGGAAGCGGATATCATTCTTGCAGTTGAAACAGATTTGACTGGAGTGGGGACAGCCGTCATGAATCGGTTAATGAAGGCGGCAGATGGCAAACGCTTTATCTAAATTCAGCAGAATACCCCCACTTCTATAAGTGGTGGATACAGCTGGACGCAGTTGAATATGAATGACCTCCCTGGGAACCGCATAAGATGCATGGATGCGGTAACCGGGGAGGTTTTATGTTGGTAGAGTTATTTGCAGCTTTCATTACAAGCATTGATGTTTTAGTGGTATTTGCTTTCCTGCATGTGAAGAAAGGGAGATTTGCGCTGGTGCTCTGGACATCTTTTCTCAATATGGCATTTCCTTTTTTAGGTTTCGCTACGGGAGAGTTGTCGGCGCACCTTTTTACAGAGTGGAGCAGTCTGTTATCAGGCGTGTTACTTGCCTTGATTGGTATACATATGTTATTGCAAGATAATGAATCGGGGACTCCGAGTAAACAGGTACATCCCTTTGTGATTGCGCTTGCGGTCAGTTTGGATACCTTCACAGTAAGTGTTTCATTTGGTATGCTTCACATGGATAAAATTCTTTTCATTTTCCTAGCGGGAGGACTAACATTTGTCCTTTCTTATATTGCGCTTGTATTTAAAGAAAGAATGGGCATTGGTGACGGAAAAGTGATAAGAGGAATTGCGGGTATGGCTTTAGTAGGTATGGGTGTCGTGTCATGGTTTAGTTGAAGTGATGGATGGTTAAAAGGAGTAGGTGAGAAGGTATGAACATTTATTTGATATGTACAGGAAATACATGCAGAAGTCCAATGGCGGAAGCGATTCTTCGTTCCAGGGGGATAGACAATGTGAACGTTCGTTCAGCGGGGATATATGCGCAAGACGGTCAACAGATTTCACCACATGCGACCACGTTGATTGAAGAAGCCAATATGCCTCACACCCCGTGGTCTAGGATGATTTCAAGTGAGGATTTGGAGTGGGCTGATGTCGTGTTGACAATGACGGAAGCGCATAAGATGGCCCTACTGTATAGCTACCCGACAATGAAACAGAAAACATTTACATTGAAAAACTTTGTGAAATTTGGTGCGGGTGAGGATGTGCACGACCCATTTGGAGGAAATCTTGAAACATACCGGCAGACATTCGATGAGTTATCGCGAATTATCGATGTGTTAGAGCGAAGATTGATGGAGCAGCAGCCATAAAACTGAATGGCGTGGTTGCTTCTGACGCCGAAACGGCGAAAATTGTCGAGCCGCTGGATTCAACTTATCCTTGGTGAATGCCTTCTTGTTCGCTTGTGAAAGGCATCCCTAAGGCGAGAAGTAGATTCTAATGGATTTGGACTGTATTTTTCGCGGGAAAATGGTAGAATGAGTTGTGAGTAAATTAAGAAAAGAGGGACGTAATGAAGATTGCAATTTCTTCAGATCATGGCGGCAATAATCTTCGTCGTGAAATTATTAACCTGTTAGCTGAATTAAGTATTGAATATGTAGATTTTGGGCCGGATTCGAATGAATCTGTCGATTATCCGGACTTTGCATCACCTGTTGCAAATGGAGTGGCTTCGGGGAATTTTGACCGTGGCATCGTGATATGTGGAACAGGAATTGGTATGTCTATCGCTGCCAATAAAGTAAAAGGCATCCGCTGTGCACTTGTCCATGACGTTTTCAGTGCAAAAGCAACAAGAGAACATAATGATTCAAATGTCCTAGCAATGGGTGAACGCGTCATTGGTGCAGGGCATGCAAGAGAAATTGTGGCAACTTGGTTAAATACCTCATTTGAAGGTGGGCGTCACGAACGTCGCATTGGAAAATTGATGGAGCTAGAAAACTAAGTAAAGCGACGCAAGCGGCCTAGACACCATAAGAAAGCGGGTGGAGAAAAGTGGATGCTTTGAATTTATGGAAGCTTCAACTTGAACAACTGTTGGCGGAAATGGTAGAACAGGATCATCCTGTTGCGGGCACACTATTCGTCGTAGGTTGCTCAACTTCCGAAATTGCCAGTAGGCGAATCGGGACGTCCGGTGCCCTTGAAATCGGCGAGGCTCTTTATGGACCTTTGAAAGATTTTGCTGAAAAACATAAGCTTTTCCTTGCATTCCAAGGATGCGAACATATTAACCGTGCGTTGACAATCGAACGTCGTGCGGCAGAGAAATTCAATCTCGATCTTGTATCGGTCATTCCGATGCAACATGCGGGAGGTTCAATGTCTACCTATGCTTACCGTCAAATGGACGAGCCTGTAGTCGTAGAATCGATTCGTGCAAATGCAGGAATCGATATTGGACAAACATTGATTGGCATGCATCTTAAGCCAGTCGCAGTTCCTCTTCGAACGTCAATCAGTAAAATCGGAGGGGCGATTGTGACAGTTGCCACAACACGGCCAAAACTTATTGGTGGAGAGCGTGCAATCTATAAAATAGACGAAGAAGGGGAATGACAACATGGATTTGACGAACGTAAAACGTGACGATGCAGCAGTATTTGAGGCAATTATGGCGGAGAAAAATCGTCAGAATGCAAATATTGAACTAATTGCATCTGAAAACTTTGTAACAGAAGCAGTTATGGAAGCGCAAGGATCTTATTTGACAAACAAATATGCAGAAGGCTATCCTGGCAAACGCTACTACGGTGGTTGTGAGCATGTTGATGTAGTTGAAAATATCGCACGAGATCGCCTGAAAGAAATTTTTGGCGCAGCATATGCGAACGTTCAGCCGCACTCAGGCGCACAAGCGAATATGGCTGTTTACTTCGCGGTTCTTAAACCAGGCGATACAGTTCTTGGTATGAACCTTTCCCACGGTGGTCACTTGACACATGGTAGCCCAGTTAACTTCTCGGGTGAATTGTATAACTTCGTTGATTACGGTGTTGGTAAAGAAGATGAGCTTATCGATTACGAAGATGTTCGTCAAAAAGCACTTGAGCATAAACCGAAAATGATCGTCGCGGGGGCAAGTGCATATCCACGTGAAATTGACTTCGCTAAATTCCGTGAAATCGCGGACGAAGTCGGAGCATACCTATTTGTTGATATGGCGCATATTGCAGGCCTTGTTGCAGTGGGCGAGC
This sequence comes from Sporosarcina sp. NPDC096371, assembly GCF_044762865.1. Taxonomy (NCBI): domain Bacteria; kingdom Bacillati; phylum Bacillota; class Bacilli; order Caryophanales; family Caryophanaceae; genus Sporosarcina; species Sporosarcina sp. NPDC096371. The sequence goes on from NZ_JBIWFE010000002.1 coordinate 420,451, forward strand.
ATCCGAACCCGGTGCCACACGCACACTTTGTTACGTCAACAACGCACAAAACTTTACGCGGTCCACGCGGTGGACTAATTCTTGTTAATGAAGAATTCGCTGAGGAATTCGGCCGTAAACTTGACAAATCGATTTTCCCGGGCGTTCAAGGCGGACCCCTTATGCATGTTATCGCTGCCAAAGCAGTTGCATTCGGCGAAGCTCAAAAACCGGAATTCAAAACGTATATTCAACAAGTGAAGAGCAATGCCAAAGCATTCGGCGAAGCGCTTGTTGCTGAAGGTGTCAATATCGTTTCTGGCGGTACAGACAACCATCTTGTTCTATTAAACCTTCGTTCACTTGAAATCACTGGTAAAATTGCTGAACATGTGTTGGACGAGGTTGGTATTACTGTCAATAAAAACACGATTCCATTTGATACGGAAAGTCCATTTGTCACATCTGGTATCCGTATCGGTACACCAGCTGTAACAACTCGTGGCTTCAAAGAAGAAGAAATGAGAGAAATTGCATCAATCATTGCAAAACTTCTTAAAAACCACGAAGACGAAGCGGTTAAACAGGAAGCACGTCAGCGCGTAATCGCATTGACAGACAAGTTTCCTTTATATGCATAAGTAATCTATAGAGAATAAGCCGCTATCAAGGGATGGCGGCTTATTTTTGTGATAAGGCCTTTAGTCCAAATCAACAGAGTACTCAGTGAAAAGTTGGTTAGTGGATAGCTATGTGTTAGGCGTGCCTGAATCGCCCTACTTCTGTTATAATGAACAGGACATTCCGAAAAGGGGCGAATAAACATGCCGAAAATACACGTTTTTGATCATCCACTCATCCAACACAAACTTACGTACATACGTGATAACAGTACAGGAACAAAAGAATTCCGCGAGCTTGTCGATGAAGTGGCAACACTGATGGCTTATGAAATCACGCGCGAACTTCCACTTCAAGAAGTAGAAGTCGAAACGCCAGTTTGTAAAGCTAAATCAAATGTACTTGCAGGGAAAAAATTGGGCATCGTACCGATTTTGCGTGCAGGTATTGGAATGGTAGATGGCATTCTAAATCTTATTCCAGCAGCAAAAGTAGGTCATGTTGGGCTTTATCGTGATCCGGAAACATTGCAGCCGGTTGAATATTATGTGAAACTCCCTTCCGATGTATCGGTACGTGATTTCATTCTCGTGGATCCAATGCTTGCAACAGGCGGATCTGCAATTGCAGCGGTTAATTCATTGAAAAGCCGTGGCGCGAAAAACATCAAGTTCATGTGCTTAATCGCTGCTCCAGAAGGCGTAGAAGCATTGTCGGAAGCACACCCAGATGTGGATATCTACATCGCCGCACTTGATGAAAAACTTGATGAAAAAGGCTATATCGTTCCGGGACTTGGCGATGCAGGCGATCGACTATTCGGAACAAAATAACAAGGAAGGCGTGAATGTTTTGACAAAGAAATGGAAAGTGATGACGATTTTCGGCACGCGGCCAGAAGCTATCAAGATGGCGCCACTTGTGCTAGAACTTCAAAAGCATTCAGATGATATCGAATCGATTGTAACAGTTACAGCGCAGCATCGTGAAATGCTTGACCAAGTACTAGAAACATTTGGCATTACACCTGATTTTGATTTGAATATCATGAAGGATCGGCAAACACTTGTTGACGTGGCAACACGTGGACTTGAGGGGCTAGATCGTATTATGAAGGAAGCTAAGCCAGATATCGTGCTCGTCCACGGTGATACGTCAACGACTTTCATTGGCAGTTTGGCCGCTTTCTATAATCGAATTGCAGTTGGACATGTCGAAGCTGGACTCCGTACATGGGATAAATTCTCTCCGTATCCGGAAGAGATGAATCGCCAGCTAACGGGTATCATCGCAGATCTTCATTTTTCGCCAACAGAAAAATCAGCAAGTAATTTATTAGATGAAGGAAAACCACAAGATCGCATCTATATAACGGGTAATACAGCGATTGATGCACTGCAGACAACTGTGCGTGAACAATACTCACATCCTGTTCTAGACAAAATTGGAACGGACAAGCTCATCTTATTAACGGCACATCGTCGTGAAAACCTGGGTGAGCCGATGCGTAACATGTTCCGTGCTATTAATCGTCTACTCGAAAAACATGATGATATTCAAGTGATTTACCCAGTCCATATGAACCCGGCAGTCCGTGAAGTGGCTGACGAGCTTCTAGGGGGCAATCATCGGGTTCATCTAATCGAACCACTTGAAGTTGTTGATTTCCATAACTTTGCAGCACGTTCGCATATTATTTTAACCGATTCAGGCGGTATTCAAGAAGAAGCACCGTCACTCGGTAAACCAGTTATCGTTCTTCGCGATACGACTGAACGTCCTGAAGGCATTGAGGCGGGCACGTTGAAATTGGCAGGCACGGATGAAGATACAATCTTTAATCTGACTGACACATTACTGGTCGATACGGCGGAATATACAAAAATGGCGCATGCATCGAATCCATACGGTGACGGGCACGCTTCCGAACGTATCGTTGAAGCATTGAAAAAGTACTTAACATCTGTAGAACAATAAATTGTAAGGCGGTCGGATTGTCCCGGCCGTTTTTTTATTTGTATTGGAAATGATTAAATCTCGTACTCTAGATAAGTTACAACGTAGAGATTCGGCATCCTACCTACTTGTCAGGTCTGAACTGGCGCGTTCACTTTTGTTCTAAGCGGGGTGCGAAAGTGAAATGGAAGAAATTCAACGAAGTCGATAAGGGAATTCCCTTATTTGTCTCTGAAAATTAACGTTATACAACAATTTAGTAGCAAATTTGTCGATTGTTTGACAAAACGAACACTTTGTGAAGAATTTCACGGGAATCAATTGACATCAATTTTCGCCTATTGTATGCTTACAAAGGATAAGAATGATAGGAGTTTTTCACATAATTGAAACAGCACTACATCTGTCAGTGTTAAGATATTGCTATCATCATTATCTTGTTACGTTGAAAATGTAGGGATGCACCTAGTTGTCAATCATAGACTCCCTAGGCTCATTGCATTATTTGCCGAATCGCCTACCATTCGACTCTATTCGCACAACTTAAAGGTTCTATATTTATTCAAAGTCTTTGCTTGTATTGGGCTAGACTGTGAAACAAGGACCTCCCCCACTTTTCCGTGTGTTTGGTTTGTAACTACATGAACATGTAGCTACAATACACCGTACAATCCTAAAATACGAGTCAGGAGAATCACCTACCATGCAAACCTTGCAAGAAATTTTTAATAAGCAAAAGAGGGCTCTCTTTTTTTGTCTAGCATTGTTCGTTCTTGGTTGGGGATTTACTGATTTTAAGACAGTATTCGCGGGTTTAATCCTTGGATCACTGTTCGGATTGTATAATTTCTGGATTCTTGTCCGTAAGATGGAGAAGACTGAACAGAAGTTCGCGGAAGGCAAGCAAAGTTTATCGCTTGGGACTGTGTTACGTTTCGCATCTGGTATCGCTGCAGCTGCAATTGCGACCGCGATGCCCGAACATTTTGATCTGCTTAGTACGGTTCTCGGTTTCGGGGTACCTTACTTACTCCTACTAGTGGAGAGGATCATATACCACGTAAGACATCAATAAAGGTTTTTCGCTAGTAGCGCTTCATCACAAATGTGGGACGATACGAAAAAACTTGACTTTATTCTGGATGGACAAGGGAGGTGAACGAAAAATGGAACATGGAAATCCGTTAGTCACGGCTTTCGAAGGAACAGCATTCGAAATGACATTCAACCTGTCAAACGTCCTAATGCTATTCATAACATGTCTGATTGTTTTCCTAATCGCGATTTTCGCTACACGTAGTTTGCAGCTGAAACCGACAGGAATGCAAAACTTCTTTGAATGGGTTATGGACTTCGTCAAAGGAATTATTAAGAGTAATATGGACTGGAAAACAGGTGGTCGATTCCATGTATTAGGAATCACCCTTATCATGTTCCTCTTTGTAGCGAACGTATTAGGACTTCCAATGGCAATCTATTGGAAAGGGGACCTTTGGTGGAAATCACCGACTGCTGACCCTGTAATTACATTGACACTTGCAAGTACTGTCATTGTTCTTACACACTATTACGGTATTAAGATGGCAGGTATGAAAGAATACGGAAAAGGCTACCTTAAGCCACTCCCTTTCCTTGCACCGCTTAAAGTCGTCGAGGAATTTGCAAACACGTTGACACTTGGTCTACGTCTTTATGGTAACATCTATGCCGGTGAAGTTCTTCTAGGACTCTTGGCTGGGCTTGCAACATCGGGTACACTCGGTTTGTTTGCAGCAGTCGTACCGTCACTCGCTTGGATGGGCTTCTCGATTTTCGTCGGGGCAATCCAATCATTTATCTTCGTTATGTTGTCGATGGTCTACATGTCACACAAAGTGTCAACAGACCATTAAGCATATAATGCCCGGGTAACTGGGCGACAAAACAAAAAAAACAGGAAATCTTAGGAGGAAACAATAATGGTAGGTTCAGTTGGTCTATTAGCAGCAGCAATCGCAATCGGTTTAGGAGCTCTAGGAGCAGGTCTAGGAGCAGGTCTTGTAGTATCACGCACACAAGAAGGAATCGCACGTCAACCAGAAGCACGCGGTATTCTTCAAACAAACATGTTCGTCGGTGTTGCACTTGTTGAAGTTGTTCCGATTTTCGCAGCAGTTGTTGCATTCATCGTTATGAACAAATAAGAAGTACGAAACAGAGTAATGACATTCATTTCTCTATGGGAATTGAATCGAATGGCGAAGAACGTATTATGTAGTCCTTCGCCATTCCTTTATGTAGACAAACAAAATATCCATATTTAAAGAGACATAAGCTCTTGAAGGGAGTGAAACAATCGTGTTTTTGGATACCTTCGCCCTATTGGCAGCAGATAGTGGAGCTGCTAGTGGATTGGCAAAATTAAATAACCCAGATGGCCTTAACCTCGGCGATATTATCGTCACGGTTTCATTTTTCACGATACTCATGTTACTTCTGAAGAAGTTTGCATGGGGACCACTTATGGGCATAATGGATCAACGGGCTCAAATGATTTCAAATGAAATCGACGCAGCTGAAAAAAGTCGTTTGGAATCACAAAAACTTCTTGAAGAACAACGCGAGTTGTTGAAAGAAGCACGTGATAACGCACAATCGATTGTTGAAAATGCTCAAAAACTAGGTGAATCACAACGCGATGAATTGATCACCACTGCACGTGCAGAAGCAAACCGCATGAAAGAAGCAGCAGTGCTTGAAATTGCGACAGAAAAGGACAAAGCCGTTGCGGCAGTCCGCGAAGAATTCGTATCACTTTCCATCCTTGCAGCGTCTAAAGTTCTTGGGAAAGAAATTTCCGAAGATGATAACCGCGCATTGATTGAAGAGACGATTGCGAAGGCAGGCGAGGGCCGATGAGCCAATCGGTTGCAGCAAAACGCTATGCACTTGCATTGTTTGAACTAGCACAACAAAATGGACAAACCGCTTCAATTCAGGAAGAACTTCATGAATTGAAGAAGGTTTTCCGTGACAATAATGGGCTTGGGCTATTGCTTGAGTCTCCACGATTACCATTGGCTAAAAAGAAAGAACTGCTTGCAGACCTTTTCAAAGGAGCGAATCAGCTTATTTTGAACACGCTGTACGTCCTGCTTGACGGGAAACGCATCAACGAAGTGATTCACTTTGTCGATGAGTTCAACATATTTGCAAATGATTCGGCTGGCGTCGCTGAAGCGAAAGTGTATTCTACACTTCCGATATCAGATGAAGTAAGTCAATCTATTTCGAATGCGTTCGCACAGAAAGTCGGTAAACAGTCCTTGCGAATTGAAAATATCATCGATCCAACACTACTTGGGGGCATTCGTCTCCAAATTGGTAATCAGATTTACGACAGCAGCGTAAGCGCGAAGCTTGAGCGTCTGAAGCGGGATCTTATCGGATCATAAAACTGAAATTTGAGGGGTGACATGCATGAGCATCAAAGCTGAAGAAATCAGCGTTCTCATAAAACAGCAGATTGAAAATTATCAATCTGAGTTGAAAGTGAGCGAAGTAGGTACAGTTATCAAAATCGGTGACGGTATCGCACTAGCTCATGGCCTCGACAACGTCATGGCTGGGGAACTTCTTGAGTTCTCTACTGGTGTTCTAGGTATGGCGCAAAACTTGGAAGCGAATAACGTAGGTATCGTTATCCTTGGCCCATACACAGACATTAAAGAAGGCGATGAAGTACGTCGTACAGGTCGTATTATGGAAGTACCAGTAGGAAAAGAAATGATTGGACGCGTCGTCAATCCACTTGGGCAACCAGTTGATGGACTAGGTCCGATTGCAACAACAAAATCACGTCCAATTGAAAGTCCTGCACAAGGGGTTATGGCGCGTAAATCCGTTCATGAGCCACTTCAAACAGGTATCAAAGCGATTGATGCACTTGTGCCAATCGGTCGTGGACAACGTGAATTGATCATCGGTGACCGTCAAACAGGTAAAACTACTGTTGCCATCGATACAATCTTGAACCAAGCTGACCAAGATATGATTTGTATCTACGTAGCTATCGGTCAAAAAGAATCTACAGTTCGTGGAGTTGTTGAAACACTCCGTAAAAACGGCGCACTTGATTATACAATCGTCGTAACGGCTTCCGCTTCACAACCATCACCACTATTATTCCTTGCACCTTATGCAGGAATCACAATGGCTGAGGAATTCATGTTCGAAGGTAAACACGTTCTGATTGTTTATGATGATCTTTCTAAACAAGCAGCTGCATACCGTGAACTTTCCTTGCTACTTCGTCGTCCTCCGGGTCGTGAAGCTTATCCTGGTGACGTCTTCTATCTTCACTCCCGCCTTCTTGAGCGTGCAGCGAAGTTGAACGACACACTTGGTGCAGGTTCAATTACAGCATTGCCATTCGTTGAAACACAAGCTGGAGATATCTCTGCTTATATTCCAACAAACGTGATTTCAATCACAGATGGTCAAATCTTCCTTCAGTCTGATCTATTCTTCTCGGGTGTACGTCCAGCGATCAACCCTGGTCTTTCCGTATCTCGCGTAGGTGGTTCAGCACAGATTAAAGCAATGAAAAAAGTTGCAGGAACACTGCGTCTTGACCTTGCAGCATTCCGTGAACTTGAAGCGTTCTCTCAATTCGGATCTAACCTTGACGCTGCAACACAAGCGAAACTAGACCGTGGAGTGCGTACTGTTGAAATCTTGAAGCAAGATCTAAACAAACCATTCAAAGTAGAACAACAAGTTGTTGTGCTTTACGCGTTAACGCGTGGACACCTTGACAACATCGCAGTAAAAGATATCTTACGTTTCGAAAGTGAGATTCTAAGCTGGCTCGATACGAACCACACTGACGTATTTGATCATATTCGCAAGACAAAAGATCTTCCATCAGACGATGTAATGGTAGCAGCAATTACTGAGTTCAAGAAAATCTTCGTCTCAGCAGAATAAGTAAAGAAGGATGTAGTTCAATCCTTCCTTTAAGGAAACGTATTTGACAACAACGCCAAAACGATTCTTGATCTAAAAAACGATAAGGTGGTGAAATGTCAGTGGCATCATTACGCGATATAGAAAACCGTATTAAATCGACGAAGAAAACAAGTCAGATTACCAAAGCGATGCAGATGGTTTCTGCTTCTAAATTGACTCGTGCTGAGAACAACGCTTTAGCGTTTGTTCCATACATGGAGAAAATTCAGGAAGTTGTGGGATCAATCGCTGCGGGTACAAAAGACTCAGGTCACCCGATGCTCGTTTCTCGTCCAGTTAAAAAGACAGGATATATCGTAATTACTTCGGACCGTGGACTCGTTGGGGGCTACAATGCCAACATCTTGCGTACGGTTAAACGTGCAATCGAACAACGTCACGCGTCGAAAGACGAAGTGATGATAATTGCAATCGGACGGAAAGGTCTAGAATTTTTCCAACGTCTTGATTTCAATATTGTCGAAAGCCTCGAAGGGGTTAGTGATCATCCTACATTCAGTGAAATAAAAGACGTCGCTAATCGAGCTGTTGGCATGTTCACAGAAGGCGCGTACGATGAAGTGTACTTGTATTACAACCACTTCGTCTCCGCCATCTCAAATGAAGTGACGGAAAAGAAATTGCTTCCGCTCACGGACATCATATCGGCATCGGCAACGACTTCTTATGAGTTTGAGCCTTCAGGCGAAGCTATTCTTGAAGTGCTTCTTCCTCAATATGCAGAAAGCCTGATTTTCGGTGCATTGATTGATGGTAAGGCAAGTGAACATGCTTCTAGTATGACTGCGATGAAGACTGCATCTGATAATGCATCTGATTTAATAGATTCTTTAACACTTTCATTCAACCGTGCACGACAAGCCGCGATTACTCAACAAATTACAGAAATCGTCGGTGGCGTTGCAGCTCTAGAATAAGGTTAACTTGATTCAAGTTAAGCCTCCGGCGGATGTCAGGGATTTTGAAGGGAGTTAAGAGGAAGGCAGTCTAAGTGCGCGACGTCCTGTCGCAACGACTGCATGACCAACATCCTGTTGGCCTCAAGCACAATTCAAAATCCCGACACAATTTCGCCGAGGCGAAATTGATTATTATTGTACGGCAAAAGCAAGACAGGAGGGAAAAGTATGAATAAAGGACATGTACTTCAAGTAATGGGTCCGGTTGTTGACGTTAAGTTTGAAAACGGTCAACTTCCTGCGATCTATAACGCATTGAAGGTCCAGATTACTCGTCCAAATACTGAGGCTGAAACGTTGACACTTGAGGTCGCGCTTCACCTTGGGGACGATACTGTACGTACGATTGCAATGTCATCAACAGATGGTCTTCAACGTGGTTCCGTAGTAGATGATATGGGGTCTGCGATTTCAGTTCCAGTAGGTGACGTTACACTAGGTCGCGTATTTAACGTACTTGGAGAGATTATTGACCTTGGTGAGGAAATTCCGGCAGCAGAGCGCCGCGACCCAATTCACCGTCAAGCTCCAGTATTTGAAAACCTTTCAACGGAAGTTGAAATTCTTGAAACGGGTATTAAAGTTGTTGACTTACTTGCTCCATACATCAAAGGTGGTAAAATCGGCCTCTTCGGTGGTGCGGGTGTAGGTAAAACAGTTCTAATCCAAGAATTGATCAATAACATTGCTCAAGAACACGGCGGTATCTCGGTATTCGCAGGTGTTGGAGAGCGTACACGTGAAGGAAATGACTTGTTCTACGAAATGACAGATTCCGGCGTTATCAACAAAACAGCAATGGTATTCGGTCAAATGAACGAGCCACCTGGTGCGCGTATGCGTGTTGCACTAACTGGTTTGACAATGGCAGAATATTTCCGTGACGACAAAGGCGCGGACGTTCTTCTGTTCATCGATAACATTTTCCGCTTTACTCAAGCAGGATCTGAAGTTTCTGCACTACTAGGCCGTATGCCATCAGCGGTTGGTTACCAACCAACACTTGCAACGGAAATGGGTCAGCTTCAAGAGCGTATCACATCGACAAACGTCGGTTCTGTTACATCTATCCAAGCGATCTACGTTCCTGCGGATGACTATACGGATCCAGCTCCAGCAACGACGTTTGCTCACCTTGACGCAACGACGAACCTTGAGCGTAAACTTTCTGAAATGGGTATCTACCCAGCGGTTGACCCACTTGCATCATCTTCACGTGCACTAAGCCCGAGCATCATTGGCGAAGAGCATTATGAAGTTGCTCGTCAAGTACAACAGACGCTTCAGCGTTACCGTGAACTTCAGGATATCATTGCTATCCTAGGTATGGATGAGCTTGGCGAAGAAGACAAATTGGTTGTAGGACGCGCGCGTCGTATCCAATTCTTCTTGTCACAGAACTTCCACGTAGCAGAACAGTTCACAGGACAAAAAGGTTCTTATGTACCTGTCGCTGAAACTGTTAAAGGCTTCTCGGAAATCCTTGAAGGCCGTTACGATCACCTTCCAGAAGATGCATTCCGACTTGTTGGACGCATCGAGGAAGTTATCGAAAAAGCAAAAGGTATGGGCGTAGAGGTTTAATAAAAGGGACCAGGAGGGGAAAAAATGAAGACAATTAAAGTCAATATCGTCACTCCCGACGGCCCTGTTTGTGAAACTGATGCGAACACGATCATCGCAGCTACTGAAACAGGCGAAATAGGGATTCTTCCCGGCCACGTTGCGATGGTATCGCCTCTTAAAATTGGTGCACTTCGCCTGATAAAGGGTGACGCTACAGAGCATGTAGCTGTACACGGCGGTTTTCTTGAAGTCCGTCCAGATGTTGTTACTGTTTTAGCACAAAGTGCAGAAATGGCTTCTACTATCGATATCGCTCGTGCGCAAGCCGCAGCGAAACGTGCAGAAGAAGTGCTAAGCGCTAAAAAAGGTGACAAAGTGGCGGAACTTGAATTGAAACGTGCCATCAATCGTATCAACGTGTACGAAACAAGAAAAAAATGAGTTGATGATGGCGGACAGGGGATAAGTTTTCTTCTGTCCGTCTTTTCATCACGTCTACAGGAGATTGACGTATGTCTAGTATGTTAGCATTTCAACCATTGCTTGCGATTGTGTCGCATATTTTTTTCATAGGCGTTGCATTTTATGCTTTGCAGGCTATTATGCCAGAAAAAATCATCAAAAAAAATCGTGTGATTCAAGCACAAATTTTGTTTATTTTATTGAGTATTGCTATCGGTTGGGCCGTATCAAATTTCTTTTTGGAGATATCCTATTGGTCAGGAAGGCTTCCATTTATGTTTAACTAACTTTTCCATGAGATGAAAAATCAAACTTTTCGAACAGAACTTGGAAAGCTACATGTTATCGCCGCGTATATGACGATTCCTATATGGGGCGATGGCATGGAAATCACTACTGGTCAGTTACGGCTTGTCGTAATTGCGTCTAAATTTTGCATTGTGTTTGAGGTCTACAGGGTGAGGGGTGAACTGCATCCTTCCTTGTTGCGACAGGACGTCGCGAACTGAGACTGCCTTCCTTGAATACCTTACAAAATTTGTGACATCCGCCGGTTTAGAATGTAGAATGTTTGCGGTGGGAACTCGCTGAAAACATAACGTACTACTGGAACGTCATCAAAGAATTTCGGCGCTAGCGTTGAAATAAACATCATGTAAAAGGCTTAGTTTATATGACACAAAACGTCAAAAGTGTACATAGTATAGACTACTCAGTTGATGTTTGAGAAATAGCCCAAGCGCAACTTGTTTATTACGTGTGAGCACTGTAAAATAGGGTATGTTTTAATGGCAAATGTATGATATTGAAAATTTAGGATAGATAACTACAATATGCTTGGCTACAACACAGGAGTCGGAGGGGCTTATTTTGGATAAAATTATTATCAACGGTGGACGTGTACTGCGAGGGAATGTCCGGGTAGAGGGTGCGAAAAATGCGGTATTACCAATACTTGCAGCTGCACTACTCGCATCAGAAGGTACGAACGTGATACGTGACGTGCCAAATCTTTCAGACGTTGGAACGATTAATCAAGTATTGAAAAGTTTGAATGCCGCTGTGGAGCATTTCCCAGAAAAAGATCAAGTAATCATTGATTCATCGGACACATTGTCTAGTGAAGCCCAATTTGAATATGTACGAAAAATGCGTGCGTCCATTCTTGTAATGGGGCCGTTACTTGCACGTAATGGTTTCGCAAGGGTAGCGTTACCAGGAGGCTGTGCCATCGGGTCACGTCCAATTGATCAACACCTAAAAGGCTTTGAAGCAATGGGTGCAGAAATCACATTCGGTCATGGACATGTCGAGGCAAAAGCAGAAGGTGGCTTGAAAGGCGCTAAAATCTATCTTGATTTCCCAAGTGTGGGTGCAACTGAAAACATCATAACGGCAGCTGCATTGGCTAAAGGGACAACAATCATTGAGAATGCCGCGAAAGAACCTGAAATTGTCGACCTTGCGAACTTCATCAACGAAATGGGTGGTAAAGTTGTTGGGGCTGGTACTGATACGATTCGAATCGAAGGCGTCAAGAAATTAGTTGGCACAACGCATCATATTATACCGGATCGTATCGAAACAGGTACTTTCATGGTAGCAGCTGCGATTACAGGTGGCGATGTGATTATTGACAACGCTGTTCCTGAACACAATGCCGCGTTAATTTCAAAATTGGAAGAGATGGGTGTCGTTGTTACAGAATTGGATGAAGGTGTTCGGATTACTGCAGAACTTCCATTGAAATCTGTTGATTTGAAGACAATGCCTCATCCAGGTTTCCCAACGGATATGCAGTCCCAAATGATGGCGCTATTGCTAACAGCAACGGGCACAGGTGTCCTAACAGAGACTGTTTTTGAAAATCGCTTCATGCATGTCGAAGAGTTTCGTCGGATGAACGGATCCGTTAAAATCGAAGGAAGATCAGTTATCATAACAGGACCATCTAAACTACAAGGTGCCGAGGTAGCAGCAACAGATCTACGTGCAGCTGCAGCGCTTATCCTAGCCGGTTTGATGGCAGAAGGCGTTACGCGTGTAACGGAACTATCACATCTTGATCGTGGCTATGTGAACTTCCACGGCAAGCTTGCAGCACTTGGAGCGGATATCGTTCGTGTTTCACCTGAAACGCAAACTGAAAAAACGGTTCAACATATTTAATTAAATAGGTAATCGCTTAAAAAGGCTGTAGACTAATCGCTACGGCCTTTTTGCTGTTTCGTTGAATATTACAGCCTTGACGCACATTGCAGATGTTGGAGAGGTTAATTCCACAACTTTAATGGGTAAAATATAAGCATAAATCCAACCAACCTTCATATAATGAACCATGGACAAACTACTAGCCGCTTTATTCATCATACTCTTGTTTTTTATCCCCGTTTTGTTGAAACAGTCGCCGGACATTAACCAAAAGGTTGAAGAAACGAAGGAAGAACTTTGTCCAGTAATGATTACGGTTGAGGGTATGGACAAGCCGATTCCACTGGAGGATTACGTTATCGGAGTTGTTGCGGCTGAAATGCCAGCTACATTCTCGGAGGAAGCATTGAAAGCACAATCGATTGCTGCTCGTACGTATGCGCTACGTACGACCGATTACGGTAACAAAATAATTGCTGCGGATGTTTCTGCTCAGGTTTTTTCCAACGAAGAGAAGCGTAAAGAACGATGGAAGAAAGAATTCAAGCGCAACGAGAAGAAGGTGCGTGCAGCGGTAGAGGCCACTGCGGGGAATACGCTTGTGTATGAAGACGAGATGATAACGGCCATGTTTTTTTCCACATCGAATGGCAAGACAGAGACAGCGGAAAACTTCAGTGGCAGTGATATTCCCTATTTACAAAGCGTTGACAGTCCTGGGGAGGAGGACGTTGCACCAGAGGTCGAACGAAAGTTAAAAATAGCATTAGCCGAATGGAATAAAAAGATGGGCACTACATGGAATGCTGAGCTGTTCAAATCATTACAACTGGTCAGAAATCCGACAGGGCGTGTGCAAAAGGCTGTGACTACCGGATTCGAAGTCAGCGGTCGAGAAATGCGCGATTTGTTGGGACTTGCATCCACAGACTTCGATATTGCCTATGACGTTACCAATGAGATTGTGCATGTGACTACTATGGGTTACGGTCATGGCGTTGGGATGAGCCAATACGGAGCGGAGGCATACGCTCAGAAAGGATGGACCGCTGAAGAGATTCTTTTACACTACTATACCGGCACGCAAATAAAAAAGTTCACATTAGTTGATTCCAAATGTTTAAAAACTCCTTCACTTGCAAACAATAGCGAGTGAGGTGATGATAATGCGAGAAGAAAAACCGAAAGCCCCTTCTCAGAAGAACAAAAGTGCAAAAACAAAAAGCTGGTTTTGGCCTGTAGTCTATTCGGGTATCGCAATCGTCTTCGTCGGCATGATCTGGGGTTATAATGCATTTATGACGGAAGATTCCCCGGGGCTTGCTGGCGTAGGTGAAAAGGATGGACAGGAGACACCAATCGTGGTAACGAACGCGGCAAATGAAACGCTTAAGTATCCATTTGCCGAAGCAGTCTTAGATGACGTAGTCATCGTACAAGACTACTACGACACGAAAGCGGACCAAGCATCACGCGAAAGTGCTTTGCTTGTCTTCAACCAGCAGTATGTGACAAATAAGGGCGTATCCATCTCCGTTCAAGGAGAGCCGTTCGAAGTTGTCGCAGCACTAAGTGGAAAGGTAGAATCGGTCGTACTGGACCCATTCATGGGTGATCAAATCACTCTAACCCACGCAGACGGATTAACAACAGTGTATCGTTCTGTCACGGATGTCCTAGTCAAAGAAGGCGATGAAGTAAGTCAAGGCGAATCGCTCGCTACTTCTACAGCAAACGATTGGAATGCAACAGCAGGTATTCATTTACTTTTTGAAATTAAGCAGGATGGCGTAGCCATCAACCCACGTTCTAAACTTGGATTCTAATTGAGCAGTGCCTAATACGATTAGGCAGTGCCATTCGGTGCCAGTTATTGATTCGATTCAAGCCCTTTGAATTGTATCACCAACTGGCTCCTTTTTTATATTGTGGCGTAGTTTGCCTGGTTTGTTGGAAACTTCGGCGATTTTGTTGTAGGCATCGTGCGATTGGTTGTATGCTTTCTTGGTTTTGTTGTATGCTTCAGTGATTTCATTGTAGACCTCCACGTTTGTTGTATACTTCGTCGATTTCGTTGTAGACATCGAGTGATTGGTTGTACGCTTACGTGATTTCGTTGTACACTTCCCGCAGTTCGTCGAAAGCATTCGTGATTTCATTGCCCACATCCGCACGCTAATTCCTTACTTCAAGAAACCTCTACACGCATATCCCATAAAAGGGGCGCATAGAATAAAGGAAGAATCGGAGTTGACAGGAAAGGAAGAGGGCGTGCACGAGCAAATACGGAGGCGATGCGTGCGTCTCGGCAAAATGTTGCTGGACACTGGACTTACCGTACGGGCGCTAGCGAAAGCGACGGGCTATTCGAAAAGCACAGTCCACAAAGATTTAACAGAACGTTTACCTAATGTCGATGTGGCGCTATCGGAAGAAGTCGCAAAAATTCTTGCCTATCATAAGTCTGTCAGACATTTACGCGGTGGCGAGGCTACAAGAGTCAAATGGATGAATGAAATGAAGAAAGTAGGAAGCAATTAAGCAAGCAGACGGTTTCGCAAGCAATATTGCGATCCGTCTTTTATTATGCCCAAAGTTCGGAAATCATACGTTCAGGTCATAAGTCTGCTTAACAAGGAGATAGTGTACGGTATTCCACCTCAGAATGCGAGGTTGTAAATCCACCCTCTGGTTGTTGCATTTGAGTAGGATTGTTGGGTTTTTCTATATACATTTAAATGGTTCTAAAGTATGTTCAATTTTATGTAACTATGGTAAAATTATTAGTTAGGAGAGTATACATAACACGGTAATATTCGATGATCCAGGTGGAAGGGGAAACACAAATAATGTTTGCAAAAGATATTGGAATCGACCTCGGTACAGCCAACGTCTTGATTCACGTAAAGGGAAAAGGGATCGTTTTAAACGAACCATCAGTCGTAGCCATCGACAAGCACACGAACAAAGTGCTGGCAGTCGGGGAAGAAGCAAGACAAATGGTAGGTAGAACGCCAGGTAATATTATCGCTATTCGACCATTAAAAGACGGTGTTATCGCAGACTTTGACATTACAGAAGCTATGTTAACTCATTTTATTAATAAATTAGATGTTAAAGGATTTTTATCAAAACCTCGAATTCTTATCTGTTGCCCCACTAATATTACAAGCGTCGAGCAAAAAGCAATCCGCCAAGCAGCGGAAAAATCGGGCGGCAAGAAAATCTACCTTGAAGAAGAACCAAAAGTTGCAGCAATTGGTGCAGGGATGGATATTTTCCAACCGAGCGGCAATATGGTAATTGACATCGGCGGTGGGACGACAGATGTCGCCGTTCTATCGATGGGAGACATTGTAACCTCGCAGTCCATCAAAGTAGCAGGGGATACATTTGACAACGACATTACACAATACATTAAACGGCAATATAAATTACTAATTGGGGAACGGACTTCGGAAAACATCAAATTCACCGTCGGTACAGTTTTCCAAGGCGGTCGTAAAGAGCAGATGGATATCCGGGGACGTGACATGGTGACAGGTCTTCCACGTACAATTACGATCCATTCTGATGAAATTGGTGAGGCACTGAAAGAATCCATTTATATCATTGTACAGGCAGCCAAAACGGTTTTGGAGCAAACACCGCCGGAACTGTCTGCTGACATTATCGATCGTGGTGTATTCCTTACCGGGGGCGGAGCATTATTACATGGCATCGACCAGCTTCTCGCTGAAGAACTAAAAGTACCGGTATTTATTTCAGACAATCCACTCGATTGCGTTGCGATTGGGACAGGTATTCTATTGGACAACATCGACAAAATTGCGAATCGATAAAGTAAAACAATTATACTGGAAGAGGTGGCGGACACATGTTCCGTGGATTTTATACAGCAGGATCAGGAATGATTGCCCAACAACGTCGAACAGAAATGTTAGCGAATAACTTGGCAAATGCGAATACGCCGGGTTTTAAGGCAGAACAGTCATCCATTCGATCATTTCCAGAAATGTATCTGTCAAGCATCAACTCGGCGCGTATCCCTACGAAAGATGGTTTACAGCTGAAGGGTCTATCGCCAGTGGGTGAGCTTTCAACGGGTGTCTATATGCAAGAGACATTGCCATTGTTTACGCAGGGGCAATTACGTGAAACAGAGCTTACTACGGACGTGGCACTTATCGACGGCCTTCTACCAGTTGACAATGAAACAGGTACTGCAGGTGCAATCTTTTTTAGACTGGAAGATGCCAATGGTGGCGAACAGTATACAAAAAACGGTAACTTCACAGTTGATCCAAGTGGCTATTTGACGAATGCACAAGGTTACTACGTGCTGGATAACACTGGTCAGCGAATTGCCTTGCGCAATGATGATATTCATATCACGCAAGAGGGTGTGATTATGGATGGTGAAAATGCTGTAGCGACACTTGGCATTTCATTTGCGCAGCGCCCCGATACACTTCTTAAACAGGGCAATGGACTATTCGTGACAGAAGGTGGCGAAAACCTTCAGAATGCTAGGGCTGTTGCAGGTGTTACCTTTTCGACGCAGCAAGGTTATCTAGAAGGATCGAACGTGGATGCCGGACAGGCGATGACGGATATGATGACTGCGTATCGTGCATTTGAGGCCAACCAAAAAATGCTTCAAGCCTATGACCGAAGCATGGAAAAAGCGGTAACAGAAATCGGACGCGTCAACTGACAACTAGCAATTTGAAAGGGGCCGACAAGCATGTTACGCACAATGACGACGGCGACAAATACGTTAAATCAATTGCAACAGCAACTTGACATAATCGGGAATAATCTCGCGAATTCAGCAACGCATGGCTATAAATCGAGCGATGCAAAATTTCATGAACTACTCTACCAACAATTTAATAATGACAAGGCAGATACAGCACCACGCCAATCACCAACAGGGATTCGCTACGGTTCAGGTGCTGTTCTTGGACAAGCACAAATGAATTGGAAAGTCGGGACATTGCAATCTACACAACGCGAACTTGACTTTGCATTGATTGAACCTAAGCAATACTTCAATATTCTTATGCCAGGTGATGGCGGGGAACAAACTGTTTATACGCGCCAAGGGAACTTTTACGTTTCCCCAATCGCAAATGGACAAGGGATGCTCGTCAATGCTGATGGGTATCCAGTGGCTAATAGTGATGGATTGCCGATTACGTTTACGGACGACATTACGAAGTTTTCCGTTAATGCGAGTGGTACACTTGAAATGACACATACTAATGGCAACGTGGAAATGGTCGAGCTAGGCATTACGGTCATGGAGCGTCCTAATTTAATGCAACGTCTATCAGCTACGAACTTTGGAATACCTGGTAACTTAGCTGACCTTGGTGTCACACAACAAGAAGTGTTGACGGACCTCCGTGGTGCCGCAAGAAACCAAGTAGGCATAGAGGCTGGCGCGCTTGAAGCATCCAACGTTAACTATGAGAAAGAAATGACGGACCTCATCACTGTTCAACGCTCTTACCAATTCAATGCGCGAACAGTCACACTTGCGGATCAGATGTTAGGTCTGATTAACGGCATACGATGAAGTTCCGGTAGGGAGCACTTGATATGACAGAAGAAAAACGAAATAGTCCAAGGCGACGGGGAGTAGCGGCGCCGGAGACGACAACACAGTTTGAAACGCGCTCATCACGCAAAGGGTACAAGAAGCGCAATGTGGAAAAAGAGAAAGTCGCATCCGAAAAACGCTTGTGGGTGCAAGTTCGTCTTCTACCAATTTGGTTGCGCGTGCTACTTGTCCTTGTGCTGCTTGCGGGGGCGGCGTTACTGGGTGCCACGATAGGCTATGGTTACATTGGCGATGGTAAACCAGCAGATATTCTTCAAAAAGAGACCTGGACCCATATCCTCGATATCATGAACGGAAAAGAGTCGTAAAGGCTCTTTTCATTTTGGAACAAAAGTACATAAGAAGTAAGAAAAATAAGTTTTTTTATTTCAGCTTATATTAATAAAAAATTAGGGGGATGACCATGCTAACTACAGAGCAGCTACAAGCAATTTTACCGCACCGTTACCCAATGCTTATGGTAGACCGAATTCTCGAAGTCGAGGAAGGTAAACGCGCAGTCGGCATCAAAAATGTAACAATCAATGAGGATTTTTTCAATGGACATTTCCCAGGCTACCCAGTCATGCCGGGTGTCTTAATCGTGGAAGCGCTCGCACAAGTAGGAGCCGTTGCATTGTTAGTAAAAGAAGAGAATAAAGGACGATTAGGTTTCTTTGCAGGGATTGATAATTGTCGCTTTAAACGACAAGTGACGCCAGGCGATACGCTACGTCTAGAAGTCGAAATCACAAGACTTCGGGGAACAATCGTAAAAGCGAAAGCAGTTGCAACAGTTGAAGGGGAAATTGCTGTTGAAGCGGAAATTACATTAGCGCTAGGACCAGTCGCATCCAAAATGGACTAAATTTGCGAATAGATTGGAACTTAGTTACAATGTTAGAATAGTGTCATTGCAAAATTTGGCAATGCACTTCTAAAGTAGGAGGGTGCAAGTCAGTATGTTTAAAGATCTTTCTCCAAATTTAAAAAGCAGTATTACGAGGTCCATTACACAGACTTTCGAACAATATATGAGCAATATCGAATGGTCTGAAGAAAAATTCAGCATCGACGATTTTATTGCTAACTGGCGTGAGTATATCACGACAAAAGCACTTTGGTACTCGAAAATTCCGGAGGACATGAAGCAAGATCCAGCATTTCATGAAAACCTTGCACAGCGCATTAATGAAGTGATCGCGCGTGTCCTTGGTGAACCGCCGTCTGACGACCAAATTGCCTCCATCCAAATGATGCAGGAACAGCTGAATACGCATTATGAGTATCATTGTAAAGCTGAGGCGGTATTTGTTGAGACCTTACTTAAAAAGTATTTGGGATTATAAAGAAAAGCGTAGGGCGCCTGGTAGATGCGACAGGCATAAGTCGGTCCAGCAGGGAAGGATGTAGTTCACTTCTTCCCTGCTGGATTTCTTAATACCCGAGCATCTGGCGCCAGGAGTCTAGGAATGGACTCGGTTGGAAATATTCTTTTCATTTTATCAAAAAGAAATAGGGATAGTTCCTTCCTTTTGGGTCAAGCTATAAAGTATCATACTGAGTTGTATGGTAGACGGCTTGTGGAAGGGAGGGAATTATTTCATGTTCAAAAAGGCGATACCACTTATGTTGATGTCAGGACTCGTTCTTACTGCATGTGCAAACAACAGTACAGTACCAGACAAAAACGAAACACCGATGGAAAAAGTGGAGGACCGTACGAGGGAAGTGCTGCCTGAAGTTAAGGATGGGCAAACTGGACCAAATATGGATGGCCTCGATAACAACGGTAACGTGAACGGTGTACGTGAAGGTGTTATCAACGATAATAATGGTGTGCGTGACGGAGTCATTGAAGAAAAAACGACGACTCCAAATGGAACAGTCACCGAAGAAAACGTGACTACTCCAAATGAAGTGATCACTGATGAAAATCTTAAAAAGAACCCGGATAATCGCTAACCGCAAGCCGCTCGGAAACCGCCTCATTTATTGAGGCGGTTTTTCCTATTAGCGCCAACATAAAGAAGCCACCTACATGCAGGCGGCTTTCCATTAATCTTTTGCTTCTATCCGATCCTTCTTCAAGCGTGGACGAGAGCGCATATCTGACTCGAAACGATGAAGTAAGTCATCGCCTGCTAAACCATCGGCAATCAATTCCTCCAAAAGCTGTTCTGCATATTGCGAACGTACCCGTTTCAAACGACCTTTCATTAAGACAGATATATTATCGCCAATCTGCTTTACGGATTCAACGGCAACACGGAATGGAGCTGGATCATTTTCTGGATAGGAAATAACGACCTTAGCATCAAGTAATACCTTATCTGCCATCCATTTTTCGAAAGTGGTTTGATGTTCCCGGTCGATGAACAATTCTAAAACCCACAGACGGTGACTGTTTTCCTGATTGATGATAATTCCATCGATGAGTGGGAAGTCCTGCACATTATCTTCGCTCATGATTCCGACAGACAACATTTTAAACGATTTCACCATGGCTCAGCCCCAATCCTTTTCCTTTGATTATACCATAGAAGAAAAATTCAACGTAGAAAAGCGAAATAGGCCAAAGTCGAATTGTTCGTGAAGTGTGTAAATTCCGCCAAGGCAGGAGGCGAGTGATGTATCTGTAGCAAAGAGATTTTTTGGCCCCTTGAAATGAAGGAAATAGAGCGCTTAAAGGGCCTAAAATCGGATAATGGTACTTTGCGTGACACCGTGGTAAGAAGTAAGATAAATCTAATAATTGGAAAGGAGGAAAACAATTGAATCAGGTTGCACTTGTAGGCCGTATCACGAAGGATCCAATTCTTAGAAAAGTATCCGAAGGAAGAGTGCAAACAAGTTTTGTCCTAGCGGTAAACCGCAACTTCAAAAATCAAAGCGGCGAAGTAGATGCGGATTTTATCCTTTGTACGATGTGGGGAAAAGGAGCGGAGAATACAGCCAAGCATTGCGGAAAAGGTTCGTTAATTGGTGTAGGTGGGCGAATTCAATCGAGGTCATACGAACGTGAAGACAAAAGCCGCGTATATGTTACAGAAGTGATTGGAGAGGATATCCGGTTTATCGCAACTAAAAGACGAAGCAATGACAATCTGTACGGAGAACCAATCGTGAGCCATGCAACCATGCCGCCAGTAGTGGAAACAGGGGAAGAACAGCACTTCAATCTGCCAAACCGTGAAACGGCAGGATTACCGATTTTTTGACCGGAACAAGTGATACATAAAAGCCGGAAAGAAATCGATTGAGAGGAAAGGATTGGCCGGACGACAAACCGGAGCCGCAAAGACAACTAAAAATGGATAGCGTGTGAGAAAATCTAAAGCGTAAAAGTGGAATAGTATGCCTGGGATGGCAACAGGATTGGGGTCCTAGCCGTATCCAGCAAAATACGCGTAGGGATACATTCAGGGTATATCTACGTAAACATATGGGTTATGACAACGTTGATATCCGATGAGGGGTCGGATTCATACGTCAATAAGGTAGACCGCTGATGGACTCGTAAGTGAAGACCACTTTCACTTGCGAGATCCATGGAAGCGGATCATGTAAAAAGGAAGTGTGGAAAATGAGTACACTTGAAAAAGATGTGAAACGAATGGAGTTACAGATTGAACAGCTCATCAGCATTGTTGCCAATCAAAATGAGCGCCTGAATCAGTTTGAAGAAATAGAGCGAAAGAAAAGGAGAGTAGCCATTCATCAAATCCCACTTGCCGAACGTGTATGACAATAAAGAAAAGACCCCGGAGGACACCCCCGAGGTCTGTTTGCAAATTAGATTAGCTGCTAAATGACAACAAGTCGTCCAGTTCAGTATCTGACAATTCTGTTAGCCATTGACTTGACTGGATCAGGTCAGCAGACAGTGCCGCCTTCTCTACCAGCATTTTATCGATTTTTTCTTCAATCGTTCCAATGGTCACGAATTTATGGACATGCACGAACTTGGTCTGACCAAGTCTGTAGGCGCGGTCGGTTGCTTGATTTTCAACCGCGGGATTCCACCAACGATCCGCATGCAATACATGATTAGCCCCTGTCAAATTCAATCCAGTTCCACCGGCTTTCAATGATAGGATGAAAATCGGGAACTCACCTTCTTGGAAAGCCTCAACAAGTCGATCGCGTTGTCCTTTAGGCATGCTACCTGTTAAGAAGGGGACATCAATCCCATGCAGTTCAGATAGGCATTGGCGGATGAGTTGTCCCATGCCGATGTATTGCGTGAAAATCAAACATTGTTCGTTGTTTCCCGCAATATCCGCAGCCATGGACACGATTCTGTCCAATTTGTCCGAACGGTTTAACATTTGCTCGGCAGGTGCATTCGGCTCCTTTAAGAACAGCGCTGGATGATTGCAGAGCTGTTTCAAGCGGCTAAGCATTTTTAAAATGAGACCTTTTTTCTCGAAACCAGTTAAAGTCTGCAATTTGAACTTCGTTTCCTCAAGGAAACTTTCATACAAAGCAGCCTGTTCGGTTGTCAAAGGACAATATTCATTTTGTTCAAGTTTTTTCGGGAGATTCAGTTGCAAATCAGGATCACTTTTTGTTCTACGCAGCAGGAACGGACTAATTTTTGCCCGTAGTTTGCGTTTCGCTACCTCGGAATCATCTCGCTCGATGGGAATGATGAAGTTATCCGTGAATTTCCGGAAACTGCCGAAATACCCTTTGTGGATAAAATCGAAAATAGCCCATAACTCTGATAAGCGGTTTTCAATCGGCGTGCCTGTCAGTGCAATATGATGCTTGCCATGAAGTTTTCGGATAACGCGAGATTGCTTTGTCTGCATGTTCTTGATATTTTGAGCTTCATCTAGCGTGATGCTCGCAAATTCAGTCTCTGCAAGCATTTCACCATCCTGTGAAGCGGTACCGTATGTTGTCAGGATGATGTCGGGTGCTAGTTGGCCGATAAGCTCTTTGAAGCTTTCGTCTTTCGCGCGTGACGGTCCGTAATGTGTATGAACGGATAATGATGGAGCAAAGCGCTCAATCTCTTTTTGCCAGTTGCCAAGGACGCTTGTTGGACAGACAATGAGCGATGGCGTGGTTGTCTCCGTTCTTGCATGTACATTCAGTAAATAAGTAATCAGTTGAATCGTTTTACCAAGCCCCATGTCATCAGCAAGAACAGCTCCAAAACGATTGTCACGCATGAAAATTAGCCAGTCATAGCCCTGCTCCTGATAAGGTCGAAGCTGTGCTTGTAAACTTGTAGGGATACCGGCAGTCGGAAGCCCTTTTTTATCGGATAGCATTTCCATATAGCCCCGAAGTGATTGTTGCATCGTAAAAGCAAAAAGAGGGTCATCGATTTCATCGTCCTCTTCCAAAGGAACAATCTCTTCTGGCACATCTTGAAATAGCAGATCTTTAACGGTCCATTCCCCAGCATCTGCCCGGTCCATGAGATCACGGATCTTTTTCAACCAGAGTGGATCGATGTGGAACCATTCATCGCCAGAACGGATGTATTCTCGGTTTTCATCGACCAGTTTACGAAATGTATCGCGATCGATAGGATTGCCGGCAAGCGAGAAGTTCCAATCGAAAGCTAATACTTCATCTAGTCCAGTAGCTGATTTATAGGATTGGATGCCGGCATTTGTGCGTACCTGCATTTTTGATTCTGTTACCGATTTCAACCAGGTCGGTAAAATGACGGGATAGCCAAACGATTGAAGAAGGGGAAGATCCTCCTGGATGAACATTCGTACTTCCATATCTGACATCGGTGTGGAGAGTAAGTTTTCCCCGGGAACAATAGCTATGGAGCCAAGGAATGATGTCATTTCAGATTGTTTCTTCATAATTTCATCGGCATATGGCTTCCATTTGGCGGGTAGCGCATCCAGTGCAGGTGCATTGACTTTCCGGGCAGCTGGTAACCAATGTGTACCACGTTCACTAACGATAACTGATTCCAACAACCATTCCGTATCCGTTTCATCAGTTGGCTCAGTTAGGCGAAGAGCGACGCGAATTGGCATCGTTGAAATGGATTCACCGGGCCATCCATAAGTCCGTAGATGGGGAAGCAGTGAAGGAAGCAAATCGGGATGGATACCCGATCCGGCAAGCCTGCTGCGGACAGCTTGGCTAATCACAAGGGCTGCACCTTCGGACAGATTCGCTTTTCCTTTGTCAAAACGTATGCTAGTTCCATCGACTTCTGCATAATTCCACAATTCGGGGTCTATCCAGGCTGCCGCAGCTTCACGAATGGAAGCAAGCTGTACATCATCTGCGTCAGTAAGTCCATCGAATGAAACATAAGGGTGCATAGCGGAAAAAGCTTGTAGCAATTGGTCAGCCTGTAGCTGAACCTGTTCATCATCTGTATTGGCAAGGAGTCCATACAATGTGCGTTCATTGTTGAAGAACAGATAGGAAACGAGTTGATCCGGATCTACCGCTACTCTGTTATCATCTTCCGCGGAAATCGAAAATAGTCCGTCGTCTAGTAGGCGAATTCCCATCCGGAAGAGACGATTTAATGTAAATGTTCCGTTCATAAGTTCAGATTTCCTTTCTCCATTTCTTCCATCAATGCCCGAAGTCTACGGTTTTTTTCGCGCACTGTATCGATATATTGATTCCAAAAGTCGGATTTACCGCCCTTTTTTGATCCAGCTTTCATCTTTTTGAATAATTTCACAGCACGTCGATAACTATGCCGGTTCTTTTCTTTAATGAAACTCATTGCATAGGTATGGAGAAGGGGCATGACAGCAACTGGATCTGTCGACAACGCTATTTTCAAGCCACCCGCTTCTGCTCCGTCATAGGAGACGCCATATCGATGCATCAGGGCTGCCCATTCAGAGAAACGTTCACGTTCGACTAGGAAATCTGCAAAGACATCGATACCTGACTCACCGTAATGTGCAAATAAGCTTTCTCGCGCTTCTTCTGGAAAATCAGCCGCTTCAAATAACCCATCTATTCTCCTGACAAATTGCGGACGATTGGCCAGCGCAACAGTTTGGTTTACGTATTCGCCAATGAAGGGCAGCACTGCTTTCATAATGATAGAAAGCGACTCAATATCGTCATCACCTTCAGCGAGATCTGCAAGCGGTAACCAGATGGCAATATTGCCTACCGACACGTTACTGACAAGCTCCTCTAATTTGTCGTTCTTCCCTTGCAGCAGGTGGAAAAAGGCGACTAAGATCTGGGCTTCCTCGGATTGTTCACGCTCGAGAATAGCTAATTCACTATCTCTAGCCGATTGACTTGGGAAAAGATGTTGCCAAAAAAGACGATAGACACGAAATCTTTCCCCAAATAGTCCTGTATTACCAAGCGTGTATGTCCGAACCACTTCTTTTAAGCGTTCGTGAAAGGCATCCGCCTCAAATAACTTTGGTTTTACGCCAATAGCGGTAACACTATCATGTAGCTTGCCGAGCTGTTCTGTTAACCAGTTTTGTACATACCATTTGCCGTAGTGAAAAGAGGACGCATTCCCGCCCAAATGCGTATTGACGTATGTCCAACCAGCATCTAGTACATGTAAGCGATAATAAAGTTCAAAGAGTGGCTTCCATTCCCATTCAAATGGGATAAGTGGAATAGCCTTTTGGTCTATTAACGAAGTTTCGTGAATGAAGACTCCAGGATTTTCAGACATAGCAATTGTGCGAAGTGGTTGGGTTAGTCGGGATAGGACATCAATCCATGCCTCTGGCGTTCGTTGTGATATGGAAAGGACCATTTGCTGGGCTTCCGTTCTGCGCCATTCATGAAGCCAATCTGTCAGCGAATGGAACTGTGAATAGAGATGGAAGATGACAGCGATTTGGTGTGAACACCAACTACCTTCAAGACATGAGCACTGTGCATCAATTCGTTCAAAAGACAGATGTACACGTTTTGGCTCCGTCCCCTGATTATTTACTGTGACAACGGCAGCAGAAGGCATCAGATCGTAAGGGCCGACACTCCCGTTTCGTACGAGGGCGACAGCTTGCCGAACCATAGTTGCATCACTTTCTACCCCGGGCTGGAGGGAATTTTTAAGGGAATTCATAAATTCATCTATTTCACTTTCGTGCAAGTAGGAAACACGTTCGACAGTCATGTTGATGGAACCACTCCTTCGGAAAAGCATTCTTACCATTATACCGCTTTTCAGCCAAGACCGGAAATGATGCACTTCCATATCTTGTCCTTTAGTAAGTTTGTGGATGAAAGTTGCTAGCGCTTTGCAGGAATTGAGAAAAATACAGCGTACAAGATGTACTTTATTATCACAGGCAAAGGGGTGGGATGTTGGAAGAACTAACTTTGTATGTACCAGGATTGGAAGCGCATTTTTATAAAGGGAAGGAATTGCAATATAACATTACACAACTATCATCGTCGGTTCCCAATTCGTCGAGTAACGTGACTTATATAAAGGAAGGACGAAAACTGTATCTTAGTTCTGTTGCATTTGGCACGTTGGAATTCCAGGCAATGCTATTTGATTTTGAACGTAATCGGATTACTTTTAAAAGAAAAAAGGAGTTGTCCAAAGATATACATGATGGAATATATGAAATATTAACGGCATTAAAATTGGACTTTCAGCCCATACAACAATTATTCGTTACAAGTAGACCGTTTAAACAAACATAGCGCAATTGTTAGTTCATCATCATATTGCTAGTGAAAAGAAAAGAAACGTTCACGGAATGGGCATTGTTGTGATAGAATAGTAGTAATCAGAATTTTCTATACAAGGAGGGAATAGGATGCTATCCGTACAGCGTATGACGCCATTTTATACAAGCCAAGAAGATTTTCGGCTTCGCTTGGTGTTTGCTTACCAGTATTTCTCCATCATCAAAGGAGGAGAGGTGTTTCAGTTTGTTCCTTCGGAAGGGAAAGAAATTGTCATCAATGTGAAAAGTTTGCAAGTTGAGAATCTTGGGGAAGTATTTGTATTCCAACGGGGCAGCCGGTTTATTCGTCTACCGCTCTATCAACTGCTACTTATATCCGATCTTCATATTCACTTGACCACTATTCTTGAAGGAACGTTAGAAATTGGGACTGAAATACCGGAAATCGTTGTGTTGGAGGCCGTCGGAGTCATCGAACAGTTAGAAATAGACAACAAATACCGTATGATAGATTATGCTCTAGATACAAACAATCCAAATATGTTCAATGAATTGGTGGAAGGACTGTAGTGAAATTGAAAAATAGAATGTGAAAAACACCAGTCGTTAGATAGTAACGGATGGTGTTTTTTGTTATGGACTAGATTGTGCCCAGACCGAAATGGTCATTATCACAATCTTGGTCATTCATTCCCTCATACAAGTCTCATTCCCTACGTCATTTATCCCGTTATGAAATAAAGAGCTACAACAAAAATCGTGGATCCTGTTAACCCGAACAAAAAGTCCTGCCACGTTAGTCCATAGTTTTCTTCTTTTTTCATAATTACCCGCCCCTTTGTCGATTTCCCGGGAAATAAGTAGAATACTATTTCTCGGTGATTTGGTCCTTTTGAAGAGGATAGACAGAAAGTCTGCATGTTAAACAATGATTACTAGGTTTTAAATGCGACGGAATGAAGAGGGAGTACACATCTTCACTTTTCGAGTCAATAAAAAAGTAGGGACATGCCCGTATGAAATTAGTATATGCGGCTTGCCTAGAACTTATGACAAGCTGTGGGGAATGGTAGATTTTATATATCCTAGAGTAGGGAAATCGATAGAAGTAGTTCGATATGAATATTTTACCATATGGTAGGCGTTAAGACTCATTTTTCAGATTATTTGCACTCACTTAGACTCTTTATCGCGATTGTAAATGAAGACCATTTGAACGATTTTTAGGTAAATTCGTCATTTAGAACTGAATACTCGAAATTTGGTATTCTATTTCTGATTGTTCTGTAATATGCTTTGCTTGTCGCACAATTTTCGAGAGTGCAGAAAAATAGTAAAGGGGAAATGAAAGTGAAGCAAATTAAACGTACTAAGTTTTTCAGTGCGCTTCTTGCATCTGCAATGGTCTTCTCGTTAGTGGCGCCGAACGTGGCATCCGCAAACGATGTTACTACGAAGTCATTCAAGCAGGATAATCAGAGCGAAAGCGTGATGCAACTGAAAGCAGCAATTGCAGAGCAGGAGCAAAATAGACTACAGCAACCATCACTTCACAAAGACCTACAAGGTCTTAAAGGTGATAAAGAAGTGGCGGTTATCGTTCACTTATCTGAAAACCCTGTAGCACTTGAACAGGGGATTCAAGAGTTAAAAGGGAAAACTTTCACTAGCGCACAAGAAACAAAAGTGAAAGCGAAAGTAAAAGCACAACAAACTTTCATTAAAAAACAGATGACTGCAAAAAAGGTATCTGTTAAAGAAGGATTTTCTTATAGCGAAGTACTAAACGGTTTTTCGGCAACTGTAAAAGCATCCGACCTTGAGAAGCTCCTTGCGATTCAAGGTGTTACGCTTATCGAGCCTGACGCGGAAGTGTATGCATTTGAAGACCAAAAGTCAGTAGAAAGTACTGATGGACAAGTAGATCCAGCTATGAACACAAGCATTTCATTCCTAGGAATTGAAAAACTTTGGGCTGAAGGAATCGAAGGTCAAGGGATTAAAGTCGCTGTACTTGATACAGGAATCGACAAAGATCACCCTGACTTTGCGGGGATTTATAAAGGTGGGAAGAACTTCATTCCGAATTCATCGACCTACACAAGACCACGTGCAGACAATGATGCATCGGAAACATCTCCTGTAGAACGTCCAGCAGGAGCACCTGAATTCAGTGCAACTGGGAGCGCATTCTACACATCCCATGGTACCCACGTTGCAGGTACAATTGCTGCAATTGGAGCAAATCCATACAATGTTAAAGGGATTGCACCGAAAGTAGACCTTTACGCGTACCGTGTTCTTGGAGCATACGGAAGCGGGGCTACATCAGGAATCATCGCAGCAATTGAAGAATCTGTTAAACAAGAAATGGATGTTATCAACCTTTCATTAGGTGGAGGTTCAAACACTGAAACTGACGGTGGATCATTTGCGATCAATAACGCGATGATGGCTGGTACAATTTCAGTCATCGCAACAGGTAACTCGGGTCCGAACCGTGGAACGATGGGAACACCATCGACTGCACGCCTTGGAATCGCAGTTGGTAACACAACTAACCCTGAAGCGAATCACGCTAGTAACGTTAAAGTAGTAGTAGGAGACTATCAATTATCTAAAACAATCAAATTGATGGGTACTACATTTGGTAAAGATGTAGCAACACAACTTTCAGGTGAATTTGAAGTAGTAGCGGTACCTGGAACTGGAACAAAAGCGGACTATAACGGTCTTGACGTAAAAGGAAAAGTAGCGCTTATCTCACGTGGCGACATTGCATTTGTCGACAAAATTGAGGCTGCAAGACAAGCCGGCGCAGTTGCAACACTTATCCACAACTTTGCAGGTGGTACAAATGCACCGAATGCTTCAGGAACTTTCCTAGGAGATGCATTTGAATTCATTCCATCTTACGATTTGTCACAAACAGATGGAGATGCAATTCGTGCAGCTCTTAAAAAGGGACAAGGAAAAGTAACATTTGGTGATTTCAGTAAAACAACGACACTTGGAGACGAAGTAAACGATTCAAGTTCACGTGGACCTTCTACTCCAAACTTTGATATTAAACCAGACGTAACTGCGCCTGGAACAAATATCATGTCAACAATCCCAATGTATAAAGCTGATTTCCCGAATGCAACGTATGAAGAGGCATTCTCACGTAAAACAGGTACATCAATGGCAACACCTCATATTGCAGGTATTGCAGCACTTGTTAAACAAGCAAATCCAGACTGGAATGCTTTTGACGTGAAAGTGGCACTTTCTAACAGTGCGAAAATCTTGAACACTGCTAAATACGATGTTATGGCACAAGGTGCAGGTCGTGTTGAAGCTTATGCAGCAGCACATCCGACAATCCTTGCTTATGCAAAAGATGAGGCGCAGCTAGATGCAAGCGGCGCAAAAGTTGAAAACCTTAAAGGGACAGTAACATTCGGTCCTCAATCTCTCAAAGAAAACAATATTTCCGTTACAAAAGAAATTTTGGTCAAAGACGTTAAGGGTAATGGCGGAAATTATAATGTAACAGTGGACACTACGAAAACATTTGCGGATGCAAAAGTAACAGTCGACAAATCATCATTCACATTGGATGGCGAACAATTGTTGAAAGTGACACTAACTGCATCGAAAAACGCTAACACAAAAGCAGGTTCTGAAATTCTTGGTTACATCAAAGTTAATGGTGAAGGTACTGAGGTTTCATTACCATTCGCAGCAGACTTTGCGGCAGCATCGGGTACAGCGATTCAAGATATGGCGATTACGAAAACTGATCTGTCTTTCAATAAAGACGGTATCAATGACACGGCTACTTTGACGTTCAAAATCACAGGCGACGTTATGACTAACTATATCGAGCTTTGGGATATTATGAACCCAGAGGGTGGAGAATACGGCGATGGCTATATCGGTTACTTGCACGCAAGTAATTACCTTGCAGCTGGATCGTATAAATTGGATATTGACGGCATTTACAAACCTTGGAAGACAGGCGCAGCATTAACGACAATTCCTGATGGCCTTTACACAATCGATTACACAGCGCAAACACTTTCTGGTAATCCGCCAATCATTGGCGACTATGTTGGACCGATTGTGGTGAAATCTACAGCAGGTACAATCGAAGGTGCTGTTGCTGGTTCAACTGCTACAGGTAAAATCATCGATAAGTACGTAGATTATCAAGCTGAGCTTGTAGAATACGACATGGGCTTTGATATTAATACGAAATTGAATGCATCTTATGAAGTAAGTGAAAACGGCACTGTTAAATCATCAGGAGCTGTGAAACTGAAACAAGACGGATCATTCTCATTTGACGTAGGTACGTGGAACAAAAATACAGACCAAGTCAAAGTGAAATATGTTGACGCGGCTGGCAATAAAGCAGAAAAAGTTCTTAAAAAAGAGGCAGCAGACGTTGTCACTTACACTGTTAATAAAAACAATCTGGACCTGAAAGTAGGCGGTACAGACCAATTGACAGTAACAGAAACAACAACGAAGCCAGATGGTACAACTGAAGCAAAAGACGTTACAGCAGGAGCAACTTTCCAAAGTGCTAATGCAGCAGTTGCTACAGTTAACAACGGTAAAGTCACTGCAGTAGCAGCTGGCGAAACGACAGTTACTGTAAGCTACAAAGACTTCACACAAGCGATCACAGTAAAAGTGACGCAAGAAGCTCCAGACAAAGTTACGTACGAAGTGAATAAGAAAAATCTATCACTAAGAGTCGATCAGCAGGAACAACTTGTTGTGACTGAAACAACGACTAAACCAGATGGTACGGTTACGAAAAAAGATGTTACTGCAACTGCTGGTTACAGTGTTGCTGATGCTAAAATTGCAACAGTAGACAAAGGCCTTGTTACTGCAAAAGCGGTTGGGAAAACGCTAGTGCGTATCACATTGCCAAACCAAGAAGTAACGAATGTTTATATTGAAGTAAAAGAAAAAGCACCAGGTGTTGTGACGTACTCAGTTGATGCAAAAAGTATCAAACTGAAAGTGGGCGAACAACAACAAGTAACAGTTACTGAAAGAACAACATACGAAGACGGTACGTTTTCTGAAAGAAATGTTACAGCTGATGTTGCAATCGTTTCATCGAACAGCAAAGTTGTAACGGTTGAAAATGGCTTAGTTACTGCAGTAGGAGCAGGTAGAGCTGTCATTAAAATGACACATGCAAACTTCTCGGCAAATGCTTATGCAGATGTTGTAGGGAACTAAGAAAATAATTTATAAAGAAAGGGAATTCCCAGTGGACCGACACGGGGAATTCCCTTTTCTTTTGTATGAAAAGGAGTAAATTTTGTAGGAAAGGGTAAAGAGAGATAGAGACGGAAGTATCCGTGAAAAAGGGAGCTCATCTATGACAGACTTACATAACGAAGCAATGGAATGGCTATACAAGAAATCAAAGCAACAAGATAGTAGGACAAAAAGAGTGAAAAAGTATAAATCGTCATCTGCTGTTAGCCAAAATTATATTGTACTGGATTTTGAAACAACGGGCCTCCGCGCGGGTGCCGATCAAATCATCCAAATTGGTGCAGTTAAATATGTAGAAAATGAATTAACGGACATACTACAAACATTGGTGAACCCACAACGTCATATTCCAACAGTGGTGACACAACTTACGGGCATTTCAAACGAAATGGTTGAATCGGCTCCGACCATTGAACAGAAGATTGAGGAGTTGATTGGTTTTATAGGTGACTTTCCCATCATCGCCCACAACGCATCATTTGACATGGGGTTTTTATATGCGCTTGAAAATAGTATCGATGTGAAAATACCATCATATACGGTTATTGATACGGTAAAGCTGGCCCGGAAAATCATCATTGAAACGCCCAATCACAAATTGACGACGCTAACGAAATATCTTCAAATCGAACATAATGCCCACGATGCACTTGGGGACTGCCTTGCCACCGCAGC
The DNA here is from genome assembly GCF_044762865.1 of Sporosarcina sp. NPDC096371. Classification (NCBI taxonomy): domain Bacteria; kingdom Bacillati; phylum Bacillota; class Bacilli; order Caryophanales; family Caryophanaceae; genus Sporosarcina; species Sporosarcina sp. NPDC096371. The sequence goes on from NZ_JBIWFE010000002.1 coordinate 453,366, forward strand.
GATTTATCAATATTGCACGCGAAGTCATGAATAAATTTCACAAGCATAAATTACATAGCGGGTACTCGTAGCGAAGATTTTTCGCTAGAGGTAAAGCACCGAATCGAATGGGGGAAGATGATGAAAACTGTGTTTTCGATCTGTTTAGCGCTGGTGATAAGTTTTGTTTGTGGTACCAATAGTAGCGAGGCGGCCGACAAGTCGTCTCATTATGTTGGACTTCATGACAAACTACTATATTTTGAAGAGGTCCTTGTGGTTGAAAATGACATGCATGTGTCACTCAACGAAATTGCACAAAGCATGTACATCACAGTGGAAAGAAAAGACGATACCACATATATTCGGAAAAATGGATACGAAATCAGTTACGATGGTGTCGCCAGAAAGACAAAAAAAGACGGTGTTGAAAGTAGTGGGACTCCGGTTGTTGAAGTGGAAGGAACGCTATTCATCAGCGTCAAATACATCGCCGAAGCAACTGGATTCAAAATAGACTATCTTCCACGATTGAAAACATTTCGTATCTACCGTGATGACTACAGTCACTTGAGTCATCCAGAATTTATACAATATGTCCAACAGTGGTTTGAGAAAAAACGGGCCACCAAGCCACCCGTAAAGTCTGGCAAAAAGTCAAAAGTGAACGTCTATTTAACATTTGATGATGGACCCAATCAATTCACAACCATCAATAATGCGACACTGAAAAAATACGATGCCCAAGGTTCATTCTTCTTCCTCGGAAAACATATGAAAGACAACAAAAAAATCGTCAAATCAGTTGCTGACGCAGGTCACTACATCGGCACACATAGCATGACACACGACAAAGATAAGGTATACAAATCGTCAGCAGCCTTCATTAATGAAATGAATGAAGGTACAAAACTCATTTTAGAAATGACCGGCGAAGATGCCAAACTCCTGCGTGTCCCATACGGTAGTAAACCGCACGTCACCCCAGCAATGAAAAAACAGCTCAACAAATATGACTATAAGATGTGGGACTGGGATGTCGACTCCAATGACTGGAGATATACCGACAAAGAAGCAGACCAAATCGTTAAAAATGTCCGCAACGGAGTAGAAAAAGCCTATAAGTCTGGCGATCGTGACATCATTATTCTGCTCCATGATCGAAGCCAAACCACAAAAGCCCTTCCAGACATCATCGAATGGCTTCAAAAAGAAGGCTATGCCATCAAAACCTACGAACCTAAACAACATATCATCCAAAACTTTTTAAGTGACTCAACACTATAACTAAAAAACCGCCCAAGTAGGCGGTTTTTTAGTTATGTTTAATGAAGGAGTGTTTCGGGGGGGCAAAGGGGTATTCCTGTCGCGTAAAGGCACAATCCCTCCCGTGCAATATACAAGCAAATTTCAAATTTGTACTGTATTATGGCATCAAATTGTGGCTTTCGGTCAAACTATTCCAATTACTCGAGTGGTCTGATATGCTATGCGCGAGGTGATAGTATATGTTGTACAAAAAACGGGAAATGCCAAACAGACTTCGGGGATTGATTTCACTCGAAAAACGCTTGTCGGTCGATCACAAAGAACGAAATTATATTGTAGAAGAACTTTACAATAGGCGAGCAGGCTATGGGGGTGAACAACAATACGATAAATGCATGACCGAATTCAAACCCGTCTATCCCCATGCGATTTTGCATGATATCTGTTTGAAGCAAGATGGCGTCTATTTCCAAATGGACTCGATCCTCATAACCCCAGCATTCATTATGATTACTGAAGTGAAAAACATCGCAGGCAAAATCATAATTACTTCAAACCCAACTCAGTTCATCCGTGTACTCCCATCAGGAGAAAGAAAAGTGATAAAAAGTCCAATCGTTGAACTCGAACGCAAGCAGTTTTTTCTGCTTAACTGGCTAAGACGGCGACGGATTACCATCCCCATTAATGGAGTCGTCGCTTTCGCATACAACAATGAACTGGTCATGGAAAATACCCATGAAACAAAAATCCTATTTGCCTACGAAGCCCCGTCCTATTTCAGATCCATTCCTATTAATAAAGACATTCTTACCAACGCAAACATACAAGAATTAGCATTCGAATTAATAAAAAATCACCAAGAATACAATCCATTCCCAATGTCTATTTCGAGTGAAATCCATCCTGCAAGAATCAAACCGGGAGTCATTTGTCCGCAATGTTCAAAATTCAGCATGGTATGGGAGAGGAAAAAGTGGAGATGCTCGTCTTGTAACCATGCTGGGATCCAAGAACACAAACCGGCTATCGAGGATTGGTTTATGCTTATCAAAAATAAAATGACAAACAGTGAATTCCGTTACTTTACGCAGATGCAGAATAGAAATGTCGCAACAAGATTACTCGCAAAATCAGATCTTACACTGCAAGGCAATCGCAAAAACGCATATTATGCAATGAAACCAAATCATTCATAAAAACTAAGAAAAGACTTCAATAATCAAGAGAATTGTTACTCCGATTTCATTACCAGAATAGAACAAGTCCCCGCGCGCAAAGGAGAGTTCCCCGCGCGCAAAGGAGAGTTCCCCGCGCGCAAAGGAGAGTTCCCCGCGCGCAAAGGAGAGTTCCCCGCGCGCAAAGGAGAGTTCCCCGCGCGCTA
>NZ_JBIWFE010000002.1:456095-471704 GCF_044762865.1 Sporosarcina sp. NPDC096371
AAAGGAGAGTTCCTCGCGCGCAAAGGAGAGTTCCCCGCGCGCAAAGGAGAGTTCCCCGCGCGCAAAGGAGAGTCCCCCGCGCGCAAAGGAGAGTTCTCGGCGCGCAAAGGAGAGTTCCCCGCGCGCAAAGGAGAGTTCCCCGCGCGCAAAGGAGAGTTCCTCGCGCGCAAAGGAGAGTCCCCCGCGCGCAAAGGAGAGTTCTCGGCGCGCAAAGGAGAGTCCCCCGCGCGCAAAGGAGAGTTCACCGCGCGTAAAGGAGTGTTCCCCGAGCGCAAAGGAGAGTTCCCCACACGCAAAGCCAACCCACCTCCACAATTCCTTCAACTCCTGTATAATAAGTCCACACAACAAAGACACACTAGGAGGGATCCCTCATGAAAATGTGGAAAATATACATACTACTCACAACGGCAATGATTATATGGGGATTTAACCTGCCACTTCTCAAGTATCTACTGCTATACGTCGGACCCGTCACCATGACGACATTCCGAATCTTACTCGCAGGTGTCACTGTATTCATCATCTTATCGGCATTTAAACTCATTCGCCTGCCAACCCGCAAAGAATGGATATACATCACTGGCGGCGCACTGCTTAACGTCGTCCTGCATCACTATTTCCTAAACATGGGCCTTACACGCACGTCTGGTACAAACGCCGGACTCATATTGGGGACAGGCCCCGTTCTCACAGCTATCTCCGTATCACTTATTCTTCGCAACTACCCGTCCAAAATTCAATGGGTCGGTGTATTGCTTGGACTAGTCGGCGTTAGCTCAGTCGTCCTCGCGGGTGGAGGAATAGCGGGACTCGCACTTGGTGACATCTTTGTCTTTATCGCAATCCTCGTACAAGTACTATCATTCCTAGTCATCTCCAAAGCAGCCAGAACGCTCGACCCGCGTCTCATGACTGCTTACATGATGCTGATCGGTAGCGTACTATTATTCATCATCAGTCTTATCCAAGAACCCGGTGAAATCAAAGCATTCGCCGAAGTTCCGTCCATCTTCTGGCTCGGATTCGCGGCAAGCGGCATCATCGGTACTGCCGTAGGGCATATGCTTTACAATTACTCAGTTGGAAAAGTCGGTCCATCCAAAGCAGCCATATTCATTAACTTCAATACAATGTTTTCCTTGCTAGGTTCCGTTCTTTTCTTAGGTGAGGTCATCACGGCCCGCCATCTTATCGGACTCGTTTTCATTATTGCAGGCGTTATCCTTGGATCAGGGGCGGCGGAGGATCTATGGAAGAAAAGAAGGGGCAAGTATGATAAAACCTGACTGTTCATAGCGCCTAATCATCCAAATAGCATAATGGTGGGAATAGGAAACTTAACAAATATTTCGTAGTCTATTCCTGAAAAGTCTGTTAAGATTAATAATAACAAATTATTGTTTTATTTTTGAGGAGGATCATACTATGTCAAAGAAATTTCTAGTATCTTCAATTGCTACCGCAGCTGCCGTTTCGGTAATGGTGGCGCCAACATCAGCATCAGAACTATCATTTACGGACGTTTCTCAGAAGTATGAGAGTGCCGTTAATTTCCTTGTGGGTAATGATATTACGAGTGGTACTTCGGCGACTCAATTTGGAACAGATGCGAATATCACACGTGTAAATGCAGCTGTTTTGATTGCGAAAACACTTGGTTTTGACGAAGCTGGTAAGTACAAAAATGCTGGTTTTACAGACGTTCCGGATCGTGCAACTTGGGCAGTTAATGCATTAGTTGAAGCTAAGATCATGACTGGAAAATCGACGAAAAAGTTTGGTGCCTCCGAGAACTTGACACGTAACGAAGCTGCATTAATGATCTCGAATGCCGCAAAATTATCGATTGATACAAAACTGACAACAACTAAATTTACGGATGTAAATAAACGATTTGCACCTTATGTACAAGCGCTTGTGAACGAAGGAATCACACAAGGGAAATCAGTGACGAAATTTGGCGCAGATAGTCCTGTTAAACGCGGCGAGTTTGCTGTATTCCTCAATCGTGCAAAAGAAAAGTTTGATTTCCTTGATGTGATGGTTATGCATACGAATGACACGCATGGCTATGCAGAAAGATTCCCCTACATCGCAACAGCGGTTAAAGAGTTGCGTAAGGAAAACAAAAACAGCCTTCTACTTCACGCGGGGGACGCATTTTCAGGCGATCTTTATTTCAACGCATTTGAAGGACAAGCCGACCTTGCTCTCATGAACGAAATGGGCTATGACGCAATGACTTTTGGCAATCATGAATTCGACCTTGGTGCATCTAAAGAAGGACATTTGGCGCTTTCGAAATTTGTTAAAGGAGCAAAATTCCCATTCGTTTCGGCGAACGTTGATTTCTCAAAAGACAAACTATTCGACGGTCTGCAAACAAAATCTGTCGTACAGGATTATAAGGGCGGACATATTTATGATGGTGTTGTATTGGATATCAATGGACAATCTGTGGGTCTCTTCGGTTTAACGACAGAAGAAACACCATTCATCGCAAGTACAGGTGAGGTCCAATTTCTAAACTACATTGACCGTGCAAAAGCATCGGTTGCAGCATTTGAAAACATGGGTATCGATAAAATTATCGCCCTTACTCATATTGGATTCGACGATTCATTAACATACGACAACGATTTAGAACTTGCCAAACAAGTGAAAGGTATCGACGTTATCGTTGGCGGGCATACGCACTCTACATTGAAAGAGCCATATGTAGCCAAAGATCATGATGCGCCAACTATCATTCTGCAAGCAAATGAATACGGAAAAGCACTCGGTACATTGGATGTTTCGTTCAATCAATACGGAGAAATCTACGCACATGCTGGAAAGTTGATCAACACAGACACTTCTGCATCACCGGCTACAGAATTGAAACCTGATCCGGAAACAGCTAAAGTTCTAGCGCCATATGCCGAAAAAGTGAAAGCCATGAAAGAGGAATCAATTGGAAAAACAGCACTTTCTAACCTAGACGGTCGTCGTCAATCAGATGATGGCGGAGTATCAAGTGTTCGTTACAGTGAAACATCCCTTGGTAACTTAATGGCAGATGCTATGTTGGCAAAAGCACAAGAAATCCAACCGAAAACTTCAATTGCCCTGCAAAATGGCGGTGGTATCCGTGCATCAATTCCAGCTGGAGATATCACAGTCGGTAACGTCCTAAAAGCAATGCCATTCGGAAACGCGTTGGCGATTGTTCAACTTTCAGGAGCAGATTTGAAAGCGACACTAGAACACGGTATCTCTGCTGAAGTACGTGAAGGCGGCGGACTAAAAGAAAGCGGCGCTTTCCTACATGTTGCGGGTATGCAATACACGTATGATTCTAAAGCTGCAGTAGGCAAGCGCATCAAATCTGTAAAAGTTAAAAAAGGCGATAAGTATGAAGACATCGTTGACAGCGAAATGTATTTCGTTACAACAGCCAACTTCACAGCAAAAGGTGGAGATGGATTTGAAAAAATGAAGAAAGCATACGAAGAAGGTCGTGTCTCAGAGCCAGGATTTGTTGACTACGAAAACTTCATCAGCTACGTAAAAACACTAAAAACAGTAGATCCAAAAGTAGAAGGCCGCATCATCGACCTTGCTCTAACAAAATAATAACTAGAACAGCCAAGCCACCCCGCCAACCGGATCTATCCGGTCAGTGGGGTGGCTATTTTCGTAATCGCGAGGTTGGAAAATGAAATCGCTGGGTGTCCAACGACCACGTCAATGTCCAATGAAATCGTAAAATAGTCCAACTATAGCCCCACACTTCTCGCATCTGCAGCCATCCGGCATAAAATATCAATTTAGTTCGATAGAAAGATAGAGTTTTACAAAAATCTATTGTATTCTTATGAGTAGCATATGAAATTAGGAGGAAACAGTATTGAGGAAAGTAATAGCCATACTTTGTTTGTCGTTACTCGCGGTTATAGTGACTCCCTTTGGACAAGCGGCATCAGCAAATACAACATTTACGGACGTTGGTTCGACACATCGTGCACAGGCCGAAATCTATTATTTGGTGCAGGGTGGCATAACCAGCGGATCATCCGCTACAAAGTTTAGCCCTGATGTGCAAGTGACAAGGGAACAAGCAGCTGCAATGTTAGGCCGCTCACTTGGACTAAATGGAGAACGACAAAACACATCTTTCCCTGATGTTACCGTCAATAATTTCTCATCGGGCTATATTAAACAATTAGTAGACATGAAAATTATCTCCGGTTATCAGGATGGGAAATTCAATCCGACACGTACACTGAGCAGGGGCGAAATGGCTGTTTTGATCAGCAGAGCCTTTAAATACAATGCAAATTCAGTGAGTACAGCGTCATCCACATTGATGAAAAAAGGAATTGCACAAGGGGTTGCAGACGGTACGTTTGGGGAATCTCAAACGATTAAACGAGCAGACTTTGCAGTTTTTCTAACACGAAGCATTAATTCAGACTTCCGTACGGAACAAAAAGAAACATTCGACGTGAAAATGTTCGTCAACACGAAAGATTCGTCACCGTTAAATATGCGGACAGGCCCGAATACGTCCTATCCAACCGTCAGTAAATTAGCAACTGGCCAGGAAGTTCAATATGGCTATTCTGTTGGGGATTGGGCTTATGTCATGCATGGCGGCACAAAAGGATTTGTCCATACGAGTTATATCCAAATTGACAATCCGGTGTCAACCGAAAAACCAGTTGAACCAAAACCACCAGAAGAAACAGCACCACCGGAAACGACACCACCAGAACCAACACCTCCCCCAGTGACACCGCCGACAGTTCCAGGCAAAAAAGCCTTAAATGAACTGGTTGTGATCATTGACCCTGGGCATGGTGGTAAAGATGGTGGCTCAGCAGGTTATGGCATATCAGAAAAAAATGTTGCATTGAGTATCGGTACAAAAATGAATGCCTATTATGCGAAAACCCCAATTCAATCCAAAATGACACGTTCAGGTGATTACTTTGTAGAATTAGCGGATCGTACGAAGTTTGCGGCAGAGAATAATGGAGACATTTTCATGTCTATCCATACAAATGCCTTTACGGGTTCCGCAAATGGAACAGAAACGTATTATTACGCGCCTAGGACAGCATCTGTGCCGAATCCGAACGTACAACAATCACGCGCTTTAGCGATCTACACACAGAGTCGGATGTTGGAAGCGTGGAACTTAACAGACCGCAAAGTAAAAACACAGCTTTTCTATGTGAATCGCTGGAATACATTGCCGTCAATACTTGCGGAAGTCGGATTCATTGATAACAAAAAAGACAATGATGTGATGAGGACTGATGCAGGTCAAGAAAAAATGGCGAAGGCTTTATTCCTTGCATCACTAGATTACTATTATCACTTTGAAAATCGCCAAGACGTTTTACCGTTATACGATACGGTAAGTGCGAAGCCAAGTAAGAAGCTACATTGATTAATTCCCCTACTTAGTCATTGACTAGCTAGGGGTTTTTTCATAAGAAACTACTTTTGAAAAATGGGGGATAGCCATGAAAAAAACAATTTTTGCATGCTTGCTGGCACTTTTTATAGTTCTACCGCTACCCGTACACGCAGATGATAAAACCGATTATTTGTTATCCGCTTCAAAAAGTGAATTAGCAGAGATTCAAGAAAAGTTCCCTCATTTTACGCGCGTGTTTGACCTGCTATCGATGATGGAAATTCCTTTAACAGCATCAGAACGACGCCAACTTGAAAAGAATTATCCCGATGTGCAAGTATTTCCAATCAATACCTATAAAGCAACAGCACTCACAGATAGCATTCCCAAGCAATTTAGCATGCTAAAAGCAACACCAGATCTGACGACGCCTTACACAGGAAAAGGTGTAAAAGTCGCGCTCATTGATAGTGGAATTGATGTCAGTCATCCAGATTTGAAAGTGGCAGGTGGCATTTGTACCTTACCCAAAGAAGATTGTGCGATAGGGACACCTTATGACGACGACTTTGGACACGGTACCCATGTTGCCGGCATTATAGCAGGGCAGAACAAAATGGGCATCGCACCCAATGTCGAGTTATATGCCATTAAGACAATCGATAAACACGATGTTGGCCGTACGACAGACATTATTGCCGGCGTCGAATGGGCCATTAAGAATGATATCGAGATTTTGAATATGAGCATCACTACAAATCGGGATGACCCGGCACTAAAATTGATGCTCGAAAAGGCTTACCAAAAGGGAATGATTTTAGTAGCTGCAGCGGGTAATGAAGAAATCGGCAATAAAATCGATGCAGTTCAATACCCAGCAAAATATCCAACCGTCATTGCTGTATCTGCCATTACACCCGACAAAAGGCATCTATTCGAATCCTCCATTGGACCAGAAGTGGAATTGGCTGCACCCGGAAGTGGCATCATCAGTACATTTCCGAAGCAATTAGATGATGATGGCGAACAGGATGGCTATAAGGAAATGTCTGGCACATCGATGGCTTCCCCCCACGTCACGGGAATCATTGCACTGCTTAAAGAACGTTTTCCAGACATCAGTAACACCAAGTTGAGGGCTATTTTAGCCAACGCAGCTGAAGATATTGGCGAGTCTGGACGTGACAAAGAATTTGGATACGGCCTAGTGCAATACCCAGTCGTCATCAATGAAAAACCGGCGTTATCGCATTACGTGGATCGCGGCAAGATTACAATTGAACTGTCAAATGCCGATGACACAACAGAACGAAAATTGATGATAGGCGATCATGAAATAAAAGAGCTATCGCCGGGGAAATGGGAATTATACCGCTTCGCCGGTACACATATAATCGACGTAACCTTCACAAATAGCAGCAGGACAACTGGATCAGATCAACTCGTTATCCCCGTGAAAGGGATTCAATACAAGGATGTCAATTCAGATAAATGGTATGCAGGGCAAATTGCGTATTTAGCGCACAATAAAAAAATCCAAGGCTATTTGGACCAAACATTCCGCCCCGATCAACTGATTTCTCGCGCAGAAGCAGTTGCCTTAGTCGGGAGAGTACTCGATTTAAATGGGGAACAACGAACAGGCATTTTCAAAGACGTTTCCCCAAGTAACTTTGCATCTGGCTATATACAATCTGCCGTTGAAGAGGGCCTCGTCGCTGGCTTCGAGGATGGCACATTTAGACCGAATGACGCCGTCACACGTGCTGAAATGTCATTATTGTTACAAAGCGCATTTCACTTACAAGCAAATGTCTCCAAGCCATCGGATTTTTCGGATGTCACAAGTAATCTAGCAAGTTATGAAGCCATTCTCGCACTGACACAAGCCAAAATCGTGCAGGGCTATCCAGATGGTACCTTCAAACCGCAACACCCTATGACACGGGCGACATTTAGCGTATTCTTGGCAGGTGCAGAACGACCAGACTTGTTCCAGCAATAACGGTTCTTTAGTTGGAGAATGCAGACAAATTTGGATGTATAAATGTAAAAATGTGTTTGATTTGAATTAAATACCAGCCCAATCCTTTATGAATTTATAAGGGTTGGGCTTTTTATTATCCTCGTAATTCCTTTGTAATCATATTGTAAAGTAAAATCGTTCTATTCTATGGTATTGTTATTAATGTGTTCGAGAGAGAAAGAAATATAACAAATACATAAAATGTTAAGAGAGAAAATAAGAGGTGGAAAATGAGAAACAAGTTTATCATGGCAGTGATAGTAGCCTTACTATTCACAATGTCTCCATTTACGAAAGTGCAACAAGCAAGTGCGGCAACGCCAAATGACATCACTACATACGCAAAGAAATATCTAGGTGTCCCATATGTATTCGGTGGAACAACGACTTCTGGATTCGACTGCTCGGGTTTTATCCGTTTCGTTTTTCAACACTTTGACATCGACTTACCACGTACATCAGCTGAACAATACAAGTCAGGAACAGCTGTTGCCAAAAGTGATTTGCAACCTGGCGACATCGTATTCTTTTCAGGTACCTATAAAAGTGGTATTTCACATTCAGGGATTTACCTTGGAAATGATCAATTCATTTCCGCGGAAAACAAAGGCGTTGCTATCGCGAATTTGAAAACGAATTCCTATTGGTCTTCCAAATATACGGGTGCTAGAAGGCTTCCAACTGCCCCAGCTAAACCAGTAACAAATAGTGAATTTAAGGACGTAGATTCAGCACACCCAGCATTCCAAGCCATTGTCAATCTGAATACAAACGGCATTATTAGTGGATTCCCGAATAAGGAATTCCGCCCAGACGCACAGGTCAATCGTGGACAAGCTGCCGCAATGATTAACCGTGTATTGAAATTAGAAACGAAAAGCAACGCAATCTTTACAGATGTTGGCACAACGCATTCATTCGCAAAAGACATCGCTGCCATGAACGAAGCTGGCATTCTAGCAGGTTATGAGAATGGACGATTCGGTGTAGAGGATCCCTTAACAAAAGCACAGCTAGCTGTCATCTTGGAGCGTGCATTTAAAATGGTAGAAGCAACAGAAGATCTAGTGAAAACAGCTTCCCTATATACAGACGTACCTTCTACATACTGGGCATATGATTCCATTGTTGCGCTAAAAGTGTTGGATAAAACATCCCTTTTCCAAACAAAGAATTTCTCAATCACAGCCAATGCAACACGTGCTGAATTCTCAGCAGCATTATATAGCGCTATGCCAACTAAATCTAAATAACCATCACACGAAAGGAGCCGATTCTGAATTAAACCAGAACGGCTCCTTTTAACTTGCTTCAGTTGAAGCGAAATTGATTAATTCTGTATTCTTGTAGAAGAAACTGGTAGAGTAAGAGAGTAGGGGCAACCTAGAGAAATACATCCAATTATCTATCAAAAAAAGTGAGGAAGTGGAATGGGACAATGAAAAAGAAATTGATGGTAATGCTCATGTTCTTGCTAGTTCTAACGGCAAGTGTATCGGGCATTACCGCAAGCGCGGACGAGCTAACAGGTCGTTCGCTTGAAAAAGAAATGCGGGAAATGATCGACAAAGGCATATTGAGTGGCTACGAAGATGGTTCATTCAAACCGACAGAAAACGTAACACGTGCGCAATTTGCAGCATTTGTTGCAAGAGCACTTAAACTACCAGATGCAACCGGTAGTTTCAAAGATGTATCCAACTCATCGAAGCTAGCAGCAACGATTTATAAAGTGAACAGCGCTGGCTTGATGAAAGGCTATGCGGATAACACGTTTAAGCCAAATGACTTGATCACGCGTGAACAAGTGGCTATTACTATGGAAAACGTTCTCAAGTATTCTAAAAAGCCATTAGTAGAAAAGCGAGTAGAGTTTACGGATAAAGGCGAATTCGGATCATCAGGTAGTATCCGTTCCGTATTTTACAATGCCAACTACAATATTATCAGCGGAATTCCAAATGCAAACGGCACATTCCGTTTCGAACCGAAATCCAATGCGACGCGCGAGCAAGCAGCGGCTTTCATTTCACGGTTTTTAAATGCAGAAGAGGTAGTTGCACCGCCAGTTACCCCACCAGTCACTCCACCAGTCACACCGCCGGTTACACCACCAGTCGTAGACAGTGGGTTCAAGCTTGCAACGATTGAAAACGGTAAATTGGTCAAGGACGCAAAAGCATATAATACCTATGCAGACGCGGTAGTAGCGTACAATGCGACTACAAAATTCGAAGCCATTTATCATGGCGATGAAATCGTTCAAGTAAAGTCAGGCATCGCATACGGCAATAACACAGTGTCGGGTAAAACAGGCACTGCCGTGACAATCGTCTACGCTGAACCTGAATTCAAAACGCAATTGACGTATATGGAATATGGGCGGGAAATGCGCTATATCGAATCGAATGACAAATCGGTAAAAGTACAAGCAGGTGGTTCAATTGGCTATGTCAAACATAGTGAAGTCGATTTCATTCCACTGAAGCTCATTACGGATCGTGAATATTACATGGCGGCAGCAGACGGAACGCTGAATCACTCCACGGTGAATCATGCAGCTGGTTCGAAAAAGCTTGGCGTCTATCCAGTAGGACCTGCACCATCCTTTATGACACCGAACGTTCCTTATTACAGCTATGACGGCGTACATTTCTCAAACGCTCAAGGAACACTACAAGGCGTGGACTATCAGTATTTCCAGTTCCTATCCGTGCGCTCGAAAACAAACTATACGGCAGAGGATCTGGATCGCTACATTCAATATCGATTGACAGAAGTAACATCTAAATACCCAACAGCTTTACAAACGTCGAAGTTAATCGGCCTTGGGAAGTACATCAAGCAGATGGAAGAACAGTACAATGTCAATGCATTATTCGTTTTGGGTGCAGCACTTCACGAAAGTGACTCCGGCATGAGTGTCAATGCGCAGACAAAGAACAACTTATTTGGTATTTCAGTCTATGATAGCAGCCCAGACCAGGGTCAAAAATATGCGAAACCTGAAGACAGTATTACTGCTTTCGTCACGACTTATGTTAATGCAAGATACTTGGCACAAGAAGGTGGCTACGCGAAAGGTGCCGTACCGGGTAATAAATCAACAGGCATCAATGTCCATTACGCATCAGATCCCAACTGGGGTTCGAAAATCGCAGGCTATATGTGGCGTGCCGATAAATATCTAGGCAGTAAAGATATCAATAAGCAGCAGCGAGCTATGACTGTTTACAGTAGCACGATTAATGTCAGAACTGAACCCAATACAAGCTCTAGCAAACTATTCTCGTACAAGTCGAAAAACTTGGGCGTGAACGATGCTTTCGGCTATCCGCTAGTTATTATTGGTGAAGAAATGGGAACAGATGGCTACTTGTGGTATAACGTTTTATCTGACATGTACCCATATGAATCCGGCTGGATCCGAGAAAAAGACGGCAATTCACTTCTCATTAAGAAAATCGAAAAGTGATCGCAAAACGAAACCCCTACTCCACGTCTGAGTAGGGGTTTTCGTCTATTACTGTTTATGTGTGGGTTCAGAATTAATTCAGAATGCAGTGGGAACCTAGTACCTTTATGATTAATCTAATGAAAGGTATTTTGACTGGTAGTACTCATACATTAGTCATGGTTTTACTAAACCCGTGCACCTCTTCTGAATCATTTTAAAACAATAAGGAAACTTCCTAGGTATAGCCTTCGTACAAAATAATGAAGGGATATTTTACCTTTTTACAATTTCGGAAGAGGCGATATATATGAAAATACTAGACGTCCATCCGTTCCAGGATGGACTCCGCCGGAACATCGCGATGCTTGACCGTCTTGGAAACGAAATGAGGTTAATACAACGCTCAATTGAAGGTCTTGTTGCGATGGAAGATTCGCTAACAGGTGAAGGTGGACATGCAATCCGCGCATTTTACGCAGAATGCCATTTGCCATTCTTTCAATTTTTCATGATGTTTAAAGACCGCTACACAACGGTTCTAAAGCAGATGGAGTTAGCCCTTGATGCACTCGAACCAGATCCCTCGGGCTACATTCGGGAGCACTTCCTAGAAGTAGAAATCGAACAAGGACTACAGTCTATTGCGAGACTGACGGAAAGTTTGACAGACGAAGCGAACAGCATCATGAATGAGGTTGCTGATATTGTCGGGCTACCACATCTAGATGATAGCGAAGTACAGTACGGCGTGCGTAATGCTACAATTAAGCGTAACGATACCATTATGCAACTATATGAGTTTGACACGACCCAAGTTGCTGCGCTGACGCCGATAGGGCAGGATCTTCAAATTATGGAAAGATGGCTTGAGGATATTGAAGGCATCTTCCGAGTAGGACTAACTGACATCCACTTCAAATCAGACCAGTGGTCCGCAATTTCACATAACAGTGGATTAAAAACAGCTATTGAACAACAGAATAACCCGCCTGTTGGGTGTATTGGAAACGACGTTCCAGACGAATTGATAGGAACGGAAATCACACCTGAGACCTTCTTAGCACTTGCGGGAAAAAGGAAAGAAACAGTCGAGCGGGGGATCTACGGAAATTACAACCTGTTAAAATTCCACGTATATGAAAATGGCCTAATCATTAAAGAATACCAACTGGGGACAAGCAAGCCGATTCAATATGAAGTGGTTAAAGAAGTGGAAGAAGAATTTGATGACGGTGGTGCCCGTGAACTCGATAGTTATTTTGAAGAGACGCCCCTTGCATTCGTGGATTATATAAACCCTAAGACATACCTCAAAAAAGGGGCGAAAAAGATGGTACTTGCATTTCTTCCTGGTGCCAAGCCATCTAAGTATAAAGGTGAAATTTATGTTAAGAAGGATACGACAGTTGAGGATGTGTCTAAGGGTACAGGTAATGGTATGGATAATGGTAATAAGAAAACCAGCCAGCCAAGGACAGCAGAGCAAATAATATCAGATAGAACTAAGGGATTGGATATAAATCCACATCCTATTCAGCAAAAACAATTAAGTGCTAAAAAGATGAAAGAACTGAGAGGGAAAATAGAGAATAGGACTATTACAAAAGCTGAGTATGAGCAATATATATGGAATAAAAAATTTGCAAAACATAGGGCTTCAGGTGTAACCGATTTCTGGTATCAAGAACGTCAAAGAATATTAAATAACGAAACTCCAACAAGAGACTGGAATCAAGAACAAATAAATGATATTTTGAATGGTAAGAAACCTAAAGTAGATGGAGAAATAGTACAAGGGCACCATTCCTACAGTGCTTCACAATATCCGCACTTAGCGAATAAAGGGGAAATTATATATCCAGCTACACCAAACGAGCATTTCAAAGGTTGGCATGGAGGTAATTGGAAAAATAGTCTGCCAGGTAAACCAATTAATCCTATTGATGATTATTAATTCATGGAGGGAGACATTTAAATGGCTAAAATGAATATACAAATAGAAAAAGATACTAATGAGGTCAAGTACATTTCTATTTTAAGAAAAAATACTAATAAGAGTATATCTGAAATAAAAGAATTACTGAATAATAATGATTTCATCTTATCGTATAATCTATTAGAAATTGATGAATTGTTGGAAATGAAAAAGATAGTAAGTTTATTATTAGAGGCTGGTGCTAAAGTTCACATATTTGAAGAGAATAGAGAAGTTAGCATTGAGTTTTTAGATAATCTTATAGAATCTCATTTAGATACAGAAAGGTATCTGGAAGAAGTTGATGAGCAAATGTTTAATGAGGATTAATACAGCTATTTTGGTATATTCGAGGACAATGAAAGTTCTTTTTAGAAAAATAATATAAAATGATAAATCAAATGGTGGGCATATTAAGCTGGATGTATTCGAAGAATATAGTAAGATATTGCTTTATGATGAGGATAAAGATAATGCAATTAGTCAGATAGGTAAAATTGATAACCCTTTTTATCTTCACTTTATTGCAGCAAATTACAATTGGAATAACGGTTTTGATGTACCTAAAGTACTCCTAGAAAATAAAAGTTGTGATTTAGGAACTGGATTATTAATGTTTCATAATGCAGATGGATATAGAATGTTAGAAAGTCCAGAGGAGGTTTCGGCTTCTACGTTGGAAGAATGGAAGGATTTCTTATTAAAACTTTATCATAAACTTCAGCATTTGGAGTTTAAGTCACAGTATATTTCATTCGACCCAGAATTAACAAAGATTCAAAAATTTAAGCTGAAAATAGGTAACCCAGACATTCCAGATATTCTAATGAATAAGTCCCCCACTCAACCCAGAGTGGGGGTTTCATCTCACTATTTATCCATCAACACCCGAACCTTCTCAATCAACTCAATACCCTCACTTGTCAAGTAACCAAGCTTCGCTTCGATCATCTGATCGAAATACACATTCCTGCCCAACTGAAGCTCTTCCAGCAACTTCTGTGTTTCTAACAAATCGAGCAAAGTAAGCTGCGGATAATCATCGCCAGAGAAAGTCCCATCCGGTCGCGCTTGGTACCATAAATCCCCGTTTTCGCGAACCCACCCACCATCTGCTTGTCCGAATGCCTCAATCCCTGCTATCACATCGCGCGCAGTCGTTAAATACTTTTCATCGCCAGTATCCTGATAAGCCGTCAACAAAATCTTCAACCCGCCAAGCTCGTGATTCAACGAAGCATGCGTCAAAGCCGTTTCCGGATCTTCATCAAAATAATCGACGATCAAGTAGCCGTCGCCAGCTTCAATCATTTCACCAGCTTCTACGCGGGACAATAAGTAATCCGCATAGACCGGCACATACAACCTAGCATCCGTCACACCCTCGGGGAACTGTCGTGCAGTCTTGTCCAAGAACAACGACACATACTCGTTATAACGCGTATCCACATAAGGGGCACGCACGCCGTAAGCATTACTCAACCAAGTGCTCGTATATTCCGACGGCCAACGCGTGCCTTCAAACTCCTCGATATAATAAAGAAGATTGATGCGCGAGTTTAACACCATAGACTCAAAAAACAAGGATTGCGACTTGCCGTACCACTCCAATGCCACATCATCCTCAATGCGCCCAATAACGCGGCCGTAGCCCATCTTCGTACCAGGATCAATGGAAAACGGCAACTTCGTGAAAGGCCCATCCATCGTCAACCAATTCAATTGCGTTGTCTGATTATGTAACGCAAAATCCACATAGGCATTCTCTTCATCGGCAGAAGTGAAAAGGGGAGCCTGTGCGATCATAGTCCATGATTCTGCAATGTCGCCAGTCCCAACTTTCGCTGATTGCGAAATACGATTCCCCTTCATGTCCACTTCGCGGAATTCCTTCGCCAACTCCCGCACCTTGCTGACTTTACCGCGCTCATACGTCTTCACCAACGGCTTCGACACATACACGTTTCCAACAATCAATTCAAGAGCTCCATCCCCATTGGATACCGTCACCCGCCCAAACGGATTCACAGTAGGATCTTGTCCAAAGACATCGTGATACGGATGCTCAACAATTTGTGGATTCCAACTTGTATCGGTAACATCCGCATCATCCGGCAACACAAATGCTGTCTCCACCTCATAGGCGAACCGTCCCTCATTTTCCAGTCGATCAAACAAGAAAACCGTGCCATTGCCAAGCGTCCGTTCCGTAATGGAATAGCGCCCAGCAGCCGTCCCCAAAAACGTCACATCAAATTCTCGAATGACATCCACCGTATTCTCCATCTCACGTATTCGTTCACCCGAAAACTTCACTTTGATCACAGAAGGCGTTGTCACAGAAACGGAATAATCCTCCCGATCGTACACAACCGTCTCTCGATCCGTGAAATAAAACCAAGCACCCGCGCAAGCAACTAATGCGACACACAAAAATATGCGAACAACTAACTTCTTCAATCAGCTTCACTCCTAAAATCAAACCCATTTATCTCTATCAAACAATAACAACCTACAAGCATAATAGCATAAAGCGGAGTGTCCAACCAAATGGGTGTAGTGTCCAACAAAATCGCAAAAGCGTCCAACCAAGGACGAAGCACGCAAAGAGAGAACTCCCGCGCGCAAAGAGAGTTCACCCGCGCGCAAAGAGAGTTCACCCGCGCGCAAAGAGAGAACTCCCGCGCGCAAAGAGAGAACTCCCGCGCGCAAAGAGAGAACTCCCGCGCGCAAAGAGAGAT
>NZ_JBIWFE010000002.1:471799-611484 GCF_044762865.1 Sporosarcina sp. NPDC096371
TAGAGAACTCCCGCGCGCAAAGAGAGAACTCCCGCGCGCAAAGAGAGAACTCCCGCGCGCAAAGAGAGAACTCCCGCGCGCAAAGAGAGTTCACCCGCGCGCAAAGAGAGTTCACCCGCACGCAAAGAGAGTTCACCTGCGCGCAAAGAGAGTTCTCCTGCGCGCAAAGGGTAGTCTCCCGCCCAACATTCCCATCAAACTCTCCAACAAAAAAAGCCGCCCCAACATCAGGAGCGACCTCACCAAACTCAATCACCCGCGTCGTAGCAATCCGACGAATCGATTGAATCCTTCCTTATAAAACAATCTCACCATCACTGCATATACAGCAACCCCAAACGGAACTAACACAGCAAGCTGCCATAACGAATACCAATCCCCGGCGCCAGTGACGGACTTCAATCCCCATACCGCTAATCCCATCACAATTGCTGGCACAACAACGCGCCAACTCATCCGCGCAAATCGTTTAAACTCGGCAATGCCAAGATCCCGATACACGACAACCATCGATACTGTGAAGTAATAAATGCTGACAACAGTGGCTGAAATCGCTAATGCTGGATAACCGTATTTATCAACAAGTAACCAGTTCAGTAAAAAGTTGATAGCGATGGTCGTGACACTAATTCGAAACACAACTGCCGTCTTGCCACGCGCATACATCGACTTCGACAAAATGAGTTGCATCCCTTGGAACACGATAATCGGTAAGTACAATAACAGTGCTAAATGTGTATTCGCCGTATCCGTAGCAGTAAATTCCCCTCGCTCATATAAAAATGAAATCGCCGCATCGCCTACAACGAGCAAACCAACCGCAATCGGCAGCAGTGTAACAAGCGAAATTTCCATCCCGCGAAAAGTCGTATCCCGGAACTTCGCAACATTCTCCGTTTGTTCACTCATCAGCGTAAAAATAATTGCCGCCAGCGTCGTAGCATAGATTGCATTCGGAATACTAATAATCAGTGAAGCTTTATCCAAATAAGTCACCGCTGTATCGCCTGTACCACTAGCGAAGGATCGGTTGACGAATAAATTCACTTGTCCAACAACAGAATTCAACAGTGATGGCACAATCAATACCAAAAACGCCATCTTAAACTCGCGTTCCATTTTGAACTCGGGACGCCACTTATAATCAGACCGGGCGAGCGCAATGATTTGAATCAAAACGCCTATCATTGTACCGGCGATGAATCCATAAACCAAAGAGAAAATGCCCCATACATCACTGAAAAATAAAGCAAATAATGCCGCCATCAAGGTAGCCAGCAGTTTGGCTACCTGCGAAGGGACAAAAATGCGTCGTGATTGCAAATAGGAATCGAGCACTCCACTAAGGGCAATAATCGTCATAAACGCAAAGAATATTTGAGTCATTTCAACGGACAAAGCTTCTAGCTCGGGACTCATATGTCCATAAATGAGTGGCACGAAAGCATCCGCAAAAAACCAACCGAGTAAACTGACGCCACCAAAAATAATCATCGTCCAATTCAATAATGCATTCGCATTACTATCACCATCATCGAGCCCAGCCTTACGTCTTTTCACATACATCGGCAAAAACACATTATTGAACCCTGTCGAAATCATCGCCACAATGAGCGTAATGAATGCAAATGCCAGGGCGTAAGCACTCGTCTCGGCGGTAACTCCAAACTCTTTTGCTGAAATCGCTTCCCGCACAAACCCCGACAACTTCAACACCAGCGCAAGCGCAGTCGTCCACAACGCCGCTTGTTTTAATCTGCTCATTCGCACATCTCCCATACAAGAAAACTCCCCGCCAGGGCAGGGAGCTTCATATCTCGATATCATTCAATTAAACCAGTACCGCCAGTCGGGGGAATCAAATCCTTTAACTCAATCCCGACCCAAAGCCTTCAAGTAAATCGCTTCATACTTCTCAGCCGCAGCAAAATGCGAGTACTCTGCAATAATCTTCGCACGCGCTGCATCCGCCAACTGCTGACCATACACAGGGTCACCCAACAAACGGATCATTGCTTCACTCAACGCTTCCGGATTTTGCTCTTCTACCAACAAACCATCCGCTTCGTGTGCGATAATTTCCTTCAATCCGCCAACCGCACACGCAATCAGTGGCACTCCAGAACCCATCGCCTCAAGCGCTGAAATTGACGTCGCTTCTTCCACACCTGCCGAGTAAATCGATGGGACCAACGCGACATTCGCAAGCGCATAGTACTCCACCATATCGGCATGATCCACCGCGCCAACCATCGTCACGCGATCCGCTACGCCAAGTTCCGCAGCCTTCGCTTTCATCGTATCCATCATTTCACCCGTTCCCGCAAATACCACACGCGCTTTCGGGAATTTCTCCAGCACAGCCGGCAATGACAAGATTGGATAGATGACACCATTTTTCTTCGTCAGTCGACGTGGCACGAAGAAAATCTGATCGTCCTTCTCGAAACCATACTTCTCACGGAACTCATCGCGGCGCTCAATTTCAGGCTTAAACGACTCTACGTCGATGAAGTTCTTAATCATATTGCCGACAACGCCCGTTTCACGCTCAATATATTCCTTAATGCGCGTATCCACCGTAATGACCTCGCGCGTCACACGGTACGATTCCTTCTCGTCAGCCATCAGCGTCGCCGCTTCAGGAGAACCTTCGATAACCGTACCCTTAGAAATTCCTTCAAATGTCAAATAACCGTGCACCGTACTAACAATCGGCACACCAGAAGGCATAGCCGCATACGTCGTATAGACATCCTGTGCATTGATCAGATCATACGAACCATCCGCCACTGCATGTTTAATGATCGCTTCAAGCTCATCTTTCCGACGCTTCAACGTCCAAACGTACCCCGAGCCCTTCTTCACTTTGTTCAATAAAAACGCAGGTCCTCTAACGATGCCGTCTTTCTTCCACTTCGGCACATCTGTAAACGAAACAATCCGTACTTCATGGCCACGTGACTCCAATCCGGCTTTCAAGGTAGCCATGTGAACCGACAACCCACCGAGGTGGGGATAGTCATAAGCGGTAGCAAGTAATATTTTCAATTTATCATTTACCTCCAGTATTAAAACGATCTTTCAACAAGGAAACATTTCGTTTTGCTTCACTACGTAACACATCGACATTCGGCGCCATCATCGCTTTCAACTCGTCCGAATGATCAAGCGCATACAACGCATTCGCAAGTAACGTCTCTTTCTCAAACTCGCCAAGCGGGAACGACTTATCCCACATGCCTGAACGCTTCAAGAAACTTTCCACTTTCTGATCATAACTCAAGCCGATATGGGGCACATTCGACAACGCCGCAAAAATCAGTGCATGCAAGCGTAAAGCAATCGTCAAATCCGTCTTCGCTATGAAATTATAAAACTCATTCGGTGTAAATGATTCGCCAAGTAACCGCGTCTTGTCCGCAAAACGCATCTTCGCCATCACTTTCTTAGAGACGTTTGTATCGTACGGAGGTTCCATTGGGACAAACACCGGCATCACACCACGTTGTTCGATTAACTCATCTAGTACCCATGCTAATTTTTCAATATACTCATCTTCATGATCAAACCAAGGACGCGGCGCAACAGCGACTAGTCGCTCATCACCCTTCAATCCAAGTGACGCATAGGCCACATGATCCTCATCCGGCTTAAATGCAAAAACGATATCCGCTGTAACAACCGTCTCAGGACGCTTAACGCCTAATGACAGCAAATAATCCTTCGAATACTGATCGCGCACTGTGACAAAATCCGCCATATTGGCAAACAGTCGCATTAAAAACTTGCCCCATTTACTCGTAACAGGACCAATCCCTTGCGAGAAGAACATCACTTTCGTTCCGCATAACTTTGCCAAAAACACAATCAGCAAGTAGTAGGGAAGGGGACCGAACAAAAACTTCGTTGGATAAGTATCTTGTAAAAGCCCACCACCACCGGATATTAACAAATCCGCTTGACGTAATGCCTTTACTTTTTCTTTATTGCCATGACGCCATCCACGGTAGACCGACTTGACGCCGTATTCTTTTGCCGTCTGTTCAGGCGACAGCGAAAACACTGTAATATCGGGGTTATCCAAGTCTTCGCGTAAATTATCAACGATTGCCTTCAAGATCGCTTCATCACCCGTATTACCGAGGCCATAAAAACCTGATAGAACAATTTTCAATCTAATTTCCTCCTCAAAGAAAAAACTTTCACGAACTTGTGAAAGCATCTTACTTCATCAGATTTTATCACTCTTCGTAAGGGCTATGCAACTAGTATGGAAATCTGATATACTGTTGGAATTGAAACCCGAAGAATCGAGGTCTATATAATTGAAGGAATCTTACCTGGGTGTACACGTATCACCCCTTACATACGAAGGCATTGTGGGTGAATTGAAGACGCGGATGTCGCAGGACAAACAGTCAACAATTATCGCAGTCAATCCTGAAAAAGTGATGACGGCGCAAAAGGATCCCCAGTTGCTCGAGCTCATTAATAACTCCACGTTCCAAATTGCGGACGGCGTGGGGATTCTCCTAGCTTCCAAATTGAGAAAAGGGCAAATCACATCCCGTGTCACAGGGGTGGACATGATGGCGCGTAACCTGAAGTTCGCTGCAGAGGACAAGCACCCCATCTACTTGTACGGAGCCAAAAAAGAAGTCATTGAACTTGCCGCAGCCAACATCCAACGCGATTATCCAGGCATCATCATCGCAGGGATGACGGACGGTTACGAACAAGACGAAGACGCACTGGTCACACGCATTCACAACAGCGGTGCTCGCATGCTATTTGTCGCACTCGGCAGTCCTAAACAAGAATTATGGATTCGACGCAACATGGACAGACTTCGAAACGTCTTAGTCTTTCAGGGAGTCGGCGGCAGTTTTGACGTATTCTCTGGAACAGTTAAACGTGCACCTTCCGTATTTAGGAAAACCGGTACCGAATGGTTGTTTAGATTAATGAGTGATCCTAAGCGGCTGAAACGCCAATTGAACTTACCTCGATTTTTACTAAAAATACTATCGAGTAGAAATAGCTGATTGAAAGGTATGTACACACATGCCAACAGTAAATTGAATGTTATTTAAGCTAAGGAATGTTATTTAAGCAACAAGTTGCTTAAAAACTTAAAGGAGAGTTTATTTAATGAAGAAATCCATTTGTGTCGTCGGCTTAGGTTATATCGGCCTGCCGACGTCTGTTATGTTCGCAAACCATGGCCACAAAGTCCATGGTGTTGATGTGAATGCATCTGTTGTTCACAATATTGGCAATAAGATCCTACATATTGAGGAAGACGGTTTGCAAGAGCGGTTGAACGAAGCGATTGACTCAGGTTTACTAACTGTCGCAACTACACCTGTCAAAGCAGAAGTCTTCATCATCGCGGTACCGTCTCCGATTCGCGAGGACAAGTCTGCCAATCTGGACTATATTCGCAATGCAACAGCAGCGATTGTGCCTTATGTTGAAAAAGGCAACTTAGTCGTTTTGGAATCAACAGTACCACCACGTACCGTGCAAGACGTAATGATCCCTGAATTGGTCAAATCGGGCCTAACAATCGGCGAGGAGCTGTACGTGTCTCACTCACCGGAACGCGTCATCCCGGGCAAGGTCTTTACCGAGCTCATCACTAACGACCGTATCATTGGGGGAGTTACTGAACAATCCGCTCAGTTGACAACGGACCTCTATCGCTCATTCGTTAAAGGCGATATGCATGAAACGGATGCAACGACAGCCGAATTGGTCAAAGTTATGGAAAACACGTACCGCGACGTTAATATCGCACTGGCTAACGAACTTGCAAAAATCGCTGGCAATATCGGCGTAGACGTGTGGGAAGCAATCCGTTTGGCCAACTTCCATCCACGTGTCAACGTCCACTTCCCAGGACCTGGCGTAGGTGGACACTGTATCGCCGTCGATCCATGGTTCCTCGTTGAACTAGACAAAGGCAATGCACAAATCATCAACTTAGCGAGACAAACAAATGACGGGATGCCGTCCTATACAGCGCAACTAACGGCTGATATCTTGAAAGCAAAAGGCATTGAACACCCGAAAGTAGCCGTATTGGGTCTTGCATTCAAAGGCAACATCGATGATATGCGGGAGAGCCCATCAGTCGATGTCGTCCGCGAATTAAAAGCACTAGACTTAGATGTCATCGCCTACGATCCACATATTAAAACAGACAACATCCCTGAACAAACACAAGTGGAAGGGAAAGCACTTGATAACGCAGCAGCCATCGTGGTGTTAACCAATCACGACGAATTCACAACGATGGATCCTGAAGAAGCAGCCAAATGCATGTCATCGAAGATCATCATCGACACTAAAAACTGCATCGACCGCACCAAATGGGAAGCAGCTGGATTTGAAGTGTATGTGTTAGGGAATTCGAAGCAATAACGAATAGCGAAGGCGCCTGGCGCTGGAGCTGGAGCTAGACAATAACGAAAATCATCGGGCGCCGGACACCAGCCACTAATAATGGCGTCTGGCGCCCGAAACTTAGACAAATAAAATATAACCGAAAGAGGATATTATCATTATGGAATTAAAGCACTCGAAGATCATGCTCGCGCTCGTCGCGTTCATCATCCTTCAACCAGTCATTGATGTCTTAACAACGGCATCTATCCTATTCATTGACCTACCCCTCACGGTAGGCGTTCTGATTCGACTAGCCTACCTAGGCATTATGGCGGCATGGATTGTCTACGCCGCAACAAAAAGTAAACGCGCGAAACTTTATCTACTCTATTTAGTAGGATTTGCAGTACTCGTGGTCGTGAACTTCGTAACGGGGATGATGGTAAAAAAACCATTTTTCATCGTCGAGGAATTGACATTCTATACAAAAGCGGTCTATTTCCACGTTCTATTTTTCGGTTTCCTTCTATTAATAGAGTCATTGGCGAAGAACGGTAGTGATACAAAAAAACAACTTGTGAACTATTTCCTATTAGCATCAGGCATCATCAGTGCGGTCTTTGTCATTGCACAACTAACAGGTACGAGTCTAGCAAACTATGCGCGCTCAAAAGAAGGTTGGACAGGCTGGTTTTATGCGGGGAATGAAATCGGGGCGGCAATGGCCATTCTTTTGCCGATTACAGCTCTGTATGCAACCAGCAAAACAACATCCCTCAAAAAAAGCGTCATCATCCATTGGCTGCCATTCATTTTCCTATCCTTGTCAATGCTCGCGCTAGGTACGAAAGTCGGGTATGGCGGGATTCTGATTGTATTACTATCGATTATCTGCGGTAGTGTCATCATGTTGATGTGGAAAAAGAAGGACGAGGAGAAAAAAGTCCTCAAAGCAAATGCGCTTGTTTCAGGAGTTCTAATTGGGGCACTGGCCCTAACAACACCATTTACACCGGTCTTCGGCAACATGTTCGCCCATTTGGATATCCTCGGCATATCATTCAAGAAACCACCTGTTGAATATAATGCTTTGGGCGAAGAGATTGTAGTTCCAGAAGACGAAGGTCCGAAGATAACGGCAAAAGAACTTGAAAACCTTGTATTCAGTAGCCGTGAGCAATACGCTGCGGATTACAAAGTGCAATTTGCAGACGCACCACTCATTCAACAATTGTTTGGGATGGGCTTCGCGGGGAATTATGACCATCCAGAACCGCATAAGCCATTGAAAATGATCGAAATGGATTTCCATGACTGGTTTTATGCATTTGGCATCCTTGGGTTTCTTTACATGATGGCGCCGATCATCTACTTCGCAGTGAAATATGTGTGGCAGTTTATAAGGAACTTTAAGGAAACTTTCAATTACTTTGGTATTTTAACAGGGGTGGCATTCCTAATTGGAATGGGCATCAGCTTCACCGCAGGACATGTACTTACAGCTCCATCTGTTTCTATTTATCTGGCATTTTTATTCGCCGTTTTGGTAGTTGTGTCACGGGATACACGCCTTGAAAAGCGTGTATGACCCCGATTTGTAAAGTTTGTAATATTAAATTAATGTTTGGAAACTATAGTTACTGCTTGAATTAACCAGGAGAGCATGTATAATAGTATGAGAGTTTATATGCCAGGCGATTCTTAAAAGCTATGAAATTTTTTTACTATATTTCTAGCGTTGTAAAGGAAGTAATGGTATAGTTAAACCGATCAAGTTTGTTGATAGAAGTATCAACAAATACAGAAAGATCCAAAACAGGGAGGAATACTACAAATGGCTCAACAACCAAAGTCGTACAAAAAATTCGTAGCAACAGCTGCGACAGCATCACTAGTTGCATCTGCACTAGTAGCACCAATCGCAGCAAATGCTGCAGCAACATTCACGGACGTACCTGCAAGCTACAAAGATGCAGTGGATTACCTTGTATCTAAAGGCGCAAACGGTCTATCTGCAACAGAATTCGGTATCTCTAAAGAAATCACACGCGGCGACGCAGCAGTTCTACTTGCTGGCGCACTAGGCGTACTTGATGAAAAAGCACCTGCTTCAGGTTTCACTGACGTACCTGCTCGCGCAGCTACTGCAGTTAACTCTTTGAAAGCTGCTGGTATCATCAATGGTAAAACAGCTACATCATTCGGATTTGGTGACAACCTTAAACGTGGTGAAGTTGCTCTAATTTTTGCTAAAGCATATAAACTTACAGGTGATGCTTCTAAACTAGCATTCACTGACGTAAACGATCGTTATAAAGATGCGGTTGCTGCACTTGTTGAAGCGAAAGTGACTTCAGGTATTTCTGCAACTAAATTCGGTACTGACAACAACATCAAACGCGGAGACTTCGCTAAATTTGCTTTCGGTCTTAAAGACGGAGTATCTACTGGAGCAGCTACAACTGCAACAGCTAGCGCTACAAACCTTAAAGAAGTAGTTGTATCTTTCGACGGTACAGTTGACAAATCAACTGCTAGCGAAATTGCTAACTACTCACTTACAGGTTCTAACGATCCAGTAGTAGATTCAGTACTAGTGGCTGAAGATGCTAAATCAGTAACTTTGACAGTTAAAGACGTTCTTACAAACCAAAGCGAATACAAGCTTTCTGTAAACAACGTTAAAACAGCTGACAAAGTACTAAGCGTTAAAGATGTAGCGTTCAAACCACTTGACAACACTGTTCCTACAGTATCTAAAGTTGAAGCGCTAGGTAACAAAACTGTACGCGTATCATTCAGCGAGCCAGTTAAAGCTGCTCAAACTTCAAACTTCCAAGTTGATGGTAAAGTAGCAGTTGGTTCAATCCAAACAACTGGTAACTCTGTAATCCTTAAATTGTCTTCTGCTTTGACTGATGGCGAGCACACGCTAACAGCTGAAGGCGTTCAAGACTACGCTGGATTCAAAACAGTTAAAGCTGATTCTACATTCTCTGTAGTTGAAGACAAAGAAGCTCCAACAGTAGCAGCAGTAGTAAGTGCTTCTTTCGAAAAAGTAGTTCTTAAATTCTCTGAGCCTGTAGAGCAAGTATTTGCTTCTAACGTTTACTGGATGCAAGGTGCTGCTAAGAAACAAGCTTCAAGCGTAAAAGCACTAGCTGACGATACATTCGAATTCACATTCGTAGATACAAACAAACTTGTTTACACAACTGATCTTTTCGTTACAAACGTAAAAGACTACTCTGGTAACGTAATTGCTAAAGATACGAAAGTTGAAGTATCTCCAGTAATTGACCAAACACGTCCAGAAGTACTAAGCGCTGGTTTCGTTAAAGATTCTGAGAACAAAAAGATCGTTCTTAAATTCTCTAAATCTCTAGACGCAGAAACTGCTAAAAAAGCTGCTAACTACGTAATCAAAGATAAAGACGGCAAAAAAGTTTCTATCTCTACTAACGTAGATCTTTCAAAAGATAAAGAAGTAACAATTTCTTTACTTACAGCTCTTAAAGATAACAGCGAATACACGTTGACTGTTAACGGTGTAAGTGATAACACAACATTGAAAAATGTTATGCTTCCATACACAACTACACTAAACGTTAAAGACATTACAGCACCAACATTGAAAACAATCACTCGTTTGAACGACACGCAACTTTTCGTTCAATTCGATGAAGCAATGGCTACAAGCGGAGACGGTTCTGTAGTAGATGAGTCTAAATACGTTATCACTGATGTTAAAGAAGGAAAAACACTAACTCCATCTTCATTCAACGTAACTGGAGATTCTAAAGGTGTTATCTTAAGCTTCAGCAAAACACTACCTACAGTAGCTAGCGGTATTAAAGTTAAAGTACAACTAGTTAAAGACGTAGCTGGTAACTACCTAGAGAACCTTTCATCAACTGTTAACGTTGCAAATCCAGAAGCTACAACAATCGACACGGTAAAAGCAACTGCTACTGACAAAGTAGAAGTTACATTTACAAAAGCTCTACAATCTCTAAACCATAACGACTTCACAGTTGTAGGTTATGAAATTGCTTACTCAGAACTATCTTCTGATGGTAAAAAAGCTACTTTCACACTGAAAAAAGATCTTAACGAAAACGTGAAAGACAGCGACAAAAAAGCAGTACAACTTAAAGTTGTTTCTAAACCATCATCTGTTGACGTACTTGGTGAGAAAATCGCTGAAGACATCGTTAACGCAGATATCAAAGATGAAATCAATGCAACTGTTAAAGATATCGTAGCAGTAGAAGACAAAGCTGGAAACAAAATCAAAATCACTTTCAATGAAGACGTAAAAGTTGCTGACCAAGCAAAAACTGACTTCATTGTAAAAGATGACAATGGTAAAACAGTAGCTGTTGAAGCTGTTGCTATCAACGGTACTAACAAGAACGAAGTAATCGTTACTCTAGGTAAATCAGTTCTTGTAGCTACAATCTCAGCGAAAGATGCACGTTTCGTCACTGATGAAGCTGGTAACGAAATTGCTAACATCGATGAGGAAACAGTTGAACTAGGTGGAAACACACAAACTCCTGAAGAAAACTAAACGAAACGTTACTCAATAAGCTGACTAGTTCAGCGAAATGAGTGGAATTGAATGCCCTGTGTCTTGCCTATTGGTTGGCATGGGGTTTCATTCTAACTACTACTTCCAATTGACAGGTGAAACTCCTGTCCTTGTAAACAGTCAAAATACAAGTACCTAATCCTCCTGCATCCAGTGATGTGCTGAATTACACAAAAGGGATGAAGTCAGGTGAAGTCGTACCCGGTGGTCCCGGGGCGGGGTTCTTTAAAAGATTTCTATGGTTAGGCAGACGAATCCATGTAGGCAGGTTAAGCTAGTGTATGGTGCGAAATTAAGCTAGGAGTTCACTGTACATCCCTATAGACGTAATGCTATAGTGGCGATCGACGAATTGACTGTTAAACCGGTCGTTCTTATACCTGAATAGTGGGAACCTAAGGAAATCAAAAAGAGGGATGGAAGTTGTGGAACGTTTGAAGTCTTGTTAGAAGAGGTGTATCAGCACCAATGAGGCTAATAAGATGGCAGCGGGTTCATAGTAGTGTTGATCGTTAGCCGTTTGGACTTGTATGGTAACATACGAGAAGGAGAAAACTAGCGGGAGCGAAGGAACCTAGTCAGTAGTAATTATTCTATGAAAAGCTTATTTCCCCAAATTTAAGCTTTCAAATTTAATAGGACCAATCGCATTTTTGTGATTGGTCCCTATTAATAGACTTTTTATAGGTATATTGATTTAGTTTGTATAGCCTATAAAAAGGGATATTTTACTGTTGATGGCACGCCGTATGCGCTGAAAGGCGCTTGTACGGTGTAGGCCCGAACCGAAAGCCATATAGGTATTATTATGGTATAAGACGGGAATAGCGAAGCGAAAGATGCATTTCTAGAATCACTTGAAACAGCTAAATCTGGTGAAACTGTTAAACTAACAAAAGATATTACACTTACTGATTCATTAAAACCAGCTGCTGGTGTTATTATTGACGGTGGTGGTAAAACAATCACATTTGATAATGGTACAGGTGCTGGCGATGCTACAGCAGAAGGTTTGTATATTGCGAATGATGGTGTTGTAATTCAAAATCTAGTTATTGATACTGTTACACACAACGATAACCTGATTGAAATTTATAGCAACGCTACACTTAAAAACGTTACTGTTAAAAATGGTAAAAAAGCTGGTATTTATGTAAATAACGATAAAGCTGCTACTACTATTACAGTTAACTTTGAAAACATCACTACAGCAGATAATAATTGGGCTGGTATCGGTCTTGTTGCACAACAAGCAGATTCTAAAGTTATTGCTAAATTCACAGGTAAAAATGCCTTTGGTGAAGCTGTAGGAGTTTACTCGGATAACAATTCTGATGAGTATACTGGTCAATACCTTGGTACTGTTGAGGTAGAAGGTTTGAAACTTACAGTAAATGCAACTGATAAGAAAAATAACTGGAAATAAGTAATCCTTGAGTCACTGACTCTTGATTACTAGTTCTTATGAACAATGCAGATAACCCGAGATTGCAAAAATTTCGGGTATCAGGTTCTAATAGAACGCAGCCAATTCAAGTTCGTTAGAATTTGAATGACTGCATAAAAGAAATCCCCTTAAGTCTTTCGAGACTTAAGGGGATTTTACTATATCTACTCTTATTTGATCAAGGCTTGTAGGGAAGTTGTCTACATCATTCTACAACATTAGCTATAAAAGCTTGTCGATTAATAGGTTTAGATCCACAAAGTTGATATTATGTGTAAAAACCTAATTTAAATGTCGGAAGATTTTGATTAACTAACCACCCAATTAATCGTATACTTTGAATGGGGAAATAAGCTAGATAGGTGTACTGCTGATGGCACGCCGTATGCGATGAAAGTCGCCTGTGCGGTGTAGGCCCGAACCGAAAGCCGTTGTGATGCGGTATAAGACGGGAATAGCGATATATATGAACAGGAAATTAAAAAACTTATTGCTGAAATTAGTGAGACAAAGGCAATCGCAGATGTAAAGTATCTAACAGAGAACATTGGTCCACGTATCACGGGAACAGAAGGGGAAAAGAAAGCAGCCAAGTTTCTAGAGGATCGTTTACGCTCATACGGGTATACAGTGACAACACAAGAATTCAGTGTACCTGACAAGAAGATGGGTGAATTGAAAACCCAAAATGGCAGGGAAGTATTATTCAACGCTTCAGCGAATTCAGCTGCAACAGGGAATGATGGATTAACAGGACAGCTTTTTAATGCGGGATTAGGTCTTCCAAGCGATTTCAATGCAGAGTCCAAAGGAAAGATCGCGCTTATTAAAAGAGGCGGTGACTTGACGTTTCAAGTGAAAGTAGAGAATGCGGTTGCCGCGGGTGTAGCTGGTGTAATTATCTATAACCATGAGGATTCACCAGGACCACTAAGCTTTAACGTAAGCGGTGATATAAAGATTCCGGTTGGGGGTATTACGAAATCAAGTGGTGCAGCATTACTTACCGATGTTGTGGCCGAAAACAAAACAGTTACGTTAAACGTAAAAGAATTGAAAAACTTAACTTCAAGTAATATTATAGCGACAAAAGCACCTGAAAAAGGTGGAAGCAATGAGATTATGCATGTGTCTGCGCATTACGATAGTGTTCCATTCTCTCCAGGGGCAAATGATAATGGAACGGGAACTGCTGCAGCATTGGAATTAGCACGTGTTTTTAAAGATTATAAGCTAGACAAGGAACTACGTTTTGTATTTGTTGGAGCGGAGGAAATTGGGTTAGTTGGTTCAAAACATTATGTAGATAAGTTGAGTGCGGATGAAGTGAAGCGAAGCATCGCGAACTATAACATGGACATGGTTGCAACAGCGTGGGATAAAGCAACGGTGTTATATACGAATACAGTTGACGGAAAACCAAATCTTGTCACAACAACTGCGAATGAAGTGGCCAAACTCATCAAAACACCTTCAACATTATTTCTGTTTCAACGTGGATCATCTGATCATGTAGACTTCCACAGAGTAGGTATTCCAGCGGCAAACTTCATTTGGCGCGAACCAGTAACAAATAATCTAGAGCCGTATTATCATACGCCGGATGATGTTTTAAAGTATGTAAGTAGTGCGAAGCTTAAAGAAGTAGCGAATATAGTAGGTGCATCAGTTTATTCGTTAATAAGGAAGAAGTAATGTAAGGGACCCAAGTTCGAGTATTAGGTTCTAACAATAAGTTTGGGTACCACGTCATAACACAATTCAGATATCTCGGATTCGCTGGATTTGAGTTACTCGAATTGAAGAAATCCCCTTAAGTCTTTCGAGACTTTAAGGGGATTTTCTGTTGTGTGCCCGGCATGGTAATCGCTAGGTGGTGAAAGTCCACTACAGGATTGGCAGTAGGAACTGTTAGCAGAAGGCAAGGGTGTCCTCCATGAAGAGGAATCTGAAGGAAGCCATATGCAAGATAGTTCGGGTAACAGGTTCTAACACAATTACATTGACAATAGCATCGAACTTTATTTGTATATACTCTATCCCTCCAAGTACAACAAAATCACTCCACTTTGACCATCGGAACTCTTAACTACGCCTGAATGCGTTTCGAACCGCTTATGGCTAAATGTAATGATTTCTACGTCGGACCCAAACTCTAGCGACTCACCAATTCCTTGTTAGTCATGTTTTGTTAATTTAGGCCCTTGAATGCCCACCTTTTTGGGCTTTGCAGGATTTGGACTGGCTGTCAACTTCGTCATCCTCCTTCTATTATGCGATGAGAGATACCGCAACAATTTCGTCAAATGGATAGCGAGTAGTACTGAATGGATCATCAAGCACTAGTGTATGATTGGTCGTATTTATCTCGATTATCTTCCCGTAGTCATCATCGAGGTATCCGCCACGCCAGTAGGTCAACTTAATGGTGGTCCTACTTTTATAGGCACGTTCAATTTCATCAGCGATTAGCCCAAGTTCTAAGTCGTCTAACTGCGGTTTCTCCGTCTTCTTGTCATCTTCAAGCCATGAGTTGATCCTTTTTGTATGTTCAGTCAACATCATACCGCGCCACTTGATATTGCCTCTATCCTGTATCATTCCATCACCTTATCCTTTATGTCCGCCAATGAGGCTAGACCGTTTGAGTGCTGTTCCTGCATCGGTAAGCGACACAGCACGTAAAAGCGCTGTCGGACCGAACCGATTTTGAATGTCATCCATAACAGCTGCTAGCTTCCGAACCTGCCACTTTTTCGTATCAAATAGATCTAGTTGCATGGAATGTTCATCTTCTAATTTAGAGAGGGAAATCGATATCTGGCGCACAGGATCTCCGTTGTGATTTTCACGAAACAATTCTTTGCAAACGTTGTATATCGCCATCGTATCATTTGTCGATTCACGCAATGTCCGTGAGCGGAGAAATCCGCCACCACCGTAAGCACGGTTACTATAACTAATTCCAAACGATATAGTCCGGCCGGCTTGAGATGCATCCCTCGCACGTTTAGCGACATCCTCACACATTTCTAAGGTCACAACCATTACTTCATCGCGTGTATTGTAGTCCCGCATCAACATTTGATTTTTGCCGTAACTAATTTGACCTTGCGGCAAGGGCGCATCTGTTTCACTTAAATCGATGCCCCAGCCATGAAAATACAATTGATTGCCCATCACGCCAAAGCGCTTCTCTAATTGCTGTAAGTCAAAGTTCGCCAAATCACCAACGCTGAATATCCCCATAGCGTTTAGAGACTTTTCTGTTTGACGACCAATTCCCCACATTTCCGATAGGGGAGACACATTCCATAATTTCGTTTGTACATCATCATAGCTCCATTTTGCGAAACCAGTCTTTTTCCCTTCTATATCGAGGGCCAGTTTAGCCATCAACATATTGGGGCCCATACCAGCCGTGGACGGTAGATTTAGCGATTCCAATAGTTCAGCTTGAATTTTCTTTACGGTTTGTACCGGATCGCCCCATAACCTCTCAGTTCCCGTTAAATCAAGGAACGATTCATCGATTGAATAGACGTGTATTGCTTCAGCAGGAACATATTTGTGTAGTATTTCTGTAATCGCCATGGACATATCGATAAAATAGCTCATCTTTGGTTCAAACAAACGAATTTCCGGGTGATGAGGTATCTCCCATAGACGATTACCGGTTTTAATGTTGAATCGCTTTTTCATAGGAGGACTGGCTGCCAATACGACTGAACCTTGTTGTTTTAAGTTTGCAACAATGGCAATCGGTACTTTCTGTACGTCCAGGTTATGCAAGGATGCCATGCAGCTGGTGTAAAAACTCATCATATCTATGCAGGCTATCGGACGATTGGGCATCTTGCTGTAATCCATCATAGGAACATCAACACCGCTTTCTTATTAAACCGTCGAAGACCTGTGACATTTACAGTTCAATTACACACATACGTTCCCTCTGTTATCTTCATTATGAAGAACTAGTGTTCGTTTTTCAATAGGAAATAATAAGTAGGGGTAAATTCTAGGGTTATCAAATGGAGGTCCTCGCTAATTCTTGAGAGAGAGCAAACGTTCTAGTTCATGAGTATTGTCAAGCAATGCTATATCCATACCTCCTTACACTAAAATGGATGTACTGAACTGAGCATTTTTACGGTAACGAATAATAAAGGTTTTTAGAAGTTTGGATTTCATAGTAATCTTTAAATTTTGTGCGATGTTATTAAACTGAAAAAGTGCTTTTAAAGAGTGTTTGGTGCAGTCACTCATACAATTTAGGCACAGTTCTAAACTGAATAGGATTCTAAACAATTGCCATGGGAGGCACTCGGCACTCGCTAAAACGACTACTACCAACAAAAAGATCCCCCTAAGTCTTGGTGGACTCAGGGGGACTTACTTTATGTTTGGGGATTGGCCGTTAACCACAATCCATTTTGTAGGTAGCAGCAAGTATGCTGTCGGGCTATATTTTATTGCTACTCTCCTGCAAGCATTACAAGGATTCACAGTATCGAAATAATTTTTGCTATGACTTATGAAGGCATCTCTCAAGAGGTGCCTTTTCTTACGTTCAGTAAAGTGTTTTTCAGAACTCGGCCATCTATTTGTCGAATACATCGAATGAATGTGTTGTCACTGATACCCAACTTGAATAGGGAAAGGGGACCTTCCTAGTTGGAAAAGTCCCCTTTATTCCGATATAGTTCGACGTATATCAGAATGTATTTAATTGTGTTAGAGTCCGGTACCCGAGCTTGCATTCCCCAGACGATCCAGCATTGCGATGTTTCGATGAAGTCCATCCCGGAACCGATTCAAGAGTTATCACTATTCTATTATTAATAAGCGATTTATTTGACACTCAGTATCACCTATACTATAAAAAAATGACCTTGATATAGTTTCAAGGTCACAACATATAAGGATACTATTTATAAGTTTTCTATATAAACATCTAAATTGGTATTTAATCCCTTTTTCAATGCTTTCATTAACATATCCATTAAGTCTTCGCCCTCACTTGTTATGAAGTAATTAGATAAGTTACTGATATCCTTACTAATATTGTCACCCCAAGGTGGTCTTTTAGACAGGTCTTCAACATCCCATATTACTTGTGCTGGACTATAATTCTGTAATTTCATTTTTATTACTTCTAATTCAATTATAGCATTATCAATATTCTTATTCTCCAGTTTCCCATTATAGAGTTCATTTAATAAGAAGGGATACTCAGTTCCCCATCCATTTTGCTCTAAATGATAACTTATTGTAGAGAAAAAAGAATGTAAGAAATCGCCGTGCCCGACTTGATACCAGTAATATTTCACCTTAAAACCCACAGCCATTCTTCTCACCTCAATCAATTTGTTTTAAATCTTATATCTACTTTACTATTAGTTTTATTCATAATTTTTTCATACAATTCATCTAGTATTTCATCTGATACATTTTGCCCTCTAATATCAATTATAACAGACTGTTTTGTATCGCTAGGCAAATCACTTAATCTCTTTTCTACCTGCTTTGACACGTTATTAACTAAACTGCTTCGCCCGCTCGAAGTAGTAATCTTATAATTTTTCACTTCAATACTATGCCCAGTCTGATATAAATCTGGTCTAGAGCTTCCTTTTTCCCCGTAAGGTACTTCAATACCATCTTTAAATGACTTTTGAGCATTATACTCGGAGAAATCCTTTTCAACATCAATTTCAGACTGTCTCCATGAGGGTCTAGTTTTATCTATACCCTTACCAGCATCCTTAGCCTTTTGTCCAGCTTTCCAAGCATCATGTGCAGTATCAATCGCCTTAGCTGGCTTAATGAACGTGAATGCCGCGGCTTCTAATCGTTCGTTTACCGTTGCATTAGCGCCAAACATCGTACCGATATCTTCCGTAGAGAAGTCAAATGCACCCATGGCATAAGGCGCGAGTCCATCCGGAGTTCCTGGTCCATTTCCGCCTACGACTTTTCTCATACCTTCAAATGTAATTTCCTCATCATAAGGAGGCAGCGGCTGGGTGCCACTTTTGCGATTTGGATCATCAAAATCCGTATTTTTAAGATAGTTAATGAGTTGGGCAACTTCTTCTGGGCTTAGCTCCTCACCCTCAGAAACAAAAACGTTTACTTGTTCTTCATTGGGTATAAATTCTCCATTTACCTCGGCAATCGGTTTCCCATAAGTCGCCATGCCCGGAAATGTTAAGATGCCAAGTTCATAAAGAGGATTCGGTCCATCCACAAATCCGTAGCCAAACCGAATGAGGTTTTGTCCTGCTAATAAAGCACCAAACATCGTTGGCGGTTGTCCATTTACACCCATCATGACGGGGAGACCCGCTATAGCGGCAGTTCGTTGCACCAAATCCGTTTTCAACGTATTTTGGGAATACAAGTTTGCCCATTGATTTGACGAAAAACGAATGTCCGTAACGCCATCCGTGAATAGCCTTTCCATGTCCGCAATCCATGTTGCCATTGTCGCAAGATCTTGCTCAATGGGTGTTAATACGGCTGTCTGGGTAGCATCAAATTCATGTAATTGTGTGACCGTTGTATTTCTCTTTATTGTAGCATTGTGCATCTCTACATAATTGGAGGGGATTGCACCGTTCCGTTAGCTACAAACTGGATTGTTGTGGTTAACGACCAATACCAACATATAGAAAATCACTTGAGAGAACTGACCCAAGGCGATTTCTGCAATTCTATTGGGTATTCAAACTCTAGCGAACTTGGATTACCTGATTTTTTTTATAACCTGGTACTTTTCACTTACGACCATGAACCCTCATAATAAGTTTTCCAAATGAGGTTGCAAAAGGAAGGATAAGGAGTGAAGAAATGACATTAAACAGAACACCTATATGAGCGAGTTGTGTATCGGCTTCACTGGCAAGCTGTAATCCAATCGAAGAGAGCAAACCGATAAAGGGATAAAATACGATAACCCCGATGATATTCAACCATATATGGGCATAGGCAGACAATCTTGCTTCCCTGCCAGCACCAATAGAAGCTATAAAAGCAGTGACACATGTACCGATATTGGAACCTAGCATAATTGCGATTCCAGTGTCCAAGTGTACAACGCCATTTGTTAGGAATCCCATTACAATGCCTGTAGTGGCTGTGCTTGATTGAATAATTGCCGTTATGAATGTACCGGTGAGAATACTATAAAGATAACTGTCATCCAAAGATAGTAGTAAATTATTAACAAATCCAATTGAGCTCAATGGACCTGCTAAGTGTTCAAAGCCACCCATGGAAGTGAAGACAGCGGCTATGCCGAAAATGATTAGACCGATACTTCGTAACTTTCTTTTTCCAGTTAATATTAAAATAGCCCCACAAATGGCTAGAGGTATAAGGAATCGCTCTAGGTCAAAGGTGATGAGTACAGTTGTTAATGTCGTTCCGATATTTGTTCCTAAAATAATTCCAATAGATTGAGGGAAAGTAAGTAATCTAGCAGAAATGAGTCCAATCGTAATGACCATGACTGCCGAACTACTTTGTAGAATACAGGTAATTACAATCCCTGCCAGTAAACCTTTCCAGGGCGTATCGGTTAATTTAGTAAGCCATAATTTTAAGGAATGTGCTGATAAATTGAAAAGCCCTAATCTTAGTAATGCCATGCCATAAATAAATACTCCGATTAAGAATAAAAAAAGAAATAATTGAGCCACGCAACCAACCTCCATATCTATTTCTATGGTTTAAAAGGTTCGGACATACATGGTTTCCTACGATTATAGTAGTCATTCCTGACGTAAATCCAATTGGACTTTTTGGATATGCAAATGCTGCACGGGTTGTAACAAAGGTTGCATACTCCTTGAGTACCTCATCCCAAAAAACTACTATGAATCGGCTATGCATTCAATTCTAAATATTTTCTGCTGGATAAATATATCAAATCTATTAATACAGAATTTTCTTGAAGAATATATACTATTACCATATAATAGTAACGATTGAGAATGAGAGTTGAGGAGATGAAAAAATACGGATGGATTTTTGAACGATTGATGTCGCAAACAAAGACGGCAACTTCAAATGACAAGTATCAATTTGAAAATCGAAGGGTAGGGAACGAATTGAAGAAAAGAGAGCACTGTTACAAGCGAATAGTTAGTATCGTAGCCATATTACTTATGGTATTTTCATTACTATCACCAGGATCCGCGAATGCTGAAACAATTAAGCCGTCAAACCGTTATGTAAATGATCACCAAACTGCTGCAAAGGCAAAGGAGAAGGTAAGCAGTCGTTTACTAGATAAGTTTGAAAAAGATGATAAAGTAACTTTTTTAGTCAAATTTAAAGAAAAAGCAGATACAGCAAAAGCTATCAAGCGGGCGAAAGCGATTGCGAAGCAACAAACAGTAACGGCGAATAAAGAAGAGTTTATCCAACGCTCTGCAGTAGTATCTGAGCTAAAAGCTACTGCACACGAAGAGCAGGAAAACGTATTAAAATATCTTAAACAAGAAGTACATAAAGGGAATGTCGAATCTTTTAATTCCTATTTTATCGTCAATGGTATGGCTGTTACAGCAACGAAAGAGGTTGCTGAAAAGATAGCAACCTTTTCCGAAGTTGAAAAAGTGCTGCCAAACGAAACAAGACAATTATTTGCTTCAACAACTAAAGAGGAAAGCCCTACCTCGAATCTAGCGAATGTAGAGTGGAACGTGGAGAGAGTTGGAGCTCCGGCTTTATGGGAAAAGGGAATCGACGGTACAGGTGTTGTTGTGGCAAGTATTGATACCGGTGCTCAATGGGATCACCCCGCATTAAAGGAAAAGTACCGCGGCTATAATGCAGCAACTGGGGAAGTGGATCACGACTTTAATTGGTTTGATGCCACAGCTGGACAAGCAATTCCTTATGATGAGTTAGGACATGGAACACATGTGACGGGGACAATGGTCGGCAGTGAATCAGATGGCTCTAACAAAATAGGAGTAGCACCGGGTGCAAAATGGATTGCTGTTAAGGCATTCTCGGAGACAAGCGGAAGTGATGCCAATCTATTGGCTGCTGCAGAGTGGATTTTAGCACCAACAGATGCAAATGGGAATACCCGCGTGGACATGGCACCTGATATTGTGAACAACTCATGGGGTGGCGGACCAGGTCTAGATGAATGGTATCGGGATGTCGTAAGAGAATGGAGAAATGCCGGGATATTTCCTACATTCGCAGTTGGAAACACAGGCATGAC
Source organism: Sporosarcina sp. NPDC096371 (assembly GCF_044762865.1). NCBI lineage: Bacteria > Bacillati > Bacillota > Bacilli > Caryophanales > Caryophanaceae > Sporosarcina > Sporosarcina sp. NPDC096371. The sequence continues at coordinate 493,478 of NZ_JBIWFE010000002.1, forward strand.
GAATGATGGCGGACCTGGATCAGTCGCCAATCCAGCAAACTATCCAGAATCATTTGCAGTGGGAGCAACGGATCGTAATGATATAGTTGGAGACTTTTCATTACGCGGTCCTTCACCATATGGGGAAATAAAGCCTGATATTTCAGCGCCTGGAGCGAATATTCGTTCATCGATACCTGACAGTGATTACGAAGGCGGCTGGGATGGGTCATCGATGGCGGCCCCCGCTGTATCGGCCGTTGTAGCATTATTATATGGAGTAGATGCAAGTTTATCGGTTGATGAAGTAGAAAGGATTTTAATAGAAACAGCAAAGCCTTTGACGGATGAGGACTATCCCGAATCACCAAATGATGGATACGGCTATGGATTAGTCAATGCATTCAATGCGGTATCATCTATAACAGATGGTCTGGGGACATTAGAAGGAAAAGTGGTTCAAACGCTTGAGGATTTTGATTTGCCGATAAGCGGTAAAGTGAGCGTGCTTGAAAGTAGACAGTACATCAACACAAATCCTGAAAATGGCTCTTATAAACTCCCGCATGCTGCTGGTGAATATACAGTTCAAGCCGAAGCATATGGATATCAATCTCAACAGCAATCAGTAACGTTTGAAAAAGATAAAGCGATACACGCAGACTTCTCATTGACTGAAATCCCAAAAGGAACTATAAGTGGTGTGATTACCGATAAAATCTCGGGGGAAGCTGTTGAAGGTGTGACATTACTTCTTATGGAAGATGCCAATATTACACCTGTGGCTACGAATAAAGACGGTAATTATGAAATGACAGCTTATGAAGGAACTTATACGTTGAGAGCCATGAGAAGCGGCTATCACAGTCAAGATGTTGCTATTACAATAAAAGGGAATGGACAAGTGGTTGATATTGTTCTTGATCCTTTTTACACGTATCCTGGCGGAGAAATTGGCTACGATAATGGAAAAGTTGATAGTGGTAGTATGTATTTTGGCGGTGGAGCTGGCTGGGCAGTAAAAATGTCATTGCCAGAGAACAAGAAATCAGCGATTGTCACAGATGGTGTGTTCCACTTAAAGGATAAAAAATACTCAGAAACACATGGGACGGAATTCAAAGTGGAAGTATGGGATGCCACTGGGCGCGATGGGTTGCCGGGTAAGAAACTTGCTGGTCCGATAGCCGCTGAAGCTGTATTGGATGATTGGACAGTAGTTGATTTAACCGATTATAATATCAAGGTTGATGGAGACTTTTATATGGTGTATGTCCAAACACTGGCTTATCCGGAGGCACTTGGTTTAGCAACCGATAACGGTAATCCATATACAGAGAGAAGCTATCAATATCTTGACGGCAATTTTTATCCAGCATTTGTTGAAGACGGTAATTATATGATCCGTGCACGTGTTAGTTATGAAGTAGACAAGCCATCCATTACTTCTCCAAAACAGGATGAAGTATTCAAAAACAAACACATAACGGTAGAAGGAACTGCCTCACCGTCAACAACGATTAAGCTGATGAATAATAATGAAGAAGTAGGAACTGCAAAAGTTGGCGATGAAGGCAACTTTTCAATTCCAATAAAAATTAACAACGGTGAAAATAGGTTAACAGCAGTCTCTATGTTGAATGGGAAAATGACGGGGAAATCGGATCCTGTACTTGTTTCACTACTATCTACAGAAGTTGTTGATTCGGCAATGATCGTAGCACTTGTGGAACGTTTTGAAAAAGAAGGCGAATTCAAAAACGCTCAAGCGGCACGTGCGTTAAAAACACATTTGACGGCAGTGGCCCAGTATGAAAAGAAAGAAGCTGGCGACAAGGTTGTCAAACATATGAAGGGCTTTAAAGTGTTACTCGACGCTCAGAAAAAAAGTAAGTTGATTTCTGACAAGGCGTATAACGAGTTGATGGCTAGTACGGATGCGATGATTGAGGGTTGGAAATAAGATTTTTAAGCGGGTGACAGTCACTCACTCAATTTGTACACGATCCTGACAACTGTGAATGAAACCAGAGAAGACAGCCCCTCGACCAAGCAATCGGTCGAGGGGCTGTTTCTGCTACTTTCCATTGTTTTAACATTATTTAACATTAATTTACACAGGTTTAATACAACCTATATATTAACCCCGTACAATTATGCTTGAGACCTAAGAGAGGGAGAGGATGAAATGAGAAAGGTATCGTTCATGTTGGCTGTTATGGTTTTAGTTTTGTCACTATCATCTGTACTCGGAAATACTTTTGCCAAAGAGCAGGAATTCCTGCGTGGGAAATCAGTTAATGTCAATGTGATGTCGTATAATATTCATCACGGCGAAGGGGTAGACGGCGTTTTGGATTTGGAACGAATTGCACGTGTCATTGAAGAGGGGGAAGCCGATATTGTTGGTCTGCAGGAAGTGGACAACCATTTTTCCGAACGCAGTGACTTTCAAGATCAGGCAAAATGGCTGGCAAACCGGCTTGGAATGTTTTATACCTATGCCGCAAACCTTGATTACGAACCATTAAAAGAAGGTGAGCCGCGTCGCCAGTATGGGACAGCTGTTTTAAGCAAGTACCCAATTTTAAAATCTGAAAATCACCTACTGCCTAAAATCGGGAATACAGAGCAGCGAGGACTAACGGAAGTGACCATCAACGTGAAAGGGAATCCCCTTCGTGTTTATAACACACATCTATCACATGTGACTTCAGCTGAACGTCAAATCCAAATGGAGGAAGTTATAGCGATTACTGAAAAATCGAAAGGACCAAAAGTTATTATGGGTGATTTGAATGCGGCACCTGAAAGTAACGAAATGAAGCTGATGTATGCCAATTATATTGATGCATTTGCAAATCAAAATGATGCATACACGCATCCTGCGGAAAACCCAACAATGAGAATCGATTATATTTTTACCTCAAATAAAATTGAAACGAATGGTGACCGGGTGATTGACACGCTTGCATCAGATCATCTTCCATTGATGACTACCATTGTAGTTACAGAAGATGTTGATTCAGCTATGATACAAGCACTTGTGGAACGTTTTGAAAAAGAAGGCGAATTCAAAAACGCTCAAGCGGCACGTGCGTTAAACACACATTTGACGGCGGTGGCTCAGTATGAAAAGAAAGAAGCTGGCGACAAGGTTGTCAAACATATGAAGGGCTTTAAAGTGTTACTCGACGCTCAGAAAAAAAGTAAGTTGATTTCTGACAAGGCGTATAACGAGTTGATGGCTAGTACGGATGCGATGATTGAGGGTTGGAAATAAGAATAGTAGTTGAACCTATAAATCCCACTTGCGACAGGGCGTACCTTGTTGCGAGTGGGTTTTACTAAGTTTGCAGTGAAAGGGAGTTGGTGGGTGACTGTTGACAATCACTATAGAAGACAATAAATCTGGTTCTTGCCATTCACCTTTGCTCTGTACAATGCCATATCCGCGGTATTGAATAACTCCTTAAATGTCATCTCCCTACAGTCAGAGTTATCTGCGACGCCAATGCTTGCTGTGGTGACAATCATTTTTCCTTCCTTGGTAATCGCCATGTTTTTCACTGATTCGGCCAGTTGCTGAGCTTTCTTTTTACCGTTTTCAAGCGTGATACCTTTCAAAATAATAACGAACTCATCCCCACCGAAACGCCCCACTATGGCATTTTCACCACTATTGTCTTGGCAAATTCCGCCGACAAGTTTGATTACTTCATCGCCAAAAAGGTGACCATATTCATCATTAATGGTTTTTAAATTATCCAGATCAAGTGCGATACAGACGATGCTTTCTTTCGTAGTAGCTGCTTGTTTCAGCCATTTATCCGCGGTTGTTTCCAAATAGCTCCGATTGTATAAGCCGGTTAAATAATCTGTATACGCTTTCATCTCAATAGAAGTAATACGGTGCTTGATGTCTAGCTTGAGTGCTGTCAATGCAAGATCTCGATCACTGATTTCGTTTAACAACGCTATGTATTCTTTTTGAACTTGATACCCCAATGGGACATCATTCATCAGTTCACAAAGAGTGCATCTTTGCTCCTGAATGCTTTTCAATAAGTTCACGTCATGATAACTTTCGGCCAAGTTTTTCGCCTGTGTAAATGATTCAAAGGCTTCTCGATAGTCCTTTTGTTTTGTATACCAACGGCCTTGCAGGTCATAGCACTGTGTTTTTTCACGGATGAAAGAATCCAGGATGGGGTCATTGATCAATTCATCGATCATGGATTTTGAAGCATCCCTATCTTCCAGTCCTATATAGGCATTGGCAATGTTCAGCTTCACGCGAAATGCCAAAATAGAGTTTTGAGGATCATGTAATGTTGCCATTTCAAGCCCCATCTGAGCCATCTCTAAAGCTTCCTCATACTTTCCTTCAACATTGTAGACATGACTGAAATTACTGTATCCGCAGCTAACGATGTTGTAATGCTTCAGTTTTTCGCCTAAGGCTATGCTATTCTCAAGGGTCGCCTTGGCTTCCGTATAGTTTTTATTGCATTCATGGAGCAGGAATAATAGATTATAAGAATTCAATTTATCCTTATCATCACCATATGTGGCACAAAGATCTTGATGGGACTCAATGCTAGCAAAAGCTTGTTCCATGGCCCCAATGGAATAATAGGAGGCAGCCTTATGGATATGAGCCATCATCATAGATGTAGGATCATTTAGTCTAGTTCCATCTGCTAGAAGTTGATAACAAGCCTCGATCGTTTCCTTGTATTTACCTTCAGACCTTAAAAGTGACACTTTCTTCTGTAAAAGGATTAACTCTTCATTTTCCATAGTCTAAACTCCTAACACTTAAGTAATGGTGAATATACTATTTATCATAATGTATCAGTAGTTCTATTGTACCATAACGAGAGATGATAGGAAGGGTTTGCTTCCAAAACAAATTAAAATTATTTTGGGAGGCGGTTCTTAGTAAATTGTTTGGTGAACACCTTGCGGTAAAATTCGATGAAGTCTTTATTGTATAACGGCCAATAGCTATACACAGAAAATCCCCTCAAGTCTCAAAAGACAAAAGGGGATTTTTGCAATTCTATAGGCTATTCATGCTCTAGTGGACTTGAGTTGTCTGAACTGTGTTAGAACCCAAACTTAGCATATGAAGTCTTCTATACAGCCTTACTTATAAACTACTATAAACCGAAAATGCATCTGTAATATTATATTGTTCAGTGTAATGGTTTCCCTTAGCTCCTACTGTAACAAGGATATATTCTTGCCCATTTATTACAGCTAGACTTGCTAGACATAAACCAGCTTTTTCTGTATACCCCGTTTTCCCTCCTATAATTTCTCCATTAGGCAAATCATCTGGACTAATATTTTTGAACATTCGATTCGTAAACGTTATGCCTTCTGGATGAAGATTAGTTGGTGAAATAGAGTGCCTTTCTGCTGTATAAACAGCACGAAATGTTTTGTTTGTTAATGCATAATGTAGCAGTATTGAAATATCTTTGACACTCGTATAATGGTCAGGGTGATGGAGTCCTGTTGTATTCTTAAAATGAGTGTCTTCCATGCCGAGTTGTTGAGCTTTTTCATTCATTAGTTTTACAAATTCCCTCTCTGACCCTGCTACAAAATTTGCTAAACCAATAGATGCTTCTGCTCCAGATGGCAACATAGAACCATAAAGTAAATCCTCTACTTTTACCTCTTCATTAGGAAGGAATCCTGCCATTGAGGCATTTTCTCCATATAAACGTGTGAATATACTTTTAGGAAGTGATGTCTTTTCCTGTGAATCTGATATGTTTTCAATTGCAACTAGGACAGTCATGATCTTCGTTAAAGAAGCAGGGTAAATCTTTTCTTCACTACTCTTGTCCAGTAAGATTTTATTGTCATCTATATTAACTAATACAGCATTTGAACTGTGTAAATCAATATCGAGAATTTCATCACTTTTCTTTGGAGTTTCCAATTGAGGATGATCCAAAACCTCATTTTTAAATTTACTCGGATTAACTATCACCAATATAATAGAAATAAATAAAATGACAATAATTAAAAGTACGCCATACGCACTTGTTTTCTTTAACATAAAAACAACTCCTTTTCTCAATGTCTCTATTGAAACATAAAAAAAGGAGGCCTTTTTTAATATTCTATTATAGAAATCTTAAGGTTTCTTAAGAATGTGGAATGCTAACAGTGAATACTGTTTTTTCGTCGTTACTCGTAGCTGATATACTTCCTCCATGGGCGATGATAATCTCATTAGCAATGGCTAGTCCTAACCCTGCTCCACCAGTGTGAGTAGATCTAGAAGCATCTAGGCGATAAAACTTATCAAAAATCATATTCAATTTTTGAGGCGGAATAGCCTTACCCTTATTTGTAAATATGATGACTGTCTGATCATTTTGGTTTACAACACTTATTTCAATTGTACTGTTGTCATTACTGTATGCTATAGCATTTTTTAAGATATTATTAAATACTCTGGCTAACTTATTGGCATCAGCATCAATCTTAATATCTCCCTCTACATTCACAATTACCTGCTGTCCTTTAGGAGCTAGTAATGGATAAAATTCATCTACCAATTGCAATAACATTAAATTTAAATTAATCGTTTCTTTATCCAAAATAATCGTCTGTAAATTAAATCTTGTGATTTCAAAAAATTCATTTATCAACATTTCTAATCGGTTTGATTTTTCTAAGGTAATCTTCACGTATTTTTCTCTTTGTTCTATAGGCATATCTTTCGCCTCATCTAACAAGCTCAAGTATCCAATAATTGATGTCAAAGGGGTTTTTATGTCATGCGCTAAATAAACAACAAGATCATTCTTTCTTTGCTCTGCCTCTTGAGCATCTTTTTCACGTTTTTCTAATGTACTTTTAACTGCCTTTAGCTTTTTTTCCATAAATTCGAGCTCGGAAGGAAGATCGATATCCTTATCTGTCTCATCTGAGAGCATTGAAACACCAGTGCTAATAAAATTAAAATATTGAGTAAAACGAGAAAGGGCAAAATAAAAAATAACAAGAAGTAAAATAATTAGTCCTATAGCTAACCATAAGGGCTTATTCTGCTGAAATAAAATATTATAAGCTTGTTGCGCTGAATAATAGTCTAACTGAAGGACATCCTCACAAAATCTCATAAACAAATCAGCAAAAGGTGCTTGCAGCACACCATCAATTAATGCGTAGTTGATAAAATAGCCTAAAATCATTGCTATGACTAAAATCATTATAACTTGAAGAATAATTTTCCTTTTCAGCCTTCCAAACTCATTTTTCAATTGTATACCCCACACCCCAAACGGTCTTAATAAATTTTGGTTTTTCAGCTGAGTCATTCATTTTTTCGCGTAAATGCCTAATGTGAACCATCACAGTGTTATTACTGTTAAAATACTTTTCTCCCCAAACCGCTTGGAACAATTCTTCTGAGCTGACTACTTTACCTCGGTTTGAACTCAAATACCACAGAATAGAAAACTCTGTAGGCGTAAGGGACAATGGTCTCTCATTTAAAAAAACTTTCCGTGTACTTTGATCCAGGATTAAACCTGAAAAGTCAATAATGTTTTCATTTTGTTTTGTATCCTGATTATACTTTGTAAATCTCCGAATCTGAGCTTTTACTCGCGCAACTAATTCTAACGGTCGAAAAGGTTTTGTTATATAGTCATCGGCACCCAATGAAAGCCCGTTGATCTTATCAATTTCCTCTTCCTTCGCAGTTAGCATGATAACCGGAAAATTAAATTTCTCTCTAATTTTCCGCAATATAGTGAAACCATCGACTTCAGGAATCATAATATCAAGGATAGCAAGATCCAACTTTTCTGTCTCAATACAATGCAGGGCTTCTTTTGCTGTATAAAACGTAAAGACGTTATAGTTTTCATTTTTTAAGTAAACCTCTATTAAATCTGCAATTTCCTTCTCATCATCAATAACTAAAATATTTATACTCACAATGTAGCTCTCCTTTAAAATAGTGTAAACAAAGAAATCGCTCTTTAATCTATTAAGTATTCATCTCCAGTGAAATTATTATACATATTTTTCTGTGGTCCTCAATTCAAATAATAAACGTATTGGCGGTTTGAATGATAATTGACCAAATGTAAATATACACATATATTGGATAGGTGTTCCTATTCCTAATGATGAGCAATTCATGTTCATACTGAGACTATCGCCAATCATACTAATACGTATCTAAAAAGTACAATTGTTTTATTTTAATGTTGGTCTTAAACTAACGGAGCAAGTTAGCTTGTTATGAAAAAAATTGGTGGGGAGGTAAAGAATTGAAACACTTATCTTGTTTTATATGTGCATTGATATTGGGAATATCAATAATAATATCTAGTTTTATTGTTAGTAATACTTTTTCGAATTCAGCAAGTGAAGATAATAATTCACAACCAGCTACAAATTCAATACCTGAGTTGATGACTAAAACGCAACTTTCAGGATATCTTCAGGTAAGCGAACAATCGATAGAAAACATTATTAAGGAAGATGATTTTGAGAAGGCAAGCTTAGGCAGCTATGACACTTATCGATTTATTCCATACTTAAAAATAGAAGATCAAGAACGATTTCTAAAAACAGAGATAAATGAATGGTTGAAATATAAGAATGATCACCGCTAACTTCCTAAAGGGCAGGTTAGGGAGGGGGAGGTACCATGCATCCAACAGAAATTATTGAGTTAATGATTGTCGGATTTATCATTGTAGCAATTGTAATCATCTCGCTCTTTTTGAAAGGCGAATGGCGCAAGGTTGGCTGGTCACTTGCTTTAGCGGTTTTAGTAGCATACGGTTTATTTTACGTTGTACGCCCTTATTGGTTTGACGCACAAATTGATAAGAAAGTTGAATTGTTAAAACCATATTTAGAACAACATTATCCAGATGAATCCTGGGAAATTTCGATAGTACCTCATCGTGAAGAAGGCTTTAAAAGTCAAAACCCTTACTATATACAGGTAGTTTTCGAAAGTGAACCAGATGTGACATATGCTTATTGGGTAGAAAATGAGAACAATATTTCTCAATCGATATATTCAACATATAAAAAAATAGATGAACTTGAACATGTGGAAAACAAAAATGAGTAATTGGGGGAACTTTCAATAGGGGTTAAGCACTTTTTTTATTGAACTAATGAGTGCTTTAATTGAACCTCATCGAGTTGCTAATGCTGCTCTTTTTACTTATTGTGCTAACGAAGTAGTTTAGTTCATTAATCTTTGTTAAATAATACACTTAAACTCCCATGAAAGAACTTAATTACATTCCATATTTTGTGGTGAAGTGCTGATTTTTGCGCTTCATGGATGGCTAATGGGTGCTTTAGTTGAACAAGAAGGCCGATCCTTTTATCGGCTTTTTTTACATCATAACGGTGTCATAACTTTTAAATGTTGACACAACTTTTTCGATACAGTAGTCTCAAGGCCGTCACTATTGGCGTTATTTTGCACTTATTTTAAGTGCTATTTTGCTCGGCCGGTAATTCGTAAAAGCGAATCAAAAAAGGCGTGGAATTCTACAAATGTAAAAACCGATAAGGGAGTGAACCCCTACCGGTTGTGAAATCGCTAATTTAGTTAGAACTGTAACATTCATTCATAAACTAGTACTTCGAAAATTAATAATATTTTAAATTTGCTTCTTGGCGATTATAACTAGTTTGCCTGTATCGAGTTGTGCTTCGGCATTAGCTGCCTCAGTTGCAGATAGACCAGTTGCTTCCATCTTGTTACGCAGCTCATCTCCACGAGAAGCGACCAAGTTTTTCATGCTGTCAATAAAACCTTGTTCTTCTATTCCAACTTCTTCTGTGTGCAGTTTATCTGAAATATTGCCGCTCAGTTTTTTGGAATGCGAGAAAATGTATATGTCATCTTTTGAATACCCTTGCATTTCCAATTTTTCTACTTCATTTTTTGCTTGTACTACGTTTTCTACTGTTAAATTTACTGTCATTAAAATTCCCTCCAATTTATGTCTTCTCTTCTCTGTATACCATCAATGAATTAATGTTAAACATACTTAGTAAATAAATTTTAAAAAATAACGATTCTATAGCTAAGTTTTTGCACTGCACCCCGTTCTTGAGAACGATGAACAATTGAATGTTTGGAAGCTCGGTGTCGTAACATGCAGGCATCAGTTTTAAATCAACCTATAAAGGGAACAGATATTATTAATCTGAATAAATGAAAGAGGTGCGGAAACTTGAAACAAAGAGAAAAAAATACTTCCCTCCTAGTATTGATAGTCGTAGCACACCTTTTTTTCCCCATTCCATTTTCCGCAAGTTCAAACGCCAATCCTACATATATGGTAATCTCTTTTGACGGAATGCGGCACGATTTCACTAAAAATTATATGTATGGGGGGGAGCTACCAAATTTTAAAAAGGTGAAAGAAAATGGATTGTTCGCAGAGGACATTCGAACAATTTATCCTTCCTTAACGGCGGCATCCCATGCGGCAATCTCTACAGGTGCAAAGCCAGAGAAAACGGGCATGATTAGTAACAACCTTCATAAACCTAACACGGACGTTTCTGATAAACAAAGCGCCTTCTTTTCACCCCTTGATGTGACTCCTATATGGGCAGAAGCAAAGAAACAAGGAAAAACGACTGCTACTGTTCTATTTCCAGGTTCAAATCCGGAAGAAGGTAATCAAGCTACGTACGCGATTTATTACGGTACGACATGGAATGATAGTGCGCTTGAAAAGTTGAACTTTAAAGAAGCTGTAAAATGGACGGAACTTCCTAAAAGTTATAGTTCCGTAAAAGAGGCTTCGCTATCTTTAAAACTTGAAAAAAGTTCCGGTCAAAAAATCTATATTTTGGCAGCTGACTCTACGAATAATGGCATGACTGACTACGATACTTTTTATTTTTATACAGGTAAAAACAGTCCAGTACCAGATGCTGTTCATTCAAATGAATGGGATTCGATTTCATTTCCGATAAAATCAAGTCATTTGGCCGGTTTTTCTTTTAAACTAAAAGAGGTAGATCCTTCTTTGAAAAATGTAGAGCTTTACAGAACCGCTGTCACTTCAGCAGTTTTACATGGACCTCAGGAATTTAAAGATAATGTTACAAATAGGTTTGGTTATCTTCCTGTTCAAGATGATGATCAGGCATTTGAAAAGAATTGGATTACACGTTTAGAATATGAAGAAATCAGTGAGCGATTTGCAAAATGGACAACCGATGTTTCGCTCTATATTAAAGAACAATACCATCCTGATTTATTATTCTCTTACTATCCCCAAATTGATCATGAAGAGCATAAGTACCTGTTAGTCGATCCTAGACAACCAGGATATTCGAAAAGAAAATCGGAACGGTATATGGATTACATTAAATGGTCCTATCAACTCGCCGATCAATCACTTGGCGTAACATTGGAGAACATGAATGATAACGATCGACTCTTCCTTGTTTCAGATCACGGTATGGAGCCGGTTCATACGATGATTTCTCCTAATCACGAGCTGGAGAAGGCGGGACTTTTACAAATAGATAAAGATGGAAAAGTAGATGCGACAAAATCCAAGGCTTACGCCATAGCAAGTGGCGCTATTGCTCATATTTATATAAATTTAGAAAATCGTGAACGCAAAGGAATCGTATCAAAAGAGGAATACTCCGAAGTTCAAACAGAAGTTATTGATATCTTTACTAGTTTGAAAGCAAAAGAGGTTTCTAAGATAAAAAAAATGCACTATTTATTCAATAATTGGAGGCAAAAGTCTCGCAATGAAACCAGCATATCTACTTCAAAAAAAATGCTGAAAGTATTAATCGGGTCGAAAGAAAAACCATTTGAAGAAATCATCGCAAGGGGAAGTAAAGAGGCGAAAATACTCAGCCACGAACAGGCAGGCGATGTATTGTTAATTGCTAAACAAGGCTACTATATTGCACAAGATAATGAGTCTACAATTAAGAGAGCTGTTGACCATGGAAGTCATGGCAGCGATCCAGAGCGAATGGAATTACGACCCATATTATTTGTAACCGCCGGTAATTATCCAACGGCGAATATTACGGAAGAAATTTCAACAATAGACATTGCTCCAACCTTATATGAGTTAATGAATCTTAATACACCGGACTTCATCGATGGACAGGTAATTGACAAAATTATCGAGTCTGAAAGTAACTAAACTTTTCATGGTAGATTCCTAGCCATTAACGAGGGAACAGTTTGCGACAGTGCTAAAGCGTGTTTACGACGACTTAAATAAGTAATACAAAGAGCGACCCGTCCACAGAATTATATTGTGGACGGGTCGCTCTTTGTATTACATACACAGTCACCATTTTTTGTTGCTTACATATCAATCACTTAACCGTATAGAAATAAACTAAAAGATCTATTTTTCATTATGAAGCTTTACGCATTGATTTCATAATTAAGCTCACAATGAACACAAGTATAATTGCTCCAATGAGAGCAGGGAAGATGTAGAAATCAGAAATTTTGGGCCCCCAACTTCCAAGAAGCATACCACCAATCCATGCACCGATAATACCTGCGATAATATTACCAAATATTCCACCTGGGATATCTTTCCCCAAAATCATACCTGCAAGCCAACCGATAATCCCACCAATTATTAAAAACCAAATGAAACTCATACTGTTCATCTCCTATTGTGTAGTTTAATATTTCGCTATAGTCTTCTATAACCTTTATTACATCCCTTCAAACATTAAGGAGGAAAAAAATAACGGGAATTTCAAGGGAATTGGCGGACATTGTAACACCTAACGTGTTTTTAAAATGACGTAGTGCCCATTTTAGGCCTGTTGAAAAATAAGTAAAAAACAATACGTCTGTTGTTCAATACATGGAGGAACATGATGTTATATATATCTTGCTTAACCCTATTATTTCTTATCAGGCTAAGAGGTCCAGTTTAAGAAAGGTAAAAACGGACGCAATTGATGCGTATCAGTTGTGTGTGCTTTATTACAAAGAAGATTTTGAACCTCATAAAAACAGAGGACTTCAGCTTTTGGATCTTCGAAATCTTTCAAGACAACAGGAGATAGTTACGAACATGTATGTAGAAGCAAAACTTCAGTTTCATACTATTTTAGATCAAGTATTTCCTGAATACCGGAAGGTTTTTGGTGATCTATATTCAAAGATTTCTTTATTGATGCTGGAGGAATTTCCGACTTCAGAAGCCGTCTTATCAGCTGGGGAAAGTAAAATAGCCGAGCGTGTTGCAGAGTTCTGTCCTAGTCGTTCTGTCCAATGGGCAGGAGAAAAGGCAAAAAAATAATGGATTCCGCAATGCGAAATCCATTTCAAAAAGTCGTGTATCAAAGTCACTTAGTCAATCTTCAAATGTATATTGAGATGCTTTTTCAGTACCAAGGGCACCTTTCAATATTAGAGGATCGCATTGTCACCTTGGCAAATGAACTAGAAGACTACAAGATTGTCCAATCGATTCCTGGAATAGGAGAAAAAATCGCTGCAACGATTATCTCCGAAATCGGTGAAATCGATCGGTTTAGTCATCCGAAAAAACTGGTTGCCTTTGCAGGAGTAGATCCCAGAGTTTACTCATCAGGAAAGTTCACTGCAACAACCAATCGTATTACCAAAAGAGGTTCAAGCAGATTGCGTCATGCCTTGTATCTAGCAGTATTATGCGGAATAAGAAGTTCAAGGAACAAAAAGCTTAAAGAATTCTATGATAAGAAAAAGTCAGAAGGAAAGAATGCGAAAGTAGCGATTGTAGCTTGTATTAATAAACTACTTCATTGGATTTATGAATTATTAAACAGAAAAGAATCTTTCCTTGATATAGCTTAATTAACGGTTTTAATCACAAGAGAGAAAACCTTCCAAAAGGTTTTTGGAGGGCTGTTTGTCATGCTCAAAATAGTATAACATAGGATTAAATAGAACTTCAGAGAAAAAAATTGACATCCTATTAGCTGGTTTACTTGAAGATCATTGAGCTGATAAAACGGCTCTTATTCTTATTAAACGAAAGTGAGGTTAGTTGCATATGGGGCAATAATTGTTTTATTTATGTTTTTAGTCGATAATTATATTGTTTCAATTAAAGCCAACCTTGCGAAACAATCGGATTTGTTAGTAGGAAATCTAAAAAAATCCTTACATACAATTTCTCTTCTGATATAGATTTGTTGGATTTCACCGCATTCATCGAACCTACAAGGTTTGAATTATCAATATGAATGTTCTCAATGGACAAAGAAGCTAACGAAGTTTTCTATGAAGGAAATGACACAACTGTAGCTGGAGGTAGTGTAGCGATACTTCCAGAAGCTGAGTATCATCAGTTAACCGACATTCAGTTAAACGATTTCTTTGACTTTTATGAGCAGAACGAAGATATATTAGTTACAAAAGAACAAAATGCATTTACTGAATGGTTTAGGGCATGTTGGGAAACGGCAGGTGGAGAAGCATTACACTTGCCTTCATACTTTGTTTTTCACGATGAGTACAAATCATTTGATTTAAAGAGGAATCAGTGGATTGATGATGCTGAAAAATGGTCATAAGTATTAAAGAATGCTATTGATTTTCTTATTGAGTGATGGAGTTAATTACTTCCATGAACGAGTGTTTTGTTAACTTTCCCTCAGTAGAACAAAGGGATCAATACTCGTGTAACCGTCAAGTTATCTTACAAAACACAGTGATCCCTAGCAAGCCAGCTACAGCGACAATTCAGGGAAGGATGGACTTTAAACAACTGGATAACTACCACATAAGGCAGTCCCGATATGTATACTTACATATAGAGATGCCTTTTTTCTATGGCGATAAATAGTTCACGAGGGAAGGGTGAGAAGATGGATAAGGCCTTTACATTAGCGAGCGGTTTGTTAATGTTGCTGGATACAGAGCAAAGATGGTTTACGTTAGCCGAGATTGAAAAAAAGTTGAGGATTTCAGATAAAACAATACGAAAAATAGTTGAAGAAATAAGCAAAGAATTACCACCGGACATTACCATTGAAGTTTCAAGAGGAAAGGGGATTTTTCTTAGGCGTGATGGGCGTGGCCAAACGGTAAGTGAAGTGATTGCTGTCATGTTCAGACAAACTACTTTTTATCGGCTTATGCATATGTTGTTTACGAATGCGGGTCAGCAATCAGTAGAAGAACTAGCCGAAGCGATGTTTATGAGCACTTCGTCTTTGAAAAAACTGATCATTCAATTGAACAATCATGATTTGAAGCCCTACAATTTACGTATTACACATGCTTCACCGACCCTAAAAGGGAATGAACTTCATATTCGCTACTTCTATTGGAAGCTATATGGAGATGCGTACGAATTTAGAGGATGGCCTTTTACGAAAATCGATTTTACGTTCATCAACCAATTAATCACAACGATAGAAGACGAAAAGAATATTGTTTTCTTTATCAATACGAAAAGGCGATTAGCATTTTTAGTGGCGATTGTTGTTGAGCGCGTGAACAAAGGAAGGCATGTGAAAATCACGGAAAGTAATTATCCTTGGGAACAAGGTATTTTTCATCTACCGATCAAGGGTTTTACCAAAAGCCTTGCACCAATAATGTCAGTTGAATGGCCAAAAAATGAACTGTTCTTTTTGCAAGCGATGTTTAGTCTTAGCCAGTATAACAATTACGAGGAATCTGAAATAGAAACCGTGCAAGAAGTACAACGGCAGCAAGAGGAATATGAAATGGCCGATCAGCTTTTACGTTTAGTGATCGAGCGTTACCCACATGTGGATTTGACAGAACGCTTCTACTCGGAAATATACGAGTTCTTCGACAAACTATTCATCGATAATGCGATACCTGAATGGATGTCGATTTCACAAAATAATTTAACTGGGTATGTTCAACGAGAATGTAGCCAGATGTATCCTGAGGTGAAAGCCTGTATGGAAAAGTGGAATACCATTTACCCTGCGATTACATATAATGAATCTCATTTAACGAGACTTACGCTATTAGTCAGTGCAAGTTTACGATATAAAAGTAAAAAAGCCTTTTTAGTCATCGGAGAAGAATTTTCGATTCGCCATTATGTCGCGAAGCTCATTAAGAAAGAAATCGGTGACGAATTGATGATTAATACATCCATTATGAAGGGGCTAACGGACGAAATCGTGAAGCAACATGACATTGATTTTGTGATCAGTAATTTCCCGATTGCCTTAAAGGTTGTGCCTGTCGTTATGATTTCCACGATTCCAACGAACAAAGATTTAGATAATATTCGAAAAGAATTGCTGATGTGAATCGATTTCATAATTACCCATTCCGTTTAAAAACTCGAACGGTTATAGGGTTATTCATTTAATCAGTCGTCAATATTACCTACTACTTTCGTTGATTGGAGCGTAAGGCGGCGACTCCAGCGGGAACAGCGCGAGCTGAAGCCGTGCCCGCGGAAAGCGTCCGCCTGAAGCGAAAATCAACCTTGTTCGGATATTAAGTCTAATATCTCTAATATGAAATTGATTCATTATAAAGGTGGTCAATTAATTCCCCTATGCAACGTAACATTTTGGGCTAGTTTGTGAGAAGGGAAAACTCTATGCTCTAAGTAGCTTCTTAAACAAATACAGCAGTCCACTTTAATGGAGTGCTGTTTTCTTTCAGGGATAAATGAAAACGGTTTCTTCGGAAAACGTAAGGTTTAATTGCAGAATAGAAGGAGGAAAAAATTTGAGTAGACACTTAGCGGCAGAAAAGGGCCAAATTGCAGAACGCGTATTGCTTCCGGGGGATCCTATGCGCGCAAAATTTGTTGCAGAACAATTCTTAGATGAGGCTTTTTGTTATAACGAAGTACGTGGTATGTATGGCTATACGGGGTTGTACAAAGGGGTACCGGTTTCTGTTCAAGGGACAGGGATGGGAAATCCGACGATGAGTATTTATGGCACTGAATTGATCAACGATTATGGTGCGAAGAAATTGATACGGATCGGTACATGCGGTGCGATGCAAAAAGAAGTAAATGTCCGGGATATTGTATTAGCGCAAGCGGTTTCTTCAGATAGTAATTTGACCGATAAAATTTTTAACGGTTGCAATTACGCACCAGTAGCGGATTTTTCATTGCTCATGAAAGCGTATGAGGAAGCACAGAAGAAAAAGGCCAAAGTGTTTGTTGGCAACATTTACAATTCGGATGAGTTTTACCGTGAAACGTTAGATCGATTACATAAATTTATGGACTTTGGTGTACTAGCAGTTGAAATGGAAACTACGGCACTTTATACGTTAGCGGCTAAATATGGTGTACAAGCATTGTCTATCTTAACGGTCGGCAGTCAATTGTTAACAAATGAGCACTCGACGCATCAAGAAAGTGAGCAATCGTTTGGCCAAATGGTAGAAATTGCTCTGAATACGGCGATTGCTGATTAATTGGGCCCGGCTTGTAAACGAGTTAGGAAAGAAAGTGGGTAAGCAATGAGAGTAGTGCTGTCCGGACTACAATGGATGATGTTCATGATTGCTGGTGCCATTGCAGCACCCATCGCGATTGCGGATGTCTATCATTTAACGCCAATTGAAACTGCCGAACTTATCCAGAGCACGATTATTGCGTTAGGGATTGCAGGTTTTTTACAAGGAATCATTGGCCATAAGTTACCGATTCATGAAGGACCGGCTGGTTTATGGTGGAGTATTTTCACCATTTACGCAAGTTTGGTAGGGGTATTATATACGTCAAATATCGACGCCTTGCAAGCATTAAGTGGTGGCATGCTAATAAGTGGTGTGTTATTTATTTTACTGTCGGCCTTCAAGTTGATGGATAAAATCGCTAAGTTATTTACGCCGACTGTCACGTTTATTTATTTACTGTTATTAATATTGCAGTTAAGTGGTTCATTTATGAAAGGGATGATGGGGATTACATCCAGCCAACCGACGTTGGATGTTCGCGTTTTTTTACTTAGCGTGCTTGTCGTTTGTATGGCCTTTTGGTTAGGGAATAGCCGTATTAAATTCCTACAACGATTTTCGGTCATGATTAGTATTTTGATTGGTTGGGTATTGTTTGCGATTGTAGGCAATGCACCGTCGATTGCACAAGCCGATACGCTAGTTCAATTACCGAAACTGTTCCCGTTTGGCATTCCTCAGTTTGACGCGGGAACCATTACAACGGCTTGTTTATTGACGTTGTTATTAATCACCAATGTGATCGCATCCATCCGTTTGATGGAATCTGTTATGTCAGAAAAACAACCGATTGATGGGCGGCGTTATGTACGTGCAGGATTCACTTCAGGGATCAATCAATGTCTGTCCGGTATTCTAGGGGCAGTTGGTTCAGTACCGATTTCAGGCGCAGCAGGATTTGTTGAACAAACGGGTATACGGGAACGTCGTTCATTTTTAATCGGATGCGGCTTGGTCATTGGTCTTTCCTTACTCCCGCCGATTATGAATGTCATCGCAGCTATTCCAGCTCCTATAGGTTACGCTGTCACATTCGTTATTTTTGTCAAAATGGTTGGATTAGCTTTTAAAGAATTAAAAAAAGTGATGCATGAAGAACGGACGTTTATCGTTAGTGGAATTTCTCTTTTAGTAGGTGTGGGTTTAATGTTTGTTCCGCCATCCGCTACGATGCATTTATCGCCAGTCATGATTGCAATTTTTAACAATGGGTTAATATGTGGAAGTGTTTTGGCGATTTTGTTAGAACAGAGTTTACTATGGAAAGAAAGACGTGAGGCGAAGTTGATGCACTGAATCTTGTAGTAGAGATGATTGTGCATCTTCTTTTCAAATATGAACCTTTTTCAGGATTAATAGATTGAATATTCGTATTTTATTAGGTGTTCTTTTACAAAACACTTTGGGGGAATGAATAATGCATTATGTAATTTCGATTGTGGGTTTGCTACTCGTTTTAGTCATGGCATGGCTGGCCAGTAATGATAAGAAAAAGATTAAACTTCGTCCGATTGTTGTCATGATTGTTCTTCAAATGGTTTTAGGAATCATTTTGCTGAAGACGAGCGTAGGGGAATTTCTAATTGGCGGTTTCGCTGGTAGTTTTGCAAATTTACTAGGGTATGCCAATGAGGGGATTGATTTCATTTTCGGAGGCATGGCGAATGAAGGTGCCCATACATTT
Source organism: Sporosarcina sp. NPDC096371 (assembly GCF_044762865.1). Lineage (NCBI taxonomy): Bacteria > Bacillati > Bacillota > Bacilli > Caryophanales > Caryophanaceae > Sporosarcina > Sporosarcina sp. NPDC096371. Next base: position 512,650 of record NZ_JBIWFE010000002.1, read on the forward strand.
TTCTTGTATGTTTTGATGCCAATTGTTTTCATGTCGGCGATTATAGGGATTTTACAACATTTTAAAATTTTGCCGTTTATCATAAGTTACATTGGTTTGGTGCTTAGTAAAATAAATGGCATGGGGAAATTAGAGTCTTATAATGCAGTTGCTGCGGCAATCGTAGGGCAAAATGAAGTGTTCATTTCGGTGAAAGATCAGCTTGGTTTATTGCCTAAACATCGTTTGTATACATTATGCGCCTCTGCAATGTCGACGGTGTCGATGTCGATTGTTGGGTCCTATATGACGATGTTAGAGCCTCGCTATGTAGTGGCTGCTTTAGTATTAAACTTATTCGGTGGGTTTATCATTGCTTCTATTATTAATCCGTATGAGGTAAAACCGGAAGAGGATATTATTGAAGTGAAGCAAGAAGAAAAACAAACGTTTTTTGAAATGCTTGGCGAATATATTATGGACGGCTTTAAAGTAGCTGTCGTCGTCGGGGTTATGCTAGTCGGTTTTGTAGGGTTAATTGCTTTAATAAATGGGCTTTTTGATGGCGTATTCGGTATTACGTTCCAAGGAATTTTAGGATATGTCTTTGCACCAATTGCTTTTGTCATGGGTGTACCTTGGCATGAAGCGGTACAAGCGGGTAGTATAATGGCGACAAAACTGGTTGCAAACGAGTTTGTTGCGATGCTTGATTTTGTGAATGTACAAGAAGGTTTGAGTGATCGGACGACAGCTATTGTATCCGTGTTCCTTATTTCGTTTGCGAACTTTGGATCGATTGGTACAATCGTAGGTGCGGTAAAAGGGTTAAATGAAAAACAAGGGAATGTTGTTGCACGTTTCGGGTTGAAATTATTGTACGGTGCAACGCTTGTCAGTGTTTTATCGGCTATTGTTATCGGGCTTGTGTTTTAATGTGCAAATAGGCGATTGTGGTCCGAGGTTTATATGAAGAAAAAGAACTGCCCCGTAAATGGTAGACGCCTACTAACATTTACGGGGTTTTTATGTCTACATATAAGGCGGAACCCGAATTTATCTCCGTATCGATGTTGCCGAAAAAAGCTAACTATAAATGTGGAATGAAAGAATCCTATCTACAACGCTTGGCGCTTAAGGAAGGATTGAACTGCATCCTTCCCCGGATGCCTCCCGCGATAAGCCTGCTAGAAAACCACTAGCAGGCTTATCGCTTCGGCTACCCCAGTAAGGCGCCTTCGCTGAAGATTAGGTGAGAACCATAAGTTCAACATATATAACTACTTTTTTTGTTTTAGAATCTTGCCACTTATGTTAGTTAGTCTTCATCTTGCTCAGGTCCATATAGAGTACATTCCATCGATGGCCATCCAAATCAGCAAAACCGCAGCCATACATCCATCCTTGCTGTTCTTCCGGCTCACCAAAGATTGTACCACCTGCCTCTACTGCCTTCTTGGCCATTTCATCTACTTCTTCCCTGCTCTCCGCGTCAATGGAGAACAATACCTCAGTAGATTGCCTAGTGTCTGTAATTTCATTCCTTGTAAACATTTTGAAAGTTGGCTCCGTAAAAAGCATTATGACAACATTCTTATCTCCGATAAAAAATCCTGCCGAGTCATCTTGATTGCCATGTTCGGTATTATGAGAAAATCCAAGTTTCGTGAAAAACGCTCTTGATTTTTTGATGTCTTTCACCGGCAAGTTAATCCAAATTTGTTTAGTCAAAATCATTTCCTCCCTTTCATGAATCCTTCTTGTGCAAACGGTTTTGACTTCATCTCCGACGCATTCACTTACCAAGTTAGGTCGAATGATAGTATGTCCAAAAGGAATAGATACACTCCTTAATTTTTTTAGTTCCTAAGCAGAACAACTACCACTTTTTAAGCAGGTACATAGTTTCCTAACTAGTTAGACAAGTGTTACTATTATTATATGATAAATGGGAAGGGTGAGTTTGATGGGAGAATTAGAACGCGGGGTTTTAATCGATGTACATGGGGAGTCTTTCAATACATGGAAGCATGCTGATTTAATTGAAGGGCTGTTGCTACATGAGAAAATCGGAATTGCTACAACGAAACATAGTATTGGCTCCACAATCGTGGATTTAATGGGATCTGTGGGGGAACAAACTTTATTGAAGTTAATGGATCAGCAATTATTGGAGTTTGTCATAGATGATAGTGTGTATAGATTAAGTGGGATAGATAGAAATGGGATGAAAATAGGGATACCTTTACTTGTTGGTGATCCGGAATTGGGCAATGAAGAGAAGGATGTTGAACAAGTCATTCATGAGAAAGTCGATCCTCATCTGCGATCGACTATTTCTAAGTATGTGGACAATCATTCGCAAGAAGTATCCGTGGGTAACTTGCAGTCAGGTTTTTACATTGGAACGATTGTGAATGATTTAAATAACAGGGTATTGTTTACGCTGTTTATCAAGAAGAAAAACCCACGATTTGAATTAGCGCAACTGCCGATTTATCAAGTCTATCAAGATGGTGGAGGAAATCTGTATGTTGAGGTAGAAAGTGTGGGTCAGGATGTTCAACAAGTGTTTTATTCTTTGTTGCACCTTTTCACGTTAGATTGTCTAAGGGCGGTTTGCTTTACCTATGTATCAACCCGTACAAATGCAACGTGTCTGGTCGGCAATAGGAGTACGCAGGATCTTCTGGAATCTAAATTTATAGAGATGAATGTTGTGAATAAACAACTAGCTAGAATAATTGCGCTAGATAATCTGCCGGATATGGCAACAATGGTACTGAATGGGTACATAGATGTTGATAAGGCTATCTCTTTACGGAAGAAATCAGCTCCGTTGAGGGATTTTATTTCAAATCTAGATACGGTAGATCCACGGGAAATGAGTAGTTTGTATGTGGATGCGATTCAAGATCATGGAACGACGCTAGATAACAAGTTATTAAAAAGGGCGCGTTTTATTGTCCCGACGACTGTTGGGCTTATGGAGCCAGCCAGTGGCGTAGCGCTAGGGATAGTGGATTATTCATTGGGTTGTATTTTGGAGAACAATCAAGCGAGTGTTCGCTTGAAGGATCTGATTAGGATTCCGGTGCAGAACGGGTAGGTTGAGTAGGGGCGATTTAATCGCTTGATTCCTAATGATTTTTTCTAATCAAGGAGCAGGCCAGACTTATCGTTGTGCTATTTGGCACGGACATGCTATTTTCAGCCAAAGAAAAAAAGGTGTCGCCTTTTATCAAGAAGTGGATTGTTTTTCATGTTTTATTATTCATTTGAAGATAGCTCGGTCAGGACTTTTGGATCGAATAACATAACTAGTGAAATGTCCCTATTATGATGCGATTGTGCTAAAATAAGAACAGCAGTTGCATAAAGCGGATGGGCGGTTGACACTCCCTTGAGAAAGGGGGTGTTATAGATGATGGTAACTTTCGAAGCTATGAATATGCTGTTTCAATTCGGTATATTCCTTGCCACAACATTAACAGCGGTTGTAGCGATAATAGTGGCAATAGTTATCACAAATCAAAAAAAGTAACCGCCCATTACCTTTGCCGAGGAAACAAATGGGGGTTACTTCTTTTTTAGAACACTCTTTTTTGGTACACCTGGTCAGCCGCTCTTCAAGCGGTATGTGACTGCAATCAGCTGGACGTTTCGTCGACGTTCAGCTTTTTTTATTATACGTCTATTATACCATATTCATGCACACAGAATGCAAACAAAGATTTTTCGTCACCATTTTCCACCGTAGCTAAGACCATTTAAGTTCACTTGGGTTTGAATCTTTACCCGAATTATTTATTAAGAAGTGAATTTTATTAATCAACATACTAAGATAGCTGCAGAACAAACAATAGATATGATACTGTCACTAACTAGAAAGATAGGGATAGTGTCTTTGGCTATCACCATATTTTCTACGATATCATTTCTAACAACGTATAGTTTTTTATTTGGTTATTATTTTGGAGGAGAGATTGACAATTCATTTTCCAATTTCGAAATTATTCGGAGGGTTGTCCCATTCCATATAAACACTATTACATTTACTTATTTAATGATTGTATTATCTGTAACTTTAGTTACTTATTTATTGAGTTTTTTATTTAAAAAAGGAATCCTATTTAAAATTGTAGCTCTTTTATTTTTTCTAGTTTTCCATTTTATTTTGACAGTTTATTTCACTAGAGAAATAAAATTTGAGAGTATACTACAATTTAGTGCTATATGGAGTGTAGCGGGGATTATAGGCGGCATGATTTTATGTTTTATACGAGGAATTAGGGCCCCTGGAAAAACCTTTACTGGTGCTTTATTTGGGGCCGTAATCATTATAATTTTCGGGATGTTTTATCCAAGGGGAATCGCTGAAGAATGGTTATTAATATGGGTAAACGTTGTTATATTTGGTTTTGGTACTTTATTTTCAATGGTTCCATTTAAAAAACACCTGAATTTCATCTTCATTTTCCCTTATATTTTTGTTTTGGAAATAGTAATAATTACTCTTACATCATTGAAACTTTTGGATTTTATACAAGGGATAATCGTTCTGTTGATCCCACTCCTGATTAGTATTGTTCTTTCTTATTCATTTAGAAAGAACTTTAAAGGAAATATTACTCAAACCGTAATACCCGAGGAAGAACGTTCTATTAAAAAAACTATTTTAGAGGTAGTTCTTATATTATTGAACCCCAAAACCCATAAGGCAGCATTGACATTCATTATTATAATGTTGTTAATGGCATATGTGATGACTCCTAGGGTGTCAACTGCTACAGCAAAGATTATTAGATCGTTTACTCCACCAAATGAATTTCAATTGGATAAAATAACTGTTAAGGATTTTGAAGGAGGTCAAAAGATTATTCTGGGGATTATTGTTGCTGAACAAGATAATGTTCTTTATATATCGAACGAAAAGAGGGAACTTGAGCAAATTAAGGTTGATAGCTACTATGTCGAGAGGGTGAATAATTAACTTTATTACCATCCGGCTATGTCATTGATATGCGAAGGGGCGATAAGTGTCTTCGATACGATTCTAAAAATAATGGAGAGTGGTGTAGTGCAAGGATTTACCACATTATTTAACTCGCCTTACGACTTTCTAGAAAAGCACCAGTAAAAAGCCAACAAGCCTTCTCGTCCAAAAGCAAAAAAACAGGTACCACTTCTTTCCTAGAAGAAGGGTACCTGTTTTTCATGTTTTATTATTTATTCAAAAACAGCCCCTCTGGAACTTTCGCATCCCAGTATTCCGGAATATCCAGACGTAGTGCACGGGCGATAACAGCAGCGGTATCCATGTTTTCTACATCAGACAACACAGTGCCAGGTGCGATGGAACCACCTTTAGCGGCCCAGAAAATGTTCCGTTCTTGCGGCGTATTTCCGCCGTGACCCGTACCATTTCCACCATGATCCGTTGTGATGATAATGAGTGTATCTTCCGTCAGCCCTTCATCTTCTAGAGCTTGGACAATTTGCCCGACATGTTGATCGGCTTTTCCTAATGCTTCATACCATTTTGCACCACCGTAGCCAGAGTTGTGACCAGCACCGTCTACTTCATCTAAATGGACAAAAATGTTGTGGCTGTCTTTACCTTGTGATTTGATATAATCCACTGTATTTTGTGTCGTAATCGTATCGTTACTGCCGTTTGCTTTATAAGCACCTGCAGAATCTTCAATGATGCCTTTGTTGATAGGCGACCATGTTGTGAAGGAAGCTTGATTGAACATAGGACGCTCTTGTTTCAGTAATTTCATGTAAGAAGGATACGGGTTATTTTCAGGGTAAGGATTATCTACATTTCCGTTATGTAGACCGTGTTTGGAAGGATCGACGCCATGGTGCATGGATCCCCAGTTTTGTCCGCTAATCGTTGGCAGCATGGCTTGTGCTTCGTAAGTACCAGCACCTTCGCTGATTAGCTTTTGTATATGTGTTGCATTGGCTTGTGGATCTTTTACGCCAACTCCAGCACCATCAATGCCGATGAAGACAACGCGCTTGTAGAGAAAGTCTTTCATGTAAGGTGCTAATTTTACTTCCATAATTCCGCGGTCGGCGCGATCTACTACTTTATCGCCATTTAAATCCGCGCTTTGTGCACGTTCCCAATGCTTGTCGCCTTCACGAGTATTGAGGTTTTTCAGGATGAAAAGAAGATCGTCTTTTGTAATCAATCCATCCGCATCCACATCGATAGAGTTAGAGACTTGCACAGTAACGGATGCTTCTTTACCACCATCAACGGTTTTAGCTGTGATTGTTGCGTCGCCAGGCTTACCGGCTAAAACAGTGGGACGACCATTGACCATTTCTACCTTCGCCACTGTTTCATCACTTGAGCTCCACTCGATCCCTTTGTCCGTCGCATCCATTGGAGAAACGGTTACTGTCAGCGGCATAGGCGCACCAGCTTTTAGGTTCAGTTCAGTCTGATCCAATGAAATGGATTCTACGAGTGTAGGTGGTAGTAGAGGAGCGCTCTCGTACATCTCGCGAACTTCCGTTTCGTTCAAGGCCTTTTGATAGATTTGCAGTTCATCCAGCTTTGCGGTTAACGTAGATCCGTATACGCCTGTCCCATCCGTCCCGATTTTAGTCGTATAAGGGGAGTCAAGCGTGCCTTTCAAACCAGAGATATCGATGGATTTCACGAGGCTACCGTCTTTATAAAAGTCGGCGTTGCCATCGCGGTCATGTGACACGGCGATATGATGCCATTGACTATCCGCGACATTGGGAATCGTAGTATCCAATCGCGTGCTGCCTGTTGTTTTGAAGTTCCAAAGAAGATTCCCTCCACCATTCAAGCCGACAATCCATCCCGGGTTGCTGCCAGAATTCCAGCTTTTATTGGAAATGATGGCTGGGTCACCGTTGATCTTATCTGATTTAATCCAGAAGGCGACGGTGAAATCAGTGCTTTCACCGAAACGGAATTCACTGCGATCACCTAAATCGACATACTGCCCTTTAGTTTCGAAATTAATAGCTTGTCCAATCCGTCCATTGCTATATGATGGATTGCCGTGAACCTTAGTAGAAACGGCACTTGAAGAGCTATCGTCCGCATTGTCTTCGAAATTCAAGTCTAGAACGGCATCGGTTTGGCTTTCGTTACAAGAAAATACATCGTAAGACATGCTGCTAGCCATGACATTATAAGGGCCGTCTGCACTCGTTACCGCAAACGACATTGCCAGCGTTAGTGTTGTACCCGCTAATACTTTTGTTAATAGGTTAGACTTCATAAATTTCCCCTCCAGGTTCAAATGTTCTTACATGCCAATTATAGGCAGGGAATGTAAATATATTACTAGATTTATGTAAAATTTCAATAAATATCGGGTATGACGTTTGTTTATGGTTATGAAATCTATTCATCTACTGGGTGTAAATGGATATATATTATGCTACAATAGTTGGGGGTTTATGGGTAATTTGGTACCGTATTCTATGGTTTTAGGATAATTGTATAACGATAGGGGGGGTTAGGTGTTTGAATTAATTATAGGAAACTGGAAAATTCTTTTTATAACAGCATTCGTTTGGCTTCTTGTGTCCAGGGGAATTATTCCGATTCTCAGAATGGTTGATAGGAAAATATGGAGGGGGAAGAAAGAGAAGTTTTTAAGGAATTGGTATGTAAGGAATGCGATATTTGTATTCAAGTACCTAGTGTTACTTGGGATGATTGTGGCTTTGATTGACCTGCAAAAGAAGTTTGGGTTTATAAATCTGGGTGAAGAGAAAAATTCGTTGAGCTTGGTCATTGCGATACTGACGATGTACGGTATTTTGTATACATTTATTCAATTTATGACAGGCTATGCCGATCAAAAGGAGAACGATAAACACTGGGGAGAAAGTACAATCGTGTTTCCACTTACACGGAATTCGGAATTCGTCTTTTTTCATTCACGTCACTTTAAGTTCCTGTTATTATACTGTGCTGTTTTTCCGTTAGTTAACTTGGATGGAATTTCGCTGACTGGGGGTCTTATGCAAGCACTTTGGGTAGTGTCTATGACTATCGTGTATGTGCTTTATCTTTTTCTATTTACAAAAAGCTTGTTTATCATGAAACATGTTTTTTCTATGCAGAAAAGTCCTGACATGCGAACAAAAAGGAAAATTGAAAGAGAAAAGCTTGAGGAATATGAGATTTTGTTTGAGTATTCTTATCGAGAGAAAAATGATTATTTTGTGGATGTATTATTCAAGGACGTCATGTCGATAGGAGATTCGGAAAGAAAAGACATGTTTAAGGATGTATTCACCGAAACATTGTGTTCTTTTAGCGAAATACAATATGAGAAAATCGATAGGCAGAGAAACCGAAACCCTACAAAGAGTAAAGAGACAAATGGTGAATCTTATAGCTTGTTTCGTAGGTTTTCACGTTTATATGTAAGTGAGAACCTGAAAAAACTTGATTTAAATTTTGATGAATTGCTTTCGATGTATCGATTAACTGAAAAGGTTCTTTACAATGAGGTTGATTTGGAAACGAATGGCGATCACAGCAAGCTTATGATTCGGCTCGTTGACATGTATACAAATGGACAAGGTTATTTTGAAGAGTGTACATACTATCAAGTTCCACAAGTTATTTGGGATCAAGTGCAGTCAAATGCCGATGTGTTGGCGTTACATAGTTTCGTGGAGACTAAAGAGGCTAGCAGAATTGATCATGAAGTATTAAATGAGGAAGCAAAAAGTCGACTGGAGTTATTGGTTCAAAGTGAAAATAAATATATCTGGAAGTTGCTGGACCAATCTAAGGAGTACCTTGAAGAGTTTAAAAGAGGTCGTTATTTATTTAACCAACGTAGTCATGAGTCCGTAAAAAATAATATTTACAAGTATATTTTAAGCTTGGAATTCACGGATGAAAATAAAGCATACATTGAAGTACTGATGGATGTTTTAGACTATAAGTATAGGGTAGCAATTGTTTTTTATATCATGTTATATCCTAGTGAAACTGATTTTATAAAGAAACAGCAGGACATTTTGTTTTTCCGATATCTGTTGAATAAGTTTAATGGGAATCAGCAAATTAGTGATTCGGAAGTTAAGGAGTTTGTCCTTCGGAAAATCGGGAATAGTACAAGTCACCACAGAATTGACCAAGATTTGCTAGAGTGGATTTTTGATAACTTGGAAACCCGTTCGACGGATGTCCGATTGATTCAAACATGTTTAGATTGGCACGACTTTTCATATGCCAAATTGTTAATGTTTAAGTTTATTTTTAATGAAAATCTTTACTGTTATCCAGATTTTTCGGAGCTTGCGAATGCAGATGTAGAACAATTTCCAAAGAGAGACTGGAGGGTCGCATGTTTAAAGGACATGCTGCAGACACCGTCTTTGTTGAAGGAAGAGTTTTACTGGAAGCATGCTATGAAATTAGCGGAACACGTTCGCAAAACGTCTACACCTGTTGATTTTTATAGTGAAGATGACTTTAGATTATATTGTATGGACCTATTCTTTGAGATGTCGGAAGTGCAATTTCTGAAGTTACTTCAGGAGACTAGATATTTAAGAAGGGGCATTATCGAGTTTTTGGTATTGAAACTGGATAAGGCTGCCTACGACTATTTGATAACCAATGATTGGTTATCAAAAGAGTTTGCACGAAGGCTTACGCAAATTATATATCAGGAGAACTTGGATATTGAATCTTATGTGAATTATTTAGCTGAAAGGGCAAATGAGGTTCTCGTGGATTCACCTGTTCCGCAACTGAAGAAAGATAAAATCGTTAGGAAACTTACACAGCTTATAATTGAATGAACCAAATTACCTTCCTCGCAATCACGACTTAAGCACCCTATTCCTTTATGCCACTTATAAACGGGGAAAAGGACGGTAGAGCGTATGGGTTTGACGAGTGTAGGTAGGTGTTTTTGAAGCATTTGGTGTAGCAATGTTATTCGACGGGTTTTAAAATAACGATAAAGTCGAGCGCTGCCCGAAGGATTATTTTTAAAAACCCTTGCCCTATAGATTCCTGAATTGTGAAATTTAGTTATGACACAACGTGCTATGAAAGTTATACGTTGAAAAAAGTATTGAGGAGAATAAAAAATGAAAAAAGCGATTTATTTGTTGTTGATGGTTGTTTCAATTATTGGATTAAGTGCTTGTGGGAAAAATGCTCAAGATGATTTACAAGCTCATAGGTGGAATGTTGTATCAACGAATGGTGAAGCTTATACAGCAGAATTTAATAAAAGTACGGTTTCTTTTGCGGCTGGAAGTTTTAGTCGAGGCTTTACATACAAGATTGACAACGGAAAAATTAGTTTAGAGGAAGACGAAAAAGAACCAGTCATTTTCGAGGTGGAAAAGGATGGTAAAGAGTACAAATTCACAGCGGCATCTGATGATGTGAAGAAACAATATGGCGATTTAACGTTATCACCAAGTAAAGAATAATTGGGGACTTCGTTCTCATTACAGATAAAAAAGAGCAGACACACTTGTCTGCTCTTCAGACTGTAGACAAACTATTTTTGGAGAGTTCAGATGCTAAAATATAGTTTGTCTCTTGCTTTATAGCAAATTTATCCAACAACATTTATACGTAGTGCTTTCTATGCTAAAATTTACTATAAGTGAGGAAGGAAGGTGTCTTATGAAAATATCCGTTTATGTTGCGAGTGCATTTAGCAAGGATCATAAAGGCGGAAATAAAGCAGGAGTGGTATTTATTGAGAATACATTGACCACTACTCAAAAAATGGCAATAGCCAAACAACTGGGCTATGCGGAAACCGCATTTATATCAGAATCTGAAATTGCTGATTATAAATTTGAGTATTTTACACCAAAAGAAGAAGTTGATTTATGTGGTCATGCCACAATTGGCTCTTTCGCGATACTGATGCATTTAAATAAACTTTTCAGGAATCGCTATACGATTGAAACGAACAGCGGTGTTCTTACTATTACCATAAAAGATGACATCATATTCATGGAACAAAACAAACCGATATTCTATGATGTTGTATCTCCAAACGAGTTCATCGACTGTTTTGACATTAAAGATATAGACAATAAATACCCAATTCAAATTGTCTCCACGGGCTTAAAAGATATTTTAATTCCTTTAAAAAGCGAAACACAATTACATGCACTGCAACCTAATTTTGAAAAAATTAAAGAAATCAGCAAGTATTATAATGTTGTCGGGATGCATCTATTCACTTTTAATGACTATCGAATTATATGCAGAAATTTTGCTCCACTATACGACATCAATGAAGAAGCAGCGACTGGAACTTCAAACGGTGCATTAGCTTGCTACCTTTATGAACAGCACTACTTGCAAAAAGAAGTCTATGTATTTGAACAAGGTTATTCTTTACACTCGCCTTCCGAAATATTAGTTAAATTAGCAACCAATAGCAAGAATGAAATAGAAAAAGTTTATGTTGGCGGCAAAGGCTATTACTGTGAAACTAAGTGTTTAAATGTAGAAAATATTGAGTGAAAATAAAAAAACGAATAAAAAGGTTGAGAAAATAATTTCTCAACCTCAGACTGTAGACTAAGTATCTGATTATTCGATACTTTTTGCCTATTTCTGTGTTTTAATTCAAAAATAGAGAAAAAAACAAACACATTATTTAATTGAACAATGTGTTTGTCTTCAATCTGAAGAGCAGACACACTTGTCTGCTCTTTTTTATCTGTATGCCGAAAGAAGACAATCACTTCAATAGGGATAAGGGCGTCCCAGTGAAGTTATCTCCAATAAGTAACGCATTCTCTAGTATAAGAAGGATACCATTGCACAAAGCGTCCAACTTCCCCACACAAACTTGTACTAATCCTCTCCCACCCATCATATCTATTAAGAGTAGAAGACTGCTTACTTTTTACAAACAAACAATAACTGAATGACAACATAGGGAGGGGATTGGTTGATGAATTCATATAAGCTTTGGAAAGTGGCGACGGCCAGTGCTGTTGCAATTGGGGCAATTACTGTCGCGGTTCCTTCAGCGGGGGCGTACGGCGAGGTATTTACCGATGTACCTATGAAAAGCTCAGCGTATAAGGAAATCATAAGTTTAGCGGAGAGGGGCATCATCAATGGATTTTCCGATGGTACGTATCGTCCTTCTCAAGCGGTTACGCGCGGTCAAGCTGCAAAGTTGCTCGTCGAACTCTTGGATCTAGATGTAGAAAATGTAAAGGATCCGAAATTCAAAGATGTTCCTCAATCCAACATCTTCTATAAACATATTGCAGCCCTCTCGAACAAAGGAATTATTGGGGGTTATGGAGATGGGAGGTTTGGTGTGAATGATTCATTGACACGAGGGCAGATGGCTAAAATATTGGCGGAGTCTTTTGGCTTTGAGCAAAAGGCGTATCAGCCTAATACATTTTCTGATGTGCAAGTGGATGCGTATTATGCGAAACATGTACAAGGATTAGTCAATCTAAAAGTGACGCTTGGCACAACACCGACAACGTTTTCGCCGAATCAGGTAGTGACGCGTGGGCAGATGGCGCAGTTTTTATATCGCAGTGATGCTGTGAAGTTTGGGAATTATATTGTAGCGGACGTGGAGGCCGTCAAAGATGGGAAGGTCATTACGACGGAAGGAATTTATAACGTGCCTACTCCACTTAAACCATTTTTCAAAGCGGAAAATGACAGGGCGCTGAAGGGGGCATCTCTTACTTTCCGCATTCGCAATGGCTACATATCTAGTGTGGAAGAAATTGAGTTAAAGTCTTCTGGCACCGCAAGTTCAATCGTTGTGTTGGACGGCGGCAATATGTCCATGGACGGTGATGTGCGTGTGCAAGCGGACTACCTTCTCTTGAAAAACTTGGACATGAAAGGAACAGCTGTCATTGCCGATGACTATCGATTGCAAACGAATGCTTCTACGCAATTCGATAATGTGCACATGAATCAGCTACGGGTCATGAAGAAAGGGTCCAACATCGTATTTAAAAATAAGTCGTCTGTTCAACAGATGCAAGTCACTCAAAATACGAGGATTCACACAGAAAGTACAAGTAAAATCAAGTCAATTGAAGTGTCGGACGCCGTAGCTGAACTGGCGGTGAATGGCTTGGTTGACAGCCTCGAAGTCAACACAACGACGCCGTTTACATTGCTGGGCACAGGGACGATCGGCAAAGTCAATGTCCTCAGCAAGTCGAAAGCGACGTTGAATTTCATCGGCAAAATAGGCACTTTACAGCTTTCCAAAAACGCAACCGTCGATATCAATGAAAACACGATCATCGACAATCTACAGCTCCCTTCAGGAATAAAAGCAGAACAGCTAATTGTGAACTTTAAAGCGATCAAATATAACATTAAAGAAATCAATGGCAAGAAAAATCCCGACTACTACAAGCCACAACCACCAAACGAAGAGGAACCAACTAGACCAGCGCCAGTCCCGAAAAAATTCACCTTATCTTTGATGCATTCAAATGACACCCATGCACACCTTGATGATATCGCCAAACGCGTGACGGCTGTGAAGGACGTGCGTGCAAAGAAGCCTTCTGCGTTGTTAATAGATGCCGGTGATGTATTTTCGGGCACGTTGTATTTCAATGAATTTAACGGGTTAGCAGATCTAGAGTTCATGAATTTGATGAATTATGATGTGATGACATTTGGAAACCATGAATTTGATTTGGGCTCCAGTGCGGAAGGTCACCGTGCATTAGCGAACTTTGTGAGAGGGGCAAAATTTTCGTTCGTTAGTGCAAATATCGACTTTTCAAAGGATGGCCATTTTGATGGGTTATTTAGTGATTTAATTTCAAGTAAGCCTAAAGATGGGGAAATTTATAGCGGGATGGTTAAGGTCATTGACGGTGAAAAAGTCGGGCTCTTTGGCCTGACGACGGCGGAAACGGCAACGATTTCAAGCCCAGGCAAAGTGAAGTTCGAGAACTATATTGAGGAAGCGAAAAAAGCAGTGAAGGCGTTTGAAGGTATGGGTGTCAACAAAATTGTGGCGGTTACACATGTTGGCTACGACGATAACCCCGCTTCCGACAATGATTTGGAACTGGCGGCGAGGGTTGAGGGGATCGATGTCATTGTCGGTGGGCATAGCCACACGGCGTTAACGAAACCGGTAGTGGTGACGAAAGATGCCAAGGGGAAAGCGAAAAGTCCGACGGTCATTGTGCAGGCCTATCAATACAATGAATTCCTAGGAACGCTTGACGTTGAGTTCGATAAAAACGGAAGAGTCATTGGGCAGGCGGGGAAGTTAATAAAAATCGCCGATCAAAAGTCGGATCCCGCGGCCACGAAGTTACTAAAAAAGTATAAGAAGAAGATTGACGAAGTGAAAAATAAACCTACTGGGGCAACAGCGAAAAATGCCTTGGACAATCCGCGTTCAAATGGAGATAAAACGAAACCAAGCGTGCGGAGAAATGAGACGCCACTGGGGAACCTCATCACGGACGGCATGCTGGCGAAGGCGAAAATGCACAATAAAGATGTCGTCATGGCGCTCCAAAATGGCGGAGGTATTCGCGCTGGAATGGACAAAGGACCGATCACAGTCGGGGAAGTCATCACGGTTCTCCCCTTTGGCAATACGTTGGCCATCATGGAATTATCGGGTGCAGAACTAAAAGCTGCATTTGAAATCAGCTTCAGGGATTACCCAGGCGAAAATGGAGGCTTCCTGCATGTGTCGGGCGCGCAAGTAACATTTGACTCGTCAAAATCGGTTGGCAAACGTGTTGTTTCCATCGCCTATAACAATGGGGATGGAAAGTATACGGAGATTCAAGATGCCAAGCGATATATCATTGCGACCAATGCGTTCACAGCGAAAGGCGGCGATGACTATACCGTCTTCAAAAAAGCATATGAAGAGGGACGTGTTACGGATCTTGGCCTTTCGGATTGGGAGAACTTGCGGGATCATGTTGCGAAGTTAGGTGAGGTGGATCCAGAAATCGAAGGACGTATTGTGAATGTAGTAGGACAATAGGTTTATGAATGCGGCTGGGATGTTTACCATTCCAGCTGTATTTTTTACCGTATTCGCCAAGGTATCTCAAAATGTGACATTTTAATCCAGTTAAATACACAAAACTACAAGAGTCGATAGTAGGAAAAGTGTAGACGATACTTTAGTAATATTTACAATAAATTAATGTTGTTGGAATTGTTAACCTATTTAGTGAGTGATACTATGAGTATAGGCTTATGTTTTACATACTATGAACCTAGTAAGGGGTGGTTTATTCAACGATAAATAGGGTAAAGGTTTCGTATGTTGGTTGTAACGACAGGTTTTGCAGTAAAATCCGCAACGATATACCCATTTTATGACTATCGGTGGGAATTCCTACCAAAGAAGTTGTTGGAAAGGATTTTTCCAGAGTTCTCGCACGGTTACACGACTAAAATGACGCTGTTAAAAGGAGAATCGACGACATGTATAAAGGCAAATGGAGAAAAAGTTTGAATACCTTTTTGTCAGCTGGTCTGGTAGCAAGTTTACTACTTCCGGCGATTCCGGCAAATGTAAGAGCTGCCACGACTACAACGGATTTAATTATTTCTGAATATATAGAGGGAAGTAGCTTTAACAAAGCGATTGAACTATACAACGGTACAGGTGCAGCCATCAATTTAAGTGGATACTCACTCGAACTGCATACGAATGGCGCAACGACTGCAGCTAACAAATTGGCTTTGACAGGTACATTGGAAAATGAAGCTACGTTTGTCATCCACCATAAAGATGCCAATGCCGATATAAAAAGCAAAGGGAATCTTGCAAACAGCACGGTCATTAACTTTAATGGTGATGATCCTGTCGTCCTGAGAAAAAATGGCGCGGTTGTCGATTCGATTGGACAAGTTGGTCCGAAGAGTAACTTTGCTGCGGATGTGTCACTTGTACGCAAAAGTTCTGTGACAACAGGCGATACAATTATCGATGATAAATTCGATGCGTCTACAGAGTGGACAGCGCTACCGAAAGACGATTCTTCCAACCTAGGCACACATAAGATGGATGGCTCATCGCCTGGAGAACCTGGAGAGCCGGCAGAATTTATCTCCATTGCTGATGCTCGGGCATTACCGACTGGCGAAACAGTCACTATTAAAGCAATCGTAGCAGCGAACCTGAAAAACACGGTATCTGTTCAAGATGCAACGGGTGGTATCGCAGTACGACCTGCGAATCTAGCTGCAACAGTGGGCGATGAAGTCACACTGACAGGTAAATTGGCAGATTACAATGGCCTCCTCCAATTAGATGGAGCGACAATTGTTAAGAAATCTGCAGATGTAGGCGCACCAGCACCTAAAGCAGTCACGGGCGCGGAAGTAAATGAAGCGAACGAATCCCTTCTGGTTCAGGCTTCAGGAATTACATTAACATCAGTTGACGCGAATAATAACTTTACAGCGACGGACGGGACAACAGAATTTATCGTCCGCGATGAAAATAATACGTTAGGGCTAATCGCTGGCAATCAATACGAATCGATTACGGGGATTGTCCAACAATTTGGCACGGCTTATCAAATCATTCCGCGCTCAGAGCAAGACATTGTTGTAGATAGCTCAATCATGCAACCTGTCACAGCGAATCCAGGCAGCGGAACATTTGTCGGCAGCACGACGGTCACATTGTCCACAAGCACGGCAAATGCCGAAATTCTGTACACATTGGATGGTACGGATCCAATCGAAAACGGTACAACATATGAAACACCAATTAAAATTGCAAAAAATACAACATTGAAAGCAGTCGTAAAATCAGCAGAAGGCGCTTTTAGCGAAGTGAAAACATTCGACTATACGATTACGGATAGTCTTCAAATTCACGATATTCAAGGCGAAGGCCATACCTCTCCATTTGAAGGTAAAACGGTTGAAAACCTTGAAGGAATCGTAACGTACTCCTTCACGCTAAGCGGTTCTACGTACTACCATATCCAAACGCCAGATGCATTAGCCGATAACAATCCGAATACATCTGAAGCGATTCTCCTTTACAGTGGCAATAAAGCTTGGCCTGTTAAAGTGGGAGATTTAGTATCTGTCAGCGGGAAAGTTAGCGAATATGCTATCGATGGCTATGATGACCGCCAAGCAACAGATATGAAAACAACGCAAATCAATATTCGTGAAGACCAAGGTGGGAAAGTAAAAGTTGTGAAGAGTAATGTGGCATTACCAGCCGCATTCATCATTGACGAAAGCAACCTACCAACTGAGCATATTGATAGCGACAATCTAACTGTATTCAACCCAGATGTAGATGCGATTGATTACTGGGAAAGCCTAGAAGGTATGCGTGTCCAAATGGGCAATGTCAAAGCGACAGCCCCTCAGGAAAACGGCGATCTTGTCACGGTTCTTGAAAGTAAGGAAACGAACTCCCTACACGGAGGACTTCTATTAGAAGAGAATAACCAAAATGCGGATCGCATTCAGTTCCGTTTAGAGCCAAATGGTGCTGCGCGTAACTTTGAAGTTGCGACTGGCGACACATTCAAAGGACCGATTACGGGTGTTGTTGGGTATTCATACCAAAACTATAAAATCTACGTTTCTTTGGATGAAATGAAGACTAAACACTCAAAAGGAACGGCAACACCGGAAAAAACAACGATTGTCAAAGCAGAAGACAAGTTAACAATTGCTTCTTACAACTTGGAAAACTTCTCAAATAACAAGAAATCGACAACAGATGATAAAGCAAGAAAACTAGCAAGAGCTTTTGCATCAGACATGCAAAGTCCTGATATTGTTGGTGTAACAGAAGTACAAGACAATAATGGACAAGATGCAGGGGATTCGGATGCATCACAAAGTTATGAAAGATTGATTGCTGAAATCGCTAAAGCAGGCGGTGTGACATATAAGTATGCCAATATTAACCCTGTCAACAATGAAGATGGCGGCGCACCGAATGCAAATATCCGTGTTGGGTTCTTATACAATCCAGAACGTGTCACGTTAACTGAAGGAAGTCCAGCTGGAACTGCGACACAAGCAGTTGGCTATCAAGATGGAAAGCTAACGGTAAACCCTGGACGTATTGATCCGAATAACTCGGCGTTTAACAGCAGCCGTAAACCGTTGGCGGCACAATTTGATTTCCGAGGGGAAAGCGTCATTGTCATTGCCAACCACTGGAATTCAAAAAATGGCGATACACCACTCTTTGGTTCACAGCAACCACCAGTGTACAAGAGTGAAGAGCAACGCCATAAAATTGCCAACATCGTATACGATTTTGTTGAGAATGTAAAATCACAAAACCCTGAGGCGAACGTTGTGTCTCTTGGCGATTTTAACGACTTCCAATTCTCTGAGTCCTTAAAGATTCACGAGGGTAAACTGATGACGAATATGATCAACAAAGTAGAAACAGCTGATCGCTACTCATACGTCTTTGGTGGGAATTCACAAGTATTGGATCACATCTTGGTGTCCAATCACTTAGTGGACAAAACAGAAATTGATATTCTTCATATCAATGCGGACTTTACAGACATGGCAGGTCGTGCAAGTGACCATGACCCTGTATTAGTTCAAATCGATCTAGCAGAAGAAAATGTTGTAGAACCAATTATCCCTAGAAAATTCTACGACTTTAAGAACTACAAAAAGAATTTAGTGACGATTAATGATCCAAGCGTATCCATTACACTGGATGAAGCGTCAGTCATTTCAGAAGGTATTGTCGTGAGAGGGGCTTACGCAGAATTCCATGGTCCTGGCTTTGCGAAGACAAAAGTCATCATCAACGCCCTAAGAGCTGGGACAATTATTGATTTCAAAGGCACGGTTATGAAAAATGTTGTGATCGACAGCACGAAAGTAACAGAAATCAGAGGCGCTGAAAACATTCAAAATATCGAGTTTATCAACGGTGCCAATGCAGCAGACATCGTAATTACAAACTCAAAAGGGAAGCCAATTGGGGTTCCGCCTTACCCAGCTGACAACCAAGCACCAGTCATCAAGAAAGCAATTGCCAATCAAAGCGTTAAAGTTGGAGAAACAATCTCCATTTTATTGACGGATCATTTCTCTGATCCTGACAATGACAAACTGACGTTTACAGCTACAAAAGGAAAAGTGGAAGGGGCTTCACTACAGCTATCGCTTGAAGAAGGAAGCCACATTGTAGGAGTGACTGCGACGGATGGAAAAAAATCCGTTACGGCGAGCTTTACTGTAACTGTAACAGCAGAACCTACTGACCCTGAACCACCTACTGATGACTACTACCAAGATGCGATTGGTAAAACAGGTAAAGCATTAAAAGAAGCGCTACACGAAATCATCGATGACCACACACAGTTGTCATACGATCAAGCGTGGGAAGCACTTCGTGAAACAGACGAAGATCCAACGAATGTCAATAATGTGATTTTGTTTTACTCTGGAGAATCACGTGCGAAAAATCGTAACGGCGGAAATGTCGGCGATTGGAACCGCGAACACACATGGGCAAAATCTCACGGTAACTTTGGAACAAGTAAAGGACCGGGGACAGATATCCATCATTTGCGCCCAACAGACGTCCAAGTTAATAGTGCTCGAGGGAACTTGGATTTTGACAACGGCGGTAGCGCAGTGAAAGGATGCGACGGCTGTAAAAAGTCGGCTAACTCTTTTGAGCCACCTGATCGTGTAAAAGGGGACGTTGCACGAATTCTCTTTTACATGGCTACACGTTATGAACAAGGCGACAAAGTAGACTTGGAACTGAACGAAAAGCTAAACAACGGAAGTGCTCCTTACCATGGGAAATTGAGCACCTTGTTAAAATGGCATTTGCAAGATCCAGTCGATGCGTTTGAAAGAAACCGTAACAACGTCATCCAGAAATGGCAAGGCAACCGAAATCCATTCATCGATCATCCTGAATGGGTCCAATTAATTTGGCAGCAACAAGCGGGTTCTACCAACTATGAAATAGCTTCATAAGTAGGGGGAATCGACAAAAACGCTCTTCAGTCTCTTTTGGGACTGGAGCGTTTTTTGTTTGCTTTATTGTAAAAAAGATACCTATTTGAATTGAACTAAAGAATCTTACCAACAACGCTCGGCTACCCCAGTAAGGCGCCTTCGCTGGAGATTAGGTGGAAATCATAAGTCCAACATATATAGTTCTACTAACAACACGAAATTGTCTTATGGCCGGGTATCTCTACTTTATCGCTCAGCTGACTTGATAATTTCTTGCACTTTTTCAAGTGGGACTTGGGTGAATTGTGCGATGGATTCTGTTGGTAGATTGGCAGCATGCATATTGAGGATAATTTCCTTTTCACTTTCTGCTCTGCCTTTTAATTCCGCATCCTCTAATCGTTGCAACTCGTCCATCAAATGAATCTCTCTAGAGATTGCCATCCTTACAGTCTCGGGATTTTGTCTCAAACGTTCAATCTTGTCAAGGGCTTCTTGTAACCTCAAACTATCCATAGCCAACGCCTTCTTCGTCTTATTACCGCCATTCATGAATGAATGATAGCCAATGCAAAAATTTTTGTGAAACGTGCGAATGACAGTCAGGATTACAATAAACCTAGACCATTTTCGCCTAGGTTTATGTTAATAAGGATGTTTTTCTTCTTTTATTGAACAACTGAATTGATAATCCCCGTCACTTTTTCAAGAGGGGTTTGGGTGAATTGTGCGATGGATTCTGCTGGTACATTGGCAGCATGCATATTGAGGATAATTTCCTTTTTACCCTCTTCTCTACCTTCAACTTTGCCTTCCACTCTGCCTTTTTCAATTCCCCTAAACTCCGCATCCTCTTCCCGTTGCAACTGGTCTTTCAAATGAATCTCCCTAGCGATTGCCATTCTTATCGTCTCCGGATTCTGACTCAACCGTTCAATCTGGGAAAGAGCTTCTTTTAACGTCGAACTTTCCATGGCCAACGCCTCCTTTGTCTTTATATCGCCTTTCATGAATAATAACCATTTTTCCAAGTCATTCGCCTTTGCTAACGATCTAGCTTGTAACTTAGGCAGTTCCAGCACGTGTATTTCTAGATGGGATGAAAAAATCGTACCGTCTTCCGGGTCTATTATTTGAAACATACTATGATAGTGAAATTTTGGCAACAACTTAAAATCAGCAATCACGATTTGAATCGCTTTTCTTAATTCTTTATAGGATTGTCCTTTTTCACTTTGGCTGCCATACATCTTTGCCCAATACAACAGCATTCGTTCTGAAAAAGCCTTATGCCCTTGAAGTTGCATTTCGACATTAACCTGCTCACCATGATTTGTCGTCACACGCAAATCCATCACAAGAGACTTATCCTCTGCATGCACAATCTCAATCGTCGGATCAGTCAACTTAACCGATTCAATCGTATCTCCCAAAATCGACCTCAAAAATTGCAGGAGAAGCCCATTATTTCGCTCGTCCGTAAAAAATGCCTTGAATACAAAATCATTTCGGAGATCCAATAGCCCAGTGCGATAGACATCTTGCTCTTCACGAACCACAGAGACCAACGTATGCACCACCGTTTCTTTTCCCTTTATTATAGAACTTAAGTTCTTATAAATCAATTCATATAACTGACTATTCTTTTAATTTTAGTCTGCATTATGTACCTGGTAGGTGGTTTATTGCGGACGTGTAAATCGTTGTACGGTGCTCATGGAATTCTAAATTGTTTTAAAGCCAGTATCCAATTCTATGATTATTTTTCTTTACATTCCTGTTGGTTGTTAAGTGTCTGTTGATTGGGCTGTTCGTTTTACGCTTTATCGGTTTCGACAATTCTAAGACAAGCCCATTTATAAAGAGTAGCCATAATGAATATTTTCATTATAGAAAGATCAGTGATTCATTCGCTAATGGTACTTACTGATTGAATCGATTACCCAAATTATCACTGCTATGCAACGCTAGCGGCAGACGCAAGTGCGATACAATCATGATTTGGATGGATTTTTTTTTATTATTCTTCATGCCGATATTCTACAATATCCCTCTAGTCACTCCAATAAAATACATTTATTTCACATTAAGAATAATTACCCCGATTTTTCACTGTGAATTAGTCGGTTTTCCCGGCGATTCATGTTAAAAAAACAAAAAAACTCACTTTATATGTTTACTTATTTTATATTTTAATAAAATTTATAAGACTTTACCTATGATAAAACCCCCATTGCTAGTAAATTGTGAAAACGTTAATCTGAAATTGTCTATGCAAGAAGATTCATATTACAAGGGAATAGGAGAATGCCGAATGAAAAATAAAAACAAGTATATTGCCGCTATGATGGCAACGGCGATGATAAGTGTTCCTGCCGTTGATGCAATTGCAAATGATGCATTTTTGGACAAGCAAAAAGCCTTCGATGTTAAGGCTGCTGATATAAAAGGTAGTGATGAAAACTCTGAGGCTACTACTGGCAAACATGTCATTACGTTGATTACAGGCGATGTAGTAACTGTGACAGACGTAGGGGATGGAAAAAATGTCATAAATATTGAATCTGCTGATGGAACTGTTGGTGGCGCACAGATTATGACGATCGGCGAGAATACGTTTGTCTTTCCAACTCAGGCGATGCCTTATTTAGCTTCTGGCCTTCTGGATGAAAATCTGTTCAATATTACTGCTTTAATTGCCGATGGGTATGATGATGGGGAACAATCCACCTTACCGGTGATCGTACAGTATGCGCCAACAAAGGCTCGTTTCGAGGCAGCTTTGCCTGCTACTCTTGCCGGAACTGAACGCACGAATGTATTGGAAAGTATCGGTGGTGTGGCGTTAACGGCAGACAAGGAGCAAGTGACTTCTTTCTGGGATGAAATTACGCAAAATGTAACAGCGGCTTCTACTCAAAAAGCAGGTGCTCAATTGAATGGTGTGATTGAGAAAATCTGGCTGGATGGCCGTGTGGAAGCGAACCTTGAACAAAGTGTTCCACAGGTGAACGCACCGGAAACTTGGGAATCTGGTTACGATGGTACGGGCGTTACGGTAGCTGTACTTGATACTGGTATCGATAAAAATCATCCGGATGTGGCGGGTCAGCTGGATGGGGCAGTGAGCTTTGTACCTGGGGAAGAGGCGCTAGATCATCATAGTCACGGTACACATGTAGCCTCTACTGTACTTGGAACAGGTGCTGCATCTGATGGTCGCAATAAAGGGGTAGCTCCGGGAGCACGCCTGCTTGTAGGTAAGGTACTTGGTGATGATGGTTTTGGTCAGGATTCCTGGGTGATTGAGGGGATGGAATGGGCTGCCGAAAATGCGAAGGTTGTTAATATGAGTTTAGGTGACACTGTTCCGAGTGATGGAACGGACCCGATGTCTCAGGCAGTAAATGAACTAAGTAAAGAGACAGGTGCATTGTTTGTTATTGCTGCAGGAAACTCTGGAGCTGAGGGCATTGCTGCACCTGGTGCTGCAGATTCGGCACTTACAGTTGGTTCTGTGGACAAGTCGGATAGACTTTCTTGGTTCTCCTCCAAGGGGCCACGCTTAGGAGAAGCGGGGCTAAAGCCGGATCTCGTCGCCCCTGGTACAGGAATTGTAGCAGCCCGCTCCCAGTTATCGAGTCAGGGATCAGGTTCATATCTCACGCTAAATGGTACGTCTATGGCAACCCCCCATGTAGCTGGAGCTGCAGCCATTCTTTCGCAACGTTATCCCGATTGGACAGCGGCACAACTGAAGAATGCCTTGATGAGTACGACGAAGAAGCTGGATTCCATTACACCTTTTGAAGGGGGAACGGGGCGTCTTGACGTAGCAGCTGCAACATTAGGAACTGTGCATGCAACAGGCTCGTTGGATTTTGGATTCTTCGATTGGCCGCATGATGGAGACGTTCCGATTGAAAAGACCGTTACGTATACCAATGAAAGCGATGAGCCTGTGACATTGGATCTCGCGGCTACCTTTACAGGTAACAATGATTCTGAGACACCTGAAGGTTTATTAAAACTATCAGAAGATACGGTAACGGTACCTGCTAAAGGAAGTGCAGATGTGGTTGTAACAGTTGATCCAGAATCGGCTGTTGTTGGAAATCGCTATCAAGGACACCTTTCTGCGATTGTAGATGGTCAAACGGTTGCGCATACGGCAATGGGGATGAGCAAGGAAGAGGAGAGGTATGCGCTTACCATTAATGCAGTAGATCGTGACGGATCTCCCGCGCTGGCTCACATTTCTCTGGTTGGTCAGAATATGTATCCACAATTCATGGTAGTGGAGGGGAAAAAGGAATTACGACTCCCTGCTGGAACCTACTCAGTCATGACGCTGATGGATGTTGATGCAAACACGGATCATGCAGGGGTTGCATTCTTGGGTAATCCAGAAGTTCATCTGGATGGTCCAAAAACCGTAGATCTTGACGCTCGTAATGCACGCGAATATACAGTAGACGTTCCAGAAAAGACTGAGGCGAGTTTTAGGAAACTGGAATATCACCGCACCTTTGGTGGAGAAAATACGATAACTGACGGGCTCATTCTGCCAGCAACTGTGGATAAATTATACGCGGAACCAGCTATGGCTGTTAATAATGGTGAGTTTTATATGTCCACTCGCTGGCGCCTTACCAAGCCATTAATGACCGTTAACCACGGTGAAAACGAGCTAGACGTTCTTGCTCAAGCAGGAAGCACGATTTTTGAAGGGAAACATGAGTTGTCGGCTGTGTATGCAGGTTATGGGGCACCTAAAGATTATGATGGCCTCGATGCAAAAGATAAGGTTGTTGTGGTTAAACGTAGTGCTAAAATCACGGGTCCTCAACGTGCTGCAGCAGCCTATGCAGCAGGTGCTAAACTAGTCATTACCGTTAACGATGGCCCAACAGAATTTGGCGAGTGGGTAGGAAAAGAAGATTATTCCGGTGATAATCCGATTGCAGTGGTATCCGTTAGTGGAACAGAGGGGGAAGAGCTGATTGAGGCTACCCGTTCTGGAAAAATAACGTTAAACGTTGAAGGGACGCCTAATTCGCCATATGCATATGATCTTGTCGATGGCCACAAAAACGTTGTTCCGGAGGATATGAACTATTCACCTACAGAGAAAGATCTTGTGAAAATTGATGCGCAATATAAATCGGACCGCCCAGCACCAGGAGGAGAATTCCGCTATGATATTCAACCATACAGCACATATGGAGTTGGTTTCCTTTATAAATTAGCACTCCCTTCTAAACGCACCGAGTGGGTGTCAGCTCATGGAGGTGTTTCCTGGTACCAGGAGGCTGTCACGCTTAACGGTAATTCGAGTGATAGCGCTTGGGAGATTAGGGATAAATTAGCGATTTATAAACCGGGTCAACGCATGGATAAGGAATGGTTTGCGCCGGTTGTACGTCCCCGCTTCGGTGAGGGCTTCTGGCCACCTTTTCGTTCTGGCAATAGCTTGCAAGTAAATGTTCCTGCCTGGGCTGATTCAGGAGTTGGGCACACGGGGATAGATCATTCCACTAAAGAGCAAAAACTGAAATTATATCAAGGTTCTACGCTTCTTCGGGAAGCAAATGGACAGGCGCTTTATGTATTTAATGATAGTTTGCCAGCGGAAAATACGCAGTATCGTTTGGTAAATGATGCTTCTCGTGATACCAAACGGTGGGCTACATCTGTGAGCACGCATACAGAGTGGACGTTTTGGTCTAAAGAGGAGGTAGTAACTAAAAGAACACCTCTTCCACTGATTTCACTTGATTATAAAGTGGTTACTGACCTGAAGGGTAATGCAATTGCAGGCGATACAATTAAGTTAGGATTGAGCGCGGCGCAGATAGCTGAAGCATCTGGAAACGGAAAAATAGAAGGTGCTTCCCTTGAAGTTTCGTATAACGAAGGCGATTCGTGGGAAAAGGTGAACGTGGTTCGTGAAGGGGAAGGCTGGACAGCTGATATTCGTAATCCTAGAAAGAGTGGAACCTTTGTCTCTCTTCGTGCGAGTGCATGGGATGATTTAGGAAACCGCATAGATCAGGATGTTATAAAGGCATTTGGGATTTCAGATTCAGCTCCTGTGGAAGTTGATTCGGCAATAATCCGTGCACTTGTGGAACGTTTTGAAAATGAAGGTGAATTCAAGAACGCTCAGGCGGCACGTGCATTGAAAACGCATTTGACGGCAGTAGCTCAATATGAAAAGCAAGAAGCTGGCGACAAGGTTATGAAGCATATGAAAGGCTTTAAAGTGTTACTTGACCAGCAGAAGGGAAGTAAGTTGATTTCTGATAAGGCTTATAACGAGTTAATGGCTAGTACTGATGAGATGATTAAGAACTGGAAATAAGATGTGTAAAATCCCCAATGACAAATGTACTTTGGCATTGGGGATTTCTTCAATTCTAGTCACTCAAATCCTTGTGAACTTGAATTGATT
Source organism: Sporosarcina sp. NPDC096371 (assembly GCF_044762865.1). NCBI lineage: Bacteria > Bacillati > Bacillota > Bacilli > Caryophanales > Caryophanaceae > Sporosarcina > Sporosarcina sp. NPDC096371. The sequence continues at coordinate 539,085 of NZ_JBIWFE010000002.1, forward strand.
GAAGCGTGCTAGAACCTAACTTGAATGATTTAGTATGTTCCACGTTGTTTGTTTAGCAATATCTAAAGGTTCGTTGAGCTTTATTCTTTCATCAAAATCATCTGACCAGATATAAAATTCCGCTAGCCCCCCCCTAGGAGGGTACAAGAAGTCATTCATCTTTCTCACTTTTTCTATAATTATGTCCTCGGATTCATCAGAGGGCATAATTTTCAATACATCCAATATCGATTTAATTTGATTTATTTGGGGGGTTATTGAACTGTCTCCATGCTCCAGCAACGTCTTCAATATCACGCTATATTGTTTTGATAACTCTTCCAGGTTACTCATACCAATATCCATAAGTGTACTCCCTCCTATATTAGTGGCTTGGACCATTCATGACTATTATTAAATAAAAGATCTCTTATTTATTCTTTTTCATTCATCTCTTGCTTTAAATATTCTGCAATTTTTGTTTGTCCTCTTTCAATAGCAAATGCATAAGCATCCATATCTTTCATGTTTTCACCAGAGTATTTTATAGATAAGTCTATATTATTTTCAACTAGCAATTTAACAACCATAAAATGTCTACCATATATTGCAGCAAACAGAGGATTTCTATCTGGTTCACTAGTATCAATCTCGACATTCTGGTTAATGAGATATACGGCAATATCTAAATGCCCTTTTGTAGCCGCTCTTTCCAGGGCGTTTGTAGAAAAAGTTCCACCATGTGCATTAACATCTATCCCAGCATTAATAAGGTATTTTATTATTTCTAAATGCCCATGAGCTGTTGCTACATGTAACCAGGTACCAAAAGGTGTCATCCATGTTAACATTTCTGGTTCTTTCTCAAGTAATTCACTTAATGTATCCAATTGGCCATTTTTGATGGCATCTCTAATGTCTTTTGCAATTTTAGTCTTATCCATTTGTGTTTCTCCTTTAATTTTTAACTACTAGAAATAGCTTGTTTTCCAAGGTCTTGCAGTATTTCAACAAGGGAAGGGTACCTGGTACTCATTGAATTCTGACCTGGATTAGTATATTTTTTGATTTTGAAAGAAACCGGAACAACATCATCCGAGAAATGGCAAAGCAATAGAAATCCATTCATTGATCATCCTGAATGGTACGATTAATATAGTAGCAGACTGGCCCAGCCAACTACAAAATAGCTTAATAGGGAGGGGGAGCACGAAAAAAAACGCCCTTAAGTCTTTCTGGACTTGAGCGTTTTTGTCTTTTATGGTACCGGGCACCTTTTATTGAAACCTTCTTCTGGCCTCTTGTGTTGCTAAATCAGCATATCTTGTAGTAATAGGCAGACGACTATTTTTTTCTATAAAATGCATTGTTATTTTAGTGGCAGTATCTAAATCAATCCAATTCCCGCACGAAACAAATATAGGTTTAACATTCTCTCGTGTTCTTAATGTACGCCCATATACTTCGCCATCTATAACAATATCGGTATACGCCCCCACCTTATTTTCGGGCATGGCATAATCCACATTGTCGATTTTAAAATACGTTTTGGCTACACCTATTGTGGGTTTTCCCAAATCAAATGATGCATGTGTAGCAATTCCCATGTGACGGCCATGCAAATAACCATTTCCGTCAAACATATATAAATCGGGACTGTTTTTTAATTTCTTTACGGTCTCTAAGATAATTGGCAATTCACGAAAAGCTAGATATCCCGGAATATATGGAAATTCTATTTTACCTACATAATCGACTTGTTCAATGATTTCCTTCGTCAAATAATTTAATACCTGTATACAACATACGGAGTAATCAACATCATTATCAGACCAGTATGCGAGATCTACCCCGGCAACAAGGTAAATCTCCTTTAACTCGAAACCATTTTCTAAAAGGATTTTAGTTCTTAATTTATTTTGTATTGCAGTTAATTTATTTTTGAGTATATTATCCATTTTATATCCTACTCAAATCTTTTTACATATACTAAATCTGTTTCGCTAGGTTCTTTTTTTTGTTCTATTATATTACCTTTATCGTCGTATTTCACATAGGTCATCTCGCATCCGGCTATACATTCCGATTCGTATTTTTTGATCCCGTTCTCATAAAACTCTACCTGATACCCTTCTGCGGCACTTTTATCCATATTACCTATTCTTTTAATTGAACCGTTTGGGTAAAATGAAATATTTGCTCCTTGTCTAACCCCATTGTCAATAAAGAAATAACTTTCTAATTCTCCATTTTCATAAATATCATAAGCTAATCCAGTAAATAACTTTTCTTCATCCGCTTCATCATACTCTACTATGCCTAAATCATACGGACCTCCAAAACTTAAATGTTTCTCAAACTCCACTCCGTTTTTCAATACAAATTCTTTTGTTAAAATGTCATTTAACATTCTTCGGCACCTCCGTTATAAATTCAAATCCATCAGTAAGATAAACACAGTGTGGACACCTTGGAAACATCATTCCAGCTGGTTTTTTTCTATTTTGACCAGTACGGATTACATTAATTACAAAATCATCTAAACTGGCATGAGGATTGGCTTTTAAAGCGTCATTCAAAGCGATTATCTCTGCATGCGACCCTGCACCTTTTGTATACTTGTAAGAATCAAAAACTTCTTTTGGCATTGAATCATATTTTAGTTTAATGATTGGTTGGAAATTAGGCGATATTCCATCAAAATCATTTATTGAATAATAATATTTTCCAGTTGTTTTGTCATACACACCCGCAAATGCGGGACCCATCTTGCTATTACTTATACCGGAAGCTTTTAAGTTTTGCAATTCATTAAGTGTTTCTCCACGTAAATTTATACGTTGATTCAATTCTTCGAAAGTAAGTTTTCCATATTTACCATGCAAATAATCTATTCTACCCAAACCATCAACCTCACTGGCGACCTTACCAGTATTACCTGTTCTCTTAACATCAGCCGCATCAATAGAACTTTTGGGAGCTACTGCTTTTACTCCACCCACAAATGACGTTGCAACTCCAAAGCTATCCAACCAATGTTCCTTTGAAAAAGAATCTTCCGGCTGGAATGCCCCTTTGAGCATTCCAGCCATACCAATGGTCATATAGTTGGCAAAGTCAAAAGGTGAATCCAACGCCTTTTTTGTCCTGCTTTTTGCTCCTGAAATGAGGGCATCTGATGCACCAAGTGTTGCATAGTTCGCAAAGTCATAGGGGGAATCAAGTGCTTTATCTGCTCGTGTGTTTAGTCCGTCTACAAAGTCCGTTCCAATTTCCCCAAAGCTATTCAAAGATTTGGAGAAAGGATTGGGATTGGTACGGACGTTTCCGTCATACACCTCATCAATTCCCGTATCAATCGGTCTTCCATAGGTCGCCATGCCTGGGAAAGTGAAAATACCAAGTCCATAAAAGGAATTTGGTTCCTCAACAAATCCATAGCCAAACAACATCGGATTTTGACCGGCTAAATTTGCCTCTATTATCGTCGACGTTTGACCATTCATTGTGGTAGTGTTGAGTATCAAATCCGTCCGCAATGTGCTCCCAGAAGACAATTCCGCCCAACGATCTGCCGAGAAATGGATGTCCGTGAGTCCATCCGAGAATAGCCCTTCCATATTCGAAATCCAAGCTTCCATCCTTAGAAGATCTTGTTCAAGTGGCATCAATGCCGCCGTCTGGGTTGCGTCAAATTCATGCAGTTGCGTGACAGTATCATTTCGTTTCATTTTAGCATTGCGAATACCGTATTGCACCTCACTATCATCAAGATGCGGTAGGGCAACAATATCGGCGACTTGGTTCATGATACTGTTCGTTTCATCTGTCAAATTTTCCGTAAGCCGCGCAATGTGCTGTAGTCCATGTTCAATTTCACCTTCTAAAAAGTCCTCCCGAATGTAGCCGGACGGATCTGGTTCTAGGGAATCCAGAGCTAAATCCATCTGCTTTAGGACAGTTGTGAATCGGTCTTTAAATAGCTGGACAAACTGCAAGAATGGCAAATGGCATTCTGCATAGAAAGTGCGAATTGCATGTCCGCCATCACCTTTAAGAGAATCTTCCATTGCGACAAGACCCTCAATTGACCGTTGAATCAATCCCATTTCGTTTTCAAGGCGGTCTAGCATCGCGATGTTTCGACGAAGTACATCCTGGAACGGGTGGACGTCAAGTATTTTCATATGTATCGCCTCTTCCGAAATTGTAAAAATTAGCGTACGTCTTCATGTTTTTGTACGAAAGTTTTGCGGAAAAAGTTTCCTTATAGGGATGAAATGATTCGGAAGGAGTGGGCGGGTTCTATCTAGCTATAACTAAAGTAGGGGAGTTGGAGGTTGAAATACCTTGTGTCTATTTTATCCGATTTTCGTTCCAATACCTCATCTCCATCCTGGTGTATCGAAGTAACTCAGAATTCAAAGGGAACCTCTCCCGAAATGGTTGGACACTCCGAGGATTTCGTTGTACGTTCCGCTGTTCGTTGTACATCCCGCCAATCCCGTTGCATTTATCCCATATTCAAGACAAATATTCGCCCACGTTATCCAAGCGCCGAAGTGGGTTCAAAGGAAATTTTTAGTGGCTTTATCACCCCCGCTGTGTGGCAAGGTACATTTATTCCTGTTAAGATAAGATGTACACTAACTTTATAGAGTAAAGGTGACATGCGTCGTGATATTTAATTCATTTGAATTTATCTTTCTGTTTTTGCCCATCGTATGGGTGCTGTATTACCTATTAGGAAAACTACATATTCCATTTGCAAAAATATGGTTGGTTGTGGCCTCGCTGTTTTTCTATGGCTATTGGAATCCGGCTTATTTACCACTCATTTTGCTATCGTTACTGGTGAACTATACAATTGGCGCTTTCCTCGGGAGGAATTGGGGCGGCGACCTTCGTAAATTTGTCGCGGCCGCGGGGATCCTGTTCAACGTGTTATTGCTTGCGTACTTTAAATACTTTGATTTTTTCGTGGACAACCTCAACTTCTTTTTTGATACAAATATTCCGCTGAGAAATATCCTTTTACCCTTAGCCATCAGTTTCTATACGTTTCAACAAATTGCGTATGTCGTGGATTCTTATCGACTCGAGACCAAGCAATATAGTTTCTTGAATTACAGCATATTTGTCACGATTTTCCCGCAGCTAATTGCGGGGCCAATCGTCTATCATGGGCAAATGATGCCACAGTTTAATGATAAAAAGACGTATTCGATCCAAACTAAAAATATCGCAATGGGACTAACGATTTTTGCGATTGGTTTATTTAAAAAAGTAGCAATTGCCGATGTCTTTGCGAAGTATGCGAATAGCGGTTATAACGCAGTCGATGCGCTGACGCTGCTGGATAGTTGGGTTACGACCTTATCCTATACGTTACAGCTGTACTTCGACTTTAGCGGATACTCGGATATGGCGATTGGACTGGCTTTATTATTCAACATTAAAATGCCGACCAACTTCAATTCGCCGTACAAAGCGCTTGATATTCAAGACTTTTGGCGTAGATGGCATATTACGCTGTCCAAGTTTTTAACAACGTACGTCTATATTCCGCTGGGTGGTAATCGAAAAGGGAAGTATCGGACGTATATCAATATATTCATCATCTTTTTCATCAGTGGTGTCTGGCACGGGGCCGGTTGGACGTTCGTTGTCTGGGGCGTTATGCACGGTGTTGCCAGTGTCATTTGTCGTTGGTGGAAGCTCGCTGGCTTTAAGATGAATAAAATACTGGCGTGGGTGACGACATTCCTGTTTGTTCACCTGGCTTGGGTATTTTTCCGCGCAGCTACCTTTACGGACGCCATCACAGTACTAAAAGCGATGTTCGGACTCAATGGTGTGCATCTCTCAGGTCTCTATACGTTGTTTAATGAAAACCTATGGATCATCGGGGTCTCTTTGGTCGTCGGTTTACTGATCTCGTGGTTCGCCATCAATTCGATGGAAATTATGAATAAGCAAAAGCGAAGTGTGGGAATGGCTATCTATATTGCATTGCTGTTATTTTATAGTGCGATGCAGTTGCAGCAAGTCAGTGAGTTCCTGTACTTCAATTTCTAAGGTGGTCATCGTATGTCAGAGAAAAAGTTCATAGCTACGATCCTCATTTTGTTCGTCACGCTGTCCATCAGCGTTGTGAGTTTTAATTTTTGGATGGACCCGCTTTGGCATTATGGCCATGCCCATGATTATAATGATGTCCAAAACGTCATTGACGAGAGGGAACAGAAAATCGTTCAATTGAAATACCGGGAAAAGGATTACGACACCTTACTCGTCGGCAGTAGTCGATCGACGTATATCCATCCATCAGCATTCGAAAAATGGAAGGTGTTTAATTTCTCCGTAGCGAATTTGTCGATGCGCGAGTACCATAGCTACATTCTCTATGCGCAGTCACAAAACAAGCATATTGAGCGCGTCATCCTTGGTGTGGATTTTTTCAAATCGAGTGAGCAAGAGGCTGCGGCTTCACGGTCGTTACTGAATTATGAAGTGAAGATTGAGCAACCGTTTTATCGGACGAAAAATCTGTTGTCCTTACAGGCGTTTAAGTATTCAATCAAGAACTTTATGTTGTCTAAAAATAATGAGATTAGCGAAGATAGATTGTATAACCGGCACGGCGAAGCGTTTGCAAGAAAATTGACCGAAAACGAAGTCGATAGCGTGCTGAGTGAAAAAATTGAGCGCTTTGAAGAAGAGTTTTATGGAAAGCACTATTCGTATTATCCGCTCTACAAGGAGATCATGGAGAAGGTCAAAGGGACGATGCCGGATGGGCAAATCACCGTGTTCACAACGCCGATCTCCACGGAACTGTTTAAGTCCCTTGTGGAAACAGGTTTGTATGATGATTATGAGGTGTGGTTACGCGATTTAGTCGACGTCTACGGAGGCGTTTGGAACTTCATGTATCCGAATACCATCACAAATGATATACATAATTATTACGACGGCCATCACTTTTATCCAGAAATCGGTTCTATGATCGCCAATCGCATGGAAGAGGGCGAGCAGAGTGATGCACCTGCTGATTTTGGTGTGTTTGTGACAAATGACAATATCGAGCAACACTTAAGGGAGGTTCGAGAATTAATTTCTAAGTTTGATCAATAATAGAGTATAGCTGAAAAATGGGGGATCATTTGATGAAAACTGTACGATTACTAATGGGTTGCCTACTGGCCATTTTGTTGTTCCTTGTGACAGGACCGTCTGCACATGCAGAAGAAGTGAAAGCCAAAGTCAATCCACTTGCAAGTCTAAAGCGCATTAAAACAACGGCGACTGACGAACTCATCTTGCTGAACGAAGCACCAGCCTTTCAATTTGTAGAAGGAAAGCGCATTGAAGTGGCGACGTTAGCACGCGGTTCGGTCTATCCAATACTGGACATTACGGACGACTACTATTCGTTTAGTTATGGTAATGATCGCTTGTACGTCTTGAAGGAATCCGCGACGACTCGACCTGCGGCGTCCACTTATGAATTGTTGAAAAGTGACTATACAGTGCTAACGACTGCACGCATTCCTGTGTATGACTTGGACAAGCCAGGAGCGAACATCGTTGCGTACGTCGAGCCGAATATGCGGATGACGGTTGTTCGGGAAACAGCTTATTATCAAGTGCAAATGGGCGGGAAACGCCGCTTTATCGAAAAACAAGACACAGTGAAGGATTCAGGCGTTCCGGTGCTCATGTATCACCACATGATTGAAAATGCTGCCCAATCGGACATGCGCAACAATCGAATGGTGATTGATGTGAAGCAATTTGAGGAACAGATGGATTATCTAGTGAACAATGGGTGGACAGCTATTACGATGGAAACGTTCCGTGCATGGAAAGAAAAAGAAATCGACTTGCCAAGAAATGTCGTCGTGATTACGTTTGACGATGGGATCTTATCGACAGTCGTGTACGCGTATCCGATATTAAAGAACTACAATATGCCAGCCGTGTCCTTTGCGATCACGGGGAAAATTAGACAGCAGGCGGCACCATGGGATCCTGCAACGCTCCAAAATGTTGGCTTAAAGGAAATCCGGGAAACGGCAGATGTCTTTGATTATCAGCACCATACGCATTATTATCATTTGATGAACAAAGAAAAAGGACTGCCGTTCCTGTTGACGGAATCCTATGAGGCCATTCTTGCGGATCTTGAACAGGGGAAATTCCAGTTGGGGAAAGCATTTGAGGGCGATACGGAGCGCGTGAAATACTTAGCGTATCCGTTCGGTCAGTATAATGAAACAACGCTCCGCGCAGTGACTGACGCAGGCATTCGCTATGCATTTACAACGAATACGGGCAATGTACGGTTAGGCGATTCGCCACTTGAACTAAATCGCCAGGGCATCGCTCCAGAGCATACACTTGCGGATTTTGAAGCGAAATTATTGAATACGTTTAAATAACAAAAAGGATCATGCCCACGATACGCGGCATGATCCTTTTTATTATCCCGTCTATTTATTAGTCGAAATCAACCAGTAAATAACTTGATTATGCACTTGGAGCTACGTGAATAGTTGCTTTGGGTTCGCTTTGGATTGAACGACTGCTATACGATTACCAGGATGTCTGAATATGTAGGGATGCGACTTTGTCGCATCCCTACATATTCTTTTCGGTAATCGTATGGTGGTCCTTCATCCGCCGCTCTCCAAAAGCACAGATACTCGAAGTGCTAAAGCTCTTGGGGACGAAAGAATTACTTGCTTCTTATCTGGAGAAGAGCCGCCAAATATGAAATTTTGGCGGCTAAGGCTTTCTCTATGTTTTTTGCTTTTTCTATATTAAAGGAGTGTCTCCTTCTACAAGGCATCACAGGGGGAGGAATTGAAGTGCATACCTCCTTTGATTAGATGCATACTCTTTGTTAAAAGTAAGAAAGAAACATATATTACAACGTGCTAAAGTGCCCGAAATTGTATCTTCGGGCACTTACATTCCCTATAGAAAAGCAAGGTGGCACTCGTAAACCGCTTGGAAATCCTTAAGGTATGGGTCGTATTTTTCAAAACGCTGCGCTGAAAATTCTCCACCTTTTCCGCCTTGACGATTCCCATTTTGTCGGTTGCCGAATATCGGCCGATAACCATACTCAGCAAGATACTAAATTTAACCGCTATCGCCTTTTAATTTTAACGGACAAAACCACTCAATAAAAAAAGACACGAGAATGATCTCTCGTATCTTCTATATCTCTTTTATTCCAATAATGCCCCCGATTATGAAAAGTGAGCGCTAATCTTTCTCCAAGAAGAGTGCTCTACTTCGGAAGGAGTTTTCAGTTTAATCATGCTCGTTTTTTGGATTCTCTACGAAATGTGAATAGATCATGAGTAATATTAAAGTAGTCCAAAAAAATGCTACTAATGTTTTAGCAACTACAATTGGCATATATAATTTAAAATCAAACCACACATTCATGATTAAAATTATTCCTGATAAAATAACGCCGAATATAGGGAAATACTTCATGTAAAACCTCCCATGCTATTAAACTTTCTTCAATAATTTGGCCTGTTTGCATAACAAAATTTATATTTTGTTATCTTTTAAAAATAGTATAAGCTATCTTTATTTTGAACATCCACGTCTATTTGATTTAATATATTGACCGACTATGTAAGTCGAATTATCGGAAAGCAAAGGGAACCAATCATCAAAACGTTCTTCAATATCTATTCTTTTCTTCTAAAGCAGCTACATTTTGCACTTGAACACTGTAGGGGCGCGACAGGCAATTATTCACAACATGATAACCGAAAAAATATGGCTAGAAATGACGAAGTCATTTCTAGCCATATCGACTCTCGGTAAATCTGTCGTGATTAATTCGCCGAAAGCGGACCGAAAATGGTGAATCAAAAGAGGTGTTTTATCATTTCACTTTGAATTCCGTGATATGGTCTTTTACCATGGGAACACCTTTGTTGCTTTGAACAAAATGTGTCACGACAAGGCGGTAACTGCTACCTGATGTATAGCCGCTGACAGATGCGGACACTTCAAGCGTTCGCGCATCCGTTGTCTTGGAAACAGTGACAGGTTGACGGACACCGTTGACGTCTTCAACGTAAATGTAACGATCCGTGAAAAACTCAGTTTTCATTGGTTGTGTTAACTTAACAGTGAATTTCTTGTTCGTTTCTACTTGTCTTGCAGTAGATGAGGGTGCAAAAGCTTTCTCAACGTATGGCTTATCTGAATAGAAGACTTGTAGTTTATCGAACAATAGGAAGCCTTTATCTTTTTTCGCTGGTGTTTGTTCAGCGACGTATAGACGGTTCAATGTTAGTGGTGCAACAGTGTTTGGCGGGATGACTGCTTCGACGTATTTCCAACCCGTCCAGTTCAAGCCGTTTTCTTTGGTAAAATCAACGACGACATCCTTGCCGTTACCGTCTGTTAATGAACCACGCAGCCAGTGATTTTTACCATCACCGTATACCCAAACGCCTAACTTCTTCGGCTGTGAAGCCAATTTGAAGCCGTTCGTCCATGTTAGGTAAGCGGCTGAAACATTCTCTTTGTTCGCTGTGAAATCATAATTCAGTCGAACTGAACCTTTCTGGTCAATCGGTTGAATCTTCGTTTCTAGACCTATTGAAGCTTGCGCGCGGGCAGTTGTCGCTTCAAGACCTGTAATCGATTCGAAGGAGCCAACTACGACAGGTTTATCTGAAACAGTGACAGGTACCGTTTTCTTCATACTACCGAATGTAGCTGTTAATGTGCCTGTTGCTTCCGTGTTTCCAGCAACGAATGTTTTCCCTTCGATCGTTCCAACGTTTGGAGAAACCGAAAGTTGAACGGCATCTGGGTTGAAGATGACTTGGGCATTTTTAAGGACCCCTTTTGCATTTACGCTAATCGTTTCACCCGTACCGATTTGGATGGCAGCTGGTGTGATGACGATATCGTCAATTTTATCCGTTACGCTAACAGGAATCGTAATCGGTGTGTTGCCGTAAAGTGCATTGACGACGCCCGAACCTGCTTTTTGTCCGACGAACTTATTGTTCTCGATGACACCGACGCCGTTCGTGACCGATTCAAGTTTTAGTTTGGACTGATCGATCGTCAGGACGTTGTAATATTGGTCCAATGCGGAATTGACTTTAAAGCCCACAGAAGCACCAATTGCGACCGTGCCTTGTTCGGTTTGGCTAGCAGTGATATAAGTTGGATCACTGTAAGGTGCAGTACTGATTGCTTCAAGAATGGCATTCACCGAACGTTCACGACCAGCAGATGGTCGATTCGCAAGTGTTGGGTAGATATCGCCATATTTCCGCGTCACCATTGTTGTGGAACCCCCGCCATCTAAATTAAGGGCATTGTGAGCACCGATTTTGACAAGGTGATTGGCGAATTCATTTAACGTCATACCTGAACTGACGCCTTTGACACCAGAGTCAACAGTAACGAAAAATGCGCGTTTTCCTGTTGCGTCTGTTGCAACGGCAGTGCGTGCTGTGCGCTCTTTTGCACGACTACTATTGGGATCAATCGACATAGCAACCTTACCGTTTTGAACGAGAAGGGGACCAGTTGCCAACATGAAATTAGCATCTTTCCATTCTTCATCTACGTCAAATGAAGCAGAGATACTATCGCCGATTTTAATGTTTCGTAATTTCTCAGCTTCTGTACCTTGTGAAGAAATAACGAATCCGCGACTGTTTTTAGGAATAGCTGCGCTTGTAGCTTGTCCATATGGGCGAATGCCTGTGACAGTGCCGGTTACTTTTTCGCCAAGGGAGATATTTTGCTCCGCAGATCTTGGCGTTTCAACGACGATTTCTAATCCTGTATTGTTCGTGCGTGTCCGATCATACGGCCAACTTGAGGTATACAGAATACTTTCGTTATTGTTGCGCTCTCTATTTAATGAAGTAAGCTGGAACGAATTGCCGGCATGTTCGATCTGGATTGCAAGGTTGTACCTGCCGATTTTAGCTGTATTATCGCTCGTGACGCCGAATGCAGCTGGCGTGTGCATGAAATCATTATAGTTTGTAGATACTGCCCCGAGATGTTGAATCTTTTTATCTTTTATCAACAGATAGCTTGGGTAGCCGTTTGAAAAGTGAAAGAATGAGGCGTTAATGGCCCCGACTACGTGATGTTTATCTTGGGTATGTAATTTTGCTAGACTTGAAACGGTAGATAGTTTGTTAACGAGACTGGATCCACCGACTTCGATTGTCGTATAAGGTTGGTTTAGATTAATGGACAACTGATTGACCGTTTGGTTTCGTCCGCCAACATTTATATTTTCATTAGAGTGATAGACACCTTGGGAGACATTTCCCGCGCTAACACCTACAACACCGACTTGGAATACGAGTAACATGGCCAGGGTGACAAGTAAAACCTTCTTCTTTAGCATGCAAAAACTCCTTTGAAATTCAATGTTTCTAGTATACGGAACTTTGCTAGATTTCACCATAGGACATTCGGGCACTCCAAATCAGAAGAGTTGTTTGATGTAAAGAGTAAATTAGCAAACTATCTAGTTTGAACTAAGAAATCTTGCTTAAAGCGTTCGGCGCCTTTGCTGGAGATTGGGGGGGCATAGGTTCGATGAACATATATGTTGAATGAAAGAATCCTACCTACAACGCTTGGCGCTTGGGGATGCCTCCCGCAATAAGCCTGATGGAAAACCACCATCAGTCTTATTGCTTCGGCTACCCCAGTTAGGCGCCTTCGCTGGAGATTCGGTGAGAATCGTAGGTTCAATGTACATATATGTTGAATGAAAGAATCCTACTTACAACGCTTGGCGCTTGGGGATGCCTCCCACAATAAGCCTGATGGAAAACCACCATTGGGGAGGGATTGAACTGCATCCCTCCTTAGTCTTATTGCTTCGGCTACCCCAGTAGCGTCTTCGCTGGAGATTGGGGGGGAATCATAGGTTCGATGTACATATGTGTTGAATGAAAAAATCTTATCTACAACGCTTGGCGCTTGGGGATGCCTCCCGCAATAAGCCTGATGGAAAACCACCATTGGGGAGGGATTGAACTGCATCCCTCCTTAGTCTTATTGCTTCGGCTACCCCGGTAGCGCCTTCGCTGGAGATTGGGTAAAAAATAATAGGTTCAATATGTATAGGCTTTTTTGGACATAAAAAAAATCCAATAGACAAGGGAGTCTTTTGGATTTTTTTTCGGCTTCAACCAGTCGAAATATATTCTATAAAACAGGATTTATCCTACATCTTATATTTTAACATAAACTCGGTAGAACTCAAACTAAATCTATTAATCTAGTGAATAATTTACGTGACACTTTCGACATTGGGTGGTTCGATTTTCGATAAGCCATCTGCACGGAAAATGAATAGGGCAAATTCACCACGTTTGATTTTATCGGACCCACCAAAGGACTTATTCGTTTTACCGAAAGTGATGCCATTATCAACAAGGGCAGCGACGTATGGCACAAAACGCGGGCTGACGTCTGTAAATGGAATGGTTGTTTTGTCGGTTTGTAAATTGTAAGCCGATGCTAACACTTTTGCCATTTCAGAGCGAGTCATCGAATCTTCGGACCCGTATGTACCTGTTTTTTTCCCGCTGATGATGCCACGAGATGCTAGTGCATTGACTGCCCATGCGCGGTTTTTAGGTACGTCTGTAAAACCTGCGGAAGGGGATTTCGTATTTTCGTTGATGCCGATTGCGCGGGCAACCATTACAGCGGCATCGATCCGCTTAATAGAAGCTTGCGTACCGAATTTCGTCGAGGAAATTCCGTTTGCATACTTTTGGCTAACGATATAATCGACGGCCTCGCGATAATTTCCACCTACATCGGTGAAAGCTGCGGAAGCACTCGGACCTTTAATGGCAAAAGACAGTAGAAGAACTGCTAATGTAACAGAAACTATTTTTTTCAATGGGTTAAACCTCCTTCATACTTTCCTAGTCTACACTGTTCTCACTCCGGCGGCAAAAGGATTTTTGCCTATACGTTGAGAGGGAATAAAGGTAAAATAGTTACCTATAATTGCATATTAGTAACTAATATCCAAAAGTTACCGATTGTAATTGAAAGGCTTCCTTGTTAAAGTGAAACTCTATTCTACTAGTGTAAATTAGGAATAGACTGTTTACTAATAGCTTCTAGGAGGAAATATATAATGTCAATTCAACATAAACCTTATCAAAAATTCGTTGCTACTGCTGCAACAGCAGCACTTGTGGCGACAGCTGTTGTACCTGTGGCTTCTGCAAATTCAACTGCATTCACAGATGTTGGAGAGCGTTACAAAGAAGCAGTTACCTATCTTGTGGATAACAACATCACAAACGGTGTTTCAGCTACAAAGTTCGGTACTACACAAGTGATCAAACGTGTTGACGTTGCGGTTCTATTAGCGAAAACAGTATTAACTGAAAAAGAAATTGCAAGCGCACCAAACGCTGGTTTCACAGATGTACCAGCTCGTGCAAAAGCTTATGTAAACGGATTAAAAGCAAAATCAATCATTAATGGAAAAACAGCGACAACTTTCGGCGCTGAAGCATCTATCACGCGTGGAGAAGCAGCACTAATGCTTGCAAAAGCGTATGGCATCAAAGGCAACACAGACAATGTGAAGTTCACCGATGTTTCACCACGTTATAAAGAAGCAGTTGCGGCGCTAGTCGATAACGGTATCACTTCAGGAAAAACAGATACGAAATTCGGAACAGACGCTTCAATTACACGTGGAGAACTAGCGATTTTCCTACATAAATTAGAGATGCTGGGTAAAGCGGAGTCGGATGTGGTAACAGTCTCTTCGGTTAATGCAGTAAATGCTAAAACAATCACTGTTACATTCAGTGCTCCAGTAGATGCTAAAACACTTAAAAATGCTTCTGGTGTTGAAGTAATTACTGTGGCTGCTGGTAAAGATGCAAATAATGCTGGTAAAGTAAGTCAAGAGTTAAGTGCAGATGGCAAAACACTTACACTAACAGCAAAAAACTTCTTTGAAGGTGAATACACGGTTAAAGTTCCTTTCGAGACTGTTAAAGGAACAAACGGAAAATTCGTAAGCCCAGTTAACCAAAAGGTAACAGTGAATGATACGGTTGCACCGGTTCTTACATCTGTAAATACGACTGTAAAAGCTACTACTGAAAAATTAACTTCAGTTACATTAACATTTGACGAAGATGTTGCTACTATTGAAACTGTGAAAATTGGTAATGAAAACTATACACCAGTTGTTACTGGCAAAACTGCTACTATCACTGTAAATCTTGATGCAACTAAAGCGTACGACGTAACTGTTGTCAAAGCGACTGACTTTGCTGGTAACGTTAAAGCTTTGCAAACAGCTCCATTAACAATCACTGTGGATGATGTTGCACCTTCTATTACGGGTGTTGTAGCAGTAGATGAAACTTCAGTAAAAGTAACACTAGACGAAGAAGTTAAAGGCAATAAATTAGTTCTTACAGGTAAAGTTGGAGCATTTACAGCTAACATCGTTTCAGATGTTAAGGTAAATCCTTTAAACAAAAAAGAATATATCGTTACTTTAAACAGTGACTACCTTTATAAGAACAGTAACGCTGATACAGTTACATTGACAGCTGCTAAAGGAGCACTTGTTGATGCAATTGGAAACACAAACGCTGCTGATGTTAAAGAATCGGTAGTGGTTACTAAAGATACAGTTGCACCTGCAGTAACAAATGTAGAAACTTCAGTAACGAATGGAAAAGTTACAGCATTCACTGTCACTTATTCTAAAGAAGTTACTTCATTAAATGCTGGTAAAATTAAGGTTGTAAACTCGAAAGGTGAAATTCTTTCACTTGCAGATGTAGCAACTCCAGCTATAAATGATGATGCTAAGAAAGTTGTATTCACACTTAAATCAGGCTTGAAGGCAGATCAGTATAGCTTCGATTTAGCTGAAGGATTTGTTACTGACAAATCACTTGCAGCTAATAAGAGCGCTAAATTTGATTTTGAAGTAGACGTAACGGATGCAACTAAGCCAGTTGAAACTACATTTACAATCGTTGGTGCAACGGAAGATAAAAATGTTGTTACAGTTAACTTTGGTGCTAAAGTAAAAGCAACAGGTACTGGTTCTGCTTTAACTCCAGCTGCTTACCAAGTTAACGGTGTGGTATTACCTGCTGATACTAAGATTGAATTTGCCAAAGTAAACGGTAATGTTGATCAAAGTGTTGTAGTAATTACTCTTCCAGCTGGTTTTGTAAAAGCAGATGATACGAAAGCAGTCTTCCAGGTAACTGGTGTAGAGACATTAGACAACAAAGTAAATAAGGCATTTACTAAAACAATTGCTATTACGGACAATACTGCTCCTGAAGCTAAATCGTTTGATGCTACTGAACTTAAAGAAATTACTGTAACTTACTCTGAAGTACTTGCACCACTTGCTGGAACTGCAATTATTGAAGATGAAGTTAAATTGTTTGACAGTAAAGGTGCTTCAATTGCTATCAAAGGTTTTAAAGTTGAAGCAGACAAGCTTGTTCTTACAGTAGATAATGCTGCAGATGTCAGCAAAATAACTACTGTAGAAACTAAAACAACTGATATTCTAGATGTTGCGCTTAACGCTCAAAAAACTGGTATTACACTAACTAAGTAATTCGTTTATAGTTCTGTGGACCAGGTACTAATATAATCAAAAACGAGAAACTTCTTCTATATGAAGGGGGTTCTCGTTTTTTGATTGCCTGCCTAGTAAAGTGTCCAACAAACCGGATGCATTTCATATTTCTTTGGACATGCATTCCTCGAGTACCAGCGTACTGACTCCATTCATTCCCTACGAATTGTGGAAGCACCCGGGTATCCTGGCACTGACGCAAGGTATTCAACCTTTAACTACACTACTTTAGTTATAGGTAGATAGAATCTGCGCACCCCATCTGACTCATTTTTAAACAATAAGGAAACTTCCTACACATGAACTTCGTACAAAAACATGAAGGAGTATTTTACCGTTTACAATTTCGGAAGAGGCGATACATATAAAAATACTAGACGTTTCATCCGTTTCAGGATGGGCTTCGCCGAAACATCGCAATGCTAGACCAGATTGGGAATGAAATAGAATTGATTCAACGGTCGATTGAAGGGCTAATCGCGATGGAAGATTCGCTTACAGGTGAAGGAGGACAGGTAATCTACAGATTCTATGCAGAATGCCATTTGCCTTTCCTACAATTTGTCCGGCAATTTCAAGACCGCTACACAACGGTCCTCAAGCAGATGGAAATGGCCCTCGATTCCCTGGAACCAGATCCGTCTGGCTATATTCGGGAGAATTTTCTAGAAGTAGAAATCGAACATGGACTCCAGCAAATTGCGCGACTGACGGAAAGTTTGACTGATGAAGCTAACAGCATTATGAACCAGGTGGCCGATATTGTTGCCCTACCGCATCTCGATGATAGCGAAGTGCAGGTTGGCATCCGCAATGCTACAATGAAAAGAAATGATACAGTCACACAATTGCATGAATTTGATGCGACTCAGACGGCGGCATTGATGCCACTTGAACTAGATATATCAGCCTTAAGGAAAGATATACAGGCTGGAAAGGTAAAAGATGTTGTTGTACTTTCTCCGAAACAAATTCAAAAATTAATAGAAAGAGATGTTGTTTCTTCTGATTATTGGAAGGGGAGAGCAATGAATTGGACTAAAAGGGATAATGAGTATTTGATTAAAGGGGAAGTTCCTAGCCAATATATTAAGGTTACATCAAAGGAGGGAGAATTTTGAAACTATACTTTTTAAATGAGTTTTTAGGAGATATAAGCAATATTAACGTTGATGGAATGTGGATAAATGCTGAGATGATCCCTTCAAAAAATATGGAGAAATTCAACGTTTTTTTTGCAGCGATTGTTGATGAAGAAAATGATTTTGATGAAGCTAATTATAGTGAAGAATGGTTAGATGATAGCAATTGGCTTATTATTGATGATAAAAATAGAAAAAAGGGTATATACATACCTGCGGTTTATCCTGATGATGAAATTATCTGGAGATGGAGATGATTTATAGATAGAAAGCATTGATTATATTTATAGATTTCCCGGGTACCCGCGTGCTGCCACCATTCGTACAAATCATCCAACGAACAGTGGGGTGTCCAACAAAAAAACTGAAGTGTACAGCGAAACATGTAAAATCTCCAACCAACTCACCAAAGCATCCAACCGCCCGAGTCACCCCAAACAAAAAAAGCAGTGCAGCCGGCTTCCGCCCAGACTACACTACTTTCTACTCACTCGCTTTTTCCACGACTGCCTGACCCACAAAACCACCCACAACAAAACCAAAAACGTAATCGCACCGGACATATCCAACGCGACGTCTTGCAACGTTGGCGTTCGTCCGCCTGTCAAAGACTGATGGTACTCATCCCCGGCAGCTAGTAAAAGAGTAATCCCAGCAGCGGTGAAAAAGCGTATACGATGCTTCGGCAAAACCAAATAAATGGTTGCGGCAATGAATCCGAAAATGAAGAAATGGGCACTCTTCCTCAGAAGAAACTCCACAAAATGATAATAGCCTCGCTCCTCAACCGAAATTGTTTTCCCCCAATACTGTACTTGCAGGGTGGACAATGCCGATTCGAATGGTTTATTACCTTGCAGCCATTTTTCCATCGATGGGACCAAGGTCTGCTGTTCATAGGTTTGGCCCGATGAAAAGAACAGGCCACCTAACAAGACACCCAATAGGATAATTAATAAAATAAATTTTTTCATAGACAAATTGTATCATACTGAAAGCGAGAATACATGTAGAAGGACAGGCCCTCATCCTAAAAACTCACAGTCCTAATTGCGTTTTCAACTCACCCTGAATCGTATTCAACTCAGCATCGTTCATCATGTAGTACCAGACCCCATTCATCGTTTTCCCTTGACCTTCTTTAATATAAAGCTGGTCAACTTTTCCGAATGCATCGCGGTATTTCGATTGGACTTCAGTCATCTCATCAAATGTCATATTCGTACGTACATTATCACCAATGGCCCCAAAGATACTTTTGTAGTTCACTAAACTATTTAAAGAAGCACCTTCGCGCATCACCGCTTGAATCACTTGTTTCTGGCGATCTTGACGTCCAAAATCACCGCGTGGATCTTCGTGACGCATGCGTACAAACGCTAGCGCTTCCTCTCCGTTCAAGGACACTTCGCCTTTAGGAAATGACTTTCCAGCTGCTGTAAAGTCCAGCGTATTATTCACTTTAATACCGCCAACGGCATCCACAATATCTTTAAAACTGTCCATATTCACCTGCACAACATAGTCAATCGGAATATCGAGCAATTTCTCAACGCTATTCATAGCCATTTCAATCCCGCCAAAAGCATAGGCGTGGTTGATTTTATCCTGAGTGCCTTTTCCAACGATTTCCGTATACGAATCACGTGGGATGCTCACCATTTTCGTCGACTTGGTATCCGGATTGACCGCCAACGCAATCATCGTATCTGATCGACCTTTATCACCATCACGTTCGTCCACACCAAGGACGAGCACAGAGAATGGTTCCTTTTTCTCAAAAGCAATCGGCTCGATCCGCATATCGGATACTTCACGGCCGATTGGTTCATAGATGCCTTTTGCGGTATCCGTCAAACCTTTAAAAATTATAAAACCATAGACCACAACACATAGAAAAATAACACCAATCCCGCCTACGACCCATGGCCAGATCCTTTTCTTTTTCGCACGTACCTTGCGCATAACATGAAACCTCCCCAAGTTTGTTTATAAATGAACGGGTAATAGATAGTAAGAAAAGTAGTTTTTTTAATAAGAGAATTGTATCATGAAAAGAAGGATATTACATAATAGATAATAAGTATAGGTATATTATACCTACTCATTTCCAATAATAAAATAAATAGCCCCATAAAAATGGTCATTATGGTATACTAGTCGGAGTTCAATATTGTAGTAATGGAGGAGGAACTGGAACTTATGGAAGAAACGATTAGTTTACAAGACTTATTCAAAACACTAAGAAAAAGGCTTGTATTAATCATTGGTGCGGTCATACTTGCGGTGACGGTAGCGGGTGTCATTAGTTACCAATACTTAACACCAATCTACCACGCAACGACCCAAATTCTTGTCAATCAACAAAAAAACGAAGAACAACCATTCAATTCGCAAGATATACAAACGAATCTTCAACTTATCAGCACATATAGCGTCATCATTAAAACCCCTGCTATCCTGTCGAAAGTCATTGAGAAGTTGGACCTTCAAACATCACCGGGGGAACTCGGTTCGAGAATTACTGTAGGAAGCGCACAAAGCTCGCAAGTCGTCAACATTAGTGTGCAAGATACGAATCACCATCAAGCGGTGGAGATAGCGAATACGACAGCGGAAGTGTTTCAACAGGAAATCCAAACGCTGATGAACGTAAATAACGTCAACATTTTGACGCCGGCAGTTCATGTGCCAAATCCGTCACCTATTAAACCGGATCCGATGATGAACATGGCAATCGCTGCAATTATCGGACTAATGCTTGGCGTCGGGATTGCGTTTTTGCTAGAATACTTGGATACAACCGTTAAGTCAGAACAAGATGTCGAAGAATTACTTGGTCTACCGATACTCGGGCTTGTAGGTTCGATTCCTGATGATGGAGTAGGAAAAAAAGCGATTAAAAGACGTAGGAAACGAAAGGGGTGACGAAGATGTGGAAAAAGAAAAAAAGGATCAACACAGTTCAACGAAAACTTGTATCGGATACGAATCCGAAATCGATCCATTCGGAACAGTATCGAACGATACGGACAAACATTAATTTTTCAATGCCGGACCAGGAATTAAAAACGCTTCTTTTTACATCGGCGTTACCTAGAGATGGGAAATCTACGACTGCTGCCAACGTTGCGATCGTATTTGCGCAGGAAGGCAAGAAAGTATTACTCATCGATGCGGATATGCGTAAACCGACCGTTCATCAGTCGTTCAAACTTATTAACGGGTTAGGATTATCAAATGTACTGACGAGACAAGCCGGGATTTTCGATGTTGTAGAAGAGAGTGGGACGGAAGGGCTGGACATTATCACTTGTGGCACGATACCGCCCAATCCTGCTGAACTACTAAGTTCGCAAATGATGGAGACGATTCTAGAAGAGTTAGAAAAGAAGTATGACCTAGTGATTTTCGATTCTCCGCCAGTTCTTACTGTTGCAGATGCGCAAATTCTGGCTAACCGATGTGACGGGACCGTCCTCGTTATTAATTCGGGGACGACAGGAAAAGATAGTGCAGTTCGGGCGAAGGAAGTGCTGGTCTCATCGAAAGCGCATCTCATCGGGGCAATCCTGAACGATGTGGCGTTTGACAAAGATCATTATTCTTATGGATACTATGGGTTGGCAACAGAGTAAGGGAATTTTATCCTTTGCTCTTTTCTTTACTTGTAATTCATTCTGCAGGGGAATAGAGAAGAAGGAGGAAGCGGGATGGTTGACATGCACAGTCACGTTCTATTCGGGGTCGATGATGGGCCGTTAACAATTGAGGAATCGGTGAGCGTTATGCAGAAAGTTGTGGAAGAAGGCATTACGGATATGATTGTTACGCCACATGCGTTTCACCCGCATTTTCATGTGGCGAGAGAAGAGATTGAGGCGCAAGTGAGTTTATTGGGGAAAGTTGTCCGGGAAGCGGGGATGCCGCTGACCGTCCATGCCGGGCAAGAAGTGCGTCTTCACGGCAAAATTATAGAGGAATGGAAAGCGGGCGAAGTGATGACGTTGGCGGGCTCAAAGTATCTGTTACTTGAATTGCCATCAAATACAGTACCGGCCTATACAGTGCCTGTTATTGACCAGCTTCTACTAGAAGGAGTCGTTCCGATCATCGCCCACCCAGAACGGAATCGGGCCATCGCGGAAAAGCCGGACCGGCTACGACGTCTGATACAACGAGGAGCACTCGCGCAAGTGACGGCAGGCAGTTTAGCTGGTCATTTCGGAAAAGGTGTGCAAAAAGTGGCATCCCGACTTGTCCAAGCGAATCTCATTCATACATACGGATCGGACGTACATAATCTAGTCACGAGGCCTCCTTTATTCAATGAAGGGCTTGACTATCTAGAAAAAAGGAAATTCCATTCGATTGCTGATATCTTGCTTGAAAACAATGCGCGTATTCTTGTGAACGACAGTGTGATTCAACTCGAGTTGGATGTGATGAAAGAGTATAAATGGTGGAGAATTGGAAAATGAATAGTTTTTTAAAAGTAGTGCAGTCCTGAGAGGGGAAGTGCTACTTTTTTGCTATTTACATTTTTTAAGTTTATCAGAAAACCATATTTTGGTGTGAATTTTACAATTATCGGCTTATAACGCTTGATATCGCTGTGCTTCGACTGAATTTGTCGTAGGTAAAAAGGTTTATAAATTTGCGAAAGTACTAGCAAACTTATAAAAAGTTTGTTACTATTGATACTGATGAGTGGATAAAAATATGATTCTTAAAGTAAAAAGACCTAAAAAAATAATTCGACGGAAAACTTTGATTTTTTAGGACAATAGAAAGGGGTAACTATGATGACGATTAAAAAAAGAATGTCACTACTATTTTTGATGGACTCCATAATTGTATTTTCTTCTATCTACATGGGCTATTTCTTCCTACATCCTTACATCAATGTTCTGACAAACAAAACTCTTTTAATCAGTGCCATCACAATCCAACTCGCGCACCATTTTTTCGCATGGCGCTACGGCTTATATCGAAAAGTATGGACATACGCATCGGTTGGGGAATTGAATTCAATTTTTAAGGCGGTGACATGGACGATTGCCGTCGTCGCTGTTGTGCAATTTGTGACAAGCCAAGATATTTATGTACGTGCATTGGGGATTACGTGGATGTTACATATTCTTTTACTGGGGGGCTCACGCTTATCGTGGCGACTTGTACGAGATGCCATTACCCTCAGTAACGAGGCGCCTATGAAAAGGACAATGGTCGTGGGGGCTGGACAGGCGGGAACAATGATTGTACGCCAAGTCCAACACAATCCTGCTTCGGGCATGAAACCTGTGTTGTTCGTGGACGATGACCGTTCGAAACAAGGCTTCGAAATTTATGGTGTGAACGTTATGGGAGGCCTTGAACACATACCTGATTACGTCAAAGAACATGATATCGAAAAAATTGTCATTGCCATTCCTTCCATGGAGAAACAACAAATGGCGAAGTTGATGAAAGTCTGTATCGATACAGGCGTTCAAACGCAAAAAATCCCACGCATTGAAGACTTAATGACGGGGAAAGTGTCTGTTAACGATATGCAGGATGTGAAAATTGAAGATCTATTGGGACGCGATGAAGTCCAACTTGATTTAAAAGCTATCGCGGATAAGCTGACAAACAAAACCATCCTCGTAACCGGGGCGGGCGGCTCTATTGGATCAGAAATTTGTCGGCAAGTTAGCGGATTTAGACCGAAACGTTTGATCCTGTTAGGTCATGGTGAAAGCTCCATTTACAACATTGATATGGAATTACGTCAAAACGTATCCGAGGACACAGAAATCATTCCAATCATTGCAGATATTCAAGATCGAACACGGATATTCGATATCGTTAGCGAATACACACCGGATGTTATCTATCATGCAGCAGCCCACAAACATGTTCCTTTAATGGAATTGAATCCAAAGGAAGCTGTGAAGAATAATATTTTTGGTACAAAAAATGTTGCGGAAGCAGCCGATACATTCGGTGTTTCTTATTTCGTTATGGTTTCAACGGACAAAGCCGTGAACCCTCCAAATGTCATGGGAGCGACAAAGCGTTTCGCTGAAATGGTCGTGCAGAACTTGTCCAAAGAAAGTAAGACGAAATTCGCGGCTGTACGATTTGGGAATGTCTTAGGTTCTCGGGGAAGTGTCATTCCACTATTTAAGAAACAAATTGCCATGGGTGGTCCGATTACAGTGACCGATCCGGAGATGACACGTTACTTTATGACGATTCCGGAAGCGTCGCGGCTTGTGATGCAAGCAGGAACGCTTGCGGCAGGTGGAGAAGTATTTGTTCTGGATATGGGTGAGCCAGTGAAGATTGTAGATTTGGCGAAGAACTTGATACGTCTTTCGGGTTATTCAGAAGAGGAGATTGAGATTAGGTATTCGGGAATACGTCCTGGAGAAAAGTTGTTTGAAGAGTTGTTGAATGACAATGAGCGACAGAGTGAGCATGTCTTTCCGAAGATTTTCGTAGGGAAGGCGGAGCCGATTAGTAGTTCGGAGATGAAGCTGGTTATGGACCAGCTGCTAGGAATGACAAATGAGGACATGAAAGAGGTTCTTGTGGGCCTAGCGAATAGGAAAGTGGCGGTATTAGAAGGGGATTTGACGACAGTATAATCCGATTTTGGTTAATCTGAAATTCAAATTATATTATAGCTCGATTGCGAGATGGTTGGTTATTAAGCAAAAAACTTAGTATAGGATGCCAATTATTTTATTACTCGTCTCTCTACTCTCTTTTCATCGGTAATATAAACTATATCTGAGCAGATGAAGGGGTTGTGAAAAAATGACTAAAATAAAATTGTGTGCAGTTAGTACAATATCTAATACAATAGATGCCTTTATGTTGGAGTCGTTGATAGATATGTGTGATAAAGGATTTGAAATTACGATTATTTGTGACATGGATAATGATTTTATTAATAAAATCCCGAAAAACTTTAAGTATTATAATCTTAAGATGAAAAGAAAAGCCGACTTATTTGGAGGGATAAAATCGACGGTTCAGTTGTATAGATATTTCAAGAAAAATAAATTCGACATAGTACAATATACAACTCCGAATGCTTCATTTTACACATCCATAGCATCATTTTTAGCGTTAATTCCAACTAGGATTTATTGCCAGTGGGGCATCCGGTATATTGGATTCGGTGGTATTAATAGGAGGATATTCAAATTTATCGAAAAGGTCACATGCCTTTTATCGACCGACATAAGGGCTGCTAGTAGAAAGAACATGGAGTTTGCGATTAGTGAAAAATTATATAAAAAATCAAAAGCGAAGATAATTGGCGATGGTGGAACCATTGGTGTTGATATCCAAAAGTATGAGCTTTATAGGAATCAAGACTTGATTTTTGGAACGAAGCAGGAATTAGGTACCCTAAATGATTTTGTATTTGGATTTGTTGGTAGTATAAGAAAAGATAAAGGAATTAATGAGTTATTGGGTGCCTTTAATCGGATATCTGAAAAACATGACAATGTAAAATTAATTCTTGTAGGAGAAGAATTTGATGGGGATCCAGTCGATAGAAATCTTTTAGAGTGGGCCAAAAAATCGGGAAAAGTAGTTTTTACTGGTTTTACCAAAGAGGTACCGAAATATATTAATATTATGGATGTATTAGTCCATCCGTCTTATAGAGAAGGGTTTAGTATGGTTATTCAGGAAGCGGCAGCAATGGAAAAACCGATATTAACAACAAATATACCTGGTCCATCAGAAGTGATAGAAGAAAATGTAACGGGCCTATTAGTACCTGTGAAAAATACTTTGGAAATAGAAAAGGCGATGGAATACTGTATTAATAATAAAAATATTATGATCGAAATGGGTTTAAAAGGAAAAGAAAGAGTTGAAAGGTTGTTTACAAGAGATAGAATGCTT
This sequence comes from Sporosarcina sp. NPDC096371, assembly GCF_044762865.1. Lineage (NCBI taxonomy): Bacteria > Bacillati > Bacillota > Bacilli > Caryophanales > Caryophanaceae > Sporosarcina > Sporosarcina sp. NPDC096371. Next base: position 564,816 of record NZ_JBIWFE010000002.1, read on the forward strand.
AAATTAACATTCGAAGATAGAAAAAAACTTTATAAGGAACGAGGTTGAAACATGGTATTAAAATTAATGATGTTAGTTGACGATCCAATTTCTGCAGTTGAAGCAGAAAAGGCTGGAGTGGACAGAATATTTTTTGATTTGGAAATAATAAATAAAAGAGAGCGACAGAGAGGTAGAAATACCGTTATTTCTGAAAATTCTATCGAAGATGTATCGAAAATTAAGAAGGTCTTAAATAAATCGGAATTGCTTGTTAGAGTAAATCCTATGCATACAAATAGCTTTTATGAAATAAATAAGGTTATTTCGGATGGCGCAGATATTATCATGTTACCAATGGTTTTAGATGTCGAGGATGTTATAGAATTCGTTCGATTTGTAGACGGAAGAGCTAAAACGATACTTTTATTAGAGACTTCTCAATCCCTTGCAAGGTTAGAGGATATATTAGAGGTAAAAGGGATTGATGAAATATTTATTGGCCTAAATGATTTACATATTTCATTAGGTCTGGATTTTATGTTTGAGGTACTAAGTGGTGGAACTGTTGATTATATGACGGGGTTATCCAAAGTAAAGAAAATACCTTTTGGCTTTGGTGGAATTGCAAGGATTGGTGAAGGGGATTTACCATCAGAACTAATAATAGGTGAGCATTATAGGCTATCCTCTTCCTCTGTAATACTATCGAGAACTTTCAAAAATAAAATTGATAATAAAGTTACTCTAAAAGAAGAAATAGATAGAATAAGAAAAGTAGAAAGTGATTTAGCTGGTTGGACCTTAGAAGAGTTTACTCAAAATCAAAAAGAAGTAAAACAAAAAGTAAAACAGATAGTAAAAAAAATAGTCGGTAATAGAAATTAAGAATTTATTAATGTGTTTTCAGGGTTTTATATCAACTCTCGACATTGCGAGATGATATAAAACTCATCTAACTAAATTTTACATTAGAATTAAATTTTTCATGACGAATAACATGTGTATATTGAGTTCTAACTAATATGGAGAAGCGGGTTTAAAACGCTATAATTATCGCTGACTACTAAAAGTAATAGTGAGATTTATCGCCTAGTAAAATCATGCTAACTAGCGCCAAGGAATGTACATTAACTCAAATTTTGGTCTTAAGGATTTAATAAAGTTGTTTAATATGCTGAATATAATACAAGGTGGATAATGCAATACTCTTGTAATTGATTATTTTAATAACAAGTTGATATATAGAAACTGAGTAATACATTTAAAAAAGTCATTCAACTTCTGATATTTAAATGAAATTCCAGTCGTTGATACATACTTTAAACTTCTCAGTTAAAAGAAGGAATATTATGTAGTAAAAGATTGTGTAATGTGAAAAGTATTTTTTGAAAGCGGAAAAATATTTTAAAAACATAATCAGAGATAACATAATAAAATTCACCTTTATCGGTCAAAACCATAATTCACCGAGATTCATAGAAAGAGGTGATTTTGATATGAGAATAAAAAGAAATTTAATTAGAAATACAATTATTTCTTCACCTTTATTCATCATATTTTGTTTATCTTTATCAATAATTTGGGAAATTAGTTATATAAAATTGTCTATACCGCTTTTGATTCTCCTATTAGTATTTATTGTTACACTCAAAGAGTTTACAAATAAAGAAACACGAGTTTACTTTATATTAATTAGTTTAATTAAATTTTGTTTTCTTATTTATCAAGCAAAATTTAAAAACTTGCCCATGGGAGGGAACGATTGGGTAGGATATTTAAGGCATGCAGAGAATTTATTGAATAATAGTACTATTTTTCTGGACTTATTAATTATTGCTGACGTAAATCTTTTTAGTAGGATTATGGCTGTGATATTTTACTTCTTTGACATTAATTTACCTGTGATAAATGTTTTTGTGTTTATTTGTTCACTTGTACTAGTGAAATTTACACATAAAACCGCGAAGTTGTTGACGGAGAGCGCTTTTATGGCTAACTTATCTGCGTTATTAATAAGTATTTGGCCAATTAGTTTTATTTTTGGTATTACAATATTAAGAGAAATTCCAATACAGTTAGCGTGCATGATGTCTATTTACTACTTCATAAAATGTTTGAAAAAGTATAATTTCAGTTCATTATTATTATCATTTACTTTTGCGGTTATTGCGGCATCATTTCATTCGGGTATGATTGCATTACTGTTGGTATACTTCATTATCCTTTGTTTTTATAACTTCAAGAAAAAAAGAATAGGTCTAAGAATTCAGCAGTTTGCGTTGGTTTTTTTTGTTTTAATTGTTGTGTTTATGACACCTATTTCAAATACTCTATTTAGTAAATTTGATAGTATAAATAATGTGGATGACCTTGTCGAAGTATCTTCATATAGTGCTGGTAATACGGCTTATATCACCGGATCTGCAAGTAGCTTACAAGAAATAATTGTACAAAGTCCGTATAGATTAATAATGTTTTCTGCCGCGCCTTTACCATGGCAAGTCATTAACTCAGCAACATTGATGGCTTGGTTAATAGATGGAATACCAAGAATGGTGCTACTTTGGGGGATAGTTAATTGGATTTCTGTTTATAAACCTAAAAATGATACAGAAAAAGTAATAAAATTCACTTTAATTTCTTCAATATTATTTATATATATCATTCATGCAATGGGTACTGCGAATTATGGAACAGCAATGAGACATAGATCAAAAACGCTGTCATTAGAAATTATAATTTTATTGTGGGGAATAGCTATTAAAAGAAAAAAAAGGATTAAAAATGGTTAAGTTCAGTGTTATTGTACCTGTCTATAATGCATCTTGCTATCTCAAGGATTGTTTGAACAGTATTGTTAATCAGACGTTTCGGGATATCGAGTTAATTCTTGTGAATGATGGATCAACTGATAATAGCGGGGAAATTTGCTTAAAATATCAAGCGATGGACGATAGAATAAAAGTAATCGAAAGGGAGAATGGAGGAGCGGGGGCAGCAAGAAATATTGGGTTGACTCATGCAGCTGGGGATTTTATCATTTTTTGTGATAGTGATGACTTTTGGAGTGCCAATAACTTTTTAGAAATAATATACGAAATAATTACTATGGAAAATCCGGAGCTGATAATTTTTGATTATAAAAAATGTCATGATAACTATTTCGAGTTTTTAAAAGTAAATGAATATAATTTATTTAAATTTATTCAAAAAAATGATATCTTAAAATATTTAATAAATAATAATAAGTTTACTACTAGTGCGAATTGGAAAGTGATAAGAAGTGATGTGTTGCTTGATAACAATATTTACTTCCCGGAAGGTACAATTGCGGAGGACATGGATTGGGGTTTGAAAGTATACTCCAAGTCAAATGAAATCATATACGTAGATAAAAAATTTTATGTATATAGACAATGGGAAGGTTCCATAACAAGATTAGTAGACGAAAAAAAAATTAATGATTTGTGGTCTATGATAAAGAAGTGGACAGAAAAAACTGATTACGGAGAAGTAGATGCATTACCAAGATGGTTGATTCAGAAATACTTTTCATTTCATTACTTAATTCTCATAGCTACTATATCTAGTTCTGATCTGCACAATAAACGAAAATTACTTCAGTCTATAAAAAGTCATAGATGGTTATTGGACTATATTCCTGATAAAAAGATAAAATTATTTTCGAATATAAGATATATAGTTGGATTTAAAATATTTTCTAAAATACTGGGATATGTTTATTTATTTAAAAGAAAATAATTAAAGGTTGATTTAATGAAGAAAACAGCAATGATATTAATGGTTATAGCAATACTTTCAAAGGTGATTGGTTTTTCTAGAGATTTGATTTTATCTTACTTTTATGGAATATCTGATTTAACAGATGCTTATTTTATATCTAATACTATACCCACGGTTTTGTTTAGTGTTGTAGGGCTGGGTTTATTAACAAGTTTTATCCCTGTTTATCAAAAAATAAGATTAGAAAAAGGCGATAAACATGCAGATAGATTTACTAATAATATAATAAATATAGTATTTCTTTGTAGTGTGATAATCCTAATCTTGGGTCTGATTTTCACAGATAAACTTGTAAGTATTTTTGCTCCTGGTTTTGCTGATGATGTTTTTGATACAGCGATAATATTCACAAGAATAAACTTGTTTTCAATCCTATTTATTGGTCATATATATATAATCGTCGGTTATTTAAATGCAAATAATACTTTTGTAGGTCCTTCGATTAGAAGTATTGCATTTAATATTACATTAATAACATTTATTTTTCTTAGTTACTTTTTTAATAATGCAATTCTTCTCCCGAGCGGAGTAGTTGTTGCGATGTTAATACAATTTCTTTTGCTTATTCACTATTTAAGAAAAATAAACTATTCGTATTCCTTTAAATTGAATATTAAAGATGAATACCTTCGCAAAATGTTTTATATGTCTCTACCAATTATGATCAGTGTCTCAATTAATCAAATAAATGTAATTGTAGATAAATCAATTGCATCTGAAATTTTACAGGGGGGGATATCATCCTTAACCTACGCTAATATAATTTATTTACTTGTAGATGGAATAATAATAGTTACATTGCTTTCCATTGTCTTTCCAAAACTGAATAATTCATATATTAACAAACAAATAAAAGTCTTTATTTGTTTGATTAAGGAGATACAAAAGTATTTTGTTATAGTGATAATACCTATAACGATTATTTTAATTTATTTTAGTTATGAAATAGTAAATATTATATATGGAAGAGGTTCCTTTGATAAAAGTGATGTGAAACTTACCGCCGGTAATTTAAGTTTATATTCAATTGGGATAATAGGATTTGCGTTAAGAGATTTATATTCTAAAGCATTTTATGCTATGGAGAATACCAAAATCCCGATGATTAATGCAACAATAGCGCTTTTCATAAATATTATATTAAACTTTGTTTTATCTTCAATCTTTGGAATCGGAGGATTAGCACTTGCGACTAGTATTTCAGGTATTGTAGCAGCGATATTAATAGGATACTCGTTAAATAAAAAGGTTAAAATATTCTCGTTTGATAATTTTTTTATTAATAGTTTAAAATTTATAGTTTTGAATTCCGTATTTTTTATTACTCTTGTTGTTACAGATAAAATTTTGTCGAATTATTTTTTTAGTTTTATTTCGTTGGTACTTAGTTCATTAATAAGCATATGTTTTTATGTAATATTACTTTCAGTGTTTAAATTAGTGAGAATTGAAAAGATAATATCTAAAATAGTTTCCTTTAATAAAAAGAAGTAGATTGATAAATATTCAACCATCATTTCATTTACTTTGGGAAGAAATTTATCGAGGATAATTATGGTTAACGCGTTCATAAGTATCTATAAAATAAGTTTTCGAGGTATCTAAATATAATGTTAGGTGGGAATTTTTTTGAGTCTTTTTAGATCGATAGTAAGAAACTTTGAGAAAGTATTTAAAAAGCATCGAAACTATGATCATGCCTCGCTTATCATTTGGGTATTGAATGGTAATTAAAACTTGAAACTATTTTTATCCGAAGAATGTGGTTAAAAGGAAATAAACTTAAGCTCTAGTTACTAAAATATATTATGGAAAAGTGTGTAATGGAATGAAAAGAGTATTTGATTTTATAGTAAGTTTACTAGCGCTACTTATTTTATCTCCCATCATTGGTGTGACAGCACTACTCATTCGCACTAAAATTGGTTCGCCTGTTCTGTTTAAGCAGCAAAGACCTGGATTTAAGGGAGAATCATTTTATGTCTATAAATTCCGGTCTATGACGGATGAACGGGACAATGATGGGGAGTTGCTACCAGACGAGGTGAGGCTGACTTCGTTTGGTAAAGTGGTTCGTAAATTGAGTTTGGACGAGCTACCGCAGCTGTGGAATGTGTTAAAAGGTGATATGAGTTTTGTTGGGCCAAGGCCATTGTTAATGGAGTACTTACCGTTATATAACGAAAGGCAGAAAAGACGTCATAACGTGCGACCGGGTATTACGGGTTGGGCGCAAGTGAACGGACGAAATGCAATTTCGTGGGAAGAAAAGTTTGAGTTAGATGTATGGTATGTGGAAAATCGTTCGTTTTGGCTAGATATCAAGATTTTATTCATGACGGTGTTGAAGGTCTTTAAGTCGGAGGGAATTAGTCAGGATGGGCAGGCAACGATGACGAAGTTTCAAGGGAATAAAGCATCTTAAGATAAGGGTGATCTACAGTGAAGAAAATTGTAATCATCGGTGATAGCGGGCACGCCAAGGTCATTTCAGATATCGTGAATTCAAATGATGACTTGTCCGTATATGCGAAGTTAGATGATAAGTACCAAGAAGTCTTTGTGGAAGATGGTCTACTGAAAGGACCTGTTAGTCATCTACAAGAATTGATGAAAAGTGAACTCCAAATCCGTGTTGTCGTAGGGATTGGATCGAATGTAGTTAGGCAGAAGATTGTTTCGAATTTGGGCCTTTCTTCAGAAGCGTATATAAGTGTTATACATGCCTCCGCAATTGTTAGTCCAAGTGCGAAGATTGGTAACGGAACTGTGGTGATGCCAGGTGCTATTGTAAATGCTGATACGAATATTGGTGATCATGTCATCGTGAATAGTGGTTGTGTTGTGGAGCATGATTGCGCTATCGGTAATTATGCCCACATTTCACCGCGTGCTGCATTAACAGGAGGAACGACCATTGGCGAAGGTGCACATATCGGTGCAAGTGCATCCGTGATTCCTTTAAAGACGGTTGGTGCATGGTCGACAGTCGGCGCAGGTGCAGTTGTTATATCAGATATAGAAGATAAAGTGACTGTTGTCGGTACTCCGGCAAGAGTAGTGAAGAGAGAAGGTTTATAAATGAATGAACGGATCTTTTTATCTTCCCCTCACATGAGCGGGAACGAACAGAAGTATATAGATAATGCATTTGAAACAAACTGGATCGCTCCACTTGGGCCGAATGTGAATGCTTTTGAAAAAGAGATGGCAGCTTATGCTGGAACGGAAGATGCGGCGGTCTTGTCTTCGGGGACAGCTGCCATCCATTTGGCATTGGAGTTAGTGGGTGTTCAACAGGGAGATACAGTTTTCTGTTCTAGCCTTACATTTGTTGCGAGTGCAAATCCGATTCTCTATTTAGGTGCAGAACCTGTTTTCATTGATTCTGAAGAAGAGACATGGAATATGTCACCTGTTGCACTAGCACGCGCATTTGAAGATGCACAAGCAGTGAGAAAATTACCTAAAGCTGTGATTATTGTTAATCTGTACGGGCAAAGTGCGAAGATAGATGAACTCATTGCTATTTGTGATCGCTATGAAGTTCCGGTGATTGAAGATGCTGCCGAATCCCTTGGTTCTTCTTATAAAGGAAAGAAAAGCGGAACGTTTGGTAAGTTTGGCATCTATTCGTTTAACGGAAATAAAATCATTACGACTTCTGGTGGAGGTATGCTTGTTTCAGATGATGTTGATGCGTTGGACAAGGCTCGGTTTTTAGCCACACAAGCGCGGGACGAAGCCCCGCACTACCAACACAGCACAGTCGGCTATAACTACCGAATGAGTAACATTCTTGCAGGGGTTGGTCGTGCGCAACTTGAAGTGCTGGATAATCGAGTGGAGACTAGACGTAACGTATTTAATCGATATGTCAAGTCCTTAGGCGAAATCGATGGCGTTCATTTCATGCCGGAGTTGGATGGAACATTTTCGAATCGTTGGTTGACGACGTTGACGATGGATCCTGAACTGATTAAAATTACGCCTTATCAGATTATAGATCAATTAGCGCGGGAAAATATTGAAGCTCGTCCTGTATGGAAGCCGCTACACCTGCAACCTTTATTCGGAGGATGTAAGTTCTATCCACATGGTGAAGATGATGTAGTCTGTGAACGATTGTTTGCGGAAGGGCTCTGCCTACCTTCAGGTTCGAATATGACGGTAAAGCAGCAAGAGAAGGTGATTGAAGTTGTTAAGAAAATACTTATGGCAGTCTGAAGTGATAGATTGCATAAAAAATGTGAATAAGATTCGAAATCTTAAATATGACCGATTTTAGGGTCTTTCAAAAAGTGTTCGTTATTTTTAATTCTTTTGGCAGTCTTAATAGAGAAAGGTAACGTGTGAAGAAGTGAAAAGAAATAGAGCCTTTGAACATGATTTGGCAAACTACTAAGGGATGAGTAGTGTAATCAGTGGGCATTGTAAAAGTAAGGGGGAAGGAGGAGGTAGGAAATGGACAACAATTATAAACTTGATGTGTCACTTATGCCAAAAGAGTTAAAACTATTAATTCAAATTATGCAGATGAATGAACCAGGATATTTAGGGAGCCTCACCAAGGGACTTTTCACTGGGATCGATTGGGAGTTATTTCTACAATTGGCCAGGCATCATCGTATTTACCCCTTAATTTATCCTAAATTGAGTAAAATGGAGGTCGGGGAGATCCCTTCCCAAGTGCTTCATACTCTAGGGCGAGAATACAAGGAAAATACATTTCAAATGCTTAACCTAAGCGGAGAAATGGAACGGATAAGTAAATTATTTAACGAAAATGGTATTCGGTCAATATTCCTAAAAGGTCCGGTAATTGCAGACGCAATTTTCGGCGATATTTCCCTAAGAACCTCTAAAGATTTAGATGTTTTGATACCTAAATCGGATGTTGAAAAAACCGAAGAACTATTATTGAGTTGTGGATACGAAAAAGAGGGAGACCATGCTACATTTAAAATGGAGATGTGGAGAAGTCATCATGTAAGTTATTACCACACACAGAAGAGAATCCAAATTGAAATTCATTGGAGATTTTATACTCCTCCGGCGAAGGAACCTAGTTTTGATGAATTGTGGATTCGGAAAAGGCTCAGCACGCTTACAAGCTCCGCCGTCTATTTTCTTGGGGAAGAGGATTTGTTTTTATATCTTGTTGGTCATGGTGCCAAGCATGGTTGGTTTCGTCTTCGATGGTTAGCTGACATTGATCAAATTATAAGGAATGAAAGTTATCCAGTGCTAGTGAAAAATGAACGTCATTTAGTGGGACAGGCACTTATATTGGCATCCCAACTATTAAAAACCAAGATACCTGAAGAGTTAGTTCCATTAACAACTGAAAAACGTTCTAGAAAGCTGGCTAGATCGGCATTGCATTATCTTGTGAAAATGGGTCATATCGAGATTAAACAATTGTCCAAAGCTGTCTTAACTAATTATGAAAAGTTCTCTCTGATTTTATTAGTATCGTATCTTAAAATCTCCTTTTTATATTATCATTATTCAGTAAAGACTAATATCCAGAAGTTTATTTATGTCATACTGTTATTTTATCCGAGTTCTGTAGATATAAAGACTTTGAGTTTACCTAAATCTCTTTACTTCTTGTATTTCCCGTTACGTCCTTTTTTATGGGTCTGGAGAAAGTCCAGCAAGTTCACAAAAATATTTGGGGGAAAAATAAATAATATCTAAAATAGTGTCACAAATTATTGGGGGCGCTATTTTTAGTTTTACTGGGGGTCTGGCAAACTGTTGGAAGGTAAGCCTCCAATCAAACAACGCATATCTAAATGCAGCATCTCCTTGGTACGATTAGCGTATCAATCATAGGAGGTGCTGTTCTTATGTCTGATGAAAAATTAACGATTGTCCCCGTCACACTCCAACCTGTTTGCAAAGATGGATTCTCCCATGCCATTTCGAATACCTCCGCTATATGAATATAAGCTTTGATTTCTATCACCTACTCTTATCAAGTTAAAGTTAAAGTTGAATGTTTATGGAAATTTAATAATGTACGTTTCGGCAGTATATTATTTGTATACAATCGCTTTACATGGAGTGGCGAGCGTAGTAGGCTTTACGCCTGGCGAAAGAGAGGGTTGTTAATCTTTCGCCCTTCGTCAGACACTATGCTCGCAGAGGCTCCATGTCAAGCGCCAATGAGCGGTGCATATTTATTGTTAATGAGGAATAAACAAATAAACGTACTGCCATTATGTACATAGGTTAATTGCCATGAACACACACACTACAAATGGACTACGTGAAAGCAGTATGTCGTTTTATGGCGAAAAAAGTATATGAAAAAAGAACTAGATTTTGTTGACCTGAAAAGAAAAAAAAGATATGATAAGTAATAAGTAGGGTGCGAAAAGGGAGTTATATGGAGAGGTACTAAAATTGTTGGCTAACAAAATTAAAGAATATCGAAAAGTTGAAAATGTTAACCAAGAACAAATGGCAAAACAGTTTCATATAGGACGGACAGTCTATCATGAAATGAAAATAGGACATACTTCCCTAATGACAAAACGATGAAAAGGTATCCATTATTTTAATGTACTGATTGACGGTGTTTTTTTAATGCTGAAATTTCTGTGGATAACAAAAATCCCTTTTTGAGGGATGATCAATATGATGAATCATCAAGGTGAAATGGGGAATTTTTTCTGATCAGTACACTAATCTACATACTCGGGTTGCAGGAATAATAGCTGAAAAAAATACATACGAACACTTTTTATAATTTCTTGGATTAGGAGGAAGAATATGAGTGCGATAGCTGGCATTTTTTATCTGGATGGAGAACCAATAAATGTCCAGTATGGCCATGATGTGATGAAGGCTTTACAAAAGTATCCCACCGACGCGGTTCAAACATGGCACTTAGATTCTATTTTTCTCGGATGCCACGCAAAATGGATTACTCCTGAATCTATTGGAGAACAACTTCCGTTTTACGATTACGAAAGGCAATGTGCTATTACTTCAGATGCGATTATTGATAATCGAAAAGAATTATTTGAGAGGTTACAAATTGAACCAGAGCATCAAAAGTACATCACGGACAGTGAACTCATTTTACGTGCTTATTATAAATGGGCGGAAGATACTCCGAAGTTTTTAGTGGGCGATTTTGCCTTTATGATTTGGGATCAGAAACAACAAAGGCTTTTTGGGGCTAGAGATTTCTCGGGTAGTAGAACCCTGTATTATCATAAAAGCCATGCGAAGTTTGCATTTTGTACGATAATAGAACCACTATTATCACTGCCGTTTATAGAAAAAAAACTAAATGAACAGTGGCTGGCGGAATATCTAGCGGTAGCTGGAGCGGCTGATGGGGTCAATTCCTCTATAACGCCCTATAAACATATTGAACAAGTACCTCCGTCCCACAGTATTTTGATAGAGAAAAATAAAGTTTCACTTAATCGTTATGCGTATGTAACGAAGGGCGAGACACTTAAGTTGAAGTCAAACGAGGAATATGTCGAAGCTTTTCAACATGTCTTCCAAGAAGCTGTAAAATCTCGCTTAAGGACAGATCGAAACATTGGATCTCAGTTAAGTGGAGGCTTAGACTCAGGGGCAGTTGTTGGCTTTGCCGCAAAAGAACTTCAAAGGGTAAACAAACCATTGCATACCTTTAGCTATATACCTTCTGCTGATTTTGAAGACTTTACACCTAAATACCAAATGGCTAATGAAAGTCCTTACGTTAAATTGACAGTAGATTATGTTGGGGGGATTACTGATCATTACTGTGATTTTAAAGGGAAAGATCCCTATTCCGAAATCGATGACCTTCTTGACATTTTTGAACAGCCATATAAGTTTTTTCCGAACGCTTTCTGGATGAAAGGGATATTTGAAAAAGCACAGGAAGCAGATGTGGGGGTATTACTGAATGGCGATCGTGGGAATTTTACGGTTTCTTGGGGATCTGCTTTAGATTATTACTCCGTACTTTTAAAAAGGTTCAAATGGATTCAACTTCATCAGGAATTACTTGCCTTTCGTAATAATGTGGGCGGCTCTAGGTTACGCTACTTGAAGATGATTTCGAGAAAGGGATTCCCACTTATTGATCGACTATTTCCAGGGGATCCACCCTATAAAGCTCCAGATCTCATTAATCCTGGTTTTGCCGAAAAGATGGGTGTGTATCCGACATTTGAAAAGTATGGGATTGATCCCACAGGTTGGTATGCTAAAGCGGATATTTTTACAGAGAGAATAAAACACTTTGAAGATGTCTTTCAATTGAATACTAGTGGAACTCTTGCTTCAAAACTTTCTTTACGGTACGGCTTATGGAAACGAGATCCAACCAATGACCTACGTGTCGTACAATTCTGTTTATCGCTACCTGAAAGTCAATATGTACAAAATGGCGTAGATCGTGCCCTGATTCGGAGAGCGACCGAAAATTATTTACCGGATCAGGTTCGATTAAATCAGCGTATTCGAGGTGTCCAAGGGGCTGATTGGGTGCATCGAATGATTCCCAATTGGGGGGCATTTAGGGAGGAAGTCCAGCAGTTACGCACGGATTCAAGAATCCAAAAATATATAGATGCCCAAGCTCTACAAGCAGCCTTAGTCAAGCTTGAACAACAACCAGTGGTCGAAGATGACACCAATCCTGACTATAGATTTTTAATGCAGGCTTTAATTGTTTATCGGTTCTTAAAAAGGTTTGATTGAAGGGAGGTGATACGTATGAAGAAGGAATGGACAACACCTGAACTAGAAGTGCTTGATGTGCATGAAACAATGCTTGGACCAAAAGGCGGTCGCTTTGACAGTGCTCATAATGAAGGGGATCCTTTCGATCCAGGTCAAAAAAGTTAAGCGAAAAGGATTGTTTTTTCATTATCTCCATCAATCCAAATCTGTTTGGATTTCATACATATGGAATCCTGTAGGTGATTAAGGTCTAAGCCCCTATTTATCTTATAGATAATAGGGGGCTTTACCTAATTAGTAGACGACATTTTATGTATTACCTTCATTCGTAAAAAAAGACTTGCCTTTTTTGTTATACGAAGGTGTACTTTGTAGAAATAGCAGGGAACGGAAGGGATAGTTATATGCTTATAAAAAAAAACACTGTTTATAAAGCGTTTGGCTTAACGATTTCTAGTGAAATTTTTTTACCGGAATTATCCCAACTTAGTGGAGTGGGGAATGGAACTGATGTGGTGATTGAATATGCTGATCTCTCCCTAGTATGGGCCCAATATACGGGTTCCGCAAAACATTTTGTTATTAAAAAAGACTGGCTTTTGTTTCGTGTGCCTGAATCAGCGATTTTTTTGATTCAACACGGACGTAAAATCCTTGTCTCCCCAATGAACGGGGCCGATGAAGATGAAATTCGTCTTTATATGCTTGGGACCTGTATGGGCGCCATCTTACTACAAAGAAAAATCCTTCCTTTACATGGGAGTGCAATCGCTATAGATGGAAAGGCATACGCCTTTGTAGGTGATTCTGGTGCAGGGAAATCTACCCTTGCTACCGCTTTTTTAAAAAAGGGCTATCACCTGCTGAGTGATGACGTGATACCGGTAACCTTGAATCATGCGAACGTGCCAATTGTAACGCCAGCTTACCCACAACAGAAATTATGGTTGGAAAGCTTAGATCATTTCGGAATGGAATCGACTGATTATCAACCGCTCTTTGTAAGGGATACAAAATTCGCCATTCCTGTTGAATCACAATTTGCTACCGAACCACTACCGCTTGCCGGGATATTTGAGTTAGTCAAAGGGGATCATCTGGAAATTTGCATTCAACCTATTGAAAAGATGCAGCGGTTTAATACATTGTACACCCATACCTATCGCAACTTCATTTTACAAAGGTCTGATTTATTGGAGTGGCATTTTGAGTTGTCGTCTAAAATGATGAATAAAATACATATACATCAAATCAGTAGACCCGAAGCACGTTTCACGGCTAATGAGTTAGTAGATCTACTACTAACAACCATAGAGAAGGAGGAGAATAAATATGACTACTCATCAAATTGACGTAAAGAATGCTTTGTTTAGTCAGCAGTCAGGAAATATCGTAAGTGATATGGATGGCGAAAAAGTGATGTTAAGCATTCAAAGTGGAAAGTATTACAATCTTGGAGAAATAGGTGGAGAGATTTGGGAACTTCTAGAAGAGCCTACTTCCATTGAAAAGTTGGTTACCACATTACAATCGCGCTATGACGTTGAGCAAGCGGAGTGTGAAGAACACGTGATTGCCTTTTTGACGCAGTTACTCGATGAAGATTTGGTTAACAAAAACTAGACCATTCGTGACTTTCTCTAGGGAGGAAAAAATGAACCTATTAAAGAGCGTTCGTACGTTTGTAAGATTAGATATGAAAACCAAATTGCTACTTATGGAGGCCTACTTTCAATTAGCGAGAGGACGTTATTTGAAGAGCATTTCATTTTCGAAAGTAGCTCCTTCCCTCGGTGAACACATGAAAGAGACATCGAATTCTTCTATCCCATCGAACAAAGGGGAGCTAGCGCGTGTATCAAAAGCCATTCATTTGATGAGTCGCTATACTTTTTGGGAGAGCCAATGCCTTGTCAAGGCATTGGCTGGTATGAAAATGCTTGAAAAAAGAAATATTGACAGTACCCTTTATCTCGGAACCGCGAAAGATGAAAAGGGAGAAATGATTGCACACGCATGGTTACGTAGCGGCCCTTTTTATATATCAGGTGCCGAGGTAATGGACAGATTTACGGTTGTTGCTAAATTTGCCAAAGAAACGAACGGGGCTGATCCGGAAGGGGAAAAGGTTGGATAATATCTCGTGCGATATAACCATTCCTTTTCGCTCCCATGCCGAATTTTTTCGTGCAAATACTATTCCTGCCCCTATATCACTTACCTTCCATACCTTACCCCTGAGTAATAGGGTTCCACCTCATCAGGCATGTCAGATAGGCTTTGTTGCCTTACGATAAGAAATATATGAAATCAAGGCCTATGATTGGAGGATCTAATCTTGAAGCATCTTTTGCATTTTACAAAACAAATACATAACTATTCCGGGAAAATTCTTTATATTAATCTTATTTGTATGATGTTAATCGGCTTATTAGAAAGTGTGGGGGTTTTCTTAATACTCCCGCTGATTGGATTAACAGGTATTATGGATATCAGCACAGAAGAACTTTCTTTTTTAAGCTGGATGACTGACTTGTTTTTAGGAATTCCCGAAACGATTAGTCTTATTATCATTTTAGGCATTTACGTACTATTAATGGTAGGGCAAAGTTTTTTAAAGCGTAATCAAACCATCTTGGGGGCGAAAATCCAACAAGGTTTCATTCGAGAATTAAGAGAAGACACGTATCGGAGTTTGCTCCAAGCTAAATGGGGATTTTATCTTAAAAAAAGGAAATCCGATATTATTAATATCATGACAAATGAAATGTTTAATGTGAATGCTGGTATTTACTTATTTCTACAGTTTTTATCCTCGATTGTTTTTACGTTCATTCAAATCGCGATTGCATTTTATTTATCCGTTAAAATGACGAGTTTTATTTTGTTTTTTGGACTCATCCTTATCCTTTTTTCCAAAAAATTTATTAGAACGTCTCAATCGATAGGAAAAGAATCGTTAGAGTTAACTCAAACCTACCTGGCGGATATCACGGACCACTTTAATGGGATGAAGGACATCAAAAGTAATTCGTTAGAGGAATCTCATATAAGTAAGTTTTTCTCTTTAACTAAAAGGATAGAACAAAATAGGATAAAGTTAACGATTGTCAATACAACCTCACAAATGATCTTCAAAATGGTCTCTGCCTTACTCATTGCCACTTTTGTATTCTTTTCAATCAAGATGTTTGCGGCTCAGCCGGCGCAACTTATGTTGATTATGATTCTTTTTACTAGGTTATGGCCAAGGATTTCAGGTATTCAATCTAATTTGGAGCAACTAGGCGCCACGATTCCATCTCTGAAAGCATTATTAGATTTACAAAATGAATGTGTCGAAGCAAATGAGTTGCGAGAGAGAGATTTGAAAAATGTAAAACCGATGGCTATTCAACGCGGTTTGCATTGTCACGGTGTGTACTTTAAGTACGATCAAAATGTGGATACGTATGCCTTGAAAAATATTAATGTACATATTCCTGCTAACCGGATGACCGCTGTAGTAGGGGGATCTGGAGCTGGGAAAAGTACCTTAATCGATTTATTAATGGGCTTAAATCAAACGGATCAGGGAGTGGTCACTGTTGACCATGAACTACTTACTCAGGATAACTTGGTCGCATTGAGGAAATCGATTAGTTATATCCCGCAGGATCCATTTCTATTTAACGCAACGATTCGGGAAAATTTAATGATCATCGATCAGAATGCAAACGAGGAAACGATATGGGAAGCGTTGGAGTTTGCCGCGGCTGCTGACTTTGTTCGCAAGCTACCACAAGGTTTGGATACACGAATAGGCGACCGTGGAATTCGGCTATCGGGCGGAGAAAGGCAGCGTCTTGTATTGGCCAGAGCCATCTTACGAAAACCTGCTATTCTTGTTTTAGATGAAGCGACAAGTGCGTTGGACGTAGAGAACGAGGCGAAGATACAAGAAGCTATCGAACGCTTAAAAGGAACGATGACCATTATCGTAATAGCCCACCGCCTATCCACCATTCGAAATGCGGACCAAGTATTGGTTATGGACCAAGGAGAAATCATTCAAGCGGGTGACTATCATCAGCTGGCGCAAGAGAAGGATGGCGTATTTGGTAACCTGCTGGATATTCAATTGCAAGCGACGATGTAATTTGGTCGCCTACTCATAAAAGAATAAATGAATATTTTGGGTTTATCTTGTGTAAAGATCCCTGTACTTTATTGGTTGTCCTGTGACAGGTAATAAAGTACAGGGGTCTTTTTTGACTAGAAAAATTCTATTTGATGTAGAATCTGGGGCTTTTTACTTTGTTAAGTGTTACCAAGCTTCTGTGTAGAATGTAATTTGTATTTGCGTTATACTGATTAGACAACACGTATGAGGGCAAAACTATTGAAAAATAGTGACGCAAAGCTATAGGGGCTACTGTTATTGACAACGCCTGCCAGCTGCCGTAATGGACCTCTGTACGATAATCAACTAGAGGTGGTAATTTGAAAATGTCTAAAAAAGTGACCTTATTTTGGCATTCCTTAAGATATCGGTATAATCGCATTCTTATTAAAGATTGTTTATGTGACAAGACGAAAACGCAAATTAGGATGGAAATTGATTATCATGCAATGAAAATAAAAGAAATTAAAGCACTCGTATAGAGTGTTTTTTTTTTAAAACTCTAAAAGCCTTATGTACTTTGAATAAATTATGATAAAGGTATCTGGCATATAGGCTCAGGCTAGCACGTCTCGTATCTATAGCTACCTCTATAATATTTGCCCTGTGATTACAGTCACGAGAATGTACCACTTGCGACATCTTTATTACCACTGCATGCCAAGAGATTTACCACGCAATGTCACTTCGTGTACCATAACGCTGAACTGCATACTAACTGGGGAGTGGACGTTTATTAATAAGCATGATTACAAAGCGATATGCGCTGGTTAACAACTTGACACCGAGCCACCACGGGCATGAGTCCCAAGCCATGAAACCAGCAACACATGCTGGTTTGTCCCGCCAAGGCTATCATGCCCGAAACTCGGTGTAAAGTTGTGAGCCTAAGAATCGGTTGCCTCCCTCAACCCTTATGTAGCCTGTATTCACGTCTACTACACAAGGAGAAAATCGTTGAAATGTCGCAATGGTAAACTACTTGTCATTCACTGGTACAATCTATGTCATTCGGTGGTACAAAACATGGCAGGGGTGGTACATTTCATTGGCTGTAATCACCCTGATATGGAGGGGAGAAACTTTCGATAACTGCGCTAATTACCTCCAGCATTGCGTAAAGCTGTCTGTCCTCACGTTTTTCACAATGTCGTGGTTTTATTTGATTTGGTTTGGGAATGAGTTTGCAGTCCATGGACTGACCACCATTATAATAAACTACTTCGACCGCATTTTTATATTCTATTGCTGCCATGTGATGAATCGCCTACTATCCTGCCTATATAGTTTAATAATCGTTATTTTTCAAATACCTGTAAAGGTATCACTCAAATGGTGGGGGTTTATGTTTTTAATGGTAATACCGGGAACGAGGGTTTGTTAATGTATCAATTAAAGAGGCATCGAAGAATATAGTAAGAATATGAGGGGGTGTGGAGAAATTAGATTCTTGCGCAAAAGGACCGTTATTCGCGACATGAAAGAAAGGAGTTCAAATATGGAACCAATCCGCATTGTAGCCGATACGCGACGGATGAATCCAGGAGACGCAATTAATGTCACACAAAATGACAGTGGTATTTCGTTTATCGTTAAAATACAAAGGAACGGGAAAAATGAACAGTTATCATCCGATGGCACGTATACGCTTACAAATCTTCGTCCCGACGGTACTTCTGTGTTATCGGAAGAAGGCGTACTGAGCGGCTACAATGAAATCTGCTTTAAACTTGGTACATCAGAGTTGGCAGTCATCGGGACTGTCCTTGCATCTGTGCAAATGTATCATGAGAATGGGCGTATATCGTCTTTGCCTTTTAGTTATAACGTTGTTAGAGATTTAGCGGCGGATTACGTCCTGTTAAAGGCTGAACGGAGTCTAATTGAAATTACACTTGGGGAAGAGATACTGGATATTGAAGCTGCAAAAGATACAGCAAAGGAAGAAAAAAGCAGAGTTGGTCTACAAGGTGAGCGGGGTCCAATAGGGGCAACTGGGCCGCAAGGTCCACAAGGTGAACAAGGTCTACAAGGTGAACAAGGTCCACAAGGGCTAAAAGGTGATAAAGGGGAACTGGGTTCGGGAGTTGTATTGTCTGTTAATGGGATTGCGGAACAGGTATCTGTGGATATTCTGAATACCCAAGTAGAGGAATATGCGTATCTGATCCCTAAACCAGACGGGGTTAATGATAAACAGATTATTAATGATGCTTTGATGTATGCAGGTCTGCGAGGATTGAACGTTAAATTCCCCCCTAAATATATTTATAAAGTTTCCGCAAAGGTAACTGGGGAAACCATCATAAACATACCATATAGTAATATGATAATTGATTTAAACGGTTCAAAGATTCAATTACAACCCAACGGCTTCACACACTATCGTGTAATTGATATTCTTAAAAAGGACAATATCGTTATTAAAAACGGGAAGGTACAAGGCGATAGAATGCTTCATGATTATTCAAATCAAACATATCCTACGCATGAATTTGGCTATGGAATAAGTACTGATCGGTCCACGGTCACATTAGAAAATCTAGAAATTTACGATATGTCAGGTGATAGTATATTCATTATTGATTATATTGACAATGGGGATGGGATATGGTCGGATGGCATTGGGGTAGTAAAATTAATCAACTGTGAATTACACAGAAGTAGAAGGCAGGGTTTATCTATTCTATGTGCGAATGAGGTTTATCTTGATAATTGTTACATTCATACAATTGGTGATGCTGATGGAGTGATGGGAGTTGCACCGAGTAGTGGCATAGATTTAGAGCCCAATTCTAGAACGAAAAAAATCAATAAGTTTGAAATAAGAAATTCCGTTATTAATTGTGATAAGTCTTCAATCGTAGCTAGTGGGCTTTGCCCAAACTTCAAAGTTGAAAACTGCGAATTAAAAGGAAGAATTATGGTTGATAGCACCTTAGATAACCCTATGTTCATTAACACTAAGTTGGAAATTGAATACACAAACCCCAATATGAATGTTGGCTATGCTAGTAAATTTACTGAATTTGATAATTGCAGATTTATCATTAACCGCTTTAATTTTAAAGGTAAATATAATAATTGTGAAATCAGCGGTATGGAAAGTCCTGCATTGTCAAACTTGGCAAGAATTTACAAAGATGATACGAAGCTAGCGTCAACTTCATTTAAAAAGTTGAGAGCGCCGGATTTTAAGGGGGTATTATTTGATAGCATGGCTGGGGAAGAAAACAAATTTATGGTTAATAACCTTACAATAGACGATTGTGACATTAGCCTTTCGAGTGGTGATTATGGTGCGAATAATAACTACAAACCTGTTGTAGAAGGAGTCAAATTCAAAAATTCATACTTACATTTATTGAGAGATGTTCAAGAATTTAAAGAGTGCCATTTTGAAAATATGACTTGGAGAGAAATACCAGATTATTTTACACAAGGTCTTTTTAGGATGATTAATTGTACATACATCCATAGAACTTCTGCCGACATTGTTAATTTAATAAGGAAAGATATTTTCGGATCGAAAATAGAGATAAATAACATAGGCGCTAATGTTTTTGGTATGAGGGGACAGCCTTCTTACATTTCTAATAGCTATATTGTTTTAGACCAGACGCCGAGAAATGAAAATATTGTTAATGGGAAAATTGCACTTAGTTTTATACGAATAAACCAACCTCCGACAGCAATTGATTTTGACTCTAAATTATTTAATACACTTGTAGAATTTAACTTTTAGTAAATTCGCCTTTGGGATAAAAGAAATAGAAACGGAAATACAGAAAAAGTATAAAGCTGGTTGTTTAGAATTCTATTTTCAAAATTTGAAAATGTCTATAAGGTGAGTTTGGAGGATGTATTCTAGAAGGAGTAGTTAGTTTAACATGAAGCTGTCTTGTCTGTACAGAAACTATAGGGAGCGGGCGTCAAACCTTTTTTATGTAGAACACGAACTTCATATCACGTAGGGTAACTGATTCTAAAAACAAATCGGAACTGTTTAGAACCAGGTATTTTTTTGATTTCCCCTCCATTTTCAACGATAAAAAGCACACCCTATATCCCCCACAAGTCTTGTTTAAAGCCGCTGTAAACTACATAGTAAAGGGTTCTATTTCCACATGACTTTCATGGTCTTTGGGTATTCACACCAAAGATACACACATGAAAACCGGTAATTGCACTTTATATTTTCATGTATACAATCAGTCCCCTTAACAACCAAAAACCGATCGTTCCAGTCCTAAAACTGGTGAACCGGCCATTCCACCATATTATCGGTTTACAAGTTCAGTCACATTACGTTTCACGACTCGAGCCCCAATCGCCATTTCCAGCGGAGCACCATCCATTTCAAACACCCCTGAAGTGACGGTTTCCTGCATTGCCGCCTCGACACTTTGCGCCGTCAATTCTGACCGGGGTTCATCTACCGTGAGTGTCACTTTTTTGCCTGCTGCCTTACTAAAACTCATTTGCAATGTCTTCGCCATTTCGTATTCCTCCTTTTTGATTAAGCGCTTGGCACCTGTATCAGGAGCCAAGCGTTTTTCTGATTAGTTGCTAGCGTTTGATGTTTCCGTAATCTCCACCTCTGCATTTTTCATGATATTGCGGTATGTCTTCGATTTGCGGATGAGTTTGCCTTCCTCCGTTTGCCCAACGGCAAAGTACACTTTTCCGACTGCGTTTTTGAATTCGATTGCTGCCATGTCAATCACCGCCCTTCATCCTTTAGATAGAGTAGAGGAGTGGGAGAGGATGCATAATCCTTAAAAAAGCTGAAAGTTATTTAATGAGAATGATAAAAACGCAAGGTGGAATTGGAATTGTGCTGAATAGTCTTCGGATTTGGTGTGTTTTATATCAAAATGACTATATTTTTATATTATTATGATTAAATAGTCTTAACAATGTTCTGGGTTTATGATACTATAGGTGTGTGGTGAAGATTCTGATTTAACTAACAATTAGAAGTCGTGATTCGAACTAGTGCTATTTTGAACATGTACAGGGGATATTACTAATGGAAAAGGGGATATTGTTGTGATGAAAGCTTATACGATATTAGGGGACAATAAAGATACGCCAGCATTAATCGAACATCTGCGTGGAAAAGATAATGGAACAATTACAGTCGTTGACGAATGCGTTAAAGGTTTGTTTGCTAAAGGTGACATTACCTATGTTGATCCGACTTACGTAGAAAGCGTTAAAGGCTCGGGGCTTCCCGTGGTGTTTTACCACTATATACAACCCGTGCATCGAAGAGATGGTCGGAAATGGAGAGCCAGTAAAAGTAGTGATGGGTATAGCAGTGAGGTCTGATTGTAAGGGCACGCTCCTCTCATTTTAAAGCGTTATTCGATTTCGTTCCGATTAGGAAAGTCGACAAGTACAGGAATTAAAACCAATCAATCGGTTCACCAACTTGCAAACTGGTGAACCGGTTGTTTCATTGTGTTAGCCGTTTGCGATTTCGTCTAAGGTACCAGCGTAAAATAATTTCGATTTGTTTCAGAACCCTTTTTAACAGCGGGCTTGGTTTTTGGGTTGAAGATAAAAATAAAAGAGACCTTTTTAGATAGGCCTCTTTTCACAGTAAAATTTTTATTGAATGAGAGATTATTATTACCGAACACCCACTCATGCATCGGTATCTTCAGCGTGAAGTTTTTGAATTGCATCATTCACTCTGTAATAATCATCTGAATGTAGTGGGTAAGATGGATTTCTTCTTCCAGCAATAACACCATCATAGACCATTTGAACCTTCATCACTGTATTAATAGTGTTATCCCATAGTTCATAACCAATCGATACTTTATATTCCGTATTAGGGGGATGAGGAGAGCTTGCAGGTACCATCGTATAGACCCTGGGAAAAAAAGTTTGTGCCATATTCAATACCTCCTGTAATTGACCTTTGGACTATCTTTAGACATTCCGGTATAAAAGATAAAATGATACGAATATCGGAAAGCCGATTTTCTATATGAGATTCATCCATTGTTTCATCTCGAAAAACTCCTCTTTTTTGGAACATAGAAAACCGGTTCATCAGTCCGAAAACTAGTGAACCGGTCATTTCATTGTGTTATGCGTTAACAAGTTCAGTGACGTTTCGTTCGACAATGCGGGTGCCCGCGATTGCTGCTAGTGGTGCACCATCCACTTCAAATACCCCTGAAGCGATGATTTCCTGCATCGCTGCCTCTACACTTTGTGCTGTCAGATCCGCACGTGGTTCATCCGCCGTCAGCGTTACTTTTTTGCCGGTTGCCGTAGTAAAAATCAGTTGTAATGTCTTTGCCATTTGTTATTCCTCCTTTTTTGTATAGGCGGTGGATGCCTAGATCAGGAGCCCACCGCCTCTTTGATTAGTTGTTGACGCTTGATGTTTCTACGACTTCTGCCCCGATAAATGGAAACTCCGATAACTGTGCAAGTTGTTCCAACGCCGAGTACAAGCTATCCGCCTCTGCATTTTTTACGATATTGCGGTATGTCTTCGATTTGCGGATGAGTTTGCCTTCTTCTGTTTGTCCACCGTCAAAGTACACTTTTCCGACTGCGTTTTTGAATTCGATTGCTGCCATGTGAATCACCTCCCTTCACCCTTTAGATAGAGAGAAAGAGGGGGAAAGGATACATGATTTGTGAAGTTTTTTTAGAAGTGCTTATTTTAAATGGATTATGCCTTACTGTAGCTACGAAATTTGAGCGTCCTGTTTTCGAAATACTAACCGGTTTTTGGGTTATGGTTAGGGGACCAATGGAGCCAAGAAACTTATGAAGATGCCACTGAGCTAGAACGGTTGCGTGAAGAAAATGAACAATTAAAAGTTAGCAATGAGGAACTAAAAACAGTGTAGCCGACCTATGTGAAGTAGTATTGCATGGAGGTGCTGAATAATGGTTAATCAAGCGAAGTTACGAGGGTATCTTTTCTGATTGAAATGAACCGAATCACTGTTGACGAAGTGCCAGAACCATATAAGTCCGAAATCGAAAACGCAGCATAAGCTAGCGTTATTTTTTATGCAGGAAATTCCCTTATATTGTCGAATTGTTGTTTTGGGAGGGATAACGAAATGATCATAGTATCAAAAGAGCATTTTAGTATAATAAAGGAGGAGATTAAAGAAGCGCCAACATTTGTATTTAGTGTATTAGATAATTTTATTAAAGGAACTGTATATGCAGATTCCACTCATTATAAATCATTGCTTATTAAAACTGATTCAGGATTGTATTATGTTGTAGGGCAATCATCTGATGGTCTATTTCTTGACCACTTAGTTAGAAAATATGTGGAATAAGTAAATCAAGGGAAGAGATTTACATTATTTTCTGCAGACCTTACTTGGAATCAAGCAATTGAAAAACACTTTGATAAGAAAGTAAGAAAAATACAACGTTACAATTTTTCTTTTGATTTAATGACATATAAAAATAGAAAAAGAAGTGATATTAATGAGTATGATGTAACAAGAATTAATCAATCTTTAATTGAACATTGTCTGGAATTTGATAAAAATTACTACGAGGAATATTGGGGTTCTATTGGCGATTTTCTTGAAAATGGGATTGGTTTTTGTGTGAAGGATAAAGAGAAGGTTATTAGCGAAGGAGTTTCAATTTTTAAATCCAAAAATTATGCCGAGGTGGATATAATAACCGACTCGAGTTATAGAGGAAAAGGGTTAGCAAGTATTGTCGCTGAACAATTTATAGATTATTGCCTATCCGAAAATATTCAACCACGTTGGGATTGTGATGTTGATAATAATGCTTCAATTAATTTAGGTAGTAAATTAGGTTTTAAAATCCTGAGAATTATGCCGTCTATATTAAAAAATAATTCATTATAAAAAGGAGGTAACTGAAATTCTTATTCAAATTATCAGGTGCTTTTGATTAATCAGGATTACTAAAGTCAACGTACTAATTGTTGGCTTTTTAAATTCGCATGAGGACCGTTATGTGCAATTCTTCCACCTAATTGAAAGGATTTAACTCTAATATGTGGAAATGAGTGGAGTATAAATTTTGAGGAGGAAATCTATTGATATACGAAATGACTATTCAAGTGAGAGTGGCAGAAATAAGTGAGGGACAGAAGTGGTACGAAACATTGTTGAATAAAAAACCAGATTCAATTCCGCATGAAGGCTTTGCAGAATGGGAACTCATTACAGGATGTTGGTTACAAGTTGCAGAAGGTGTACCTACTGACGGTAGTGGTCCCATTCGTTTAGGTGTGATGGATATTGAAAAAGAACGAAATAGAATTGTGAAAGAACTAAATATAGAACCTTTTGAAATATTCTCAAGAGAAGAAGTCCCTGTTAAATGGGGAACTTTTTGTGATCCTTGGGGAAATCGTCTTGGATTTTTCGAATACTTGAATATGAATGAAAAAGAAGCGCAAGTAAGAAAAATTTTCGGTGGATTAGAAGTGTAATTATCAAGTGATTTAATACAGACCAGTTTCTAGAAGATACTTGCTTCAAATTAGTACTAAACTGTGCATCTTTCCTATTCCGCTAACGGACAGGTTAGTTGTTTAGCGCGAAAAGTCAGAATGATATTTTTATTTGATTGCTAAAAGGATATACAGAAGATTTTTGGAGTGTTAAAATTTAGTGACCATTTAATAATGGCGTGCAATTTTTTTGCCTCCTTTATTTTGGATTAAATGTAACGGGAGAAGCTGCCAATAACATATACCTATTCTTAAATTTGTTTTTGTCTATTTAAAATGACGTACAAAATTATGATAGGAGTGTACTAATGATTGAATTAAATACAGAAAGATTAAGATTAATCCCACTGAGTGCAGAAAATCTAGATTCGCTAATTAATAATCCAAAGAAAATGGAACAAAGTTTATCTTTAATTGAAACAGATAGGTTCCTTGATCTAGAACTCAAACAAGCTCTGGAGATAAGACTTTCGAAGTTGCTAGTTGATGAGAAAAATTATATATGGTATACCAATTGGTTAATTGTGGAGAAAGATAAAAACAGTAGTGTTGGAGGAATAATGTTAAAAGGTCTTCCAAATGAAAATGGTGAAGTAATAATAGGTTATTATACTCTTACTGAATATCAAGGAAACGGCTATATGACGGAAACTATTAGTAATATGAAAAACTGGTTATTAGATCAGTCCGATGTTAAGTACGTTATCGCTGATACTGAAAAAGATAATATTCCATCGCATAGGGTATTAGAAAAATCAGGGGCGGCAATGTATAAAGAAACAGATGAATTATACTTCTGGAGATTTATCTGAAATAACTTAATTGAAAAAGTGAGTCATCAATTTATTTTGGTGGCTCTTTTTTCATTGACAAAGCCAGTAGTTGATATTGTCTTTTTCCTATGTTGCATCTGGACGATTATGTGTAGCAGCAAGCACCTTTTTGAGTTTATTAATGTCTCGTGAATGGGTTATTATGGTACTGTGATAATAAATAGTTATTCAACTAACGGAGCGGGATTGTTAAACAAGGGGCTATACTAGTTTGATATATTTTGCTGAAACGAGAGGAGTGTTTAAATGGATTACATACAACATTTAAGGTCCATGGTCGGTAACGAGAAGGTCATTATGGTTGTTGCGGGTGCATTTATACTTGATAAAAAAAATCGAGTGCTCATGCAAAAACGATCTGATAATGGTCAATGGGGATTTCCGGGTGGATTTATGGAATTGGGTGAAAACGTTCAGGATACAGCCAGGAGAGAAGTCTACGAAGAGACAGGACTTAAATTGGACGAGCTTGAGTTATTCGGGATTTATTCTGGTCCTCAATATGACAAGACATTTTCTAATGGAGACCAAGTATCTCTGGTTCACGTCACATTTATTTGTAAACGATACAGTGGGGAGTTAGTTGAATGTAACGATGAGTCCATAGAGAATAAATTTTATTCACTTGAAGAGCTACCAGAGAATATATATACTGCCCATAAGATGCTTGCTGATGATTTATTATCGAAAAAACCACTACCGATTATTGGGTAATAATTATTTAACGGGTGCTTGAGTTTAACAAGACAGGTCAACTTTTGGTTGGCTTTTTTTGTTGCACAGTAGGACCAAACTGCGCAGCAGTGGAGACAAAAAAGAGCAATCGGATCATTCCGATTGCTCTTTTCCTATGCTGGCGTACTATGCGGTTTTATTTCATTTTCAACGACAGCGGCACATCGTGTATCGCCACAAGTATTGTTTCGAGCCGATGCAAAAGATAGAATGATACGAATATCTGAAAACCGATTTCTTGTATAAGATTTATCCGTTGTTCCATCTCGCTCGACGATTCGAGTACCTAAGATGGCTGCAAGTGGCGCATCATCCACTTTAAATACCCCTGAAGCGATGATTTCTAGCATCGCCGCATCCACTCTTTGTGCCGTCAAATTCGCACGTGGTTCATCGGCCATCAGCGTTACTTTTATTGCCAGAGAAGTCTACCTGGCAATATTCGTTCCAGATACCCACTAACGTCGCAGACGTGTGTAATGGGGAAATAAGTGTAGTTAATCGAAGTGTGTCAATTGGAAGAGTAAGGAGAAGGTATTGTGGGTAGTTCAATAAGGTGTTTGTTTTATCATTTAACAATCGAGATAGACGGACGAAAGAAAAGAAGTAATACAGGTTAATAGTAGTTTCGGTGAGCCGTATCATAAATAAATGAGGTTAATAAAAAGGCAATACCTAAAAGTATCTTAGGTATCGCCTTTTTGCTCATTTCTTCTTTGTCATCATAAATGAATTTTTTCGTGATAGGATGAGTGTTTACATTTACACTCTTTTTACATCAGTCTCTTGTTTATATTTAAAGGTTATCGCAAAAATAATTGCGAGAAGGAATGTATAGGCTCCGAAAATTAACCAGATCGTTTGCCAGTCTTTTATACCGTCTATAGTGAAATAATCCACTACTCTCCCGCTAATAAGAGCACCTGCGTAGGCGCCGATTCCGTTGACCATTGTCATGAATAAGCCTTGTGCGCTTGCACGAATTCGACTATCTACTTCTTTTTCCACAAAAATAGCTCCAGAAATATTAAAGAAGTCAAATGCACAACCATACACAATCATTGATAATAGTAAAAAGATCATCCCAATACTGGATGGGTCACCGTAAGCGAAGAAAACAAAACGTAATGTCCATGCCGACATACTGATCAACATGACTTTCTTTATCCCAAATTTACGTAAGAAAAATGGAATCGCAAGAATGAATAATACTTCTGAAAACTGAGCGATTGATGATAAGAATGCTGGATATTTAACAACAATGCTATCTGTATAGTCAGGGTTCAGCGCAAAGTCATGTAAAAATGGATTACCAAATGTATTTGTAATCTGTAGTGCAGCACCTAATAACATTGCAAAAAGGAAAAATACAGCCATTTTCTTTTGTTTAAATAGTACGAAAGCATCGAGTCCCAAGAGACTGACTAACGACTTGTCCACTTTAGAATTGGATGTTGGACAGTCAGGAAGTGTAAATGAATACAGGGTAAGTAAGAGAGAAGCTCCAGCAGCAATGTATAACTGGACGTTGCTTAATTCAAATTGCCCGAGGCTAATGGTCCAGATCGCAAGAATAAAGCCGATTGTTCCAAAAACACGAACAGGCGGGAAGTCCTTCACTGTATCGAGCCCTGCTTTTTCTAGGGAGAAATAAGAAATTGTATTAGTTAAAGCCAACGATGGCATATAAACCATTGCGTTAAAGAGCATTGCCCAAAACATAATCGTAGGGTCTGAAGTTTGTGCAGCTATAAATAAGGAAATGGCTCCAAGGAAGTGGCAAATTGCATATAATCGATTTGCTTTTATCCAACGATCGGCAATAATCCCTATGAGGCTTGGCATGATAACTGCCGCAAGTCCCTTTGAGCTATAAACGATTCCAACTTGTACACCAGTAAAATGCAAAGTATTGATCATATAAGAGCCAAGTGTAACAAGCCAACATCCCCAAATGAAAAACTGTAGAAAGACCATAATCCTAAGTCGTGATTTTATATTCATTTCTTCCTCCTAAGTTTTTGTTATTTAAAATAGTGATTTTAGGTTATTAGCAATAAAGGGAAGAAGAGAGGTGGAATGATACCTCTAACTAACTTCTTTCTATTGCCTCTTAAAACGTTCGTGTTATTCGTATTTTCTACTGGATTTTCTCATAAAAAAATCATTGTGTCAACACAATTACGAACGATTAAATGGTATTTTTATTCAATTGTTCGTAATTGTAGTAACTTGTATTTATATGTGAAAGGTGAAGTAATCGGTTTATTGATTTGTATACAAAGACTGAAGTATTTAGAAAAGGGTACTATATTGTTACATAAACATGTTAATAATTTTGTGGTACGAATGGGTGCATATGTAGGGGGGATTACAGAATAATAGTAGGCATGGTTTTAACTGGTAAGATAGTAGACCTCCAATTTAAGTCTATGAAAAATGAAGGATTTATTATTGGGAGTATGAGATGTAATGAGAATCTATGATATAGAATGAGATGCATTTGCCAGAAGGAAAGGCATAAAAAAACTACTAATAAGTCGTGCGAACCAAAAGGGTATCGTACGACTTGTTTCGTTTAACGGAGAAATATACAGTTACGTGGCCTGATCTTAATTTTGATTCGTCACGGTGAACCAGTGTTATAAGTAAATGATGCTCCATTAATTAAAAGTTGATTTGTAATAACTAATCAACATTCATTTGGTGGGGCATTTATTCTGTACTTTATTGCCGTTAATAAAATAATTTTGTCTGAAGAACATCTAATGCACGGTCTATTTCCTCTAAATCTTCTTTCGAGGCATTTTGTATTCGAGCTTGGAAACGAGATTCTATAGTTGCAAAGGCTTCTTTCATCATGGCTTCTCCCTCGTTCGAAAGACGTATATAGTGCTTACGTCGATCCTCGGTATCATTTACTTTTTCGATTAAACCTTTTTCGATTAGCTTTCGGAGTTCACGACTGGTATTAGGCATAGACATATGCTGACAATCGCTAATCTCACTTGGTGTTACAGACTGACTGACTGTTACGTATTCAAGAATATTATATTGAACGGGTGTGATTGAATCCGTCTTGGCGTTTTGTGATAATTCCTGTGTCACACGATGAACGGAAGTTGTAAATGACACAAGTTTAGTAAAAAGAGCTTTTTTGTCCATTTCTCTCACCTCTTACTGACAAGATAACAAAAATATTGTCATAATACAATTATCATTTGACAACTAAAAACAGGGAGTGTTAATATTTACTTATCAAATGATAAGTAAAGGGGTGCGTTATGAAAACGTTAGTTGTTTACACTTATCCAAATCATAAAAGCTTAAATTATGCATTTTTACAGCAAATAATTAAAGGGAGTAATGAAAATCCTACTATTACGGGGTTACAAGTCGTAGATTTATATGAGGAGGATTTTAATCCGGTCCTTGTCTTTAATGAACAAAAACGAAGACGGGATATGCATACAGATCCTTATCTTGAAAAGTATAGAGAACAAATTAAATGGGCGGACAAAATTGTTTTTATTTACCCAATTTGGTGGGGAAGACCTCCGGCAATGCTTATGGGATACATAGACCAATTATTTGCTTCTGATTTTGCGTATAAGGATAAGAGAGGGCTTTTCCCAGAAGGGCTTTTGAGGGGGAAGTCCGTTGTATGTGTATCTACTATGAAGGGCCCCACATACTATCCGTTTCTCTGGTTGAATAACGCGCATAAAGTTTTGTTGAAAAGAGCTTTATTTAATTTTGTAGGTATTAAGAAAGTGAAGTTCTTTGAATTTGGTAATATGGAAAGTTCAAAGGGCAGCCAAATAAAAAAATTAAAAAAAGTTTATGATTATTTTAAAAAAGTGGGTAATTAAGTAAAGCGTTTGCACCTTATAAATGCTTAAAAATGAAACATCATTTAGTTACATTGCGGTGAACCGTACCACTAATAAGTGCGGTTTTTAATTACATAAAAAACTAAGGCTGATTTTCTATACTACTAGAAAATCGGCCTTTATCAATCATATAAAGATTTTTTTATGTACTTTTATTACTGTGCAGTTAATCCGCCATCGATAACGAATTCTGAACCTGTTGAGTAGCTAGCCTCATCAGAAGCCAAGAACAATATCAATGAGCATCCATGTAGACGACTTCCTGTGTGATTGGTTTAGTTGCCGCCGGAATCTGCATCGTCAACGTTCCCTGCTCTGCCATAATCCTGCTCGTTTAGCCCGTTTGATTGGGGTACCTTCGGCGTCTATTGTTAATTGATAGCGTTCGACAGATTTCATTAAAATTCTCTTTCAGGAAGGATTTTCTAATAATTTGGAGAATACAGTATTTTGAGGAGGTAACGGAGATTATTTATGGAAGGTTCACAGCCCTCATATATAATAGTAGACCAAAAAAATGGCCGGTGAGGGTATACATGTATAGAGTAGGTGCATAAATTCATGCGCCACTTACAGGAGGAGTAGAATAAATGAAAAAAGCAACGATTTTAGTCGTGTTGGCCATTATGCTGTTCTCTACAGTGTTTACTGTGCAAAATGGAATTGCTTACGCCTCGGATTCAGGATCAGTTTTAGGGCAAAGTGCAAATAGCTTGCGAGAACTTATAGAGCAATTTGAAAAAGAGGGGCAGTTAACTAATAAAAGTGCAGCTCATGCTTTAAAATTACATTTGACTGCAGTCAGCCAGTACGAAAAAAAGGAAGAAATCGAAAAAGTCGTCAAGCACATGGAAAATTTTAAACTTTTGCTTAGCAATCAATGGGGAAAGGGTTTGATTTCTGAGGAAATCTATCAAACCTTAACGATAGGTGCTACCCTTTTGATAGAAAAGTATCAGGAAAATGAGAATGAAGACAGTCTAAACATTAACCCGACTCCACAAGAGATGTCAAAGTTAGGAAAAGGGTTTCCTTTATCCTCTGTAGTGGGGTTGGTTATAGGTGAAAATACGGATGAAGCAGCGATACGTGAAGTGGAGAAGTTATTAATAGAAGCTGGCGTTAAAGAAATTGTCCGTAAGAACTCTGGGGAAGGGGCTCCGAATACCCCTGTTACAATCTGGATTGGCGGACCTTCAGAAAATGAAGACTCGATCGATGTATTGCAACAACTTGGGGTAGAGGGACCCGAGGGTTTGAAAGCGGAAGGATATGTTCTGGTCTCAAGTCAAAAGAAAATCGTTCTAGCTGGAAAAGATAAGGCTGGTACTTTCTATGCCGCTCAAACATTTGGACAAATGATTCAGGAAAGACAAGGACAAGCCTGGATTCCTTCCATTGCGGTACAGGATTGGCCGGAAATGCCATTGCGTGGATCGATTGAAGGATTTTACGGTCCACAATGGACACATGAAGATCGACTCAGTCAACTGATGTTCTATGGGGATAATAAAATGAATGCCTATATTTATGCACCTAAAGATGATCCTTATCATCGTGAACAATGGCGCGTACCGTACCCTGATAAAGAGTTGACTAGAATTAAGGAACTAATGGATACATCAAAAGAAAATCACGTGAATTTCACATTTTCACTGTCTCCTGGTAATTCAGTTTGTTACTCAGGTGATGAGGACTTTGAACTCCTAATGAATAAAATGGACAAAATTTGGGACAATGGTGGGCGTTCTTACGCCATTTTCTTGGACGATATCAGCTATAGTTTGCACTGTCAACAGGATGTTGAAAAGTTTGGAAGCGATTCCTCTCCTACAGCTGCGGCACAAGCTTATTTATTAAATCGTTTTAATGAAGAATTTATCCAAACACATCAAGGTGCTGAACGTTTGATTACTGTTCCGACGGATTATGCTGGAAATCAGACGAACGCATACCGGAAGCGTTTTGCAGACTTAGTAGATGAAGATACGCTAGTCATGTGGACGGGCAAAGATGTCGTTACGGACAAAATCACATCAGAAGAGGCGAAGCTAGTATCGACTATTTTCAAACACGATTTATATATTTGGGATAATTACCCTACAAATGACTTTGATCGAAATCGTTTGTTCCTTGGTGCATTTGTAAATAGGGATGCTGATTTAACGGAAAACGGTGTAGTAGGAATCGCAGCAAATCCGATGAATGAGGCAGAGGCTTCCAAGATTCCACTGTATACGATTGCTGATTATACATGGAATCCATATGCTTATAACCCTGAAGAATCATGGGAGCGGAGTATTAAATCCTTCGGTGGTGATGAGGCGGATTCTTTAAGAACCTTTGCGGAAAACTCCTACTCGTCGCTACTATCGGATAAAGAATCGTTAACGTTAACGCCTTTACTAGACCAATTCTCGAAGGCTTATGCGGAGGGCGATGCTGAACAAGCTGCTAAAAATTTAATAGCTGAATTTGAAAATCTGCAACAAGCTTCTGCTAGCCTGAGAGAAAACATGGATAATGAAAAATTCCTTAAAGAAATAGATCGTTATTTAGTAAAACTTTCTTTATCGGGAAAAGCGGGTGTCACAGCGGTAAATCTTATGATGGCGCAAAAAGTAGAAGATTCTGAGGTGGAAACTCAATTAAAAGCTGAGCTTCTTTCTTTAATGCAGCAATTGGATAGGATTCCTCAGGAGGTTGGCAAGTTTGTGATTAAGCCGTTACTCATCCAAGCGATTTATGGAGAAGGTGTTCTTTCTAGACCGTTGAATGGAGTGAATAGAGGTCGTAATCAGGATGACCTCATCCAATATACACCTCTATATGGGGACAGTACTAGAACGAATATGTATGGATATGAAGTCACTGTGGTAGATGGACTAGTTGTAAAAAGAGGCGGCTATAATTCAAAAATTCCGACTGATGGTTATGTATTGAGTATTCATAATAGCGATTGGCTGTTGGATAATGCCGTATTGGGTGCAAGTGTTGAAATTGCCGATGGGCAAGTGCTTATTAGAAAACCTAAATAAGTTCCTGCTTAACCATCTATTTGAGACTAGCGCTACTGATGCATTTAGGAAGAACTTCCAAATCAACTTATTGGAATGATAGTTCACACCAATATTACCTAAACATGACCCCCCTTAATGTCTAAGGGGGGTTCTGTGGTTAAACAATTCATATTATATTGGCTCGGGGCTTCCCTTGGTGTTTTACCATTATATACAACCCGTGCATCGAAGAGATGGTTGGAAATGGAGAGTCAGTTTAAGTAGTGAAGCCTACTTGTACAGGCACGCTTACCATATTTTAAAACGTTATTCAATTTCATTGCCACAACGAAAGTGGCCAAGTATAGGAGTTCAAACCATAAACCGGTACACCAGTTTGAAAACTGGTGAACAGGTTATTTGTTCTGATTAGCCGTTAACAAGTTCAGTGACGTTACGCTCGACAATACGAGTGCCCACGATGGCTGCAAGTGGTGCACCATCCACTTCAAATACTCCCGAAGCGATGATTTCTTGCATCGCTGCCTCTACGCTTTGTGCTGCTAGATCTGCACGTGGTTCATCCACCGTCAGCGCAGCCTTTTCGCCGGACATCGTATTAAAATGATGAAATGGTACTTACAATTTGTTGAACAAACGAGCAGGATTTTTGAACAAGCATGAAGAAATAAAAAAGTGCAAAGAAGTATTATACTGGATTCCCTGAACTTTGTAATCTCCTACTCGGATACTACCGGTTCTTTGTATCGTTCTTGTTTAACAACTGGTCGAAAATGCTATTTCGACGATCGATGGAATTGTGGAAGTGAAATAGTAGTCTAAGAAAAATACTGGGGTGAAATGATTGCATAATACATATAAGATTATAGCTCTTTATCAGGACTCGATTAATCGAGTGAATCATTTAAGACACCTGTCCGAAGAGCAATGGAGAACGCCGATAGCTGAAGATAAATGGTCAATAGCTGAAGTAATCGGACATTTAATCCTTTGGGACAAATTTGTTATTAATGATCGCTTACCCTTTATTTTCGAGGGGAAAGAATTGCCTAAAAGTCCTAATGTGCATGAGACGAATGCTCAGGCATCATTCATTTCCATAAGACGAAGTAAAGAGAAGACAATTGCAGAATTTGTATCTGTTCGACAAGTGCTTATAGGTCGAATAAATGAATTAGATGAAAGGGTTTGGTTGGATGAGTTTGCGATAGGAACTACGATGATGTCACTGTTTACCTATTTATCAGGATTGATTGAACATGACGAGCATCATTTTAGTCAAATAGAGAACGTTTTGAAAGAGAAAAATGATTCACAGGGGAAGTGTTTTTTTGGATAGCCAATTACATTCTGACTGTAAAAATTGTTTTGGGTTATGTTGCGTGGCATTACCCTATTCTAAATCAGCTGATTTTGCTTTTGATAAGGAAGGTGGCATTCCTTGTCGTAATCTATGCTCGGATAATGCTTGTAGAATCCATGAAAAGTTAAGGGATAAAGGGTTTCATGGGTGCGTTTCCTATGAATGTTTTGGTGCGGGACAACATGTTTCACAAGAAATTTTTAAAGGACAAGATTGGCGAAAGAACACAGAGTTGTCTAAAGAAATGTTTGTGGTATTTCCTATCGTTCAACAATTGCATGAGATGCTTTGTTACTTAAACCAAGCTTTAGAGTTGGAAGAAACGCAAACCATCCATCATGAGTTGCAAAACGTTTTTAATAAAACGTTAACGCTAACAAATCTTAGTCCACAAGAAATTTTGAAAATAGATGTACCAGTACATAGGGGAATCGTGAACCATTTATTAGTACAATCAAGTGAATTAACTCGGAAAGACTTCATTCAACATCATAAAAAAAGCAAAGTGCGTAAAGGATTAGATTATTTGGGTGCCAATTTAAAAGGTGTTGACTTCCGAGGTGTGAATTTAAGGGGAGCGTTGTTGATTGCGGCTAATTTGAGGGGTGCTGATTTAAAGAGGGTAGATTTTATTGGCGCAGATTTAAGAGACGCTGATTTATCTGGAGCGGATCTTACCGGATGTATTTTTCTTACGCAAGCACAAGTGAATTCGGCTAAAGGGAATCAGCATACGAAATTACCCCATTATGTAAAAATTCCTGCTCATTGGTGAAAAGGTCTTCGTTAACTTCATCCATTCCTACATGCCCTTGAAATGATGATTTGTTGGGTGTTTTTGTTGATTGGGGCGGGGAGTATAGTTGATAAGCAAAAAAGGGCAACCGAATTATCTTTCGGATTGCCCTTTTCTCGTACTACTTATTTTGCGGTTGTTATTTTATTTTTCATCGTATTAGCCATGAATAAGTTCAGTGACGTTACGCTCGACAATGCGGGAGCCCACTACTGCTGCCAGTGGCGCTCCATCTACTTCGAAGACTCCTGAAGCAATGATTTCCTGCATCGCTGCCTCCACGCTTTGTGCTGTCAGATCTGCACGTGGTTCATCTGCCGTCAGTGTTACTTTTTTGCCGGTTGCCGTAGTGAAAATCATTTGTAATGTCTTTGCCATTTGTTATTCCTCCCTTTTTGATTAGTTGTTGACGCTTGATGTTTCTACGACTTCTGCCCCGATGAATGGGAACTCCGATAACTGTGCAAGTTGCTCGAGCGCTGCGTATAAACTGTTTGCCTCTGCATTTTTCACGATATTGCGGTATGTCTTCGATTTGCGGATGAGTTTGCCTTCCTCCATTTGTCCACCGTCAAAGTACACTTTTCCTACTGCGTTTTTGAATTCGATTGCTGCCATGTGAATCACCTCCCTTCACCCTTTAGATAGAGAGAAAGTGGGGGGAAGGATACATGGTTTGTGAAGTTTTTTCAGATGATCGAGTAGCCATGGCAAAAACACGCATGGCTTATAGGTTTTTGGCAACGGGAAATGTCGCATTGCCCGATCCAGTACGAATAACAGAAAGGTTCATGCAGATATCACATCTGAATTGATTGAAACAGTAAAAATGAGTAAATAATATAAGTACTTATGATTGTTTCAGGAAATGAGGTTGTGGTAGTGAGTGAGAAGCCGACGAGGGAAGAGGATATTCAGATAACTTATTATTTCACAGTGTTATTCGCGGCAATTGGAACCGTCCTTGTTTTTTGTATCCTATATCCTAATGTGGAGAAGCTGAATCTTTTTATACTTTTACTGTCAGTGTCTGCTGGTGGGATTCCTATAGGAATTATCGGTGTTTTTATTGATTATAAAGTTTCGGAATATAAATTAGGCAAAAGAAGCTTTGAACGATAATCAAGAAATGTCCATCAAAAAAACGTGGCTAATAGATAGCCACGTTTGTCATTGCATTAAATGGTTAGTCATCAAAGTATGAACATTCGATTCGAGGGAGTCCAGATCATCTTGTTCAATTTTATCGTGAGGGTGTGGCTGATACCATTGAACTTCCTTGTCGTGATAAATTCCTCGATAGTCGTTTCCTTCAATTTTTAGTTTGAATTGAAAACGTTCATTCACTTGGCCTTCAAACAGTGGTGGAATTACTTCAAAATTTTGTAGCATCATTAAAATCTCCTCTCTTAGTTGGTCTTTATATGATTCCCTAAACGGTGTTAATTATGCGTTGTTTCCGATTTCCTTATGTCCTTATACTAACTGCCCGCAATTAAAAAATGAGGTGAGGAAGATTAGAATTTGATGAGAATGAAGCAACCGCATTAGGAAACCCTAAAATGAGGTGGTGAACGAATGAAAAGATATATGATTTTACTCATTGCATTTCTCTTTGTACTTACCATTGGAAAAGCAGGGGCCGCATTTGAGGGATATACTGTCATAGCAAAATCGGAAAAAGACGTCATAACAATCTATGCAAAAAAAAGTGGTGGGCTATATCGTGATTTTAGAATTGATTTCAAAGGGGAGACTTACTTCAGACCTTTTTGGATGAACGTTACGAACCCTGCATATGCCCCGCAAATTATTTATGATGATATTAATAAAGACCAGAAAAAAGAGTTAATCATCGTCTTAACGCTTGGTTATGGTACTGGTGCTTTAGTTCAAGAGGTGTACGTTTATACATATACGAATGGATTGGTGGACGTGCTTGTTGATAATCCGATGGCAATTATCCATAAAAACGTAAAAACCAAGTTAACGAATAAAAATGCTGAAATAACAGTAGGTGAAAAGGTATATCAAGTTGATCTAACCCCTTTAGATGATAAACCTACAAATTTCTTTGAAGATATTGCATTTGGCGGATATATAAGATATGAAGTAACAGACCATCAACTGACAGCTACCGTCTCAGCTCAAATTTCTCCGGCAGCCTTTATTGGGGAACTTGTCATCACTTATGAATATCGTGATAACATGTTTCAAGCGAAATCAATTGAACTTCATCCAGCACCAAATTTATGAGTTGTGGAAGCGAAAAAAGGGCAATCGGATCATTCTGATTGCCCTTTCGGTGTTGGATGAAGCGGAACAGTAAAGGTAAAAAAAAATGTCCATAAAAAAACGTGGCTAATAGATAGCCACGTTTGTCAGTGCATGAAATGGTTCGTTATCAAAATATGAACATTCGATTCAAGGGAGTCCAGTTCATCTTGTTCAATTTTGTTATGAGGACGTGGCTGATACCATTGAACTTCCTTGTCGTGATAAATCCCTCGATAGTCGTTTCCTTCAATTTTTAGTTTAAATTGAAAACGTTCGTTAGCTTGACCTTCAAACAATGGTGTAATTACTTCAAAATGTTGTAGCATCATTAAAATCTCCTCCTTGAGTTGGTATTTAAATGATTCTTTAAACGGCGTTGATTATGCGTTGTTTCCGATTTCCTTATGTCCTTATACTAACTGCCCACAATTAAAAAGTGAGGTGAAGAAGATTAGAGTTTGATGAGAATAAAGCAACCTCATGATGAATCGTGCATGACTTCTGGTTATTGCCATTGGCGAAGCAAAAAATCTGTAAACCAAGTGGACTCTTAAAAAAGCTGAAAAATGAGTAGGTGAAGAAGTATTACATTCTATATACCCCATTAGATGTTGAATAAACAAACTTTTTAAAAAATATTTTTTAGTGGAGCTATAAAATATGAATTCGTTGATCATCAACTTGTTTTAAGTAGTGCCGAATTGATGAGTTGTGGTGTTTTATTTATAGAAGCAAACAGTGAAAGTGACAAAGAGCAACCGGATTATTCCGATTGCTCGCTTTTTCGTCTGCTCTGATCTTAGAAATTTAAAAGATAATCAGTTGTCGATTTAGAATAAAGTTTGATTATTAATACTCTAAATCCTTGATTTTGCTGCATATAAAAAGCAATCGTTTTGAATAAAGATTGATCAAAACGATTGCTTTCTATTATTTTTAAGAACTGTTTTTTATAAAAAGATTGATTATTTTAAATCTCCTTATTCCTCTAAAGCACCCCGTTTGTTTAAGTACAATGTTTCACAATCTAAACCAATTCTTGATTTAAAAACTACACCAATTTGTTTATTCTCCTCCAAATAAAAGGACAATAGAACACCGGAAGAAGCAGAGTTGATCAAACTTCGTAAAGAAAGCCAGCGTTTATTGATGGAGAATGATATTTTAAAGCAAGCTGCGCTGATAAGACGAAAGTAAATGTGATCAAAAATAATCGACACAAATACTCGATATCAGCAATGTGCGATGTCCTACAACTCTCGAGATGTACCTATTATTATGAAGCAAAAGAGCAATAGTCAGATGTTAGAACTGCCATCCGTTAAATTTAAATGCAGTGTCACATATGTTTTCCGGTTCGTATTCCTCAAGAATTTTTGCATAACGCTCTTTGTAGTTATTATCTACTTCTGCTTGAGGTATTACTTTGCTAGCTTCGTTTAGGAAGTGGAAAGAGTCTTTTCCCATTTCTTGTCCACGCTGAGTGTGTTTATCAAGAGCGTAATCTGGAATCTCTGGGAATTGCCCCATTGCGAAGCTCTTTATGCATATGTTCTTTAATAAATCCGAGGATCTATCCTTTTCACACTGGCATAGATAACGAATTGCATGAACAAAGTACATTGGACGGTCTCCATCTGCATAATCAAAGTTCTTACGCATTTCAAACATGTTGTTTACCATTATTGCTGCCATAGGATTTCCCATTCCTATATCTTCAACAGATATAGTAAGAAGTCTTCTCCACATCTTTTCTTCAAGCTCTGGAGATGATATGTACATCTCATAAGCGAACATGCATGCCTGCTCTTCTAAACCTCTTCTGATTGATTTTTGAAGTGCAGATATTACTTCGTCTCCTGCATAACCATTTCTTGTTGTTATTTTTGACCATGGATCATACATCTTTTTTACCATTCAAACTCCTCCTTTATTGAATAATATTACTAATAACTGTCCTTAAGTCAGATGTTAGAACTGCCATCCGTTAAATTTAAATGCAGTGTCACATATGTTTTCCGGTTCGTATTCCTCAAGAATTTTTGCATAACGCTCTTTGTAGTTATTATCTACTTCTGCTTGAGGTATTACTTTGCTGGCTTCGTTTAGGAAGTGGAAAGAGTCTTTTCCCATTTCTTGTCCACGCTGAGTGTGTTTATCAAGAGCGTAATCTGGAATCTCTGGGAATTGCCCCATTGCGAAGCTCTTTATGCATATGTTCTTTAATAAATCCGAGGATCTATCCTTTTCACACTGGCATAGATAACGAATTGCATGAACAAAGAACATTGGACGGTCTCCATCTGCATAATCAAAGTTCTTACGTTTTTCAAACATGTTGTTTACCATTATTGCTGCCATAGGATTTCCCATTCCTATATCTTCAACAGATATAGTAAGAAGTCTTCTCCACATCTTTTCTTCAAGCTCTGGAGATGATATGTACATCTCGTAAGCGAACATGCATGCCTGCTCTTCTAAACCTCTTCTGATTGATTTTTGAAGTGCAGATATTACTTCGTCTCCTGCATAACCATTTCTTGTTGTTATTTTTGACCATGGGTCATACATCTTTTTTACCATTCAAACTCCTCCTCTTCCTTAGCTTCTTCTACCTCTTGTTGTATAGCTACCTTTTCATATGCCTTAAAGAACGGATAGAATGTAACTACACTTAAGCCAATACAGAAGAACATGAATATTACGTTTCTTATATCCATACCTGACATCCATCCTTGAATAAAGAAAGGAATGAAAGATGGGTCTGCGATATAACCTGGAGTTATAAAGCCCCACACCTGAGCATAGTAACCTAATACTACACAGATTGATGGAGTTAATATGTATGGTATAGCCATGATTGGGTTATATGCTATTGGAACTCCAAAAGTTATAGGCTCATTTATTGAACATATTCCTGGTACTACCGAAATACGAGCTAGAGATTTTAACTTAGCTGATTTTGATTTCCACATCAATATCACTAAACCAAGTGTTCCACCAGCTCCTCCAAGCATCGCGTAACGGAATAGCTGAAGGTTCATAGGATTTGTAGGCTCTAAACCTCTTGCCACCATTTCTGCATTAGCACCAGTACCTGCAAGACCAATCATGAATGCTATTGAGAATACAACGGAAGTACCATTGATTCCAAGGAACCATAATACATTTGAGAACATTATTATTCCAGCATATACCCATATATTGTTTCCTACGTCAATTGCAGGTGTAAGTAAGCTCATAATAGCCTCTGGGAATGACATTCCTAATGTAGAGATTAGCATTAAGTTTATTCCATATATTACTATAATATTAATGAATAATGGCAATAAAGAATTTACAAAAGTACTAACCATACTTGGAACGGAAGAAGGGAATTTCACCTTTATTCCTAGCTTATCTACCATACGAGTGATTTCTACACATGCAAAACTTAAGATTAATGCTACAAACAATCCATCACTTGATAAGTATTGAGATGTAATAGCTGATATAGTTCCATTATCTCCAACTGGTACTTGCACTACACTTGAACATACTAGTAGGAATACTGACATTGTCATTATTCCTGAAACTGCTGCATCCATCTTGTAGCTCTTTGCTAAGCAGTAAGATACAGAGAAGGATGTCATAAGTCCAAGCATTCCAAAGGTCATGTGGTATGGAGCCAAAAGCCACTCACTGTTTGCGATAGTCCACTGTTTCCAATTAATTAAAAATCTTATAAATACATTTGATGTTTCCATGTTTACAGTTTGAATATTTATAGGCGGGTTGTTTAGCATCATAAATATAGAACCGATAACAAGTAGAGGCAGTGTCATCATCATACCATTAGATAAAGCTTTTAAATGACGCTGATTTCCCAGCTTTGTACCTAATGGTAATAAATATTTATCTAGAAAACCTGTAAGTCTTTTCATAACAATTTCCCTTTCCTAATAAACTATTCTACAAAATCTTTACTTTCCAGCCGCTCTCATAAGCTTTACAGCTGCCTTTAGAACCTTTTCACCATTCATCATTCCGTAGTCTCCAGAATCAATTACTGCTATAGGTATCCCAGCATTTCCGAATTCTTTCATTGTTTGATCATGTAAGTACTTTACTTGAGGCCCTAAAAGAATGCAGTCAGGATGAAATGTTGCGATTATCTCCCCTAACTTGTCATGTGGAAAAGCTTTAACCTCAATTTCTAATGAGTGCTGATTTGCAACCTGCTGCATATTAGCGGCTAACATACTTGTAGACATTCCTGCACTACAAAATAAATAAACTCTTTTCATTTTAATTCTCCCTTCATAATTTGATATATCTTTTTTTATTATCTTTTTTCTAAAGCTATAATACGTTCGTAATTTTCAATCAATTCTTCAGCAAGTATTTTGCACGTTTCAGCAGACATCATCTGATCTTCTGCATGTAATAATAATAAAGTGGGATTTATTACATCTCCGCGTGCCTCGCTTTGAATTAATTCGAAATGAGCCTTATGTGCCTGTGCAAATGAATTTTTACCTTCATTTATGCAAGCTTTTGCTTTTTCAAAGTTTCCTTTTTTAGCTTCTTGAATTGCTTCAATGTAGCTGCTTTTTGCCAACCCTACAGATGAAATGATTTGAAAACTTACTAACTCTAATTTCTCCATGCTATCTCCTCCTATCCTTGCTTATAGTGT
This sequence comes from Sporosarcina sp. NPDC096371, assembly GCF_044762865.1. Lineage (NCBI taxonomy): Bacteria > Bacillati > Bacillota > Bacilli > Caryophanales > Caryophanaceae > Sporosarcina > Sporosarcina sp. NPDC096371. The sequence continues at coordinate 607,559 of NZ_JBIWFE010000002.1, forward strand.
ATACCTCTGTAAACGTTCTTTTCTTTAAAATGACTTCCTAATACTTAGGAAATATTTAAGCTAATTTTAATTTTATAATCTATATAGGAAATAAGTAATTTATAGAAATCCCAATACATTCTACTTTAGACCATAATAAAAAAGCTTCATGGTCTATGTAAGACCTATGAAGCTTCTAATTTTATTTCAAAATATTTTCTACGAACTCATCGTAATTCTTTACTTCCAGTAAGTTTGCAAATTTGCTTGAGTTTGATATTATGCTGCTTAGCCAGTCAAAGAATATCCTAAGTAGTTTACGATTCTCTTCAGTTATGGCTAACAATATTACAAACCGCGCATCAAACTCTCCCCACTTTATAGGACTGTTAAGGATAGCAATGCTTAGAGTGGACAGTATAGTAGCTCTACCATTGATACTGTGAGGAACAGAAAAGCCATAGACGAAAGACGTGGCAGAAATGCTCTCTCTATGAAGGACACTTTGCTTAAACTCATCCGTCACATATCCCTTATCATATAACCTATCACACATTTGTGAAATTATTTCTGTAGGAGTCTCTCCCTTGATTCCAGTATAGAAAAATTCCTTTTTTATAAGCTTTAGTATAAGAATTTGAAAATCGTCCTTATATCGTATTTCATCCAGCCTATTCAACGCCTGAAATATATTGCTTTCATCCTTATGATTCACGAACAAGGAGATTTCTATAGTTAAAATATCAAGGCTATGCTCTAAAGGCAGTGTTGTCAAAATTAAATCAGGCTTTAAATTATCTATGGCTGATGCTTCAAAGAAATTCATACATTCTATGATTTCTATCCTGTCACTGAATCTATTCATTACCTTTTGAAGGCACAAATCTGATAATGTCTGATTATATGGATAAATCATTAACACCTTATACTTACGTTTAAGATTTGCCCTTTCGTAAGCAGACCCTAGGTGAAGAGCAATAAAAGAGATTTCATTTTCTTTGATACGTATATGGATTTGTTCTTCCAGAAGCTTACATACCCTGACACCCATTTCAAAGACGAGAGGATATTTACGCTTTATCTCCTGAAGATACATATTGTCAACCTCTATATTATGAGTGTGCCTCTCTAAAAGAGATATTATGTGCATTTCAAAACCAACCTTGAATTCATTGTCATCACTGAAGTCTATATCGAAGGTAGTTTTGATATCATCTATAATATTTAAAACCAAATCCGAGGCAGAGTAATCCATCTTTTCTTTTACTATTTCATTAGAGTAGCTCGCTCCCTTCTTACCTAAAAGAAGAAGTGCAAATAAAACCACCTCATCCTCAACAATCTTTATATTGATCTCAGCTGCTACTTTGTAGAAAACCTTTTGAGCAATCTCGTACTCCACACTATTTTTCAGTTCTTTACTGCTTCTATCAGTTTTTATGAAGTTAAATTTTATCATTCTTTCTATTGTTACCCCTATGTGAATCATAAGTCCTGGAATAGCAAGCTCCCTCACATGATAATGATACTCCTTTAGTGTTTCTTCCAAAATCGTCTTAACCCTTATCAAATCAAAGTCCTTGAAGAGAGATGCCATCTTATTTAAATTTAGGAAATTTCCTTTGGTTTCATCAGTTAATAAATTCTTATAGAGACTTCTCTTTTCATCCTCGTTGCCTGTAAGCTCAATGTAATTACTGCGTCTTATAATCTTCAGGCTATGATACCTAGCTAAAAGTATTCTAATCTTCTTTATATCATTATCTAGAGAAGACTCTGATATAAAAATCTTTTCCTGAAGGAGCACAAGATTTATCTTGCTCTTTCCAAAAAGCAGTTCTTGAATTATATAAGCACATCTCTCCTCTGAGGTTTGAGGGATGATTTCGCTTATCTCTATGTTCAAGTTCTGGATCTTGTACTCATCAATTTTGTACCCCTGTCTTACATCAGATTCTATCAATACGTCTTCATAAAAATTATTAATGCCAGCAATGTCATTTCGAATGGTTCTATCAGATACACTAAGTAGCTTGGCTAGTTCTCTTCCTACAATCCACTCGTTATTTTCACTCATGAGCATTATTATTTTTTTCTGCCTCTTACTTAGCATACAAAGCCCCTCTTTTAATAGATTTCATACTTCCGGCTCTAAAGTTTAATTAGCTCTATAATTCATATACTTTAATTCCTATATTTCCTAAAATAAAACTTATATTGGTTTGTCAACACTAAACTAGACAATTTTTTTTAGGTGTTCTTTTTTATACTCAATAGGGCTTAAATATCCAAGTGTTCCGTGAATTCTAATGTGATTAAACCAATGAACATAATCATCTCATTCTAACTTTAACTGTTCCAAACTATCAATCTTTATTATAAAGGAACAAACTTCATTATGAATAATCAATCTTTTTTTACAAAGCTACATCAGGTGGTAGTTTAATGGAATAAGCAGGTGTTTGTAAAATTGTACCGAAATAGTTATGAGTCATACAGATTATGTTCCGAAATGAGGGGAGTCAAATGCGTAGAATTTTTCTGTTCCTATTACCATTACTTATTGTTGTAGGGTGTAGCCCGATGTTCGGAAATTCTGGAAAGAAAATGTTCTTGGACGGGAAAATAGTGGTTGATGACGAAGAATATAATCTGGAGCGTGGCTATTATTCATATAAGGATGACGAGGTAGAACTCAATCGATTGGATCCTTTCACGCCAATTGATGCAGCAGAGCAATTTGATACGTTAACAGTTGAAATGAATAGTGAAATCGAATTTGTACTTGATGAAAAAACAACGATAGTCACAGTGAAGCAATGGGATGAAGATGGTGAAATTACAGAAGTCCCAATAGACGACAATAGTTTAACGGTTCCTGCGGAAGCAGGCTATTATCTATATGAAGTCATTGCGGAATGGAGAAAAGGTCAAACGACTTTTGTATTTGATATTGATGTTCATTAATAGAATGGTAGGGGAAATAATTTTGTTTTTTTATCGTTATCATTGTGAAGCGGTTCGTTGAATAAATGTGCTTATACATAGGGTGACATTGGCTTGGTACTCTTTGCAGACATTTTTCAGGTGAATTCTGCTTAATGGACAATTAGGGTACTATGATAATAGATAGTTCTTCAAATAACGGGGTAGAATAGAACAAACAAGATTTCCATCCATATGGTGATAAATAGTTGAGATGATCACAAAGGAGGCTTTGAACATGCCCATATCTGAAACGGAGTTTGCCATTACTCGCACCCTGAATGCCCGCCGCGAACTCGTGTGGCGCGACTGGACCGAGGAGAAGGAACTCGCCGAATGGTTGCCTTCGACACCCTTGGAGACCATCTCCTTTGACGTTCGCGAAGGCGGACGTTACCGTTACACGATGGTCAACAGTGAGAACGGCGAGGAGTATCACACCGGAGGAGTGTTTCTTGACGTCGTCCTATTCGAACGGCTCGTTTTCACCTGGGGCTACCCCAATGATCCTATCGAAAACTCGCCTGTTGTGACCCTAACCCTCACCGCACACGGCGACCGCACCGAGATGATTTTCCGCCTGCGCGGATTCGCCGGTCATCCGGGAGATGAGTACGTGTATGACGGCTGGTCTGACGCGCTCAACAATATTGTGAAAAAATATACTTAAACAAACCGGGTGCTGGTTTAGTTTAACAAGGTAAGTCAACTTTTGGTTGGCTTTTTTTGTTGCTTCATAAATACTGGATTCTGGTACTATGATACTAAATAGTTCTTTAACTACCATGAAGTTTAGTTGAAGAGTGCTGCTTGAGCTTTGTTCCACAAACCGGCTGACTTGCGGAAGAACAGGAGGAATTTTTGTGATTTGCGTATACTAAATAAACCTGGTGAGTTTTAATTTTTTTCACTAGGCGTTTACGTATGGTAAAATATTGTTGCGACTATGAGTTGGCGGCTAA
>NZ_JBIWFE010000003.1:0-353544 GCF_044762865.1 Sporosarcina sp. NPDC096371
GAGCGTACACCTAGCTTGTAAATTATAACTATAAATTCAAAACACTGTTTATAAATGAAGTGAAAAATTATTTTCTATTCATCAAGAAGTGATGGAAACCGTTGATACATTAATGTTTATAGAGGGAGTTTAGTTGAACAGTGTTGTTTAACTTGTGATCAACAATCGGGCCATTTAATATTCAAGTGTATAGGTCATCAGGCGTTAAGCCAAGGGGCATAAAAAAATAGTGACACCCTGATGAAAGGATGCCACTGGCTGGAGAATAAAATAGGTGCTATTGGCTGAACAGTCACAAGGATTTCAGATGCAAGGTCTACGCCTTACAACCCTATAACAAGGTTTACCACCGATTCAAACGGGTTATTGCTTATTATTTTGACCAATTACCGTTAAGGTATTTGCCCTGTAATACGCCTTCATGTGTGTAGATAGCGATAGTGCCTTGTTTATTGTAAGTATCAGCGAAAACTGACTTTAGTAATTCAGGTACAACACTATTTTTAAAAGCTATTCTTTCATTGTAGACAGCTGAAGAATTGTAATCAAAACCAGCATCAGCATAGATCGCAACGGCTGACGCATTATCTTTCTTTATATTGCTGATATTTCTGATTCCCATTGCCTTCATTGTGCTCTGACTTGTTTGTGAAAGAATAGAACTAACATCAAATGCTGGTGGTGTTGTGACAGTGCCGTTGTCTATAATCCCTGTCAATTTATAGGCTGGTGCTTCTTCAACCGCTAGACCAATACTAGCAACTTCTGTATGGATAGCTTCTGTTTTAGCAAGCAAGGAAGCGACTTCATTATTTGCCCGTGTCAGTTCTGAAGATAGGCGTTCGATTTCAGCTGTAAGTGCTTCAGTGTTACCACTACCCAGTGCAATCTGTTCTTCAAGTTCTGCAATTGTAACTTTCAAACCGTCTATGATTATATTTTTACCTGAAATAAGTGCGTTAGCTTCGGCAATCTCTGCTTCTGCATCGGTCTTTAGATTGTTGAATGCATCTTTCCAAGAAGTAAGGGACATATCAAGGTTCATAATCTTGTCCTTGAAGTCTTTTGCATAGTCTCCCACCTTGTTCAGTGAATCCGTACCAGTAAATGCTAGTGTTCCAATTGTAAGACCACCAACAACAATTCCTGTTGCTACGATTGATTTAGTTCCCATTGCCATGATTAATTTCCCCTATTCTGTATGTGTGATTGTCTGTGTTGTGTGTCGTTGAGGTGCTTCTGAATCAGTGGGAAGTTTCAACCATGCCCCAACTAGAATTACCGTGAAAATAATTTAATAGTATGTATTTCACCAGCTATCATTTAAATGTTCGGTAACAACCCGATATATGTAATAGTTATAAGTAGGAATAATGAAAATTGATGTTGCAACTGCCCTATATGCTATGAATAGGGGGAATATACTACTCTGGTTTTAACCAACATCAACCATTAAGCAAGTTTGCTTGTATCTAAGAGCAGGAATAAATTTAACACGCGTAGTCATTTGTAGTCAATTAATAAGTTGTGGTATTGATGCTGAAAAGGGTGTGTGGACTTGTCAAAGAAGAATAGTCACGTGGTATCCGTGCGGTTCGATGATGCTACAAAGAAAAAGCTGAATACAATACAAGAAATGATACAAGAAAAATTGCTGATAAAAGTAAGTCATGCGGACATATTCAATTCAGCTGTATCATTGCAATACATAGCCATGCAGGAAATGGAAACGGACATAATGAAGGATGCACTTTTGCAAGGATTGAACAAAAAGGAATCCTAAAAGTAGGTAAAAACATAAGCATAAAAAAGAAGCCCAGCCAGTTCAGTATATGAACCAGTTGGGCTATTTGAATATTAATTTTCAATTGTTGAATTCAGTTGGTGTCGGAACATAAAGAGCCATCCCAAAAGTCATTGTCGAGACTTTTGGGATAGCCCTCAATAAGCTTCATCCGGTGGGAGAGGCTGTAAGTCGACAGTTCGCATAAAGCCCACTAACCTGACTAACTTATTTTTTGGTGACGCTTGAAACCCTTGATGTATAATGGTTTCAGGCGTTTTCTATTTTCTGCGTTAGGCATGGAAAGTAAGACTAACGGACGCGGAGAAATTAGTACGTCTAATCGAGGAAGTAGAGAAGACATCGGATTCCATGTTGTTTGAAGCGGGTGAAAGAATTATTTCAGCGGAACAATTTCGTAAACGGATTGAATCTTTTGGTCAAGATGCATCAACCATTTTAGTAGCGGAAAAGCATGAGAAGTTAGTGGGCTATCTAATGGTAGTAGCTGGAAACGCAAATAGGGCAAAGCGCTCAGCTTATCTTGTCATAGGGATCTCTGCCGAACAATGAGGGCAAGGGATAGGGAGCCAATTATTTCTGCAACTCGATCATTGGGCGGAAGAACATCAACTTCACCGTCTGGAGCTAACTGTGATGGAAAGTAATACAGCCGGGGTTGCGTTATATCAGAAAAATGGTTTTGGAATTGAAGGGCTGAAAAAAAGATTTGCTATACGTAAATGGACAATACGTGAACGAATATTATATGGCTAAGCTAATTGGATAATTTTAAATACATCAGTATGTATTTTGGTAATGGGATTATTAGTATTGTTTTTGGAAGATAAGAAGAAGGAGATATCGAAGTGAAGCGAATTGCAATTGATATGGATGAGGTAATCACGCATTTCAGCGCAAGCTGTTTAGCATTATTCAATAAAGAATACAACAAAAATTATACAGCTGAAGATTTACAAGGCAAATTGTTGGTCGAGTTAGATGCCAGATTTGCGGATAAGGTAGATCATTATTTGGCGAATGAATCATTTTTTCTCCAATTACAGGTCATCAAAGACAGTCAAGAAGTGATACAAAAGTTAAGCGCTCACTATGATATTTATATCGTTACGGCTGCAATGGAGTTTCCAGCATCACTAGCCCCAAAATATCAGTGGTTGAAACAGCATTTCAGCTTTTTAAATGAAAAGAATTTCGTTTTTTGCGGGGATAAAAGCATTATTCATGCAGACTACTTAATCGACGATACGCCTAGTAATTTGGATACATTTATGGGACAAGGCATACTTTTCACAGCGCCACATAATCGCAATGTAACGGGTTATACGCGTCTTAACAATTGGGAAGAGGTCGCAGCTTATTTTCTATCATAAAACAGAAAACCACCCTGCGCTTGAATGCGAATAGGGTGGTTTTCTTTATCATTTATTCTCCTGTTGAAGGAGAGAATTGGCGTTGTCCAAGTTCTTTTTCGTAGATGAACAAGGCGTTTTGGTCTTCACCAATGCGTTTAAGGTACTCGATATGTGTATCAAAAGATGCTTCTTCTTCGACTTGCTCGTCCAAGAACCATCTCAAAAATGAAATCGTAGCATGTTCTTTTTCTTCCCAGGCAAGATCAGTGAGTTCGTAGAAATTTTTTGTTACTCCTTTTTCTTGCAGTAAGCCTGATTCAAATGTATCCAAAATCGAGTCGAAATCAACTTTCGGTTCAGATGTCGCAGAGAATTTTGCGCGAATCCCACGGTCGTTCAAATAGTTGTAAATCTTCATAGCGTGAAAGCGTTCTTCTTCCGCCTGTTGAAGATAATAATTTGCAAAGCCACTGTAATTGTTATGTTCACAATATGCAGCCATTGCCATATAGGAATGGGCGGCATCAAATTCATTGTTCAGTTGTCGGTTGAGAGCGTCGGCTAATCGTTGACTTATCATAGGGTTTACTCCTCCGTTTCTTGGTGTACATCTTATTTTAAACGAATTACTTGATACAGTCACTAAATGTGATCAAATCTTGGTCAATCTGTATGTTAAAAATTGAGAGAACGATTTTGATGAAAATGCTAAATAATTATGATTGACGCTGTATAGTTCCTAATGATGGATTCATACTAAGTAGAGGTTTCATGAAGGGAGCTAAAAACGTGGATCCAGAACAAATGATACAAGGGCAACAATTACAACAATTGCAATTACAACTTCGACAATTAGAACTACAAATTCAACTTCATCAACAACAGTTACAGGAATCTTGGCATCAACAGGGGTCTGCGCAGGCTGGCATGCAGCAAGCAGAACAATCAAAAGCGCAAGAGCCGCAACAGCAGCAACCGGCTCAGCCACAACATCAAGAGCCGCAACAGCAGCAACCGGCTCAGCCACAACATCAAGAGCCGCAACAGCAGCAACCGGCTAAGCCACAACATCAAGAGCTGCAACAGCAGCAACCGGCTAAGCCACAACATCAAGAGCCGCAACAGCAGCAACCGGCTAAGCCACAACATCAAGAGCCGCAACAGCAGCAACCGGCTCAGTCACAACATCAACCGCCGCAACAGCAGCAACCGGCTCAGTCACAACATCAACCGCCGCAACAGCAACAACCGGCTCAGCCACAACATCAAGAGCCGCAACAGCAGCAACCAGCTCAGCCACAACATCAACCGCCGCAACAACAGCAACAACCGGCTCAGCCACAACATCAAGAGCCGCAACAGCAGCAACCGGCTCAGCCACAACATCAACCGCAACAACAACAACAGCAACAACAACAAACTAGTAATGATCAACAACTACCTACTTACTTCACACCCCCGTATATGGTATATACGCAGGACATTGTTTATTTACAGGAACTGCTGAGTGCAAATTTACTTGCCGTGAAACAATATCGCCAGGCCGGAAAGGACTGCCAACTACCGGATTTAAAACTTCAATTTAAAGAAGCAGCTCAAACGCATCTACAACACTATGATAAACTATTGAATTTCTTAAGTGAAAATGGGGGGAATACTAAATGACTTTTTTTAAGAAAATTGAAAATCCACAGACAACACCACCCGAAAACTCGAAGTATAGTGATAATGAACTGTTGCGAGCTGCCCTCGCAACTGAAAGGAATCTATCGAATAGCTATACAACGGCTATGCTTGCTGCTAGTAACGAAAAATCATACCAGCTCATATTAGAAATGCTAAAAGAGACGTCCCAGCTACATAGGAAATTAGTTGATTTGCAATTCCGTCATGGATGGCATTCTCTTACGCCAGCTCCTACAGAAGAAGTGAAAGCACTTGAACAAGAATTCAATGACGCAAAACAACAACTTAAATAGTGTTTGTATTATGAATAAACAGACCTTTGTTGATGCAGTGATGGATGTTAAATCGAATTTTTCCATAGTTAAGCGTCAAATAATGCCCACCTAAACAACAGGTTGCTATTATTTGACGCTTGAATTGAAAGCTATACCAAGTGGAATTACTGGCTTTTTTATTGCACCCATTCCCCAATCGATTGTCCCATTTTTACTTCAGTATCCAAGCCTACTGTTGGTGTGAAGTTTGGATGGTTTTCGATGAAAAGAATAACGGTAGAACCAAAGCTGAAATAACCAAAGTCATCTCCTTTAACGCAGTCTTTCGAAGAGCTGTATAGCTGAATACTATTGACATTCAGCGCACCGACTTTGACAACGGCTACGTTGCCAAAAGGCGTTGACATTTCAGAAATCAAACGATGATTTGTGGAGAAGGGGCTTTGACCAAGGCGTAAACCTAAATTATTCACAGGATACGATACGCCGCCTAGTGCATAGCGTGAAACGATTTCTCCATCAATGGGATAATGGAAATGATGATAATGACTGGGAGACAGATAAAAAATATAATAAAAGCCTTCCTTATAGGGAGCTGCTTTTTTTGCAATTCCCATGATTTCATCTAGTTGATATCGATAATTTTTAATAAGGAAAGTTTGGTTGTCCCCTATTTTACCAACGCCACTGAGAACACCATCGACAGGAGAAATAATCGTATTGGATGAGGTGTCAATGTGCCGACTACCTTCTTTTAATTGGCGTGTAAACAGGGCTTGCAAACTTTCATAATGACTGATGGGGTGCTCCATTTCTTGTTCATTGATGCGATAGGCATTGGAGAAAGGTTGGATAAGTGGACGACTTAATCGTGAAGTTGTTACTGATTTTAATAAGGCTGAAGCGACTGGATTGCCCGTCAGCTCGACAAAATACTTGAAAAGTGTTTTTTTCATTTCTTATCCCTGCCTTATACTTTTGTAATACGAATATTGCTGACCATGAATACGGATAGCATGATTATAAGTACAATAAAGAAAAGTGGTTCCACATAAGGAATGAGGAAAAAGCTGAGCGTCAACACAACACCCGCCGCCGTAATTGGAAGGCCACAAAAAGCACCATCAAATTCAGTCGTATTGAAGCGGGCAAGTCGAACTGCACCGGCCAATATATACATAACTGTCACCACGATGCCAACCCACGATGTTGTTTCTAAAGCTGTTTGGTAGATTAACAATGCGGGAGCTACACCGAATGACACAAGATCACATAATGAATCGAGTTCTTTCCCAAATAGTGATTCTGCATCGTAGCGTCTTGCTACCATTCCATCAAAACGATCAAATAATGCCGCAAGGAAAATAAATGCTAAACTCATATGGCTTAAGCCTTTTAAAATGAGAATAATTGCAAGTACTCCAAAACTGAGATTGACTAATGTTATGGCATTCGCTAACTGTGCTTTAATTTTCGTATAATCAAAGTGTCTCGATAGAAACATATATTCCCTCCCATAAACAATACTTTTTTATCTTTTTCATAATGAAGCGTGAATATAATAATACCACGACTGGGCTAGAAAAGATTGTTCTGCAAGTGAATTCCAGCGAGATTTGATTACTTTATGTTTATTTAATGACGCGCTTAAACTTGAACCTTTATTTTTGTATGAAAATGTGGGAACGGAGCCATAGTAATGGAGAACAAAAAAATGTAAAGGGAGGTTTTAATATGGGAAACAAACGGGATAATGCGGCCAATCAAAACTCAGCTTCTTCACGCCAAAAGTCAGGCAAAATGAAAGAAGAAATTTCTTTGGAGTTGGCCGAGCTCGGTAATATGAATCCGAAATATGAACCGATGACGCAAAATGATCGACAAAAAAGCGAATCGGAACGAACATACAAATAGATCTATTCGGTATGAGCTGCAGTCTTCGGACAGCAGCTTATTTTTGTTCGCGGTGTTTAGCCTCAGCTCCGAGAGGTATTGCGCTTATCTAATGGTGTGCCCGCATGGAGAATCGCTAGGTGGTGAAAGTCCACTACAGGCTTGAAGGTAGGAGCTGTTAGCAGAAGTCAGAGGTGTCCACCGTGGAATCGGAATTATTTTAGTGGTAGGCATATTCCTTTTGTATATGGAGTTATTTAGACATAAAAGAACAAGTGAACGCTGAATGACTGAAATCCTTTTCACGCCTAGCAAAAAACATCAATCATTTGCTCGTAGTTATCGTCATTTTAGTGATTTAAAGTCTGCCCCTGAGGTCTTTCGAAGACGACTCCAGCTCTCTATGGTTATTTCAAAACTCGCTAGAAAGCAGAGCGCGTATATAATCATTTGAGCATGACTTCGGTAGTTATCAGGCAGGTTATAGTAACCAATAAGTGGTTGCGAGAGTGTTCGAAAATAGGTTTCTGCTCACAAATGGTTGATTCAATTCTGAAAGTTAAGGATGACTTCTTGGCATGATGTGTATAAACTATGAAAGTGAATTAGTAGAAAAAAGGGATGGCCTTTGCAGTTTTTTAGAATGAGAAGGACCGTCTCAATGGAAATGGAGGAAAACGATGATGTACAACAACGAACCTATTTTTTTACAACCTGTGTTACAAGAGAGGATTTGGGGAGGGCAAAAGCTACGCACGGAGTATGATTATGAAATTCCGTCTGACAAAACAGGGGAGGCATGGGTGATTTCTGCTCATCCGCATGGACCGAGTAAGATTATGAATGGAGCACTTGCGGGTCAAACATTGGCAGATGCTTGGTATGAGCATAAAGAGATTTTTAATAAAGCTGAAGATGAGCAAGGCGAGTATCCATTACTTGTTAAAATTCTGGATGCTGCAGATGATTTGTCCGTTCAAGTCCATCCAGATGACGAATTTGCTCGTACTGTTGAAAATGTCCCATATGGTAAAACGGAATGCTGGTACGTGTTGAGTGCGGAAGAAGGAGCGGAGTTGGTATTAGGGCATAATGCCAAGACGCAAGAAGAATTTGATCAAATGATTGACCGAGGAGAATGGGACAAATTGTTACGGGGTGTGAAGGTGAAAGCGGGCGATTTTGTTTATGTGCCAAGCGGTACAATACACGCTATTGGAAAAGGCATTGTCATTCTTGAAACACAGCAAAGCTCCGATATCACGTATCGTCTATATGACTATGATCGGACAGATGTAGCGGGTAATAAACGAGAATTGCATCTGGAAAGGTCCACACAAGTGACAACCATTCCTCATCAGGATGCACCAGTAGAACAAATGGAAAAGGTCAATGGCGACTTGATCGAGAAAAAGTTGGTGGAGGAACAGTATTTTTCTGTGTATCATTGGCAATTGAATGGCCAGGCAACGTGTGAAATGACCGCGGATTTCTTGCAAGTGAGTGTTGTGGAAGGGCGGGCAGCTCTTATGATTGATGGAAAATCCTTTGATTTGAAGAAGGGTACTCATTTAATCCTGCCACATAGTGTTACGACATATAGCTTAGAAGGCAATGCGGAATTTATTGTATCTCATGAATAACAAACAGGATGGACCCCGGGAAACCGGGGTTTTTGCATGGGAAGGGATTCTTTTTTGTTGATAAGGGAAAGAACATAAGAGGCATACTTCCATTAACTCAAATCAATGGACTAATTTTATATCGAGTGTAATAACTTTGCCACTTGTCACCATTCTATTGCAAGAAGAGTAAGATTTTTTTATTGTAAGCGATGAGGTAGTTTTTTTTATTTGGAAATGACAGCGTTTTCTCGCTGAAAATATAAACGGTTGGAGGAGGTAGTATTATGAAGAAAACAGCTCATATTATCTCGCATTCGCATTGGGATCGGGAATGGTATTTACCTTTTGAGCAACACCGCTATTACTTTATTAAGCTAATGAATGATTTGATTGAGCAATTTAAGGAGGAAGGAAACGCGTTCGAATCCTTTCACCTAGATGGACAGACTATTCTGTTGGAAGATTATTTTGCCGTACATCCGGAAAACCGTGACATTGTGAAGCAATTAATTGCGGAGAAAAAAATACATATTGGCCCATGGTACGTATTACAAGATGCATTTCTAACGAGTTCAGAGGCAAATGTCCGTAACTTGGTCATTGGTTTGCATGATACTAAAACCTATGGACCGGCTTCTAAACTTGGTTATTTCCCTGATACGTTCGGTATTTACGGGCAGGCACCACAGTTATTAAAACAAGCAGGAATTGATACCGCTGCTTTTGGGCGCGGAGTGAAACCGACTGGCTTTAATAATACAGTCTCAGATACGCCAGACTTTGAATCGCCGTATTCTGAAATGGTTTGGAAAGCACCAGATGGCTCTAGCGTGTTGGGCGTTTTATTTGCCAATTGGTATTCAAACGGCAATGAAATTCCGGTTGATGAGGATAAAGCACAAGAATTTTGGGATCAAAAGCTCCAAGACGTTGAGAAATATGCTTCTACAAACCAGTTATTATTTATGAATGGATGCGATCATCAGCCGCTGCAAAAAGACATTCCACAGGCAATTGAGACGGCGAAGAAGCTTTACCCAGACTATGACTTTAAACATTCTAGCTTTAGTGAATATACCGAAGCATTAAAAGAATCTCTACCAGACAATCTACAGGTTATTGAAGGAGAACTGCGCAATCAGCGGACAGACGGATGGTCAACACTTGTCAATACTGCGTCGAGCCGGATTTATCTGAAACAAATGAATCACCAATGTCAACTATTGCTAGAAAAAGTAGCCGAACCATTGGCAACTATGAACCATCTTACTGGTAACAAGTATCCAAGAGAATATGTCCGGTTTATGTGGAAAACATTAATGGAAAATCACCCGCATGATAGTATTTGTGGCTGTAGCGTTGACGAGGTCCATCGTGCAATGGTTACTCGTTTTGAAAGCGTTTTACAAATGGGAGAAGTGTTCGTGAAAGAGCATGCCCGCATGCTGGTGAGTGCTATTGATACATCACAATTACCTGCGGATGGAATTCCACTAGTTGTGATGAATACAACAGGTTGGAATAAGAACGACGTTGTTACGAAAGTTGTGGATCTTGAAAAAATTTATTTCTCTGAGATGCATTTCGAAAAAATTCCAACTCATTTGCAAAATAAAGAAACGCCAAGCTACAAGCTCGTTGATGACCAAGGTAATGATGTGACATTCGAATTTGCTTCGGAGCCAACTGTGGAGTTCGACTATGACTTGCCGGAAGATAAATTCCGTCAACCATTTTTCGCGAAGCGTGTAAAACTGTCGTTTTTCGCTGAAGATGTTCCATCATTTGGTTATAAAACATTTTATCTTGTACCAGGCGAACAACAGCTTGTGCAACAAGAAGAGCATCCGACAAATGAAATGGAAAACGAGCATGTCCACCTACTGTTCCACGCTGACGGTACCTATGATTTAACGCATAAAGGGTCAGGTAAAACGTTCCGTCAACTTGGTATTTACGAAGATACAGGTGATGTTGGGAACGAATATATGTTCAAAGAAGCAGCGGGACATGCTGCCATTACGACAAAAGATACGCAGGCAGAAATTACGGTCATCGAAAAAAATGCGTTGAGCACTGTATTACAAATCACGCATACATTGGAGATTCCAGTTTCTGCAGACAATCAATTAGCAGTAGAACGTCATGCGCTCATTTGGCATAAGGAAAGAACAGCGGGTCGTTCAAGTGAGATGACAACGATTACACTTCAAACAATTGTTACTCTTGAAAAAGGGATGAAAGGACCTACTTTCAAGTTAACAATGGATAATCAGGCAACGGATCACCGTTTGCGCGTTCTCTTCCCAACGGGACTGGAGACTGAAACGCATCAGGCGGACAGCATTTTTGAAATTGTCACTCGCCCGAATATGCCTGAAAAGGAATGGGAGAATCCTAGCTTCTGTCACCACCAGCAACGTTTTTCTAGCTTGTCAGATGACCAACTCGGCTTAACTGTTGCGACAGATGGACTTCAAGAATATGAAATCTTGCCGGAGGATGGCACGATTGCTGTAACTGTGCTTCGTTCAACAGCAGAATTAGGTGACTGGGGCTACTTCCCAACACCGGAAGCGCAATGTTTGGGACTCCAGACAGCAGAATGGCAAGTGCTGCCACATGAAAAAGATGTGATTGATTCGCAAGCCTTTATCGACGCTTATCAATACAAAGTACCGATGACTGTTGTACAGACGGATGCCCATCAAGGGGAACTACCGACAACTTGGCAGTTTGTTGCGACGGAGGCAGATGGACTTGTATGGACATCGATGAAAGTAGCGGAAGAAAATGATGGTGTGATGCTACGCTGGTTTAATCCGTCTGAAAAACAAGTAAGCCTAAAAGCGACGGTTCATGCGAATGCCCACTCATATAAAAGTACAATTTTAGAAGACAAAACAACACACTCGGATAATGTGTATCCAGTTGAGAAATATGAAATTATTACATTAGGTTTTGAAAAAGGAGAATCACTATGACAACTGTAATTCCTGAATCCATGCAAAAATTGATCCAACACGTCAAGGAGTTTTTCCCCGAAGACCAGAAGTTACAACAAATGTTTGAACAATGTTTTGTTAACACGTATACAACGACAATGAAGAAAAAAGAAGATGGAAAAACATTCGTCATCACTGGTGATATCCCCGCAATGTGGCTACGGGATTCAGCTGCTCAAGTTCGTCCTTATTTGTTGGCTGCTGAAGAAGATAGCGAAATAGCAGATTTGCTTGAAGGGGTCATTCGCCAGCAATTTGAATTTATCCTTCATGATCCATATGCCAATGCCTTCAATGAAACGGCAAATGGCAAAGGGCATCAGGCAGATTTGACGGATATGACATCGCATACGTGGGAACGAAAGTACGAAATTGATTCGCTTTGTTATCCACTTCAGCTTGCTTACCTGTTTTGGAAGTCAACTGGTCGTACTGCTCATATTAATGAGGAGCTTCCGCAAGTATTGGAAACGATACTTAAAGTATGGCGCGATGAACAGAATCATGAAGCGAACTCACCTTACAAATTTGAGCGCGCTGATGTGCGCCAGTCTGATACATTAACGCGAGATGGCAAAGGCGGGCGTGTCGTTCCAACTGGTATGACATGGAGTGCGTTCCGTCCAAGTGATGATGCCTGCACATACGGCTATCTTGTACCGGCGAATATGTTTGCTGTCGTTGTTTTAGGTTATGCGGCGGAAATGTGTGACGAAGTGCTACAGCAACCAGCCTTGAAAGAAGAGTGCTTAAAGCTTCAGGCAGAAATTCAGCAAGGTATTGAGCAATATGCCAAGCTGGAGCATCCGATTCACGGCGAGATGTATGCCTATGAAACGGACGGAGAAGGACGCTTTAATCTAATGGATGATGCGAACGTACCAAGCTTATTGGCAGCTCCTTACTTGGGCTATGCTGGATTTGAAGATAAGAGCTATCTCAACACGCGCCAGTTTTTATTGAGCAGGGACAATCCGTATTATTACGAAGGAAAATTTGCGAATGGCATTGGTAGTCCGCATACGCCGGATCACTACATTTGGCATATTGCCCTTGCGATTCAAGGGATGACGACTACTGATGAAGAAGAAAAACAACAAATTTTGACGTATTTCACAACGACTGATGGCGGTACGAATTTCATGCATGAAGGATTCGATGCTGATTGTCCGGAAGAATTTACACGGGATTGGTTCGCTTGGGCTAACACGATGTTCAGTGAATTTGTTTTAAGTTTAACTGGTAAAGCTGTCAAGGGAAGTCCGCTTCATAAGCAACTTCAGAAAAATAACTAACAACATTTCTATACGGGACAATTCGGAAGGGTGAAGATGATGAAAAAAGGTTCATGGATGACTGTGTTGGAATGGATTTGGAGGGTCGTCGCGATAAATTTCTGCTGGATTGGCTTTACGATTCTAGGATTAGGGATCTTTGGATTTTTTCCAGCATCTGTCGCCCTTTTTACAATTGTCCGGAAATGGTTGAAAAAAGATACCGATGCTCCCCTTTGGAAGACATTTAGTCGAGTTTATTTTAAAGAATGGAAACGAACAAATGGAATCGCTCTTGTGTATTATGCTCTCGGGATTTTCTTTTTTATTGATATCCGGATTGTCATGGAGCTTATGACAGGAATGTTCTCCATCTTCCTACTCGTGTTTTTATATGTAGTTTCTATTTTACTAGTATTATCAGTTGGCTATTTCTTTGCGCTTTATGCTCATTATGAATTATCTACTAAGGATTATATTAAACAATCTTTTTTCTATGCGGCAACAAGTATTTCATCCACGATTTGGATAGGTGCCGGGTTATTTATGGTAGGATTTCTAATTTTTAAGCTACCAGGACTGTTGTTATTTATTTCTGGAGTTGCACCAGCGTACTGGGTGATGGTGGTATGTATGAATAGATTCCAAAAGCTTGAAAAAATGGTCAGTCAGCAATAAAAAATGATTTCGTGGGGTGAAGATATGTTTCTTACTGAAAGAAAATTTGAGGCACGTATTAATGAATTAGAAGGGTATCGCTATCGTGGCTGTGTGACGATTGAGCAGTTTAATAGCCAAGAGGATGACGGTGAAATCGGAGCCCATCCACCAGTAGCTTATGATGGACAATCCACAATGAAGATTGGCGACCATTGGAAGGGTCGTGACCGTTATATTTGGCTCAATGCTGATGTCGATGGCCATCTAGTGAACAATGGTCAGCAAATTGTTGGTCTTTTCTCTTTTGGTAAAACGGGAGGCGGCAATAACTCAGGATTTGAATCGTTATTATTTGTCAATGGGAAGCCGTACCAAGGTGTAGACTCCAATCATGAGGAAGTCCTGTTTGATCAAGAAACGGGTAACGGGCCAATGCGCTTAGATTTCAGACTGTGGTCTGGATATGAGGGTGGCGGCGTTCCTGTTGAAAACGAATTTAAACTTCAACAGGCACAAATCGGCTGGCTTGATACAAAAGTTGATAATCTATACTACACGCTTCTAGCGGCATACGAAGCTCTAAAAGAAACAAACGAAGCAGATCCTGCTTATATGCAATTAAAAGGGCTACTTCAAAATGCTTTACAGTGCATTGATTGGACAGAGCCAGGCAGTGCAGAATTTTATGAATCCTGCTACGAAGCGGAGGAAGTTCTTACAGAGGCGCTACAAGCGATTGATAAAACTTCTGAGATTACGATACATACAGTTGGACATACCCATATTGACGTTGCTTGGCTATGGCGATTAAAAAATACGAGAGAAAAATCAGCACGCTCGTTTTCGACGGTGCTCCATTTAATGAAGCAGTTCCCTGACTATTTATTTTTACAAACACAGCCACAACTTTATGATTATATAAAGGATGACTATCCGGAGATATATGAACAAATAAAGGAACGAGTTGCTGCTGCTCAGTGGGAAGCGGGCGGTGCAATGTGGTTGGAAGCAGACTGTAATATCCCGAGTGGGGAGTCGTTAGTACGTCAAATCCT
Source organism: Sporosarcina sp. NPDC096371 (assembly GCF_044762865.1). Lineage (NCBI taxonomy): Bacteria > Bacillati > Bacillota > Bacilli > Caryophanales > Caryophanaceae > Sporosarcina > Sporosarcina sp. NPDC096371. The sequence continues at coordinate 14,633 of NZ_JBIWFE010000003.1, forward strand.
ACATGGGAAAAAATATTTCCAAGAAGAATTTGGCGTAGATTGCGAGTATTTATGGCTCCCAGATGTGTTCGGTTATAGTTGGGCACTGCCACAAATTTTGACCAAGTCTGGCATCAAAACAATGATGACGACAAAAATCAGTTGGAACCAATATAACAGAATGCCACATGATACCTTTTATTGGAAAGGGATTGACGGCTCTGAAATTTTAACGCACTTTATCACGACGCCTGAACCATGGAATGGTCCAGACTCTTGGTTCTATACGTATAATGGCTACATTACGGCTAAAACGGTGAAAGGTATTTGGGAAGGCTATCGCGACAAGGATTTGTCGAAGGACCTGCTTCTTTCCTACGGATACGGCGATGGCGGCGGCGGTGTCAATCGTCATATGCTTGAAATGAGAAGGCGTTTTGATCAGCTACCGGGGATGCCAAATGTTAAGACTTCAACAGCAGGAGAGTTTTTCGATAAATTGCATCAAAATGTAGCTGATTCGGATGGCTATATTCATAAATGGGATGGCGAATTGTACTTGGAATACCACCGTGGAACGTATACAAGCCAAGCACATGTGAAAAGAATGAATCGTAAATTGGAACTATTGTATCGTAGAACTGAATTTTTCACCTCTTGGCTATCTGAACATGGTGCATGGCTCGGAGTAGATGAGCTAAAAGAAGGTTGGAAAATTATTTTAAGAAATCAATTCCATGATATTATTCCTGGATCGTCGATTAAAGAAGTCTATGATGATGCTAGAGAAGAATATGAGGAGGCACTCCAACTCGTTACTGGACTTGAAGCACGAATTATTGACAATGGGATTGAACAAGTAGGTCATTCAGTAGTGGCCATTAATTCGACGCATCTGACAAGCGGAAGAAATGTCTTCATTTCTCAGTTTGCTGATGTTGATGCTGGTATTTGGAAGGATGACAGTGGCAAGGTGTTACACCACCAAAAACGTTCGGATGGGTGGTTGGTTGAAGTGGATTCTCTACCATCATTTGGCGCAAAACAATTGTCTTTCGAACCTCTTGAAATTGTTGAAGAATCGGCAACGGATTTCCGTTATGAGAACCGACAATTGGAAACGCCTTATTATTCCATTGAGTGGAATGAGTTTGGTCAAATGACAAAACTATTTGATAAAGAAGCACAGCGCCATGTATTAGCTGATGGGGAGAAGGGCAATGTTCTGCAAATTTTTGAAGATAAGCCGCTTGCTCACGATGCTTGGGATATTGATATTTTCTATCAGGAAAAGATGGAGGAAATCCGTAATATTGGTACGTTTGAAGTAGAGGAAGACGGTGAGCTTGTTTTCAGCTTACTTGTTACTTGGAACTATCATCATTCCGACATTTCACAGCGAATTGTTTTCTATAAAAATGATCGCCGCATTGATTTTGAAACGAATGTTGACTGGCATGAAAAGAGAAAATTATTGAAAGTTGCTTTCCCTGTTGATATTCGTGCAACAGAGGCGACTTATGATGTGCAATATGGGAACGTGAAGCGCCCAACACATTGGAATACGAGCTGGGATATGGCGAAATTCGAAACGGTTGGCCACCAATGGGCTGATCTATCGGAGCCTGATTACGGGGTTAGTTTGTTGAATGATTCTAAGTACGGTTACGATATTAAAGAGAATGTGATGCGATTAACGCTACTGAAATCTGCTATACATCCAGACCCAGAGGCCGACCAAGGCGCGCATTCTTTTGTTTACTCATTGTATCCACATGCTGGCGATTGGCGTCAGGCAAAAACTGTGGAAAAAGCTTGGGATTTGAACGATCCCATTTTGGCTGTAGAAGGTAAGTGGACAATGGAAGATTCGTTTGTTGAGATGGATGCTGATCATGTATGGATTGATGCGATTAAGCCCGCCTACGACGGTAATGGCCTGATTATTCGCCTCCATGAATATGAAGGACGAAGAGGCGATGTGGCGTTAACGATTCCAAAAGGGTTTACGTCTTGGGTTGAGACGGACCTAATGGAAGAGCCGATTGGCACGGCGGCTGATTCATCAATTGAGTTTGCGATCAAACCGTATGAAATCAAAACAATTCGAATCGTATAAGAAGTGAAGAGTGCCGGCTGGAATATTCCGGTCGGCCTTTTCTATTTTTTTTCAGGAACACCAATTAAAAAACTATACAAATTATTGATGAAATCTAAGGTTTTTTCAGTTAATTCTAAATTAGTCAACTACCATTAGCTTACTTAGAACTATAAACTAGAGTTATGGAAGTGCTTACATTGGGTGGGAGGAGGAAAATGATGAAAAAGATATTGAAAGATATTTATAGAAATAAAGTGTGGTTAATCATGGTTTTGCCCGGAACAATTTGGCTTTTATTGTTTGCCTATTTGCCAATGTTCGGTCAGGTGTTAGCCTTTAAAGATTTTCGAATTCACCCGGATGGTTTCTTTGCGAGCGTTATCACTAGTGAATGGGTTGGATGGGACAACTTTAAATACTTATTTAGTACGAATGACGCCTTAATCATTACAAGAAATACAATTTTGTACAATCTGGTGTTTATTGTACTAGGTCTTGTGGCAGCGGTTGGAACGGCCATCATACTTAGTGAGTTGGTGAACAAAAGACTTTCTAAAGTGTATCAGACGGGGATGCTATTTCCCCATTTTATATCTTGGGTTATCGGTAGTTATTTTGTCTTCACCTTCCTTAGCGCAGACAGTGGATTGTTAAATAGTGTTCTAGGCTGGTTTAATATTGACCCTGTTTCATGGTACAACGAGCCAAAGTATTGGCCGTACATTTTAGTATTCATGAGCTTATGGAAAGGGGTCGGCTATGGTAGTATTGTCTATCTTGCATCCATCGTTGGTATTGACAGAGCGTATTACGAGGCTGCAATGATTGACGGAGCTTCAAAATGGAAGCAAATTAAGCACATTACGCTACCAATGTTGAAACCATTGATGATTATTTTGACGATTATGAACGTCGGACGCATTTTTAACTCGGATTTCGGTTTGTTTTATCAAGTACCACGCGATTCAGGCACACTATACGCAGTGACAAACGTTATTGATACATTTGTCTTCCGGGGCTTGATGACACTTGGAGATATTGGGATGAGTACAGCAGCCGGTCTTTATCAATCTGTCGTTGGTTTGGCCCTCGTTCTAATTACCAACTATATTGTTCGAAAAGTAGATGAAGAAAGTGCATTGTTCTAACCTGACACAGCGGTGGAACAATTTGTCCTTACTTAGAAAGGAGGGAAAGTCGCTCGGCGGCTAACTATATGCCAAATAATCTAAACGAAGCTCAAGTCTCAGGCAACGAATCACAGCCATTGAATGTAAAGAAAGACGGAGGGGGATTTAAGCGAAAAAAGCTAAGAGATCCTCACGCACTCCATCCAGTAGCGAATTCGATTTTTAGTATTTTTCTTGGTGTGTTTACCTTCATGTGTGTCTTTCCGTTTCTCTACGTTATTATCATTTCCTTTACGAGTGAGGAAAGTATTGTAAGAAACGGGTTCCAAATCATTCCATCTGAGTGGAGTATGGATGCATATCACTATTTATGGGGTGTTAAAGAGCAACTACTTGGTTCTTACGGTATAACGATTATCGTAACGGTTGTTGGAACAATCGTTAGTGTTTTAATGATTTCCTTTTACTCTTATGCAATCTCGAGACCGCAGTTTAAATACAGAAGATTTTTCACAATGCTAGCATTTTTCACAATGCTATTTAGCGGTGGATTGGTTCCGACCTATATCGTCGTTACACAATTTTTAGGGTTAAAAAACACGATTTGGGCTTTGATCCTGCCACTTGCGATGAACGCTTTCTACATAATTATTATGAGAACCTTCTTCATGAAATCCGTTTCAGAGTCTATATTGGAGTCTGCCCGAATTGACGGAGCTAGTGAATGGAGAATCTTTTTCCAAATCGTTTTCCCACTGTCACTGCCGGGTATTGCCACAATCGCACTTTTCAGCACATTAGGTTACTGGAATGATTGGTTTACGGCATTACTCTATATAGATGATCCGAAATTGGTACCGCTTCAAGCGTTACTTATGAAAATTGAGGCAAATCTAGAATTCATGCGACAAAATGTGGAAGTTGGTTTAATGCAGCAAAGTCTATTTGATACATTGCCACAAGAATCAGCCAAAATGGCTATGGTTGTAATCGCCACTTTACCAATTGCTGTATCGTACCCATTCTTCCAAAAGTATTTTATTGGCGGATTGACAATTGGTGGCGTGAAAGAATAAAACAAGAAAAGGGGAGAAAAAACTATGAACAAAAGGTTTACAATGTTACTTGCGTTATTGCTAGCTGTTGGAACCATCCTTGCTGCTTGTGGCGGTAAAGATAGTTCTTCGTCGGATGGGGGAGGAAAAGATGGACAGCCATATGAAATTAAATGGTATACCATCGGAACTCCACAAAAAGATACTGAAAAAGTATTTGAAGAAGTGAATAAGTATTTGAAAGAAGAAATTAATGCGACAGTTAAAATGACGCAAATTGACTGGGGAGATTGGGATCAAAAATCTCAAGTAATGATTAACTCTGGTGAACCAGTAGATATTATCTTTGCAAGTGGAACTAAATATGTTCAAAATGCCCAAAAAGGTGCGTTCATAGCACTTGATGATTTGTTAGAGAACGAAGGGAAAGAACTAAAAGAAACGCTTGACCCTGCCCTATTAGAAGGTGTCAAAATTGATGGTCAAGTGTATGGTATTCCTGCCAACAAAGAGGCTGCTAGACAAACGGTTTATACGTTCAATAACGTTCTAGCTGAAAAATATGGCTTCGATTTGTCAACAGTAAAAACGTTGGAAGATTTGGAACCAATGTTGAAAATCATTAAAGAAAATGAGCCGGGCGTTACACCTATGGCAACATCTAAAGCATACTTACCATATGACTATATTTTCAACAATGAAATGCCGTTTGGTATCCCATTTGAAGGGGACACTGACCATGTCATTAACCCATTCGAATCTGACTTAACGATGGAAATCTACAAAACGATGCATAAGTATTATAAAGCTGGCTACTTAAAAGAAGATGCTGCAACGAGTAAAGATAGTTGGCCATTAGATGTAGCAAACTGGTTTGTCCGCTTGGGTGATTCACAGCCATATGCTGATTTACTATGGAGTCGGGCTGCAAAATATGAACTTGTTTCTGTTCCAGCTGAACAACCTGTGACAATTAATGATTCTGTTTCTGGGTCTATTCAAGCGATTTCAGCAACATCAAAAAATCCTGAAAAAGCAATGGAGTTTTTAAACTTATTGAACACAGACCCTTACCTACGTAACCTAGTGGACAAAGGACTTGAAGGCGTTCACTATGAGAAGAATGAAGACGGAAGGATTAAAGACCTTCCAGCACGTATCGAAAGTTATAACATTCCAACGTATTCAATTGGTAACTTCTTTACGTTATATTTATATGACACGGACCCAGTAGACAAATGGGATCAATTTAAAGTATTTAACGAATCAGCAACCGCTGCACCAACGCTTGGATTCCACTTTAACAATGCAGCGGTGAGAGCAGAAATCGCAGCGATTACAAATATTTCGAAAGAATTCTATCCAGCATTGGCAACAGGTTCTGTTGATCCAGAAGTATATTTGCCTAAATACAATAAGAAGTTAAAAGAAGCGGGCATAGATAAAGTGCTCCAAGAAATTCAAAAGCAGTATGATGAGTGGAAAAAAGATCAGTAATAAATAACAATCAATCACGCCTCGGCGGGATTGTGTCCGGATTTTGAATCGAGCTTGCTCGATTAACTCCTTTCAAAATCCGTGACATCCGCCGGAGGCTTTATCTGGATTCAGCAGGGGTTCGAACTTCCACTGAATGAAAAGCATCCTTCATTCAGTCCGCCACTTATGGAAGTGGCGGTCTTCTGCTGAATTCAGATAACGTCAAGCTGGAGGAAATACTCCAGCTTGATTTTGTGTCATTATCTATCTTGAAGCCCTATTTTATTGTGATATGCTTGAAGAAAATAAATGTAAATTTGAGGACTTCAACATGAAAATAAGAAGAAAAGGTCGATTTACTACGCAAAATATCTTTAATAAGTTATTTCTCATTTCATCCATCACAATCATTACGACGGTCATTATTTTAATCGTTACCATTACGAATTATTATTCGGATATTATTATCCAAAAAGAAGTTAATATTAGTACGAGAACATTGGAGAGGGTAGAAGATTACTTCAATGCTAAAGACGCAGATATTAACAGAGCGATGAAGGATTTGTATAGTAGAGGGGATATGCTTGAGGATATTTCTTATGCCCTTAACAATGGCTATGGAGAATACATAGAATACAGGTTAGATAAATTTTCCGATAAAGATTCATTTATACCAAGTAATATAGAGATATACTTTACCAGTTATTTTAGTCAAGATAACGATCTTAATGCGATTAGTTTACGTTCTTTGGAAAATCCCGCTATCGAATATTTGTTGATTAATAATTATACGCGGTGGAGAGAAAGTACGAATTATTTACCAAATAGTCGTGAGTTAACAAATACAATTACGAAAAAAATTGATATAAATAACCCAATAACACTAACAAAAATAGGGGAAATCTCATTTTACTATACAACAGAACAATTAGATAACATGTTAAATAGACATGAAGGCGCTCTTGCTACCTATTTTCTACTCGACAATGAAGGGAAGAGTATATATTCAAGTGATAAAGGTACTCCCTCAAATTTGCTAGAGAATGTAAGTCTTCGAACAAATGAAACGAAAATGAAATGGCAGCATGACAACTACTACATTAACACGGTTGCTAATAGTGGAGACTTTACGTATGTAAGTGTAATCCCAGACAAAGGTTGGAAGAAGCTCTCGATTGTCAGGGGAACGATGTGGATCGTGATTACTTTACTCATTGCTGTTGCTATTTTAATTTCATATTCCTTTACTCATAATTATTCGAGGAGAATTACAAATATTATTTCGATTATACGTCAGGTGGAAAATGGAAATCTTAACGCAAGGATTCCGGAATCCAAACATGATGATGAATTATCGAAAATTGCCGTTAATATCAATTCAATGTTAGAAGAATTGAACAATTATATTGAACAGTTCTATTTGTTGAATCTGAAGCAACAGCACGCAGAATTGAAAGCGCTACAAGCACAGATTGATCCGCATTTTTTGTTCAATACACTAGAAGCAATCCGAATGGTAGCGGTAATGGAAGGATCGAAAACTTCCGGTAAAATGATATTCCATTTATCTAAGCTCTTTCGCTATTCATTGGAATCAAAAGACGTAGTGCCACTTTATACAGAAATTGAATACTTGAATCAATATATATCATTAATGCAATTCAAATTTCCAAATAAATTGCAAGTGTATTTTGATATTCCGAGTGAAGTGGAACAAATTATGGTACAAAAACTTATTTTACAACCGATTATTGAAAATTACTTTATTCACGGCTTCAAAAAAGGTCAGTCGGACAATACATTAATTATTCGAGCAGTAAAGCTAGGTGATATGATTACAGTGCGAGTGGAAGACAATGGAAAAGGAATGACGGAAGTAGAACTTTCAACTATTTTGCGACATATTAATCTTGATGAGGGTGATGAAATGAAATCAATCGGATTAAGAAATATTCATCAACGACTAAAGCTAAAATATGGCGAACAATTTGGCATTGCACTAAAGAGTATCAAAGACCAGGGAACGATTGTGACACTATCTATTCCGGTACAGGGGAACTATCATGTTTAAGGTATTGTTGGCAGATGATGAGCCAATGATAACCCTTGGACTTCAAGCATTGTTAGACTGGGAGGATTATGGGTTTGAAATTGTCTATACGGCAGAAAGCGGGGAAGAAGCGCTTACCTATATACAAGAACATCAAATTGACCTGTTGATTACTGATATTAGGATGTTGGAAATTTCTGGATTGGAATTAATTAAAGAAGCGAAAAATATCCAACCTCACATGAAAAGTATCGTGCTAACCGGTTATCAAGAGTTCGATTATATAAAAGAGGGTCTACGATTAGGCATCGAAAACTATTTGGTAAAACCGGTGGATGAGGAAGAGTTATTGATGTCTGTTCAAAATATAGGCCGTAAGTTGAATTTGGCGTCTGTAGAAGTAGCACCTATGCCAAGTGAGGATTCGATTACATTAATGGACAATACACTTTGGCGATTTCTCAATGGAGAAATTGAAAAAAATGATTGTCTAGAGCGATTAGCCCTTTATAATATCCAGTTTCACGAGCCGTATTATACGATTTCAATTTTAAGTTTCGAATATTTTCAGGACCTTGCAGTGACAAAAAGGATTCGAGATTTTATAGAAGAACACTATAACGCCGTCTGTTTTTATAGCCCTAACCAAGAATTGATAGTCATCTTTGGCGGGATGAGCAAGCAAGATGTCGTCAACCAAAATCAAAGTTTAGTGGAAAAACTTAGGGATGGCCAATGGGAAACAGGTTCATTTTATGTATCTATGGGAAGAACAATTACGGCGATAGAGGGACTAGAAGAAAGCTATTCACTCGCTAGGGAGCATAATCTCATGCAGCTATATTTAGAACCTAACGTCCTTATTTCAGATGGACTAGCCATCAATCGGCAGGAGGAAGTAAAAAGAAAACAAGAATTTAAGGAAAGTTTAGTCAAGGCACTGTTACATGGGGATGAAGCCGCATTAGATATGATTGAAATTTTCTTGGACAGTGTGACAAAGAAGTCGAAATATATTTCTCCACAAGTAGCGAAAAAATATGTTTTGGATCTGATGTCCTACATTCATTATTCGATACAGCCTGATGAACTGCCACTTTATACGGCATCCGTTGAACGAATGGTGTATGCGACAGCTATTCAGCAATTGAAAGTGATTTTACAGGACTACTGTCAGGAATTAATGTTAACAATCCAAAATCAAGGTCATATGCGGAGTCCAATAGTCCAAAATGTCTTGAACCATATTCATACCCATTATGATGAGGGATTATCATTAAAAACATTGGGACAGCAATTCCATGTCAATACGATCTATCTAGGGCAATTATTTCAGAAGGAAGTGGGCGTTGTCTTCTCTGATTATATAAATCATTATCGACTGGAAAAGGCAAAGGAATTGTTAAAAACAACGCATTTCCGTGCGGGGGAAATCGGTAAAAAAGTAGGGTACTCTGATTCTACTTATTTTTATAAGCAGTTTAGAAGAGTTGTAGGAATTACGCCGAGTGAATGGAGAAAAATCTAAATGTAAACTACAAGAAACGGGTGATAGCATATGGAAAATACGAATGTAGAAAGTAAAACGACTTATTCATTTCCGGAGAATTTTTGGTGGGGGAGTGCGGCATCTGGTCCTCAAACAGAAGGAGCTGCTCAAGTGGATGGAAGAAAACCAAGTATGTGGGATTATTGGCACAGCATTGATCCAGAAAGTTTCCATAATGGAGTTGGACCCGAAAATACTTCTGATTTCTATCATCGCTACAGACATGATATAGCACTTATGAAAAAAACGGGTCATAATTCATTCCGCACTTCGATTCAATGGTCACGGTTAATACCAGATGGTGTTGGAGAGGTGAATCAGTTAGCAGTTGATTTTTATGGGCGGGTGATTGATGAACTTATTGCCAATGACATTGAGCCGTTTATCAATTTATATCACTTCGATATGCCAATGTGTATGCAGGAAAAAGGCGGATGGGAAAGTCGAGAAGTGGTGGATGCCTACGTGAATTTTGCTACAACCTGCTTTCGTTTATTTGGAGACCGTGTGAAATATTGGTTCACATTCAATGAACCGATTGTCCCGGTTGAAGCGAGTTATTTATATCAATGGCATTATCCGAAAATCGTCGATTTCAAACGTGGGGCGCAAGTAGCCCACAATACGGTTGTTGCTCACGCTAGGGCAGTCGAGGCTTTTAAAAAGTTGCAGTTAGACGGGGAAATCGGGATTATTCTTAACTTGACACCCTCTTATCCGAGAAGTGAAGACGTTGAAGATGTGAAGGCTGCTCATATTGCCGATTTAATTTTTAATCGTAGCTTCCTTGACCCGGTGACGAAGGGTGAATATCCGAAAGACTTAGTTGAGATTTTACGGGAGCGAAATCTGCTACCTATTATAGAAGCAGATGATTTAACAGTCATTAAAAATAATCCAATCGATATGTTAGGCGTCAACTACTACCAGCCGCGTCGAGTAAAGGCGAAAGAAACACCGATTCCGGATGGAGAGGCATTTATGCCAGAGCATCTATTCGATCCTTATATTATGCCGGGGCGTAAAATCAACCCACATCGCGGTTGGGAAATCTGTGAAGAAGTGATTTATGACATTATGGTCGATCTGCGCGATAACTATGGAAATCTTCCGTTTTTCATCTCCGAGAATGGTATGGGCGTGGAAGGGGAAGAGAAATTCCGCAATGCTGAAGGGTTCATAGAGGATGATTATCGCATTGAATTTATCCAAGAACATTTGAAATGGATGCATAAAGGGATTCAAGAAGGGGCCAATTGTCTCGGTTATCACTTATGGACATTTATGGATAACTGGTCTTGGGCCAATGCCTATAAAAATCGCTATGGATTAGTAGAAGTAGATTTACAACAGGACTTCAAACGAACAGTGAAAAAATCGGGAAGATGGTATAAACAATTATCTGAAAACAATGGTTTTTGAGGCCGGGGGAATGAAAGATGAAAGCCTATATGGTATTCGATGTTGGCGGGACTTACATAAAATACTCCGTCATGAACGAAGGGGCAGAGAAGCTTGCAAGCGGCAAAGTACCAACTCCACAAGACGATTTGGAGATTTTTTTAGAGGACATTCATAACATTGTAAATGAATTTGAAAATGCATTTGATTTGAGGGGGATTGCCATAAGTTCCCCAGGTGCCGTAAATACAAAGACCGGGTTTATTGGTGGGGCAAGCGCAATTCCTTATATACACGGCGTCTGCATGACGGATCTAATACGACAACGGACAGGGCTTCCCGTAACAATTGAAAATGATGCCAATTGTGCTGCTCTGGCAGAGGGCTGGATTGGTGCAGCAAAAGATACGGATTATTACATCTGTATTGTCATTGGAACTGGAATTGGCGGAAGTATCGTTATGAATCATTCTATTTTGCGTGGGGCAAATCTGCATGGTGGAGAGTTTGGCTATATGATTATGAACGACGCGAGCAGGTCATCAGGTAAAAAGGATCTTCAATCTACTTGGAGTCTAACGGCCTCTACCCGAGCACTCGTTACTGAACTAGAAGCGAAAAAATCACTACCAATGGGGACATTAACTGGGGAAGAAGTATTTCATCTAGCCGAATCAAAAGATGTAGCGGCCCAAGAAAGTATTAGGCAGTTTTATAAAAAACTAGCGATTGGCATTTACAATTTGCAGTATTCGCTTGACCCTGAAAAAATTCTTATTGGCGGCGGGATTAGTAAGCGTAAGGAAGTCACTGAGGGCATTAATGCTGAATTATCGTTATTAAAAGATGATACTTCAACGTTAACGATTGAAGTTGAAGCTTGTCAATTTGACAATGATGCTAATTTAATAGGAGCCTTGTTTCATTTCCTAAAAGTGCATGAACCATCAATAATCTCATAATCGGGAGGAAGCTAAATATGTTTGGTGCAATTGAAGCTGGAGGAACAAAATTTGTTTGTGCGGTGGGTGATGAGAAAGGGATTATTATAGAGCGAATTTCGATTCCTACTACCGTGCCGGAGGAGACGATGGCGCAGGTCATCACTTTTTTTGAAAAATATCAACTGGATGCGATAGGTGTCGGCTCATTTGGTCCGATTGATATTAATGAGGAGAGTCCAACTTATGGAATGATTACTTCTACGCCAAAATTGCCGTGGCGAAACTATCATTTTTTGCAAGCGATGAAAGATGCTTTTTCAGTGCCTATTGGTTTCAACACTGACGTGAATGCGGCAGCTCTCGGGGAGTCTGTCCACGGTGCTGCCAAAGGGCTGGATAGCTGCTTATACATAACGGTTGGCACTGGAGTCGGAGCCGGCGCAGTCGTTCAAGGTAAGTTGCTTCAAGGATTGTCACACCCAGAAATGGGCCATATTCTCGTAAGACGCCATCCAGATGACAACTATCAAGGTAAATGTCATTATCACAGCGACTGTTTGGAAGGTTTAGCGGCAGGTCCCGCGATTGAGGGGCGCTGGGGTAAAAAAGGGATTGATTTGGTAGACAAGCAGGAAGTATGGGAATTGGAGGGCTATTATATCGCGCAAGCACTTATGCAGTATATCTTGATCCTTTCACCCAAAAAGATTATTCTTGGTGGCGGCGTGTTGAAACAGAAACAAGTATTTGCTTCAGTTTATAAGTACTTACCGGAGCTTATGGGAGGGTATGTTGAATTGCCGGAGCTATCTGAATACATCGTTAGCCCTGGACTAGGAGATGATGCCGGGATTACGGGTTCGCTGTTGCTAGCCCATCAGGCATTTAATCATAACTCTTTAAAAATCTGATGATTGTCGATTGCAGTCACGATTTTAAAAAGGGTGAACCGTCGTATACCGAACGGTACGTCTGGCTAATCAATTTGTCAGTGTCCAGCTCCAGCGCCTAGGAGTTACAGATGCCCAGCGCTTTTCAAAAATCATAATAATCTCTATACTGACGTATATAGCCTGTTCATGGGATAATGTACGAAGAATGTGAGGTTGAAGAGAATGAACTTTCAAGATTATCGATTAAGTAACGAAATTATACGAGCGCTAGACGGGCTCGGTTATTCTTCTCCGACGGAGGTGCAGGAGAACGTAATTCCTGTTGCATTAGATCGTCATGATTTGGTTGTTAAATCACAGACGGGAAGCGGTAAAACGGCTGCGTTTGGGATTCCGATTTGTGAAATGGTGAACTGGGATGAGAATAAGCCACAGGCACTTATTTTAACGCCGACACGTGAATTGGCCGATCAGGTCAAGGACGATATAACGAACATTGGTCGCTTTAAGCGGATTAAAGCAGCTGCGGTATACGGTAAGCATCCTTTTGCTTATCAAAAGGAAGAGCTCAAGCAAAAATGCCACGTCGTTGTTGGGACACCGGGGCGCGTTTTCGATCATATCGAGCGTGGGACATTGGTGCTCGATAAAATCGATTATTTGGTGTTAGATGAAGCCGATGAAATGTTGAATATGGGCTTTATTGACCAAGTCGAGTCAATCATTAGTCAATTGCCGAAAAATAGAACGACGATGCTTTTTTCTGCGACACTTCCAGAGAAAATAGCGAAATTGAGTAGTAAATACTTACTCAATCCGAAAAATATTGAGATTGCTTCAACTGTAACGTTAACGGATCAAATCGACCATTCGTTGATTGTCGTTAGAGAGCAGCAGAAATTTGATTTGTTGCGTGATGTGACAGTTGTTGAAAATCCGGACAGCTGTATCGTATTCTGTCGGACGAAGGACCAGGTGGATGGGGTTACTGAACAGCTTGAGAAGTTTTTTTATACATGCGATAAACTACATGGCGGCATGATGCAGGAAGATCGCTTTACTGTAATAGATGCGTTCAAACGCGGTGAGTTCCGTTACTTGGTGGCGACTGATGTTGCAGCACGCGGGATTGATATTGATAGCATTACACATGTCATTAATTATGATATTCCTTTAGAGACTGAAAGTTACGTTCACAGAGTAGGACGAACAGGACGAGCGGGTAAAAGAGGGAAGGCAATTTCGTTTGTCACGCCTAATGAAGATAAATTCCTAGCGGATATTGAGGCATATATAGGTTTTGAAATTCCGCAAAGAAATGCACCATCCCGTCAATCCGTTGAGGCGGCAAAGGATGCGTTCATTGAAAAAATGGAGCGCATTCCCAAGTTGAAAAAGACGAAAAGTGCCCTTGTGGACAAAGATATTATGAAGCTGTATTTCAATGGTGGCAAAAAGAAAAAGCTACGGGCATTTGACTTTGTGGGTACCATTACAAACATTCCGGGCGTTACGGGTGAAGATATTGGCATCATTAAAATCCAAGATACCGAGACGTATATTGATATACTCAATGGCAAGGGAAAACTTGTGTTGGATGCAATGAGAACGACGACTGTAAAAGGCAAGCAATTGAAAGTGCATAAAGCGAATAAATAAAATATAGACCACAACAATTAAGACTGAACCCTATATCTGGGATTCAGCGAAGTGGTATAAATAACATATTAAACGTACCAAATGGTTTCGATTAGCACCTTACTAGAGCATCGCATTTAGCGATGCTTTTCTTTTTTCTTATAATTCGACCTGACTAACAACCTGTTTGAATGGGGGTAACATAGTGACCATTCCTAAAAAAGTTTAGAGAACGTATTAATGGCGTGATATTTCGATTTGAATAAAATGCAAATAGGCCGTTTAGAACGTTTGTATATTTATTATGGAAAGTATTTATAACTATATAACTATAATAACTTGACTACTAAAGTCATGATGGCTATTATTGGGATGAATAGTTGTGCTGTCTATCAGGGATGTTTTTTGCTGAACAGGAAGAAGTCTAGTGACCATTAAGAAGTAAGAAGGGGTTATTGTCATGCATGTACATAGAAGATTTCGTTCGAAAAACTATCAAGAATCGATGATTGATTTTACCCAAACACAGTCCGTAAAAATCGATGTGGACAAATTCCCGGAAGTACAAAAACAAATTGAAATGATCCATTTAACTACGCGAGATTTGGAGATGCTTCGACATTTAAAGCCACATATCGATCCTTTTCTGACAAAGGTTGTCGATGAATTTTACAAAGCACTTACAGTTGAATCATCGTTAGTGCAAATTATTGATTCGAATAAGAGTATAGATCGTCTAAAAATCTCACTGACAAGTCATTTAAAAGAAATGTTTGATGGTTGTATAGACGCTAATTATCTTCAGCAACGAAAAGTAATTGCGCATGTTCACGTACGAATCGGATTAGAACCAAAATGGTATATGGGCGCTTTCGAATCTTTGTTTACGGAGTTCTCCTTCTTCGTTGAAAACTTACTCATTTCACCGAAAGATAGACTGGAATTGATACGTGCGTTCTATAGAGTCTTGAACTTGGAACAGCAATTAGTGCTGGAAGCCTACGAGGATAAGCATGAACAGCGAAGAACAGAAGAAATGAAGTTCAAAGCAACCATTAAACAACAAGTACTTAGTACTTCACAAGAATTAGCTACTATAAGTGAAGAAACAAGTGCTTCTATTGAGCAATTGGCGGTTGAAGCCATGACAATTAGGGACTCGACAATAGAGAGTTTGTCTTTAGTAACAGATACTGAACAAAAATCGCATGTAGGAACGGATTTATTGATCAATCAAACAAAGCAAATAGAAGCGATCATCGAAAGTAATCGAGACTTGAAGGCGAAGATGGGCCAAGTACAGGCATCATCGAGTCAAGTTCGCGATGTTGTTGACTTAGTGACTGCCATAGCTAATCAAACAAATTTACTTGCTTTAAATGCTGCGATTGAGGCAGCGCGGGCGGGGCAGCATGGAGCCGGATTTGCGGTGGTTGCTAAGGAAGTGCGCAAGCTTTCTGAAGACACAAAAGAGGCAATCGGAAACGTAACAGGTTTAATAGAAAACACTGATGAAGGTATTGTAGATATGATGAAATCAGTATCTGCTATGCAAAAACTTGTTTACAACAGTGCGGAAAGTAGTAAGTGTGTAATCAGCTCATTTGATGTTATCGTCCAGTCAATGGCTGGTATTAAAGAACAAAGTGAACAGTCAAACTCTGATATAAGCACTATTTCCGAAATACTAAATGAAATAAATAAAGCGGTTCAAATACTTGCCTTTTCATCAGATCGACTCTTAGAGACAATTGAAGATCTTTAAGAAGAACTACTTACTTTACTGGCTTGGCTTAGAAAAAGAGGTGAAAGTTGTATGCATTCTATGCACGGGACTCATAATTTTACATTGGTAGCACTGTCATTATTGTTTGCATTTTTAACTTCACTCACGGCGATAGAGACTGTAAGAAGAACTAATTTCTCCGTAGGTTGGCAAAGGAAGTTATGGCTGTTTGGTGGATCAGCTGCAATGGGTATCGGCATTTGGGCGATGCACTTTATTGCGATGCTTGCCTTTAAACTGCCAGTTCCTGTTCAGTACGATATTTTACTTGTACTCGTTTCAATCATAGTTGCTATTTCGGCTTCCTTGTGTGGGTTGTATGTTAGTTACAAGTCAAATATGAACAGCTTGAATTTGGTTTTCGGTGGCTGCTTTATGGGAGTAGGGATAAGTGGCATGCACTACATTGGCATGGCCGCGATGAAAGGCATACGTATTACTTACGACCCCTTCCTTGTCGTTGTTTCCCTGGTGCTTGCAATCAGTGCTTCGATTATTGCATTAATGTTGGCCTTTCGATTCCGCGGGAGCCGTAACGGGGTAAGTAGTAATACGAAACTAGTTAGCGCAACGGTGATGGGAATAGCCATTTCTAGTATGCACTATACAGGCATGTTTGCAGCAACTATCGTGCCAGACAATTCTAGTGTGGGAAAAGTAGTTGTTGCTCTTGATACGAGTTCGATTGTTGTCGGGTTAACGATGGGTACCATCGTAATATTAGGTATTGTACTTGCGATTTCTTTCGTTCTGGATCGGAGACTAGAGGAAGAAATGACCTTTAAGGGGGCCATTCTTGAGTCAGTGTTAGATTGTTTGATCATCATTGACCATAAAGGGAATATTATCGAATGCAATCCAGCGTCGGTGAGGACATTTGGCTATATACAGGAAGAGTTAATTGGACATAATTTAAAAAATAAACTCTTAGTGCAGCCATCTGCGAAACAAGCAGAAGTTCCTAGCATCACAGCGAGTGATGGAAAGATGATATGTGATCAGCGTTTAGAAACCATCGGCGTTCGGTGTGACGGTGACGAGTTTCCAATAGAACTAACCATTACGAAAATAAAGCGGGAGGGACTACCGTTATTTACGGTATATGCCCGAGATATCACAAAGGTAAAGCAGTCCGAGGACATAATCAAGAAAATGGCGTACCGAGATTTCCTGACAAGTTTACCAAATCGACGTTTTTTCAATGAACATCTCCGTATGGCTTTAAAAGAAGCGGAAGCGCATCAGACAAAGGTAGCTGTTCTATATTTAGATTTGGATGGATTTAAACTTATCAATGATTCTATGGGTCATACCGTTGGAGATCTAATGCTGAAAAGTGTTGCAGAAAGACTGCAGAACTGTATGGAAACACAGAATACAGTCGCCCGAAATGGTGGTGACGAGTTTACGATTATTTTGAATGGGACAACCAGACAGGAAGCGGAAAATATAGTGGGAAAACTCATCCAATCCTTGGCTCAGCCTTTTGATCTTGAAGGTCATGAAGCATTCATCACAACGAGTATTGGCATAGCCATGTATCCGTCAGATGGTGAAAATCAGGAAACGCTGGTGAAACATGCTGATATTGCTATGTATGAAGCGAAAGAACAGGGGAGGAATGGTTATTCATTTTTCAGAAAGGGAACTGATTTACAAGTTTTACAGAAACTACAGCTGGTAAATGAGTTGAGAATGGCGTTGGAACGTGACGAGTTTGTTGTGTACTATCAACCCAGACTTCATGTGGATAGTGGGCAAATTATTGGGGTAGAAGCATTGGTTAGGTGGAATCATCCTGAAAAGGGGTTCATTTCACCTGATGATTTTATTCCGCAAGCGGAAGAATCGGGGTTGATTGTCCCGATTGGAAATTGGGTGTTGCGAACTGCGGTTGCCCAATGTAAAAAGTGGCAGGATAATTCGTTACCGTTAGAGATGTCTGTCAATCTATCCGCTGTGCAGTTTCAAAAACCTGAACTTGTAAAAATGGTTTCAGAAACACTACAAGATGAGGGATTGGCCCCCGAATTGCTGAATCTGGAAATCACAGAAAACATGATGATGGATGCAGAATACTCTATTCAAGTATTACGCGAATTAAAAAAGCTAGGCGTTCAGATTAGTATAGATGATTTTGGAACAGGCTATAACTCGCTTAGTTATTTGAAGAAAATGCCGATTGATCATATCAAAGTTGATAGATCTTTTTTGCGGAATGTGACCAGTGATTCAGAAAATGCTGCTATTGTGAGGGCGATTATTTCCATCGCGCGAAGTTTGCAGTTAAATGTCATTGCAGAAGGCGTCGAAGATGAGGAGCAACTAGCATTTCTAACAGAATTGCACTGCGAAGAAATACAAGGGTATCTGTTAAGCCCACCCATTCCTGCTGCGAAGTTGGAAATGCTAGTCGCTAACCATATTAATCATGGGTTATAGAATTGCTTGGTAATCCGAAATGAAGAACGCCAGTCCCCAGCGGTTTCAATTACACTGAAACCGTCGGGAGCTGGCTTTTAATGTTGCCCGGAATTTGGCAGGCATAGACGTGTCTACAGTAGTTATTTCTGCAAAACAGCGTAATGCTCGCGCATAGTATTTGTAGCCGCGACCATATTTTTTAAAGCTGCAATGGTTTCTTCATGCTTTCTTGTTTTTAAACCGCAATCGGGGTTAATCCAAAATTGGTTGGGTTCTAGTACGCCAAGGCCTTGTTCGATGACGTCAATCATTTCTTTGACTTCGGGAACCCGAGGGCTATGGATATCGTAGACGCCGAGACCAATACCTTTGTCGTAAGAGAAGTCATTGAAGGCGGAAACGAGATCGCCGTGGCTTCGTGATGTTTCGATGGAGATGACGTCTGCATCCAGCCCACTGATCGAGTCGATGAAGTCGTTGAATTCACAGTAGCACATATGCGTATGGATTTGCGTTGTATCTTGTACGGACGCTGTCGCTAGTCTAAATGCGTTGATGGCCCACTCCAGGTAGTCGTTCCATTCCGACTTTTTGAGCGGTAAGCCTTCGCGAAGAGCGGGTTCGTCTACTTGAATGATGTGAATGCCAGCCTCTTCCAACGCTTCGACTTCTTTTCGTAGCGCAAGTGCGATTTGGTAGGTGACATCTTTACGCGAAATGTCGTCGCGTACAAATGACCAGTTCAAAATGGTGACAGGGCCCGTCAACATTCCTTTCATCGGTTTGTTCGTTAAGGATTGAGCGTAGACAGATTCTTCTACGGTCATGGGGTTGATGAATGTCACATCACCGTAAATAACGGGTGGTTTGACACAGCGTGAACCGTAGGAAACGACCCAAGCTTTCTCGGTGAAGACAAAGCCGCCCAATTTTTCGCCGAAATATTCGACCATGTCCGTCCGTTCAAATTCACCGTGAACAAAGACATCTAGCCCGATATCTTCTTGAATGTCGATCCATTGTTTGATTTCATTGCGGACGAAGTCGCGGTATTGTACATCCGTCGATTCACCTTTGCGCCATTTTGTTCGTGCACGGCGAACTTCCGGTGTCTGTGGGAAACTACCGATTGTTGTTGTTGGTAATAGTGGCAATTTAAAGTAGTCCTGCTGTTTGTCACGACGTTCTTTGAATGGCGAATGACGCTGACCATCTTGTACGCTGATGTTTTGCACGGCTTGCAGTAAACCAGGGTGATTTCTTGCAGGCAGATCTTCAAGATTTTGACGAGCAGTTAAACTTGTTGCCACCGCATCTGCGATCGCTTGATTCCCTTCGCGCAGGCCTTTAACGAGCGTTGTGACTTCCACAAGCTTTTCATCTGCAAAAGCAAGCGCGGCTTTAATCGTTGCATCCAGTTTTTCTTCCGATTGTACGGTAACTGGAACGTGAAGCAGACTGCTTGAAGGTTGTACCCACATGCGATCTGTTGGAACGAGCTTTGTCAACGCATCAAGCAAACTCGCTTTTTCTTTCAAATCTGCACGCCAGATGTTGCGTCCATCAATGAGGCCGACAGCAAGGGTTTTATCTACTGGGAAACTGTGTGCTTGCAATTGTTCAAGATTCTTATCTGCACCTTGCGCGAAATCTAGACCAATACCAGCTACAGGAAGGGCAACAACCTCTTCATAGTTCTCGAGTGCGTCAAAATATGTTTGTAGCATAATTTTAGTATGCGGAGCTACCGTACTTAGTTGTTTGTAAATTTCGGAGACGGTTTGGATGTCATCTTTCGTCAGTGACGTTGAGAGAATCGGTTCTTCGAGTTGAACCCACTGCGCCCCTGCTTCTGCTAATTCGTTAAGAATTTGGCCGTAAAGGGGAATCAATTGCAAAATGAATGCCGGGATATCCTTTTTGTCATAGCCTTTTGATAGTTTTAAAAACGTATATGGGCCAATTAAAACAGGCTTGCCGTCAATATTCAATTTTTCTTTCGCTTCCAGATAGGCAGTAAGTGGTTTGTTCTCTGTCAGTACTAGTTTTTTCTGACCATATTCTGGCACGATGTAATGGTAGTTTGCGTTGAACCATTTTGTCATTTCTGACGCAACTGCTTGATCATTGCCGCGTGCAATCGAGAAATACGTGGCAAGCGATACATCTCCGCCAGACCATCCAAAGCGCTCAGGAATCATGCCGAACATCACAGCTGTATCGAGCATCCGGTCGTAAAGCGTGAAATCACCGACAGGAATCAAGTCAATCCCCGCATCCTTTTGTTTTTGAAGACGTTCCAGCCGAAGTGTTTCGATTTCTGCGTGGAATAGGTCTTCCTCCAATTTTCCAGTCCAAAAAGCCTCGAGTGCTTTTTTCCATTCCCTGTTGCCCCCGATATATGGGTAACCAATCGTACTGCTGATCATTGACATACCGTTTCGTCTCCTCTTTTTGTGAAGTGAAGAAGTGTTTTTTAGCTTCTTAGGCAACAAAAAAACACTTCTAACGAGGGTTAGAAATGTTTACGTAGTTGATTCCGCTAGTTACGGATCGTACATGTGTGCCGCGGCACACATATCATTTGCGTTTGCATTCTAACACTCCCTATCGACCGTAGGGTAGAGCGTTACAAAAATAGGCAGCTATCTGGCTTCAGCAAATTTGCTGTTACAGTGGCGGGACCGCGCCGGATTATCGTTTCACCGGCTTCTCTATTAAGATCTGACAAATGTACGACTCATCAGACCACCTATTTCCATTGCTTTACTATTTAGTTATCGATGTGTTCAAAGCTATCATGTATCTATTATTCTGTCAAACGGAATATTACGAAAGAGTTTGAAAAAACGCCAGAGGAATGGTTCCTTGGCGTTTTTTCGGGTCTTCAACTATTTACTGACGTTTAAACCGGCTTGTCTTTTTCGATTTCAATCGCTGCATTCGATCTTCAACTTCTTGCCTATTCGCAAGCGTCTTGTCTATATCTGTTTGAATCGCAATGATTTTATCTTCTTGAATAGTCACTAAAAACCAAGTCCCCACAGTGCTGCCTGCTGGAAGGAAAGAAACGGGTACATGGAATTGCTGTTGTAATGCGTCAACGAGTATCAATGCGTCATTTGTATCCGTAAAACGATCGAGATAGCCTGAATGCATTTATTTGCCTCCCACGCAGGCAAGTCCCTGCGATTTGATATCCTGTAAACGTGCAGGTCCAATCCCTTTAATGGTGGTGAGCTCATCAATAGAATGATAAGGGCGAAGTTTGATTAATTCACTTGCCAAAGCAGGACCGATATGTGTGATTTGCTGAACATCTTCTTCACTTGCCGTGTTGATATCCAGACAAGAATTTCCCGCTGTTGGCTGGGAAAGTGTTCCTTGTTTTTGGGTCATGACTGTATAGGTTTTTCCATCTGTTTCTACCATGATCGTACCATGTGTATCTGTTCCGTATAGGGGGATGTCCCTCGAATGGATACGATCAACGACTTCAGCATCAGGATGACCATATGAGTTATCAATCCCGGCAGAGTAAATCGCGATTTCTGGCTTGACGGCCTGCAAAAATTCAGGTGTGCTAGATGTATTGGAGCCATGGTGTCCGAGATGTAAAATCTGTGCATGGATGTTTGCGCCATTTGTGAGGATTGCCTGTTCCGCCTGTTGTTCAGCATCCCCTGTGAATAGGAAGGACACTTCTCCATATTGTAACCGCATCGCGAGCGAATTATTATTTGTATTCGCCGAAAGAGCGTTTGGATGAAGAATCGCGATTTCAAGTGGTCCGATGTCAAATACCTCGCCAACTTCGGGTTCGTAATACTCGACATTATGCTTCTCAATTGCTTCTAGTGATTTCGCAAACACCCCTGAATTTGCGGTTTCCCCGTTCATCCACACTTCAGTTACGGAAAACTCTCCTATGATTTTATCCAATTGGCCGATGTGATCGGCATGGGGATGTGTCACGGCGATGATGTCAATATCCTTGATATTTTGTGCATGAAGGTAATCGACTACATCGGATGCGTTCCAATCTCCGGTATCAATAAGGAGATTAATCGATTCATCCTTGTCAATTACTTGTAGCAACGTCGCATCCGCTTGTCCAACGTCTATGTAATGGACTTTCAATGTACCATTTTGTTGTGCATCGCCAGTGTCTATCTCTACGTTGTCTAATTTGGATACAGGTTCAATGATGTCATTTGAACAACCAGAAAAAATAAGCAAACTGATGAATAGAGTAAGATAGGCGACTATTTTTTTACGCATGATAGTCCTCCTAAGTCATAATGTCATAGTGTATATCCTTAATTGTAACAGATGGGTGAACGTTAGTTCCATTGACAATAATATGATAGAATTGACAGATAACCGTTATGATTTTGAACGAATGTATGAGATGAGGGAATAAAGAATGAACAAAAAGTGGTTTATCGTAAGCACACTTTTCATAACCTTTTTAGTAAGTGGATGCATGAACAGCGGCAAAACAAACGCCATCTATTTAATTCCTGAAGGTTATACCGGGCATGCATTGGCTTTTTATAATGTGAAGGGTGCGCAGCCACTTACGTATGAAGGGGATTTTGCGGTTCATGAAATGAATGAAGAAGGTTATTTTGCGACTTCGAAGAATGATATGACGTATGGAACTGTGACGGATCAATATTATTTTGTTGATGAAAATGGTACGCGGACACCCATTGATGATCGTTGCGTTCGGGGATTAGGGACAGGCGGATATGATTCTTATGGTGATGGTTCGTCAGTGAATCTTGTCTATACAGGTATTGATATTACAGATGACTGTTCTGATGCATTTCGGAATACGACTAGCAATTTTGAGGATGGAAAAACACAACCGATTATGAATCGGGTATTGGAGAAATACTATTCGAAGTCCAATGAGGAGTGAGTATACTTGAAAACTTATCTTATGATGATTAATGGTGAAGAAGTTGGGCATGAACTGCCAGTTATAGAAGTAAGTAACCCTGCTACAGGCGAAGTATTTGCGACTGTTCCGAAGGGGAGTCGTGAGGAAGCTGAGCTTGCCGTCGATGCTGCGTACAAAGCATTTGAACAATGGTCTAGTTTATCGGCTTATGAGCGAAGTGAATTGATTCGCAACTGGCATGATTTGATAAAGGAGCAGACGGAAGACCTGGCGATGACGATGACGCAAGAACAAGGGAAACCGCTTTCTGAAGCTCGTGGTGAAATCAATTATGCGAATGGTTTTATGTCCTGGTATGCAGAGGAAGGCAAGCGGATTTACGGTGAAATCATACCGGCTACGCAACAAAACAAGCGCCTTTTCGTTCATAAGCAGCCAGTTGGAGTAGCTGCAGTGATTACCCCATGGAATTTCCCGGCGGCGATGATCACACGGAAAGTGGCGCCAGCACTGGCAGCAGGATGTACGGTTGTCATAAAGCCAGCCGGCCAAACGCCACTGACAGCTTTGAAGCTTGTTCAGTTGGCCAAGCAGGCAGGTATCCCGAGTGGCGTTGTCAATATCGTTACGGGAGACTCCAAAGTAATTGGGGATACTTGGCTACAAGATCCGCGTGTCCGGAAATTGACGTTCACAGGCTCGACGGAGGTGGGCAAGGTACTCATGCAAGGTGCTGCGGAAACGGTGAAGAAAGTATCCCTTGAACTGGGTGGGCATGCGCCGGCAATTATTATGGAAGATTGTGATCTGGATAAAGCCGTAGCAGGTGTACTGGCGGCGAAATTCCGCAATGCAGGTCAGACATGTGTCTGCATCAACCGCGTGTACGTGCAGGAATCGATTGCGAAGTCGTTTACAGAAAAGCTTGTTGAAGAAGCGAAGAAGATGAAGGTCGGCAATGGATTGGATGAAGGCGTAGATATTGGTCCGCTCATTGATGCTTCTGCTGTTGAAAAAGTACAACAACATGTAGAGGATGCAACAATAAGCGGTGCAACAGTTGAACTTGGCGGTAATCCAAAGGGAGGGCTGTTCTTCGAGCCAACCATTTTGGCAAACGTAACGGATGACATGGTGTGTATGCAAGAGGAGACATTCGGTCCTGTATTGCCAATTAGCACATTTACGACCGAAGTGGAAGCCATCAGAAGAGCCAATGATTCGATTTATGGACTGGCTGCTTATGTCTTCACAGAAAATATTACGCGGGGAATCCGAGTGACCGAAAAACTGGAGTATGGCATCATTGGGTTGAACGATGGACTTCCATCGACACAACAAGCTCCGTTTGGAGGCTTTAAACAAAGCGGTTTAGGTCGTGAAGGTGGGCAGCATGGCATCGACGAGTATATAGAAATGAAGTATATTTCACTTGGTCTATAATGAAAAAGTAAAACCGATCCGCATCATTGGATCGGTTTTTTTGTGCAATCCTTTTAAAATTTATAGATTTATATCTTAAACGGTAAAAATGAGTAAAAGAGTATAGATTACTGTTTAAAAGTCAATCTTAGAAACAAAGTTAGTTATGGGGTGAGTTTGATATTGGAAAAAAATAATATGGAAAGTACGATAGAAATCGAATGTACAGTGTCAGAATTAGCAAATGAATTTATTCTGGCAGTGAGTAATGCTGTTCATAACACATCAGATTTAATTGTTAAATCAATTCCCCCGAGTCTTACGCTTATTTATATAGACACGTTAGTGGATGCAAAAATATTAAAAAGTCATATTTTGCAGGACTTGTTCAAAAGTCAGAAGGTCTCGCCAGAAAGTATCTTATCCACACTGACCATCCCTCAAGTGGAGTTATCCAATAACACGAATGAAACCATCACTGCAATGATGGATGGGGCTCTACTTATTCATGTTGAGGGGTACTCGGAAGTTGTATTGGCAAGAATCCCCACTGATGAATCGCGGGCATTAGCAGCGCCGGAAAATGAGTCCCAAGTAATCGGTGCACAAGTTGGGTTTAATGAAAGTCTTTCAACGAATGTCTCCTTGATTCGGAGATACATAAAAAATAGGGACCTTTGCAATGAAAAAATAGAACTTGGCAAACAATCGAAAACAGCAGTGGCTATGTTATACATTAAAGGCGTTGCTTCTGAGGAAATGGTGAGTACGCTACGTCAAAGGATTAACGACCTTGAGGTTGATTCCGTATTGGATAGTTCGATTCTTGAACAGTTGATAGACGACAACTCATTATCCATATTTCCGCAAATGTTACTGACAGAAAGACCGGACAAGTTTTGCGCTGAACTATTGAATGGTAAGTTAGGCGTCATCGTGGATGGAAGTTCCCTTGCAATCGTTTGTCCACACTCATTTCTTGAATTCTTCCAAAGTCAGGAAGATCAAAATCTTCGATGGCAGATCGCTACGTTTGCCCGGTTATTAAGATTCGGTGCGGTTGTTCTATCTGTTTTTTTAACTCCATTATATGTAGCGGCATTAACATTTCACTACGAAGTCATTCCACAAACGCTCGTAGTTCCGCTAAGTGAATCAAGAGCTTTAGTTCCATTCCCACCTGTAATTGAAGCCCTACTTTTGGAACTTATTATTGAACTGCTTAGAGAAGCTGGAGTCAGATTACCGTCGAAGGTTGGTCAAACGATTGGTATTGTTGGTGGTATCGTGATTGGAACGGCAGCTGTTCAAGCGGGGATTACGAGTAATATCTTAATTATCATTATTGCCTTAGGGGCATTGTCGTCATTCACAACACCGAGTTATATGATGGGCAATGTCATCAGAATCATTCGCTTCCCGTTAATACTATTAGCAGGACTTTGGGGCTTTTATGGGATTATGCTGGGACTTTGTTTCATCCTTACTCACCTTTTGCGACAAACAAGTCTGGGGTCGCCGTATACAGCTCCTTTTTATCCACCGCGTCTAATTGATTGGCGGGATAGTCTTGTCCGATTACCCTTACCATTTACATTTAAGAGGCCTTCAAATACCAGACCGGAAGATGAAGACAAATATGAACCTGAGCCTATAAATCCTGAAAAAAATGCTCAGAAGGTGAAATAAGTGAAAAGTTCTATACAACTTAGTCCCAAGGATACGTTTAACGCATTTCTACTTTTTTTCATCATTCATACCGCTCAAATTGGGGTCGGGTTACAGGGATTTCAGCGGGTTATCTACCAAGATGCAAAACAGGATGCATGGATTTCTGTACTTCTTGCAGGTCTTGCCACACATGTCATCGTCTTTTTTATGCTTAAAACGCTACAAATGTATGGTTCAAATGATCTTTACGGCATTCAACAAGATATATTTGGTAAATGGATAGGTAATTTGTTGAACATTCTTTATATAATTTATTGTTCAGGTGCATTTTTCACCGTTTTGAGAAACTATATTGAAGTCGTTCAGACATGGGTTTTCCCAGATTTGGGTACTTGGTTTATTGCAGCTACATTGCTGTTAATCGTGATTTATACGTTTACGGGTGGTCTGCGGGTAATTGTGGGCATTTCCTTTTTTAGTGTTGTACTTGCCATATGGCTTATCCCGATATTGGCTTATCCGATAAAGTTCATAGAAACACGGAGTCTTCTCCCCGTTTTAGAGGCCAATATGAGCGAAATATTGAAGGGGGTAAAGTCTATGGCGTTTACAGTTATTGGATTTGAGATAATATATGTGATTTATCCTTTTGTAAAAGATAAAGAGAATGCAAAAAAACATATTCATCTTGGTTTGTTCGTGACGACCATCATTTACCTCGCCATCATGTTGGTTTCGTTAACCTACTTCAGTGGGGAACAATTAACTAAAACCATTTGGGCGACTTTGTCTTTATTCAGTATTGTTAAACTACCGTTCATCGAACGAATTGAGTATATAGTTGTTTGTTTTTGGATGTTGATCATTTTATCGAACCTTTGTCTGTTTGTATGGTCTGCATATCGCGGAACCAGCCGTATGGTAAAGGTAAATGCGAATAAATTCGTCTGGATATTCTCATTAATTATCTTCATTATAAGCTTAACTTTTAAAACTCGAGTTCAAATAAATACGTTTAATGATTACTTTAACCAAGCGGCATTTTATATTATTTTTGTTTACCCTATCATCTTGTATGTGCTAGCAGCGATAAAAAATAAGTTTAAATCAAATAAGGAGAAAAAAGAATGAAAAAGTTTTATTTTTTTATACTATTACTAGTACTCTGCGTTAGTTTAGTCGGATGTGCAAAATCCAAAATCCTTGAAAGGGTGAGTTTAGTCACTTTGATAGGCTATGACACAGGTAAAGAGGAAAACGTCGAGACAACAGCTGTTGTTCGCCAAGTAGGTACAGAATTACAAAGTAAAGTTGCAATTATTACCGCTGAAAATGAAACCAGTCAAGGGACACGAGCAAAAATCAATCTCAGGACATCCGAAAAGTTGGTGTCAGGACAATTGAGGGGAGTCTTGTTCGGGAAGGAGTTTGCCGAAAATGGCATTGGCCATTACATTGACACCTTCTTGAGAAATCCCACTATAAGTGCGGGAGTGATTGTGGCGGTAGTTGAGGGCGAGGCGAGACCATTACTTGAATTTCAATACCCAGATATCGATGAAATTGGTGAACATATCTATAAGCTGTTAGATCAAAACATTGAAAGTGAGCAGGTAGTTTCATCTACACTTCATGAAATAGCGTATGATTTTTATTCTCCAGGCAGAGACATTGCATTGCCTATTATAAAAAAAGATAAGGAGCTTATCGAGATTTCTGGCATCGCTTTATTTAAGGAAGATAAAATGATAGGGGAACTTTCTGTTGAGGATAGTTTTTACGTGAAGCTAAGTCGAGATGATTATCAAAATGGAACGCTTGAAATAAAGATTAAAGGCGATGATTTTCCTTCATCTTTAATAAAGGGATCCCCTGAAGAATTTCATTTGGTATTCGATCCGATTAAAACGGATAGTGATGTGAAGTTAGTCAATCCAGAAACACCCGAATTTGATTTACATCTCAACGTACAAGCAAGATTATTAGAAATAAAACCGGACATCGATACCTGGGAACCTGAAAAGGTGGAAGAACTTGAAAAATTAATTGGTAAGAATTTATCAAGTGAAATATCGAGAGTAATTGCCTATTGTCAACAAATTGACTCGGATGTTTTTGGATATGGTGAATTGTACAGAAGCTCTGTACGTCATTCTAAACTTACAGATGAGAAGTGGCATGAATTGTACAAGGAAATGAAGGTCAATGTCAATGTTGACTTTACATTGCTTAGAAGTGGAGTATTTGAATGAACAATCTGGAAGAGGACTACACTTTAGACTAATTTGGACGCATCTTAATAGGTCCGTTTATTGAGTAGATTATGTAGAAACCCAACCTTGCTAAAGTAAAGGTTGGGTTTCTACATGCTTAATG
This sequence comes from Sporosarcina sp. NPDC096371, assembly GCF_044762865.1. Lineage (NCBI taxonomy): Bacteria > Bacillati > Bacillota > Bacilli > Caryophanales > Caryophanaceae > Sporosarcina > Sporosarcina sp. NPDC096371. Next base: position 43,440 of record NZ_JBIWFE010000003.1, read on the forward strand.
AAACAGATCGGATTCTTTGGACTTGGTCAATAGATGCTTTGTTTTTCTGTTTATTTGTTCTTTCAGGAAAGTGCCGAAAAGTAAGAATGCCAAACCGACAGCCATCAGGAATAACAGATCGATACCTACTCTTCTCCAGACGATTCCGCCCACCGCTTCACGCATTAAGTCAACGGCATATGTGAATGGAAGGGCGGGATTAATAAATTGGAAAAACTTAGGGAGTAAAACGACCGGGTAAGTTCCGCCTGAACCGGAAATTTGCAAGACAAGCATGATGATGGCAAGTGCTTTTCCGACGTTTCCGAACACAGAAACCAGTGTATAGACAATTGAAACGAAAATAAAACTGATAAATAATCCGAATAAGATAAACCAAACCGGATGATGGACCTTTACACCGATCAAGATGATATCGCCGATTGTCACAATCAAGGTCTGTAAGAATCCGATCGCCCAAAATGTGAGAAAGCGTCCGAAATAGATATCCTTGACGATATAATTGCTGTTTTGCGTTGTGTCGACAGCAAGCAAGGAAATGAGCAATAGACAACCGACCCAAATGGAGAGCACAGTATAGAAAGGGGTCATTCCTGTACCGTAATTCTCAATCGGAAATAGTTTGTTTTCATTCAAAACAATCGGTTCTTCAAAAAAGGAACGTTCCGCTTGCGGATCATTTTGAAGCAGTTTAATAATCTCGTTAATTTCTACATCTCCCTGTATTTTTCGGATACGCCCCGCAAGTTGTCTTACTTTGTCATTTACATAAGGAAACTCCCCGAGTACAGTTTCAAGTATGTTCGTTCCTTCGTTGACATGACCATCTGTACTACTGATAATCCGGATGGCTTCAGGAAGGGTCGTATGGATACCATTTAATATCCCTTTGGCTTCAAGCACAATGTTTTTAGCTTCGCCAACTTCAGCAAGTACCCGGGGTTCAATCGTTTCTTTATAGTCATTGATGAAAGTATCCAATTTGACGGAAACAGTAGCGGTAATTTCCTGCAATTCATCAATGGCTTTTTTAAATTGCAGCTGTTTCCCCTCTACAAGCGCGTTACTTTTTTGAACGTTGCCTTGAACTTCCTGAAGGAATCCTTTTAGCATCGTGGTCTTTTGAATGGCATCGTCAAGTTGTGCTTGGCCCTTGGAAGAATTAGCGGCTTGGTTATTTTCCTCTGTAGGCGGAGAGGGTTGTGACGCATTCATATCGTTCAAAAGAATAAGATCGGCTTCAATCGTTTCGACGGTTTCAATCGCTTTACTCATTCTTTGGTCAAGTTGTTGTTTTACGCTTTCCAGTTCTGTGAAATCGAGATCCAAAGACTGGACTTTTTTTAGCATGTCATTGGATTCAGTAGAAATTCTTTGTACGTTCTTTAAATCTGCGTTTATCTTCGGGGCCATTTCGTTTAGTCTTGTTTCCGCTTTCGTAAGAAAGTCAGAGGTGCTGTTCAGCTTACTGAGACCGTCGGCGGTTAACCGCTGTACATCAGGGAGAAGATTCTGTGCTTTTTGGATGATCTTTTGTGCGGATTTTGTATCGGTTAATGATTCATTCAGCAATTTATTAATGTTCGGCAGGTTTTCTTCCAAATCAAAAATGTACTGTTCGAACTTTTGAATATCCGGCAAGTCGTTTTCAATTTCAATGCCTATTTCATTGAAGGCGTTAAAGATAACGCCGTTGACAGTGGAGACGAACTGGCCACTCATTTGATCTACAATGACACTGGCACCTTTTTCTGTGATTTTTGGTGCAATGGAATTGATTTTCTCGTTAACGAAATAGTCTATTTGCGCTTTTTCCGGTATATCTGTAATGACAGAGGTCAGCTTATTGGAGAAATCTGCGGGAATTATAATGACAGCAAAATAATCGCCGTACTCCACTTTCTCCATTGCTTTTTCACGATTGGTGAATATCCAGCCCATATCCTTATTCGTTTTTAATGTGTTCACAAGCTGTTCCCCGACATCAATGTGTTCTCCGCGTACATTTGCTCCAACATCTTCATTGACAATGGCAATGGGCATTTGACTGGTCTGTGAATATGGATCCCAGGAAGCGATAATATTGAGCCATGCATAGAGGGAAGGAAGAAAAATAAGACCGCCTATTAGGAGGGATGCCATCCAATTTCGTCCTATGCCTTTGACGTCTGAAGTGAATATTTTCCACGCATTCTTCATCTAACCATCTCCTCCATGCTGTCCTGTAACTGATGTTAACAAAACGATTCCATATGATAAAAAGAAAGAAAAAGGCAACCGCAAATTCACTATCAATATTTTATATTGTCAACAGAAGTAATCTTCATGTTTAGTCCTATTCTTACCTAGAACCCGAATAAAATACTTGAAAAAAGCCATGACATTACGTAAGGGTAACCGAGACTGTTAAATTGTAATCTACAAAAAAGCATCCACAACATGCACAAAAATTAAGTGCCGTTGAGAATGCTTATTTATGTTATTAATTTCGATTTGCTGTGAAACGATAGTACAGCTGAATGTTTCTCCATCTACAAATAGTGGAAATTACTTCGACATCATCAATTTTTTTGCATCATGCCCTTTAAATTGAATCGTCAATTTCAACGTTGTATACTCCTTCACCCCAAATGCTTCTGCCGTTTGCTTGATTAGATCTTCGTCATCGGCATCGGATTCGAGTGCTAGCTCCTTGAAGATGCCATCGAGTTTGTCCATTGCTTGGTCACCATGCAAGTACGCATCTTCCATTTTGTTCTCATACATAGCTTCTGTCTTATCGGGTTTTTCCTCATAGTTGGCGAGAATGGCTTCTTTCGTATCCGTTGTATCAATCGCAACATCGAATGAAATGAAGCCGAATTCGTCTCCGAGGGATTGTTGTTCATCTTCATCGCTTTTTTTCTTCACGATATTTTTATCACTACAAGCACTCATCACTAATTGGGAAGACAGTAGAACGATAATTAGCAGTATCCATTTTACTTTCAAATCGCCCATCCTTTCATCGGATTTTTATAGTAGCCTAACCGACGAGTGAAGATGTTATACGCCCAAGAAAAACAGCACCAAAGGGATGGTGACGATACTAATTAGCGTTGTGATGAATGTTGTAAATGATACAAGGTCTGGCTCCGTACCGAATTGTAGCGCAAACATGGTTGTATTTGCCGCTGAAGGCATTGCAGATTGGACAATAATGACTGCTTTGAGTAAGTCATTTATCGGCATAAAATACAAAAAGCCAGCTGCGATTAAAGGAGATAGCACCATTCTAACCACAACAACTGCCGAAACATAGCGGTACGCCACTTTTTTTCTAGCAATGGCCGCGAGTTGCATGCCGAGTACGAGCATCACTGTAGGAATAGAGGCATCTGCAACGAGACTAATCCCTTCCATCAAAGTCTGAGGGACCGTTATGGGGAGTAGCTGAAGACCAACTCCTAACACGGCGGCATAAATGAGCGGCATACGGATGACCCGCTGGAATGACTGGCGCAATGTCGCTTTTTCCTCTCCACCAATGGATGCAAAAAAGATACCAATGGTGTTCATTAACAGTGATTGAAACACCATCATGACTACTGCGTAATCAAACCCGGCAGCCCCAAATGCAAAGAGTACAACGGGTGCACCATAGTTGCCGCTATTCATGAACACGCCACCGAGAATCATAGCCGATAGCTGAGGCCTGGTTGACTTCATAGCGCGTGCTGTTAGCCAGACGATAGCAAGAAGAACGACTGTTAAAGCTAAACAAAATAAGACTATGTAAAGATAATCCATCGTTAATGCATTCGAATAAAATGTTCGGAATGCTAGAAAAGGTGACATTAGGTAAAGGGCTACCGTCGAGATCGACTTAATATCAAAGCCGATTAGTTTTTGTCCCATATATCCGATGAAAAAAATAATAAATACCGGCAAAATAATCAAGATTAAATCCACAGCTGTTCATCTCCAACAATCAATCTTTTTTTCTAGCATAGCAGATTATAGATTCGTGAACTATCTATCGTGATGAAAAGATAATCGAAAGGGGTGAAATGCACCTATCTGCTGTTCAATCTGCTTATAGAATGGCCGGATTTTGGCTAGTATGAGCATGACAAGGACATGGAGGGTTGAATGTGTCAATTAGACGATTGTCTTTTTTTACAATAGTCCTTACGTTTGGTTTCATGGTAATGGGTGGTTTTGTGGCTGCATCATCATCAGGAACGGCATGTGGATCTGAGTGGCCTTTGTGTAATGGAAAACTCATTCCACCTCTCGAAGGCGATGCACTCATTGTGTTTTTGTATAGGGCAATGGGGGTTGTTCAGGGTGTCATGACTGTCATGCTAGTTGTGAACGTAAAACGTGCAAAGGTGAGTGCTACTATTCGAAAGGTAGCTAACTGGATGATGTCTTTATTTGTTGTTCAAATGTTATTAGGTGCCGCTAGTGTATGGTTTGAAGTGCATACATTTGTTGTAGCGGTACATGCAATACTTGCGATGCTTTATCTTGCATGTGTGCTAGTGATATGGAGTCAATCAGTCCGTTTTCATTATTTTTCACTAAACTATGAACAGCACAAAATGATTTCCAGACATTTGACGGTCTTTCTAGGCTTAGTGTTGCTGACTTTATTTGTCGAAGCGTATGTGAGACACGGTTTGATGGAGGGGACAAGCTCGCAACCGCTACAAACGGTGCTGACACTATTATGGATTATTTCGGCAGGATATAGTCTAGTGTTGACGAATTGGTCTTATGCCAAAGATTGGGGTGCGGGGCTTCAAAAGCGTTTTAAATTCGTTTCCCTGACCGTAATTTTGCAAGGTTTGTTCGGTCTTTTATCGATGAAGACTTCTGATGGAATAGGTTGGATACTGTTTCATGTTGCTGTTGGCATCGTGCTATTTGCTCTCGTTGTGGAGGCGCGACTATTTATGTCCGCGATTGTCATAAAAAAAGGGAAACTTATTCTTTTTTCGACGAAACAGATTTCATCAAAGAAAACGGGGAAGACTAGAAAATACTTGGGGCAACCCTAATCATACAGGGCTCTGGGACGATATCAAATCGTGTTAGAACCCTGTTTTTCAATTAGTGATGAACCTTGACACTAGTCCGATCCATCAGCTCTGACACTGTTACAAATGTATACCCTTGCTTTTGTAAGGCAGGTAGAATTTGCTTAAGTGCTGCTACGGTTTGAGAGCGATCACCGCCTGCATCATGAAATAATACGATATTTCCTGGCTTAGCACCCGATGTCACCATGGAGACAATGTTTTGTACCCCGGGTCTTTTCCAATCCTTTGTATCCAAATGCCAGGACCACATCACCACTTTGTAGCCACTTTGTACCGCAGTATTAATCATACGTTCATTATAACTTCCACCCACGGGTCGATAAAGAAAAGGCGCAGTACCGGTGATATCACGGATTACATCATTGGTCTTTTTCAGTTCTTGCTTCAGGTTGTCAGTAGTAGTGGAATAAGGATGCGTATACGTATGATTCGCAATTTCATGGCCATCATCATCTAGCCTACGAACAAGATCCGGAAATTTTTCGGCACGTTCTCCAATAACGAAAAAGGTTGACTTCGCATCGTATTGGGCAAGTAAATCTAAAATTTGGGCCGTGTAGGTTTTGTCGGGTCCATCATCAAATGTCAGAGCGATTAATTTTTCATCTGTTTTAACTTCCCATAGAACATATCCTTTTTCTTCATAATAGGGCCTTCCTTTTTCCGTTGCCAAAGCTACATACGTAATTGAGAAAAGTAAAATCAGTACGAATACAATCTTTAAACTCAAAAATTTCATAAATCATTCCCCCATCCTTTCTGTTGATGGCTGAAGATTGTCCTTGATGGATATCCGCTAACATAGTATTTGTCGAAGACAACGTATTATACGGAGGATTGCATGTGAAAAAATGGACCATTCCAAGCGTTGAATTGGGAAGAACGTCTCGTTGTTATCAAAATGAAATCTATCATTTACTACTATTTTACTTGCTGTTTTTGACGATATATAAGTTATCTCTTCTTGACAGATTCATGAACTTCTACGCTGGATACGCTCTTATGGGCCAGGTTGTGGTAAAATTTTTTAAGAAGGAATTTTAAATACTATTGGAGTGAATCATGTAGATGAATAATAGTGCTAGTAAGCCGTTTAAAAAACGTAATTATAAGCCGTTCATTATTGCATTGTCGGTTATTTTAATCGGGGCGATTGGTGTCCTATCAGGTATGCGTGGGGAGAAGAATTTTGATGCATTTGATCTGACCATTCTTCCGTTGACGAATGCTATCTTGAATAGTTTTACCTTTGTGTTCTTAGTGTGTGCGTTGGTTGCGATATTAAAGCGTAATGTCACGGTACATCGTCGCTTTATTTACGCGGCATTTACGACGACATTCCTTTTCCTGCTTACGTACGTCACGTATCATTATTTAGCACCTTCCACGCCTTATGGTGGAGAAGGTTTCATGGCTGGTTTTTATTACTTTATTCTCATTACGCATATCATTTTGGCGGCAGTAATCGTACCACTTGCGCTGACGAGTGTGGCACGCGCTTGGAACCGAGAAAATGCGCGTCATAAGAAAATTGCGCGTTGGACCATGCCGATTTGGTTGTATGTTAGCTTCACGGGTGTGTTGGTGTATATTTTGATCTCACCTTATTATTGAAAAAAAGCTTTCCAGGGAAATTTCCTTGGAAAGCTTTTTTCATAGATGCTATTACGGATTTGTCGACCATAACCCAGCCGATTTCACAAGAATACGTGGGTGCAATTTCAATTGCATCACCATGACTTCAGCAAGATCTTCTGGCTGCATGACTTTGTCAGGATTGCCGTCTGTTAGGTTTTCAGCAAATGCCAAATCAGTCGCAACTGTACTTGGTGTTAAGGCGCTGACACGGATGTTATGCTTTCTAACTTCTAGCATAAGGGATTCTGTCAATCCTAATAAACCGAATTTAGATGCGCTGTAAGCACTTGTGACGGGTGCACCTTTTTGTCCAGCTGTTGATGAAATATTAATGATGTCGCCGGCTTGTCGCTCGATCATTTCAGGAAGCACAGCTCTTGTGACATAATAAACACCCATTAAGTTGACGTCGATAATATTTTTGAATTCCTCTGGAGATAGCTCTAGGAATTTACCGAACTTACCGATACCCGCATTGTTAATGAGAATATCGATAGGACCTAATTCGGATTTGACATGTTCAACTGCCGCGATAACCGATTCGTTATCTGATACATCAGCCGTAGCCATTGTTACGTTGACGCCGTATTCACTAAGTTCTTTCGCTACTTCCTCAAGGTTTGCAGCTGTTCTTCCTACAAGGCCAATATGGATGCCTTCCTTCGCAAAAGCAATTGCTGTCGCACGGCCAATTCCTCTACCTGCACCAGTGATCAATGCCGTTTTACCTGTTAAGTTTTGCATGTAATTAGCTCCTTTTTGGATAAGTATTTACATTGGTAAGTATAGCAAATAGAATGCGTGTGACCTATTGAAACAGCTTTTCCGTCAGGCTTATCGTGGGAGGCATCCCCGAGGAAGGATGGAGTTCAATCCTTCCCAAGCGCCGCAGCGGATTTCAAAGGAATAATTCATGTCAACTCAACTAGCAACAACTTGGCAATAACTTTCTAGTAGAATAGGGGGATGTAAGGAGAAGAAACCATGATAAATGATCAAACGATTTTAATCTATGGGGTTAACAAAGGGATAGCTGCCTCCATGCGCAGCGCTAACTCAGCGTAAGTTCACAGAAAAGTGCCGTTGTTGGAAGCACTTTTTTGTGTGGCCGGTATATAATTACTATATAAGTCGAACATAGAAATGACGAAAGTTGTGGCGGTCATAATCACGTCTATGCCGAGCATAATAGAGGATATGCCGGTCATAAATAGAAAGGATTCGAGTCCATTGCAATTAATCATTACATTTGTAATTTTAGGCATTAGCATTATTTTGTTCATGAGTAATCGAGTACGCGCGGATCTTGTGGCGGTGCTGGCGTTACTGGCATTCGTTTTGACGGGTATTTTAGATGCGACAGAAGCGCTTGTCGGATTTTCCAACTCTGTCGTCATTATGATTGCCGGTTTATTTATCGTGGGGGCAGGAATTTTACGAACGGGACTGGCCCAAATGGCGGGGAATGTATTGCTCCGTTCATCGGGAGATAGCGAGAAGAAATTATTCATTCTTTTGCTTGTTATTGTGGCGGCTGTCGGAGCTTTCATGAGCAACACGGGAACGGTTGCGTTGATGCTACCGATTGTTGTCAGTGTAGCCATTAGTATCAAAAGCAGTCCATCGAAATTTTTAATACCGCTATCGTATATGGCTAGCTTTTCCGGTCTGCTAACGCTAATTGCGTCACCACCGAATTTAATTGTCAGTCAACAATTGGTGGATAATGGTTTTGAAAAGCTAGGCTTTTTCGAGATTACACCGATTGGGATTATTGGTGTGGTTGTTGGTATCATTTATTTATTTGCCGTTCGAAATATTTTACTGCCGAATGAAAAAAGAAGAAATAATTCAAAGGATGAGCATCAGCTATCGCCTAAACAGCTGGCTTCCGACTATCAATTAGGTGGGAAACTATTTCGGGTAAGTGTTCCCGAAGACTCGGAAATGATTGGTAAGCGGCTGGCGCAACTAAAAATTCCGGGAACCTACCAATTATGTATCTTGACCATTGAACGTAAATCGACAGAAGGCATCAATCTGTTGCCGATGACGTACCAGGAAATGGCGGGGCCAACGAGTATTATTCAAGCAAAAGACATCTTGCAAATTCAAGGCGCGTTGAACAATCTCGAACAGTTAGTGACCGATTATGCGTTAGTGATTGAACAAGAGAAGTCTGAAGCTGACGAGTTGGTATCGAAGCAGCTTGGCATCGCGGAAGTACTGCTGACGCCGCATTCCAGTCTGATTGGTGAGACGGTTAGGAGCATTAATTTTCGGGAAAAATATAATTTGAATATACTTGGGATTAACCGTAGTGGAGATTATGTCTTGAAAGAAATGTCGAAGGAGCGCTTGCGCTTTGGGGATGCGTTGCTTGTACAAGGTGCGTGGGATGAAATTGAATTGTTGGCAAGGGAAACACGGGATGTCGTTGTTGTGGGGCAGCCGAAAGAACATGCGAGTATGGCCGCTGCGAACGGCAAAGCACCGATTGCTGGCGGAATCATGCTGTTGATGGTGTTACTGATGATCTTTGAAGTGTTTCCTGCTGTTATTTCTGTGTTAATCGGTGCTGTATTGATGATTGTGACGGGGTGCGTACGCAATATGGACGATGCCTATAGCAAAATTAACTGGGAAAGTATTGTGTTGATCGCTGCGATGTTGCCTATGGCGACGGCTTTGGAAAAAACGGGAGGCATGGTGATGCTGTCAGAAGGCATTATTGATATGCTTGGCGGATTTGGAGCGATCGGTGTGTTGGCGGGCATCTACTTCATCACGATGGTGTTTGGGCAATTCATTAGCAATACGGCGACGGCTGTGTTGTTTGCGCCAATCGCGATGAATGCTGCCATTAGCTTGGATGCCAGTCCGTACACGTTTTTAATAGCGGTTGCAGTTGCTTCCAGTATGGCGTTTGCCACACCGGTTGCCTCGCCGACCAATGCACTGGTGATGACGGCGGGGGGCTATAAGTTTTTTGACTTCGTCAAGGTTGGAGTTCCGTTGCAAATTGTGATGTTTATCGTTATGATGATTGCCATTCCAATTGTGTTTCCTTTGTAAAAGGACTATCGATTATTCAATAGCCTATGTACATGTGCTTCTTCAATGAGGTGCCTGATACGTAGGCATTTTTTCGTTGCTATTCAGATAATTTAAGTCTAGGTCTAACGTTAATGGGATTGAAAACGCTTACAGAAAAACCGGGAATGATATTGACTTTGATTCTACAAACGTATATTATGCTAATAACGACTATATAACGACAGTTTATAATATTGCTAATTTTTAGATTCGGGGGGATATAGATGGAAAAACAAGAGAAAAAAATCGGTTTTTGGATGGCTTTATTGCCTCTAATTGTGATGATCTTTGTAATGATTTTTACAGTTGTTAAATTAGAGCAAGGTCCACATATTCCACTAATTATTGGGACATCGACTGCAGCTTTAGTAGCTTGGAAAGCTGGTTATACGTGGAAAGACATTGAAGAAATGATGTATAAGGGAATTCGCTTGGCGCTTCCGGCAGTCGTTATTATCATTTTAGTTGGTTTAACGATTGGTGCTTGGATGGGTGGCGGGATTGTTGCGACGATGATCTATTATGGTCTACAAATTATTACGCCTGCTTGGTTTTTGGTAACCATTTGTATCATTTGTGCAATTGTTGCATTAGCCATTGGGAGTTCATGGTCGACGATGGGAACGATTGGTGTTGCGGGAATGGGTATCGGTTTGAGTATGGGCATTCCAGCAGGGATGATTGCAGGTGCGATTATTTCTGGTGCTTACTTTGGGGATAAAATGTCACCGCTTTCAGATACAACGAACTTAGCAGCGGGATTGACGGGAACGGATTTATTTGAACATATTAAACATATGCTCTACACGACCATTCCGGGGCTAGCGATTGCGCTGGGGGTCTATGCTTTTTTAGGAAATAAATTTGCAACGAATCAAATTGAAGCGATTGAAATTGCTGAAACAGCAAAAGTATTACAGGAAAGCTTTCTTATTACGCCGTGGTTATTGCTTGTGCCACTTGCTGTAATCGTGATGGTTGCTTTAAAAGTACCTGCGATTCCTGCCCTGATTGTCGGGATTGTGCTTGGGTTCCTATCACAAATCTTTATACAAGGTGGTTCGCTCATAGGAGGAATCGAGGCCTTGCAAAGTGGATTCACCATTGCAACAGGTAACGAGATGGTAGATGCACTATTTAACGGTGGTGGTTTGGACTCGATGATGTATACGGTCTCGATGACAATCGTTGCGATGACATTTGGCGGGATTTTAGAATTCTCGGGAATGTTAAAAGCAATCATGAATCAATTATTAAAAGTGGTGAAATCTACAGGATCATTGATCACATCAACGATTGCAGCTTGTTTCATGACGAATGCATCTTGTTCGGAACAATATATTTCAATTGTCGTACCGTCGCGGATGTTCAGTAAAGCATATAAAGATATGGGATTACATTCGAAAAACCTATCACGTGCATTAGAAGATGGGGGAACACTTACTTCTGTTTTCATCCCATGGAATACATGTGGTGTGTTTATCTTAGGGACGCTTGGAGTCGGTGTCGTTGAATACGGACCTTATGCTATTTTGAACTTAGTCATTCCATTCATTTCGATTTTGTATGCGGTTACAGGACTTACAATTGTGAAATTGACGGAGCAAGAAAAGATGGATATTGCTAAAGAAGAACAGAGAAATGAAGAGTTAAGTGTAGGGTGATAAGTCTAATCATTCATTAAACAAAGAAAAAGGAAAGTCCACGGTAGATACGTGAGCTTTCCTTTTCTTGTAGAGAGATTAAAAAGTAGGGAAGTTGAATTCGTACAATGCTCGAGGTCGACCTTGTTTATAGGTCATTTCTTCCCCGGCGATTGTGATGTAATTAAATTCGACTAACTTTTTGAGTGTGCGTTCAGCTGTTCTCCGCGTGACATTTAGGTGGAGTGCTAAGTCAGTCGCTGTAAATTGTTTGGTTTGGCGTGTTTGACCAAAAAGTAGTAGTTTAGAAATGTTTGCGGGACTTAACTTCGTTTTGTCAGCCATTTCAACTAGCACGGGTTCGTTGATTTTCATCGCGATGGCTGTGTTTGCTTGTGGAAATGGACCATGCAATTTTTTGTTTGCGTCTAGCATATAAAAGGAATGACCATCACTTTCATGGATGAGATTCAGTGCAAAACGTGCATTCTCAGTGGCATCTACAATCGTATCACCACAGCCAAACGACATTTTAGCTTGCCCAGAAATTGTTTGGAACAGCGCTAGAAATTCATTGTTTTTTAAAGAAAATTCGATATTACCCATTGTCGTAAATAATGTATATTCGCCATTATTCTCGTTCCACCGTGCCTTCATGATAGTAGCCAAGGCGGCGATAAAGGTTTCAAGGTTTTCGGCATTGGGTATTCCTTTGACAAGGCCTACTGCAATTTGAGCGGCATTACTTTTATGTAAAATGGCTTGCTGTTTTGCATTTTCAATAGTACGCAAAATTGAACTTATCGGGTCAATCATGGTATAGGACGGAATTTGTTGCTGTTGCAGCCGCTCGTACACAACATGGACACTTGTGACAGCCATATCAGTCTTACCTTGCAAGGACAGCAGCTTGTGATAGGAAACAATATCTTCAATATTTTCATCGTCATAAAGCGGATGGACGTATGGCAGCTCCAGTACCTGATTCAAATCTTTTTTGACGTTTTCAATCAATGTTTTTTCACGGACATCGATGGAAACCCGGTTCAAGTCCAATCGTTCTTTTGTGGCTAAATGAAGTAGCGTAAGCGCCACAGCTGCTTCGTCTTGCTGTAAATAGAGAATGGGTATCGAAAAGTCTATAAGTAGTTCTTTTGCATAGTAGTATGGCAGTGAACCAGAGAAAAGAATGGCATCACATGGTTTAAGCGTTTGTAGTAGAAGAGGAGCTGTTTTAGGTTCATCATAGCGATACCAATGAAGTTCTATATCTGTTCTCCCTGTAACAAGTTGTTCTGTATGCTGACAAAAATCATGGGATCCGATAATTGCAATTTTTACTTTCATAATATGAAGCCTCCTGTTGTATGCCTTGCGCTTTTTAGTATAGTCTAGTTGCAGGCGCCAGTCGCTCGGGTCGCTACGGTCTTGCTGATAAAGGCAAAGAACGCCTTTATCTTCAAGCCCTCCAGCGCCTGTCGCGTCTCCCAGGCGCCTTCCGCATTTCAGTATTTTTATATAGCGGCTATTTAACGACAATGATACAATGAATTAAAGCATTTGCCAATAGAAAGGGTTTGAAAAGAATGAAAATTACTGAAATTGAGATTTATGCGATCCACTTACCACTATACGAACCATTTGTGATAAGTTATGCGACCTATGATTATATGCCTTCCATTATTGTCAAAGTAACGACGGATACAGGTCATGTGGGCTACGGGGAAAGTGTGGCAGATGATCATGTGACTGGGGAAAGCTGGACAGGCACATTTGCAGTCTTGAAAGATACATTGGCGCCTAAGCTGATTGGTGAAAACCCGAAGAATATGGAACGTATTCATGAGCTAATGGATTCAGAAATTTACGGTGTTCCGACAGCAAAAGCAGCAATCGATATTGCTTGCTATGATGTCGTTGGTAAAGCGCTGGGTGTGCCTGTTTATGATCTTCTTGGTGGTAGATATCATGCAGAATTCCCGATTACGCATGTGCTCAGTATTGCATCTCCCGAGGCGATGGCGAAAGAAGCGGAAGAAAGAGTGGCTGCTGGCTATCGCTCCTTGAAGATGAAAGTCGGTACACAAGTTGCAGAAGATGTGAAGCGAATTGAAGCGGTTCGTGCACGTGTTGGTGAGGATATCGCCATTCGTGTCGATGTGAACCAAGGATGGAAAAACAGTGCGAATACGTTACAAGGACTTCGCAAACTTGAACATTGCTCGCTCGATTGGTTAGAGCAACCTGTGATGGCAGACGATATCGATGGCATGGTAGAAGTGAAATCGAAGTCCTCGATACCAATGATGATTGACGAAGGTTTGCGCGGTGTGCGAGATATGAGGGAGATTATCGCCAAGCGAGCAGCCGATAAAGTCAACATTAAATTGATGAAGTGCGGTGGCATCTATCCAGCTATGAAGCTTGCACATATGGCAGAAATGGCTGGCATTGAGTGTCAAGTGGGTTCGATGGTTGAATCGTCCATTGGTTCGGCAGCGGGGTTCCATGTATCATTTTCGAAAAAAGTCATTACGAGTGTTGAATTGACTGGACCATTAAAGTTCAGCAAGGATGTTGGGAATTTACACTATGATGTACCATTTATCCGCTTGACTGACAAACCTGGATTAGGCATTGAGATTGATGAGCAGGTATTACACGAACTAACGGTGTTTTCAGAGAAGGTCACAGGATGATCCAACAACTTCTTTTGAAAAATGGCAAAGAAATTAAGGTTGTCCAATTAGCAGTGAAGCATCTCGATGAAATTCTTACACTCCAACAAAAAGTGATCGATACTCTGACATCGGGTGCCTTTTTACAACCATTGACGCAGGAAGAATTTCTTTATATTTTGCAAGGTAAGGGAATGATGATCGGAGCCTATTATGAAGGACAACTCGTTGCTTTTCGAGCGATGTTGGAGCCTGATATCGATGAGGAAGGCCATTTAGGCATTGATGCAGGCGTATCGATGAACGAATTGTCTACTGTCATTTATTCTGAAATCTCCAACGTCGATCCAGATTTCAGGGGAAATAATTTGCAGGTGTTACTGGGGACAATTCTGATGCAATCGGTCAACCAACAGCAGTTTCGCTATGTGTGTACAACAGTCGCGCCATTTAATATCGCCAGTTTGAAAGATAAATTTGCACATGGTATGGAGATTGTTGCGCTCAAAGTGAAATATGATGATTTGCTTAGGTATATTTTAATGAAAGACTTAACGCAGCCTTTGCAAACCGAGGCTTCCACAAGTTGCGAAATAATCATGGAAGACACTGAACTGCAGCAGCGTTATCTACAAGACGGCTGGCGTGGAACAGCAATTTCACAAGTGGATGATCAATGGGTTGTTCATTTTGAAAAGGCATAATACTTTCATTTAGATAATAATCCTCCTCTACTAAAATAAGTAGGGGAGGATTATTTTGCTGATTGGATAAACGATTGAAGCTAGATAGATTAAAATGATTGAATAATAGTACCTAGAGTGAAATTTGTAAATTTATAAGATAAAACAACTATGATAGACTATGTAATTAGGCTATACTCATAGATAGGTTTATTATTTAGGAGGGTAAGTATGAAGTTCACAGTAGGTAGAAAATTATGGAGCGGCTTCGTGGCGGTGCTTCTGGTAATGGTGGTCGTTGGATTATCGGGTTTTTGGTCGCAAACTAAAATGAATAATGAGTATCGCATTATGATAGATGATCAAATTACAAAGATGTTAGTACTTGAAATGATAGGATCAACACAATCTAAAAGTTCAAATGATATCCGTGGATTTTTATTATTTGATGAAGTCTCCTATCTGAAAAATAAAAAAGTGTTTGATGAGAAGTTTAATGCGCAGTGGGGAATATTGGACCAAATGGTTAGCTCTAGTGCAGAAAGAGAATTACTGGATGAATTAAAAAAAGCGCGGGCAAGTTATGTACAAAGTACAGATTCAGCAATCAGTGAATTTAATAGCGGCAATGATGAAAAAGCATTAAACATTGCAGCTGATGCTTCTATATTTCAAAAGGAAGTTGAGGAAAGCATCACCAAATTAATTGATTATCAAACAGAGCAAACGGAATATGCAGATGCAGCTATTGCAAAACAAATAAAGAGTTCTAGTGTGTTAACGTTTGGGCTGATCGCTATAGCCATCGTTCTAAGTATTGCTGTTGCCGCAGTAATTAGTCGAAGTATTGCACGTCCTGTTAGGAAAATGACGACAGCACTATCAGAAATTGCAGATGGCAATTTTGCGATTGAGCCGGTCGTGATTCGAAATAAAGATGAGATTGGTGATATGGCCATCGCATTTAATGGGATGACGAAAGATCTTCGCGAGATTATCTCGAATGCACATGAGTCTGCGCTTCAGCTCGCTGCCCAAGCAGAAGAATTGTCTGCGAGTTCAGAAGAGAGTTTGGCAGCGTCTGAAATGGTAGCTGAAACGACAGAAAGAAACTTATTGGGGAGTGAGTCCCAAGCTACAATTGTTAATGAGACGAATCTAGCGATTGGGGAAGTTGTCACGGGTATTAATCAAATTACGGAAAACAATAAAGCAATGCTGTTGTCATCAGAAGATGTTGCACGGCTTGTTCAAGAAGGTGCCTCTCTCATGGAGGATGTGAACGGGCAAATGACTGTGATTAGTTCTGCTATTGGACAGTCGGCAGGAATCATGAGTGGCATGGCGAATTATTCAGAAGAAATCCGGAAAGTTACGTCATTGATTACGCAGATTGCAGATCAGACGAACTTATTGGCACTCAACGCGGCGATTGAAGCGGCACGTGCTGGCGAACATGGAAAAGGTTTTGCAGTTGTTGCGGAAGAAGTACGAAATCTTGCAGAACAGTCAAAACGTTCGGCTGGAGAAATTGGCACGATGATCGATACGATGATTGGTAGCGTTGCACAAGCTGTTACTAGCACAGAAGATGGCAGTCACCGTGTGGAAGAAGGACTTGTTGTGACGGAACGTACGCGTGATGTCTTTAGGCGAATCGAACAGGCTGCGGGCGACGTTGGTGACAAAGTATCCACCGTTTCTGCAGCAATTGAGCAGATCCGTTCTATGACGGATGAAGTATCTGCTGGTTCTGTAAAAGTACAGGAACTAGCTGCGGAATCATCAGAAGCTGCGCAGTCTACAAGTGCAGCAACAGAACAACAGTTAGCTGCCAATCAGGAAATTTCGTCCAGTGCACAATTGCTGGCGGAACTGTCAGAGAAGCTGCAAAAAGATATGGGACGATTTAAAGTGTAATAAATAAGAACGAACAAGCTGATTGCCATGTGCAGTCAGCTTGTTTTGTGCGTTATACTGTTTTCACATAGAGAAGAGAAGTTGGTGCATGTTAGTAGTTACTCCGGCTTCAACTTTTCCTAATTGTTGTACCCCGATCTTATTTAATGGGTGTGGATTGAACCTGTTGATAACCCCTTCATGTTAGATCCCTTGAAAATCATTGCCTTGGTAGTTTAATGAAAAGGAAAACCGTTCATGAATTTGGTTCTGAAATAACGTTTTTGTAATTTGGAATTGTTGGTACATAATGTATTACCTCCATTTTTTATAGGTTAAGTACTTTAGCGTGGTCAACAAGATGGTTAAACAAAGTTGTGCAATTTGGCATTTGCTTGGATCTTAGCCTGTTGTAATTGCTGTATTTCATGCTTACTTAATGGATTTGGGCTAAACCAGTTTGTAACTGCATTGTAAGACAGCGCTGAAAAATCATTTCCTTGGAAGTTTGATAATAACCATTCATGAATTCGTTTTTGAAATGTAGTTAACATAGTGGTAGCCTCCATTTTTTATATTTTGTATTTGGTTGATGAACTTAACTTGTCTATGTACATAGAATAACGTATCCAAATTAGAGAGGTATGAGACGAAGATGAGAATTTGATGAGAAATCGGAAGTACCTTTTGTATTGTGGATAGCGATAGTAGAAAATCTGAGGCTATGGAAGCAAACTGTTTTAATGGCGTATTTCTACGCTGAATCCTCACTTTAATCAGAATTGTTCGGACGTTATGCGAGATTTGTGCGTTATACTATTTTTACATAGAGACGAGAAGTTGCTGCATGTTAGTAGTCAAATCGGATTCAACGATTCCTAATTGTTGTGCCCCGATTTTATGAATTTCCATTACATTAGCTTGGATCAACAAGATGCTTAAACAAAGTTATGCAACTTGGCATTTGCTTGGATTTTAGCTTGTTGTAATTGCTGTATTTCATGCTTACTTAATGGATTTGGGTTAAACCAGTTTGTAACTGTATTGTAAGAGAGCGCTGAAAAATCATTCCCTTGGAAGTTTGATAATAGCCATTCATGAATTCGTTTTTGAAATGTAGTTAACATAGTGGTAGCCTCCATTTTTTATATTTTGTATTTGGTTGATGAACTTAACTTGTCTATGTACATAGAATAACGTATCCAAATTAGAGAGGTATGAGACGAAGATGAGAATTTGATGAGAAATCGGATTTACTTTTTATATTGTGGATAGTGAGAGTAGAAAATCTGAGGCTTTGGAAGCAAACTGTTTTAGTGGCGTATTTCTACGTTGAATCCTCGCTTTAATCAGAATTGTTCGTACGTTGCGCGAGATTTGTGCGTTATACTATTTTTACATAGAGACGAGAAACTGGTGCATGTTAGTAGTTACACCGGCTTCAATTTTTCCTAATTGTTGTTCCCCGATTCTGTTTAAGGGGTGTGGGTTGAACCAGTTGATCATCCCATCGTGATAGATTCCTTGAAAATCATTGCCTTGGTATTGTAGTGAAAAGGAAAACCGTTCATGAATTTGGTTCTGAAATAACGTTTTTGTAATTTGGAATTGATGGTACATAATATATTACCTCCGTTTTTTATAGGTTAAGTACTTTAGCGTGCGGCTACAAGGTGATTAAATAAAGTTGTGCAGTTTAGCGTTTGCATTGATTTTGGCCTGTTGTAATTGCTGTATTTCATGCTTACTTAATGGATTTGGGTTAAACCAGTTTGTAACTGCATTGTAAGAGAGCGCTGAAAGGTCTTTCTCCTGGAAGTTTGCTAATAACCATTCGTGAATTCGTTTTTGAAATGTAGTTAACATACTGGTACCCTCCATTTTTTATATTTTGTAGCATATCGTAACGGGTTGATAAGAACTTACCTTGTCTATGTACATAGCATAACGTTTCCAAATTAGAGAGGCATGAGACGAATATGAGAATTTGATGAGAAACCGGATGTACCTTTTGTATGGGAGATAGCGCTAGTAGAAAATCTAATGTTATGGAAGCAAACCGTGTGAGTGAAGTATTTTTACGATGAATCCTTACTTTAATCCGAATTGTTTGGACATTATGCAAGATTATGTTGATTCAGTCACCTCTGAATGGTAGAATTCAATTCTGTCTGAAAATCCCCAACATCTCCTATATAACGATGCAGGACGCAAAATACACAAAATGGAGGGCCTGTCTGATGCAGAAACATCCTGATTTTGAGTTTGAATTAGAGCGCCTTGATTACACCAAAAGCTATATGCAGCAATTATTAGAAGAATCGCGACGTGACGTAAAATCCTCTCAAGACGAAATCCGTAAATCGATGGCGGACTTGGAGTATTTAGACTCCAGTTTAAGCTACATCAATATTTTAACAAATGCCCGTTTTTTTGAAATGGCTCGTTCCCAAAAGGAAGGTCTCGAAGCGATTCAAATGAAACCTTATTTTGCTCGGATTCATTTCCAAAAAGAAGATGAGGGCGCAGAGTTGCTCTATATCGGCAAGACTTCTTTATTTCACCGGGAGACGCAAGAACCGATCATTGTCGATTGGCGTTCACCCGTTGCCAATGTGTATTATGACGGCAGACTCGGTGATTTGACCTACCAAGTGCGAGATGAAGAGTTTGAAGGGCATCTCTACTCGAAGCGGCAGTACCGAATTGAAGAGGGCGAGCTGCTGGATATTCGCGATATTGACCTGACAACGAATGATGAATTACTCCAAGAGGCGCTTGCAGGTAAAGCGGACACTCGTTTAACGGAAATCGTATCGACCATTCAAGCGGAACAAAATGCGATTATTCGTGCGAATTTGAAGCAACCCATTATCGTACAAGGGGCGGCGGGAAGTGGTAAGACAACGATCGCCTTGCACCGTATTTCATATTTTTTATATACGATGGGTGAACATTTCCCGGCTAATAAATTGATGATTTTAGCACCTAGTAAATTGTTTATGGACTATATTGCAGACGTACTACCCGAGTTAGGTGTGGGGCAGATCTGTCAGACGACCTATGCCGAGTATGTTTTGAATGCGACAGGATTGAAGTTGAAGCTAACAGACCCGGATGCGAAGTTGGCACAGTTAGCGCAATCGGCAACGTTGGATGCGGACAAGCTTTTTGTGACGCGGGTAAAAGGAACGCTTGACTATCGAGCAATCATGCATCGTTACGCTACAAAATTGGAGCGGGGCATGGCGGAGCTATTTGAAGATGTCTTTATTGAAAAGTATCGAATTGTGAAAGCTTCACAATTAAAGAAGCTCTTTCTTCAGGAGTTTGCTTATATGCCTGTTGAAAAAAGACTCGAGCGAATCAAGATTATTTTGCAAAGTGATGTCAAGCGCAAGCATAAAAAGTTACTGGCAACTTTAACGACGAAGTACGAAGAGGCGCTTGATAAAGCACTCTATGGTATCCGTGATGATGAGCGAAGAAAAGCGAAGCTAACGAGAATTTTAGATGAGCGGGATGATAGGCTACCAGCCATTGAAAAGGAAGGGAAGTCGACAGTATCCGCTTATATGCGCAGGTTTAAAAAGTTCAACATCAAGAAGCTGTATCGCGAATGGCTGACGAACGAGGAGTTGCAAACAGAGCTCGCCGGTCAATGGTCTGAGAAGGAGAAAAATGCTTTTTCTGTAGCGCATCGGAAGGAAACATGGGAAATCGAGGATTTAGCAGCTATCTATTATTTACACGCAAAGCTAAAGGGGATTGAAGATAAATGGAAAATGAGGGTTGTTTTCATTGATGAAGTACAAGATTATAGTGAATTTCAGCTTGCTGCTTTAAAAGATGGGCTTGAGACCGATATGTTTACGATGGTTGGTGATTTGGCGCAGGGGATTCACAGTTATCGGGCGTTAACGTCATGGGAGCCAGTCAAAGAACTATTTCCAAGAGCGACCTATACGACACTTCAAAAAAGTTACCGAACGACCATTGAAATTATGGATTTAGCGAATCAGGTACTTGCCCAAATGGATGAGGATCTGCCACTTGTGGAACCAGTCGTTCGCCATGGGCGGGAGCCAGATTTTTACGAAATGCCAGCGTTTGAGGAGGACAAAATCGCTCAGATTTATCATGAAATCATTCACCGTGGCCATAAATCGGTCGCACTGATCTGTAAAACAACAGTCGAAGCGGAAAGTATTCATATGAGGCTAAGAGATTTCGACTTGCCTGTGCAATTATTAGGCGAACAGTCAGATATGAGTGGGGCGTGTCTACTAATCGTTCCAAGCCATCTAGCAAAAGGGCTGGAATTCGATGCAGTCATTGTTGTGGCGTTTGACGAGCCATTCCGAGACCATCCGATTGACCGGAAGTTGTTGTATGTTGCGATGACAAGACCAATGCATGAATTACATATGGTTGGTGTAAATGTGTAATGCGGGGGGAGAGGAATTCGATGTTATCCTATAAGACCTATTGGGGAATGCCTGACCAGGATGTTATAGATGGAATTTTGAAGGTGCATAACAGTGTTTTTGAAGAATCCGCTACATTAGCCGATAAAATGAAATCAAGACCAAAACTCCTGATAAACGTAGCCTTCGATCAATCAACCGTTGTAGGCTATAAAATTGGATATGAGCTTGATGCACACAAGTATTATAGTTGGTACGGAGCGGTGAATGAAGCTTACAGAGGGCAGGGAATTGCATCCGAGCTAATGAAACAGCAGCATTATATAGTAGGGAAAGCTGGCTATACACTTATTCAAACAAAGACTAGGAATAAGTGGCGTAGCATGCTGATTCTTAATATAAAAAACGGCTTCGATGTGATGGAAGTGTTTACAGATGATGCTGGCATTCATAGAATCGTATTGGAGAAAAATATTGCTGCGGGACCTGATACTGATTAAATGGAAAGGGGTGTTAGGTTGGAGAAGCTAGTTATTCAGAAGGCGGTCGTCGAGGATGCAGCAGTCATCCACTCCATTCAAGTTGAAGCGTTTAAGCCTTTGTTAGAGAAGTATCAAGACTTTGAAACAAGCCCAGCAAACGAAACGATAGAGCGGACAATCACTCGCTTACAACAAAAACAAACCGACTATTATGTAATGATTTACGACAAGATTACGGTTGGTGCGATACGAATCGTGAGGAAAGACAATCGACGTTATCGGGTTTCTCCAATTTTCCTTCTCCCTGAATACCAGGGAAAAGGAATTGCATCGGCAACCATGCAAATAGTTGAGCGTTTTTATGAAGACGCTATCGTTTGGGAACTAGATACGATCTTTGAAGAACAAAAATTATGTAGGTTATACGAAAAGCTAGGGTATAGTAAGACGGGTAAAATCACAAAAATCAATGAGCGAATGACCATTGTATTTTATGAAAAGGAACTAGTGTGGATTTAAAATAAAGTCGCGAAACTTTACCTCTTTGGATTTTTATCTAAAGGGGTGTTTCGTGTATAAGGACTTACTTTATGAAGTAGTTGAGTGTAAACTGAATTTATAGAAATAATAGAAATTAAATATGGGAGTTTGTAGGGAAATGTGCTTAAACTAAAAAGGCGGGTGGTTAGTTGAAGAGTGTTGTTTAACTTGTGTTCAACAATCGGGCCATATTGTTAGTTTGACTTGAATAACTAAGAAAGCTCAGAAGGGGCGATGAAATGAAGTCTACGAAAAGCGATTTTGCATTTACTCTTTTGGTAGTCATATTTTTTATATTGTATTTTAAAATCCTTGCGTTAGCGTGGAATCTGTTGATATTTGTAAATGCTATAACTGACGTTATCAATTTTATTATAGTGATCTTTGTGGTGATTCCCGCAGCTTATAATTCTGCAAAACTCTTTTTAAAAGTAGTGAAAAAGGAAATCATTGTTTATCTAATAGTTGGTATATTTGCGGCAGGATTTTTGTTTTCAAAGTATAACGAGTATAGAGAAAAGAACTTAGGAGATTTATATGCTTATCATGAATCTAGCTTTGAATCTTTAGAGTTTGAATATATTGGACATGACCCATGGAGCGCAAATGAAAAACAACCGATGGAAGAGTTAATGGAGTTTTTGAGCCAATATCAAGTTAAAAAGATGAAAGATTCGGAGTGGGATTCCAATCTCTCTGGAGAAAAAGGATTCTGGGCGTACACTCGTTATGGTAAAGATAGACTTGAAATGGTTTCAATTTTTGGGGATCGCCTTATATTTGCTAGCGACGGGTATTATAAGGTTATAAATGGACCAGTCGATATGAATTGGATTGAAAGTTTTAATAAGGAATATAGTCAATAAAATGTGGGGTAAAAGGTTCTTTTAGCAGCAATTCAGATGAGCTAAAGCAACATGAGTAGCCCCTATGAAAGAACTTAATCACCTTCATATTTTTGCGCTTCATGGATGGCTAACGGTTGCGTTTCTACAACAAGTGGAGACGCTTTTTTACTTAACGGAGTAGGATAGTTGAATAAGACTTGTAACACCTATAAGAGAAGAAACGTCTTATTACAAAAGGGGTGAAGTGCAGCGATGAAAAAGATAAATATTATATTTTGTTTATTTATTTCGTTCTTAATTGCTGGTTGTCAAAACTCAGAAAACTCAACAATTAAAAATCTGGAACAAAATAACATTCCGGATTACACACCTGGATCTGAAGATATTATAGGTATGAATGGTGAAATTGAAAATATCGAGAGATTTAAGGAATTCCTGAATAATGTTGAAAAAGGGAAGAATGATAATATACGAGTAGTTATATATACAGTAGAAGGTGACCCAATGCTTCATGAACTTGAATATGATGGTGAAGTTATAAAATCAACAACAGACACACGAAGAGATAAATTTGGTGAAGGAAGCATTATTAATACTACTTGTACCTCAATTGAGGTGGTCGAAACTACCGAAAGAACTGATTATATTCTTGAAGGCTGCGAAAATGGTTTAGATAATACCGTTTTAGTTACTGGAAAATAGTAGGGAAATATTTCTTCATTAATAGATATTTTAATGTAAATGTGAATACATTTACTTAAACTAACGGGGGCTTTACTGAAAGATCATGTAGCTGCTTAGGTAGTTCTTCTTACTTGTTGAACTAACGAGGCAGCATTCCTGTTTGAAGAGTGTTGTTTAACTGGTGTTCAGCAATCGGGCCATATTGTCGTACAAATATTGCTGGAATAGGACCATTTAACAGAAGTTGCAAAGGGGAAGGGGAAATTTAATTTAGAATCAACAAACAGCACTTTTAACTTTGAAGATATATTAATCAGGCTATTTTCACTTGGTTTTACAATACTAATTATTGCTTAGCATGTGTCGTTGATCCGCACTAACAAAATGATTTTTTCAGAGTTATTCAGGGTTAATGGGATATTTGACATTCTTTACATTTTCGCCAATACAAATTATAATATCCTTTGTAAAGGCAATTTCAATGAGTATACTAATCCAATATAAGAGGTGAACTTTGTGAGTGTGGTAGTTTCTAAATAAGTAAACATTATAGGAAATAAGGAAGTTTTAACAACAGGGGATTTAAGTTCGTTTCAGCCCCCTTATTTTGTTGTGGACTTATTTCCGCTTATGAAGATACCTACCAAACTTTACAAACAAGTGCATCACTTCATGATTAGAACTATCGTTATTGATGGTTTTATTTATGTATTTTACTTTTGCATTGTAAATGTAAGCTGCGGTGGATACCGCAGCTTTTTTATATTTATATCCAACTCATTGAAATTGTGTCGTTAGGTTTCTTCATTGCTGATCTATTAATCACATGGAGGAGAATGAAAACATGAATGAAAATACTTTTGAAAAATTACAGTACAACGAGCTAAAAGAGATCGTAAAATCTTATTGCGTTAGCGGAATAGGCAAACAACTATTCGATAAATTAATTCCAAGTTCTAACTTAAAAGTAGTCAAACATCGATTAACCGAAACATCTGAAGCACGTGCGATTCTGGATGCAGGAGGAAACGTGCCTCTCATGGGTGTTTCAAACATTGAATATACAATCGATAAATTGGAGAAAAGCATAATTTTAGCCCCATCAGAGCTTGTAAGTATTTCCGATTTTTTAAGAGGTTGCCGAAAAATAAAAGTTTTCATGTCTGGTAAAGAATTTTTTGCCCCGACATTAGCATCCTATGCCAATTCCATGACAGAATTCATGGAGGTAGAAGAGGAAATTAACTTTTCTATAAAAAATAATAAGATTGACTCGGGCGCCAGTAAAGAACTCAAACGTGTTCGTCAACATATCCAAACAACTGAACAAAAAATAAAGGAACGATTAAACAAATTTCTAAACAATAGCATAAATAGAAATTATATTCAGGAATTCATAATTAGTATCAAGAATGATCGCTATACAGTGCCAATAAAATCCTCATACAAAAATCAAGTACAGGGAACTATAATTGAACTATCATCTAAAGGTTCGACAGTCTTTATGGAACCTAGTGTAGTGGAAAAGTTAAGTGTTGAATTAGCAACATTAAAATCTGAAGAGGCGATGTTGGAATATCAAATACTAGCTACTTTAACAGGGCTAGTGACTGAAAATCTGCAAGCCATTCATATTAATATTGAACTTATATCCCAGTACGATATGATTTTTGCTAAAGCTAAATATAGCAAACATGTGGATGGAATTGAGCCAAATATAAACGATTATGGGAACATAAAATTAATAAATTGCAAGCATCCATTACTATCGGGTCATGTTATACCGCTTCAGTTTCAGATTGGGAGCAGTTATCGTAGCTTAATCATAACCGGGCCTAATGCTGGTGGAAAAACAATCGTGCTGAAGACAATTGGTCTTGTTACTTTGGCCGCTATGTCTGGGTTCCATATTACAGCTTCGAAAGAAACCGAAATTGCAGTATTTGAGCGCATGTTTGTAGATATTGGTGACAATCAGAGTTTAGAAAATGCACTTAGTACGTTTTCTTCTCACATGAAGAACTTATCAGAGATACTTCGATCAGTAAACAACAACACTCTGTTACTATTTGATGAAATTGGCAGTGGGACCGAACCAAATGAAGGCGCAGCATTAGCAATCTCTCTTTTAGAAGAGTTTTATCTTAAAGGATGTATGACCGTTGCAACAACGCATTATGGAGAAATAAAGCGTTTTTCCGAAATGCATAATGACTTTATGAACGCTGCCATGCAATTTAATCATGAAACATTAGAACCGTTATTTAAACTTCTCATCGGGCAGTCTGGGGACAGTAATGCATTATGGATTTCCAGAAAAATGAATGTACCGGAAAGTGTTCTAAAAAGAGCAGAAGACTATATGGAAAATAAAGAGTATCGCTTGGAACGATTAAATGAAAGCAAAATCCGAAAACCCAAAGTTATTGTTGAAAAAGCTGAGAACATTATCGACTATCAAAAAGGAGATCGTGTTAAATTACTTGACCACAACGACATTGGAATCGTGTACAAAGAAAAAGACAAATATTTTAACGTTACTGTGTTTTATCAAAATCATTTTATTGAGGTAAACGCAAAACGATTGGGTCTTGAGTTAAAAGCTGTAGAGTTATATCCAGAAGGCTATGACTTAGACGCTATATTCATTGATAGTAAAACTCGAAAATTGAATCATGATATTGAACGAGGCTCAAAAAAAGCACTCCGGAAAATTCATAAAGAAATTCGAGAAAATAACTAAATGGAAAAGGTACATCAACTGTTTGTGTAGAAATATTATAGCAATATGTATAAAGATATAAATATTGTAAAAAGGGTTGGCGTTTCAACTCTTTTTACATTTTTACTCCAAATAGAATGTGAAGAAAACAGTGAAAAGCTTAGCTTTATAGAGAATGAAGTTTTTTAAAATAAAAAAGAGGCACTTTTTGTTCGGAAATGAACAGAAGGTGTCTCTTTTCTACTTTTATATGTAAGCGTTAAAAAGGCGCTTACGCATATAGCAGAAAAGCAATACGAAGCTAGATAAGAAATATAGCCTCCGGTACTCGTTGTAGATGAACTACACCTTCTCGATCGAGAAATGCTTGAGGAAGTTCGTTTTCTTTTGAATTTTAAGATGGATGCACAAAGCCCGATGGCACTTGTTCTTGTTGGGAAAATCGAACTTTGTGATAGGCTGAGATTGCATTCTTTCATTGCGATTCGGCAACGGATTGACCTTCAGAGTAGACTCGTCTATCTGGACCGAATGGAGATAATAGGATGATGGTTGCCGTCAATTGAGGGTCATTAAGTCGTGACAGTAATACTAGGGGGGACTAAACAGTTAGAAATTGGTACATGCAAGTTTCATGGACAGCAAAGTAGGAAATCTTGTTTTTTATATTATGTTTGTTAAGTTTTTGTAATAAATCCAATTTAAGTATTGCAAACTAATTAGACTCGCCATAAAGTTGATAAAAAGGAGGTATGAATTTTGAATGGATAAAGACAAGTTATCAGGTTCTATATTATTTTCCTTTAGTTCCTGACGTATAAAATCAAAGTATCTTAAATTTTAAAATAGCAAAAGGAGCATTCGGGGTGTAGGGATCTTTGTAATCGAAGGGGCATAATCGGTATGATGCGATTGGGCTTATGGAGTCTGAAAAGGAAATCACTTGTTGGACAAGCGCACTATTGAAAAATTCATACTGGTAATACAGGTAGTTTATATTATTAGAATAACAGGAGGAATACTAGATGATAAAACGATCACTACTAACTCTGCTAGCATTGGTATTGTGTTTTGGACCTTATTCGACTGTGACAATGGCGAAAGACAATGGAGGTGGCTTGACCAACAATAACTCTCTACCCTTCGAAGGAAACACCGAAATGATTGACTTACCAACCCCAGTACTGCAAGTGAACTTCGATGATGAAACAGTTACCGATAGTAGCCCTAACAATATAGCGGCCGAAGTGGTGGGGACGACTGAATATGTGGATGGGGTCAACGGTGGGAAGGCCATTTACTTCAAGAACCCTTTGGATGGAAACAAAGTAGCTGAGCAATATGTTAATTTCGGTCAACCAGACGCTTTGAAATTTGGTACCGGAAGCTTTACAACCGTCTTTTGGTATAAGACGGCCTCTGATAGTAAACCAGAGAGTTCGGTTATTAGCAACAAGGATTGGTATACCGGTAATAATCCAGGATTCAACATTGGCAATATGGCACAAGGGTTGAATCTTAACTTTAACGCTTTAGGACATTCTGGCCGAGCGGAGACGGATCGATTTTCCTCTTCCAAAGACAACCAATGGCATCATATTGCAGCAGTAGTAGATCGTGAGGTTGACAAGATGATTCTTTATATTGATGGGAAACCTGCCAAAGGCGGCGCAGGATTTCAATCAAATAGCTCCACTGTTGATATTAGCAAACATACTGGTAGCATAGATGTGGCAGATTTTGTACTGGGAGCCGATGGTGTAAATCATAAATACGGGCTGAATAAAGCTGCGGTTGACCAGTTAGCGGTGTATAAAGCAGCACTTACCCCAGATCAAATTGGGCAAATTATCAATAGAGAGAGTGGGAACATCTTTATAGAGCAAGAAATCACCGACCTACGCGTGAAAGTAGAAAGCCTTATCATAGGCAACCGCTATGAGAAGACTGCTGTAGAGGAACTAATCGCTAAGCTGATTAGGCTAGAAGAGATGGTTGCCAATCTACCTGTTGAAGAAGCTAACGGGATTTTAAATACACTTAAGGAAGAATACCAAAACCTTATGAAAGGAAACGGCAAGGAGAAATTCAGTTTCCATTTGGTTTCCGACACACATGTAGGGTCAGGTTCAGCAGCAGCGAACTTTTCTGCGGCTCTTACTGATATGAAAAATATTAATCCCAATGCAGCAGCGCTTGTGACTGCAGGCGATAATACGCAGGATGGAAAGCCCAGTGAGAAAATGGATTTTTATAATTCGATAAAGGACAAAAAGCCTTTTAAGGATAATAATGCGTTGATTGCGTTGGGGAACCACGATGTTCGGGGGCCATCCGGGGCTCTTATCGTAGATCCCGTGACTGGGGAGACTGTTCGAAATGTATGGCAGTCTGTTCCAGACGAGAATAATACCTACTGGAATACTGCGTACAAACTTTATATGGAAAATAACGCAGTCTATATGCCGGAGGATACAACTACCACGTATTTTGACCGATGGATAGAAGGTTATCACTTCATAATTTTGAATCCAGAAAACTCGGCAAAGGATACTGCATGGATGACACAGGATCAGCTGGACTGGCTAGATGAAAAACTATCGGAAAACGAGGATCCGACTAAACCGATCTTTGTTATTGGCCACCAGAGTTTAAATGATACCCATAGGCAAAGTAATGTGAACAATGGATTTGGTCCCCAGGACGGGGCGGTAAAGGAAATTTTAGAAAAACATCCGCAAACGGTGTTTATCTCGGGTCATGCCCACAATGGGTTTGGCGTAGTAGAGGCGATGCAACGGTCTTATGGCGTCTTGGTAGACCTCCCTTCCTTTAGTCAAGTTTGGAATGGAGATAAGGCGAATGGAAACGGCTACGAGGTCTATGTGTATGAAGACGAAATCTACTTCAGCGCGAGAAACTTCGTGACGCAACAATGGTTGCCTGAACATGATATCAGCATCAAACTTCCAGGGTTACCCGTAACTTATCAGAAGGCGGATCAATTGGTGGAGGAAAACATCAAGGATTCAAACTTGTGGGAACTACTTCAAAACGCTAAAAAAGAAGCGAAAATATTACTGAATAAGGAATATGATTGGGATGAATTAGTGAATAACACGCCTGGCCCGAAACTGTACGGTGCGGATACTCAATTGGAGATTAAAGCGGCTCAGATTGCCCTTCAAAAGGCGATAGATTCGGCTCTATCCACGCTAGACAAAACAGCGTCAGATATGAAAATGCTTATTGAACGTTTTAAAGAAGCAGGAGAATTTGAGAACGATAGCGCCGCCCATACTTTACTAATGCATTTGACCGCTGTGGAGCAATACGAGAAAAACGAATCTGCCGATAAGGTTGTCAAGCATATGAACAGCTTTAAAATATTACTGGACTATCAAAAACAAAAAGGGTTGATATCTGAGAAGGCTTATAAAGTTCTTAAAGCGGATGCAGATTATATACTTCAAAAGTGGTAAAAGGAGCATTTTCGGGAACTTGAACAAAAAGGGCACTAACGAACCTTGTTAAGACAGAAATAAAACACCCTATTATGCAGCCAATTGCCGGAATTGTACCGGTGATTGGCTGTTAAGTTTCGTTAGAATTCAGAACTAGTTTTCTAACCTAGGCAATATAAGTCAAGTAAACGAGCATAATTCCTAAGTCAGCAAGGATATGACTGATGATTGGAGCTGTGATGGACTGTAATTTGTATCTTAAATAGCCCCATAAAAGACCTGCTAAAAATACAGGTAAGACAGCGATGAAATTGAATGGGAATGTGAATATGAAAACGAGAGACACTAAGTGATAGAGACTGTAAAAAGCGGACGTGATGACAACCGTTTTGGTGATACTAGTTTTAGTTTCGAGAAGCTTGTACATAAATTCTCTCCAGTATAGCTCTTCCAAAAAAGGATTGATGAAAATTAGAATTAAGACGAGCCAAACGACATGATTTCCTGTAAAATTCCAATCCATTAATAATTGACGCAGTGCAGCAAGGTCGAATACCGTTTCTTTTAATAAGGTCACGGCACCATAAATAGCTAGTAAAGAAATAAGTCCACTAATCAGGCCGATTCCAATAGATTGGCGACTAAATTGTTTGTGTAGATTCATTTTTGGTTGTGTAGTTCTGATAGAGCTGAAAAGTGGAACGATTAAGAGCCAGCCGTAAAAGAGCGCAAACGTAATGAGGACGCTTTTGAAGATGATTAAACCTAGAAAAATCATAGCTGTCGGTCCTACTAATAGGATTGAAAGTTTTTTCATAGACCCTCCACTTACTTTAATATCTACAATGTTTCTATATACATTGAACTAAAGAATCTTACTAACAACGCTTGGCGCTTAAGGAAGGATTGAACTGCATCCCTCCTTAGTCTTATCACTTCGGCTAGCCCAGTTAGGCGCCTTCGCTGGAGATTGGGTGTAAATCATTTGTTCAACATATATGGAGGTATTTTCCTATTGTTAGTTATAATAGTAGAGGAAGAATGAGACGAAAACAAGCTGAAAACAAGCTGATTGTATAATGCAATCAGCCTGTGTGAACTTGATCGTACGGAAAATGATAGGATTCTTTTCTTTTTTTCAATAGTAAAAAGAATACAGTTAGTGGGCCAATTCGTCCGATAAACATAACGATACATAGCAATACTTTGCCAATATCACTGAAGTCCGCTGTAATGCCCACTGATAATCCAACTGTCCCAAAAGCAGAAAATACTTCAACAGCTAAAGCTAATAGTGGAAGTTTTTCAGTGATTGTCAACAAAAAAAGTGAACCCATCACGACGAAAATACTTAAAGTAGTGATTGCTAATGATCGAATGAGTACATCGATTTTAATCGACTTCCCAAATAGATGAGGCTCCGGTATCCCTCTTATATAATGAATCGTAGCGAAAATAACAACGATAAATGTCGTCAGCTTAATGCCAGAGGCTGTCGATGCACTCCCACCTCCTATGAACATTAAAAACATGGTAAATAGTAAAGAAGAATCCTCCATGTCACCTATCGTAACTGCATTAAATCCAGCGGTTCGCGGTGATACAGCTTGAAAATAAGAAACAAGCAACTTTTTAGCAAATGAAAAATTACCGATAGTATGCGGGTTATGATATTCAAGAATGAGCAACACAAGCGTCGCAACGGCATTGATGAGTAATGTCCCACTAATCATCATCTTCGTATGTAGCGTCCACTTACGAAAAGATTTCTTTGTACATATATCGGTCACAACAACAAATCCAATACCACCAACGATAAATAAGGAAGACAAAATGAAAATTACAACCGGATCACCAGCAAACTGGATAAGGTTATCAGGGAATAGTGAAAAACCAGCATTGTTAAAGGCAGAAATTACATGAAAAATGCTGTAATAGATTCCTTTCCCCCAGCCAAAATCTGCTGACCAGTAGACGGCTAATAGACAAATCGCAAGCCCTTCGGCAATGACTACGAAAAGTAAAATCCGTCTAACAAGCTTCACCATGCCCCCAATGGATTGTTCGTTAAACGATTCTTGGATATATATTCTATTTTGCATGCCTACTTTTCTTCCGAACATCATCAGGATGGCAACAGCAAAAGTCATCAATCCAATACCGCCAAACTGGATCAGTATGAGTAAAACAATTTGACCAAACAATGTCAATGTAGTGCCAATATCGAATACGCTAAGACCGGTTACGGTTGTGGCAGATGTAGCTGTAAAGAGCGCATCCGTCCACGTGATAGGCTGCGTAGTTGCCACCGGTAACTTTAATAATAAAGTCCCTAGGATAATCAACAGAAGAAAGCTTCCCGCAATGACAATAGGTGGAGATAAGTGCCGTCTTGCCGATTTTGTTGAATGCATACGCATCTCCCTATCTTCTGTTATTAGATTAAAATTCCCCTTCTATAAAAAAGTAAACCTATTACATGATGCTGTATTCCCGTAGTGTATATTTCACAAATTAGAATAAGGTAAGTATATTTTGAACACTGTTTTTCCATGCATGCAATCTACATAAACATTTTTCGGGTATTATGGTTAAAATAAGGGAAGTTTGATAGAGGATCTATGTAGCAATATGTTATTGTTGTTTTAAGTACAACAGGTATGATAAAGAACCTTATAATTATGCCAAGTATTCTAGTGATTCAAGGGTCCTTGTAGATCTATAATTCTAAAATGGGGTGTTTCCATGGTATTAATAATGATTGGTGCATTATTTGTTGTCAATGTAATAGTTTGCGGTATTGTGAATCTTCTATTCGGTCAAATAAAGAAAATTGATTGGACGATAGCCCTAGTACTAAGTTTTGTATTATCAATTATTTCAGTAGCCGTTTTGGGAGTATGACCATAATCAACAACTAAAAGAGTTTTCATAAGCATCAAAAACCCCCTCAAGTCTTCCCTGACTTGAGGGGGGTTTGCTGAAATGATTAGTGAATTTGTAGTGATGGTGGTCTGGAATTATTCGTATCTGGTTATTGAAATCACACAAAGGAACATTTATTCGCTATAATGAAATGTATAGAAGGAATTCATTTCATATAGAAAGGAGGTTGAACTTCGTGATTACGCAAAAGCAGATACTGGACATGTGTGGAAACATTTCGTTTAAAAAAGGCAAAGCTTTTCAGCGTTCGGGGAAAGTGACGATTGAACACTATACCGGCATGCATTGTCAAGCGACTGTGACAGGAACGGAAATCTTTCATGTCACAATTGACGATGACGGGGAAGATGGCATTCGGACAGAATGCAGTTGTCCATCGTTGCCTTTCTATCCGCATAAATGCCAGCATGTCGCTGCGGTTATGCTGGCTGTCTCTGAAATTAACGAGCCTTCAAGGGATCATGCGATGACGGAAGGTTTGCTATCCCTTTTCAATGAAAAGCCTATAAGGTCAAGTGGGCATCAGTTTCATTTTGAAGACCGAGAAGTGATGAACCTGCTGTTCACGTGGATGCCTATCGCCGTTAAGGGCGGGCATATGCTGGGCATCGAAATGCAAATCGACTCAGTTCCTGTTCAGCATATCCGAGACTTTTTGAATCAGGTGCATGAAGGAAAACCTACTGCCCTTTCGCCGACTTTAACGTTTGATGCGAACCTCCATTGTTTTCCGCGCGAGGCGGATGCTGTTCTTCAACAGCTCATTCGCATTCATCATGAGGAACAGGTGTACATAGCCGACCAAACCATCAGCCCGCAGACGTTGCTTATCCCACCGACATCATGGGATCGACTCCTGCCGTTGTTGAACAGTGCACCTTTAGTAAGATCGAAATATGGTGGAAAGACTATTTCCGGCATGCCCCTTTCAAATGAGACATTGCCCGTAAAGTTTCGTTTTGACAGGCAGGAAGGTAAGGGACATTATTTGGAAATCGACGGATTGGCCCAAGTTCTTGTGCTTCCGGCTTATCATGCCGTCCTATGCAATGGGCAATTGTTTCAGCTGGACGATGAAGATTGCAAACGTCTCGTTGATCTCAAACAGATGGTCGAAACTTTGGGAGCCCGCCAACTACCGATTTCCAATGAACAAATTGGTTTTTTCCTCGAAAAGGTCGTCCCTGGGTTGCGGAGGATCGGTGAAGTTCAACTGAACGAAACCGTCCTGGACAAACTGGTGAAATCACCACTGCAAGCCATGCTGTACATCGATCGTGTCAATAATCGTCTTCTTGCAAGTGTGGAGTTCCAGTATGAACAGATCGTCATTAATCCGTTAACAGAAGGGGATTTGCCTACGAGTTCAGTGCTGGTTCGTGACTTGGAGAAAGAAGGAAGTATCCTTGCGTTCATGAAGGAAAGTTCGTTTACCGAATATGATGAAGGCTATTTATTGCACAATGAAGAACTGGAGTATGAATTTCTACAGCATATCCTGCCGAAATTGCAAAAGCTTGTGAAGGTATATGCGACGACAGCGATTAAGAATCGGATTTTCAGAGGGCATGCCCGTCCGCGGATTCGCGTCAAGTCACAGGAAGAGCGAACGAACTGGCTCGAATTTAAATTTGAGCTGGACGGTATACCGGACAAGCAAATACGTGAAGTCCTCGAGGCGTTGGAGGAAAAACGGAAGTACTACCGTTTACGAGACGGAGCCCTTCTTTCATTAGAAACAAAGGAATTTGAAGAAATTCAACGTTTTTTGAATGAAGTACCCGTGGGGCTGGACGAACTGGAAAAGGGCTTATCCGTTCCAATAGCACGTGGAATGCGCTTTCTCGCGGGTGCCAATGAGGATGGTATGTTCTCCGTAGAAGCATCGGCGCGCCAGTACTTTGAACACCTCCTTAACCCTAGTAGTACAGGAATTGAAGTGCCGAAGCATTTGGCAACGGTTCTACGTGATTATCAAAAACAGGGGTACCAGTGGATGAAAACGCTCGCGTCCCATAACTTAGGGGGCGTGCTGGCAGATGATATGGGGCTTGGAAAAACGTTGCAAAGCATTGCGTTCATCTTGTCCGTGCTCCCCGAAATTCGTGCGAAAAAACGGCGGGTGTTAATTGTTTGCCCTTCTTCTTTAACGTATAACTGGCTGAGTGAGTTTAAAAAATTCACACCTGACATTCATGCCGTAGTCATAGACGGGCCTAAAAAGGTGAGGACGAAGCAGCAGAATGAATTGGATGGCATAGATGTGTTGATCACGTCCTATCCGTTGATCCGCCGGGATATTCAATGGTTTGAGAAACAAGACTTCCTGACGATCTTTTTTGACGAGGCGCAAGCATTCAAAAACCCGATTACACAAACAGCACGAGCCGTGAAGAAATTGCGGGCGGACAATCGATTCGCGCTGACGGGAACCCCTGTTGAAAATTCGGAGGAAGAATTGTGGTCCATCTTTCACGTCGTATTTCCTGAGTTATTTATGGGGTTGCGTGAATATAGTGAGCTTACGCCAAAAGCGATAGCCCGCCGCATTCGACCATTTTTGCTGCGGCGGCTGAAAGAAGATGTCCTCGCGGAACTGCCGGAAAAAATCGAGTCAATGGAAACGACGGAGCTTCTTCCTGAACAGAAGGAGCTCTATGCCGCCTATTTAGCAAAGCTGCGTCACGATACGTTAAAGCACTTGGATAAGAATACAATCCAAAAGAATAAAATCAAAATTCTCGCTGGACTGACACGGTTGCGGCAAATCTGTTGCCACCCCGCATTGTTCGTGGACGGCTATCAAGGAAGTTCGGCGAAGTTTGAGCAGCTGAAACAGTTACTTGAAGAATCGAACCTTGCCGGTAGAAGGGTATTAATCTTTTCACAATTCACGAAGATGCTTGGCATTATCGGCAAGGACTTAGCGATAAACGGTACCCCTTTCTTCTATTTAGATGGCCAAACACCTTCAGAAGATCGGTTGAACATATGTAATCGATTTAACGCAGGAGAGCGTGACTTATTTTTGATTTCATTGAAGGCGGGCGGGGCTGGACTCAATTTGACCGGGGCCGACACGGTCATCCTGTACGATCTTTGGTGGAATCCAGCGGTGGAGGAACAAGCCGCGGACCGCGCTCACCGCATTGGTCAACAACGGGTTGTCCATGTCATCAAACTCGTTGCCCGTGGAACGATTGAAGATAAAATGAATGAATTACAGGACAAGAAAAGAGATTTGATCGGGAAAATCATTGATCCGAAAGCTAGCGCAAATACATTAATAACCGAGGATGATATTCGGGAGTTGTTGGAGATATAGAGGAGAACAAGCGGATTGCACAATACAATCCGCTTGTTTCAATCTGTGCGAACTTGCTCGTACGGAAAATGATAGGTTTTTTTTCTTTTTTTTAATAGTAAATAGAATAGGGTTAATGGACCGAGACGTCCGATAAACATGACTATGCACAGTAAACCTTTCCCGTCATCGCTGAGTTCTCCGGTGATGCCCATCGACAATCCGACGGTTCCAAAAGCAGAAAACACTTCAACGGCTAAAGGTAATAATGGGAAATGTTCAAAGGTGTTCAATAGAAATAGTGCGCCAAATGCAACAATCATGCTGACGATTGTGATCGCCAATGAACGAAAGAGGACATCGGTTTTAATAGCCTTGCCAAAAAAACGGGGCTCAGGTATGCCTTTTATATAATGAATCGTCGTAAAAATCACGATGATAAATGTCGTTAGTTTAATGCCAGAAGCTGTCGATGTACTACCGCCTCCGATGAACATTAAAAACATAATAAAGAGTAGGGAGGAATCCTCCATTTCGCCAATCGGAATGGCGTTAAATCCAGCAGTTCGTGACGATACAGCTTGAAAATAAGAATGCAGTAGCTTTTTAGCAATTGGAAATTCACCGATGGTATGCGTGTTGTGGTATTCAAGAGCAAATAATATAAGGGTTGCTAGGCCATTTAATAACAAAGTCCCGCCAACCAACATCTTTGTGTGCAGTGACCACTGACGAAAAGATTTCTTTGAGAATATGTCTGTCACAACAACAAAACCAATGCCACCTACAATTAATAAGGAAGATAAAATGAAGAGCACAACCGGATCTTCGGAAAATCGGATTAAGTTTTCTGGGAAAAGGGAAAAACCTGCATTGTTAAAGGTGGAAATTACGTGAAAAATGCTGTAATAAATCCCTGTACGCCATCCAAAATCAGGTGCCCAGTAGATGGATAAAATACAGATGGTTAATCCCTCAGCGATCAGCACAAAAAGTATAATCTGCTTGACTAATTTCACCATGTCACCCATTGTTTGTTCGTTGAACGTATCTTGCATATGAACACTGTTTTGAAAGCCTACTTTTTTCCCTACGATGATCAGAATAGCTACAGCAAATGTCATTAGCCCAATCTCGCCGACTTGAACAAGTATAAGTAACACGATTTGTCCGAACAATGTGAGTGTAGTTCCGATTTCAAAAACACTAAGACCTGTCACTGTCGTAGCAGAGGTAGCAGTGAAGAGTGCGTTCGTCCATGTGATGGGCTGTGTAGTTGCAAATGGTAATTTAAAAAGTAGAGTACCTAGGATAATCAGTAAAGCAAAAAATCTCGCCATAAAGATTGGTGGAGATAGATGCCGTCTGGATTGTTTTTTTGAGTGCATGCGCATCCCTCAACCGTTGCCAAAAACCTATAAAAATCTATAAGCTTTGTTTGCTTCCCGCTTCATCGTGCCTGCTTTTGCCGTGGCTACTTGCATTTGGTGTGACACTCCACAGGTGTAAATTCGGATACAACGAATCCTACATAGTTGAGTCTTCTTGTGTAGTGAAATTCCTCAACTTTTACTATGCTCGGTTTTCGCTTTGTTGTATACACCGACACCCTCACGATTCTACTCGATGATTACATCACTTTCGCAATGTACGGGATTCACACGGACTATCAATTTTATACCCGATATTTAACAAGACAAACATAAAATTTGGCGAACGGCTTTCACCTCCTTATTCATTCTTAATAGATATTTGTATATATTTATTGAAGTTACTTTGATGTTGTTAGCCTTCATTCAATCTCACTGTGAAAAAGTAAACATGGGTTACTAATAAGTTGAATATCTGGATGTACTAAGCGACCTACCCTCACAGAGGAACTTAGTTTCCTTGCACACTCGGTGATTGGTTAGTGTAGTCCTTATGCTGCCAGAATCTAGTGATCTACTCATGTGTATGACGATTTGTATTGATTTAGAAATGAACATGCCTGGGGCTTTGATTTGATTTTTCGAAAATGAAAGGACGAGAGCATTTCTGAGTAAAACTGGTATGATAAAGATTAGGGAAATAGATAATACGGAGTAAATTAATATTTGAAAGGAGATATTAAGATGAAACAATGGACAAGCGAAGTGGAGATTGATGCGCCGATCGAAAAGGTGTGGGAGTTATTCGATGGGTCATTAGAAAATATGCAAAAAATTATGCCACAAGTTGTTGAAAATAAACCGTTAACAATTACAGATGAAATGGTTGGCAGTGTGTATTTACAAAAATATAAAGAGGGCAAGCGTGTGATGGAATACAATGTAGAAACGTTGGAGTATTTCAATTCCTCAGACGAAAAAAAGATGAAAGTAGGTTTTACTCTTGCAAACATGTTTGACATAACGGCGGGCTATAAACTGGTTAAGATTAATGAGAATAAAACCTTATTTACATATACAACGACGAATCGTCCTTTAAAATGGTTCATAAAATTATTTTTACTATTTGGGAACGACAAGGTTGTTGTTGAATTTGTACAACGAGTAAAAAAGGTCGTTGAGTCAGAAAAATAATAGGCTGTAAATAACAAAGCCATTCCATCAAAGAAGCTTTTTAGATGGAATGGCTTTGCTATGTTTACTTAGTGATACAAATAGATTTTCATCTCGTCACTGTCATCAAGTGTAGCCAGTAAAATATCACGCGCCTCTACGTTAAAGATTAAAAATTTGTTTTCTAGCCAAGCCTGGTCTTTCCCTGATTGATGCAATTCATTGAAATCAATTTTGCCTTCCCGAATAATCGTTCTTGGAAATGCAAATGGTTTTTTGACCAATTGCATGTCCGCCGGGGTCAGTGCTTGGAGTTGGGGCGATAGGAAAAACGATATGGTGCCATCTGGTTCCCATTGTGCAAGGGCTACCATTTGGATGTCTTCAATTTTTTCTTTTCGTAATTCCGACAATACATGATCAATCGTGATTCTTGCTTTTGCTAAGCTCGCATAAATGATCTCCCCATTTTTGATTAGAGGATAAGGGGAAGGTTCAAACCACTTTCTAAGTGTGTTCCATTTTAAATTAATAAACACGAATAGAATGTATAAGACAATTAAAACGGTTGTTGTTATCAAGGATCCTTTCATCCCTAACCTTTCATCAGATAAAGGGTGTGCAAGAATGTTTCCGATGATTAAAGCGATGGCGAAGTCGATTAGTCGCAACTGTGATATAGATCGCGCTCCCATCATTTTAGTTGCGATAAGCAGGAAGAAAAATGAAATGATTGCTCGCAAAATCCATTGGATTGACGTAAGTGTTTCTTGTCCATAAAAAAAGTCCATCTATTTTCACATCCCCAATTATCGTTGGATATCTGCATTTAGTATTTCCGATTAGCCGATAATTATGTTAGATAAAAAATGTCTCATTATGTATGGTATCTCGTACATTCGAGAAGTACTATGAAGGAAGAGAAGGTCCTGGTAAATTGTACATCTAGGATTTTAAGTAATCGGAAGTTATCGACGATAGTGGGAAAGAAGTGTGAATGATGATTCGTACGATGGGAATTACAGAGGACGATGAATTGATTTTTGATTTCTCATTGGATGAAATAACGGGCCGTTCATGGCACTGGTACTGGGTGGATTTCGATCAGCCAGATACCCACGAAGAAACATTTTTACATTCATTTTTTAATTTTCATCCGCTTGCGATTGAAGATTGTTTGCATCGCTTGCAGCGGCCGAAGCTGGATTACTATGATGACTATACTTTCTTTGTCCTGCATTCCCTCTGCCACGACGATTTGACAGCAGATGAATTGAATATGTTCCTTGGTGATAATTTTGTGGTGACATTCCACTACAATGCAGTAGAGGAATTGGAGTTTGCACGTCAAGATATTAAACAGAATCCGAAAAAGTGGAAACGGGGTCATCTATTTAAAGCCTATCAAATCATTGATAAACTGGTCGATCATTATTTCCCAATCCTTTATAAAATCGAAGATCATTTGAATGAAATTGAGGACCAATTGTCCCCAACGACCGTGCATTTGTCGATGGATTATGTATTCGAAGTCCGTAGTGATTTACTACGTTTACGTCGAACCATCTATCCAATGCGGGAACTCTTATATAGGATGCTCTATTCAAGGCGGTTAGACCTAACTGACCATGAGCTCGCTTATTTCACAGATATTCACGACCACTTGCTGCGATTGGGTGAAATGATTGAAGCAAATCGAGAATTGACCTCTGATATAAGGGATAGCCAATTATCTATCAATTCGAATCGGATGAACAGTATTATGATGACGCTGACAATCATTTCATCTATCTTTATCCCGTTGACGTTCATAGCAGGTGTGTACGGGATGAACTTCGATTATATGCCTGAACTGCACTGGCGCTATGGGTATGGAATTATCCTTGGTGTTATGTTCATAATTGGGGTGGCCATGATGATGTTGTTTAAATTCAAAGGATGGTTACGGATATTTAAGTCCTAATCATCCTTTGTGCCTGACACGTTTTAGTCCAGTTCAAACGTCTCGATTACTTCATACTTCGGCGTTTTATCGGGATGTACCGCAAAAAATGAAAAGGACTGGACGGCAACTTCGATCGGCTGAATGGATTCCTTTTGAATGACAAGGGCATCTGTCGACTTACGCTTTTTGGCGATAGTGACATGTGGGACGAAACGTTCTGACATAGGCCTTCTGAGTTGGTT
Source organism: Sporosarcina sp. NPDC096371 (assembly GCF_044762865.1). Lineage (NCBI taxonomy): Bacteria > Bacillati > Bacillota > Bacilli > Caryophanales > Caryophanaceae > Sporosarcina > Sporosarcina sp. NPDC096371. Next base: position 84,311 of record NZ_JBIWFE010000003.1, read on the forward strand.
GCCAATCGTCTGGTCAATCTCCTTTTGTAGTTCAGCTAACGCTATAGATTCCTTAACCGATAAATAGACGACGCGTGGTCCAGAAGAAGTTCCGAAATACGATAGACCATCTACATATATTGAAAATGCCGGATGACGCGCGGCGATTTCGACAAGTTCTTTTTTGAGTACAGGTAAAAGGTTTTCTGGTATAGTACCTAAATAGAGCAATGTCACATGTAAATCCTCAATATGTGGAATCACTTTATAGGCTGTTTCTAGTTGGTATTTCTTTTTAAAACTCTCGACTTGTTCTTCGAAAGTCGATGGAATCCGTATACCGATAAAATAATGTTGTTGCATGTAAAATTCCTCCTTTACAACTTCTATTGTGAACTGAATACGCTACATTCAGTCGGGTAGCACACAAATAGGATTGTAAATATTTTTTTTAGGATAGGATAGCATATTGTTCGATGTGTTGGTATAATCAATATTATCAGAAAAATGAATTCCGCAAATCGCTATGAGGAAGGAATATCATGAAGCCATCTACTTGGGCTTATCTTGATATTCCTTTTTAAGTAACAATTGATCGGAATAAAAAAAGGAATAGGGAGATGCAAACATCATGGCTAAACACACAATCGAAATCACATTAAGCGAAAACAAAAAACAAAAACCGTCATCCGATCAATTGGAATTTGGAAGAGTATTTACAGATCATATGTTTATTGCGGATTATTGTGAAGGGCAAGGATGGACGAGGCATCGAATTGTTCCATATGCACCGATCGCGTTAGATCCTGCCGCTACGATATTCCACTATGGTCAAACCGTATTTGAAGGAATGAAGGCCTATATCGGTCAAGATGGCAAGGTCCTCCTGTTCCGTCCTGAGGAAAATATGCGCCGTATGAATCAGTCAAGTGATCGCTTATGTATGCCTCAATTTACTGAACAAAGTGCAATTGATGCGTTAAAGGAACTCTTGACAATCGATAAAGAATGGATTCCAACAGCTGAGGGCACATCCTTATACATACGACCATTCATGGTCGCAACAGAGCCGTATCTAGGGGTTGCACCTTCGAAGAAATATCAGTTCATCATTATTCTGTCCCCGGTCGGGTCGTACTACAAAGAAGGCATCCATCCCGTTAAAATTTTGGTTGAGAATGAATACGTACGGGCTGTAGCAGGCGGAACCGGGATGGCGAAAACAGCAGGTAACTACGCATCCGGCTTAAGAGCCCAAGAAATCGCTGACGGAAAAGGCTATTCACAAGTGCTGTGGTTGGACGGCGTAGAACGAAAATATATTGAAGAAGTCGGTAGCATGAACGTTTTCTTTAAAATTAACGGTGAAGTCGTTACGCCTGCTTTGAATGGCAGTATTTTAGAGGGAATTACGAGGAAATCCATCATCCAATTATTAAATCATTGGGATATCCCAGTGATTGAGCGTAAAATTTCCATTGAAGAAATCTATGCGGCGCATCAAGCGGGGACGTTGGAAGAGGCTTTCGGAACGGGAACAGCAGCCGTTATTTCTCCGATTGGCGAACTCAATTGGCGTGATGAAAAAATCATCATTAATAACGGTGAAATTGGTGGTTTATCTGAAAAGCTATATGAAGAGTTTACGGCTATTCAGTATGGAAAAATTGCAGATCCATTTGGTTGGGTTGTAGAGGTTGCTGACACCATCAAAGCATAATGCACGAATATTTATATCAGGTGCAAGAAGGATAGCCCTTGAGCTATCCTTTTTTGTGTGCGCTTGTGCCGGTTTTCAAAAGGCTTGCATATAGTAATGATGCATCTATGTTAGGCAAAGGAAAGGGGATTGCGTGGACAAATCATTGGAAAATGAAAGGCAGATTGTCGCCGGAAACAGCAAGGATCGGCAGTTGGAACAGTACCGTGTAAATAACTTTGGAAAGAAAATGACGACCAACCAAGCGTTGAAAGTCTCCAATGATGAAGAGTCATTAAAAGCGGGGGTCCGTGGTCCAACATTAATGGAGGATTTTCATTTTCGGGAAAAAGTAACCCATTTTGACCATGAACGAATTCCAGAGCGGGTTGTCCACGCAAGAGGTTATGCGGCGCACGGGGAATTCGAATTGTATGAATCAATGAAGGAATTCACGACCGCGGGGTTTTTACAGGAACCTGGAACCATTACGCCGGTATTTACTAGATTTTCGAATGTGGTAGGAAGTTCCGGTTCGTCAGACACTGTACGGGATGTCAAAGGTTTTGCGGTGAAGTTTTATACGGAGCAAGGGAATTATGATCTCGTTGGCAATAACATTCCGGTGTTTTTCATCCAAGATGGGTTGAAGTTTCCGGATCTCATTCATGCCATTAAACCGGAACCGAATAATGAAATTCCACAAGCTTCTTCTGCGCATGATACGTTTTGGGATTTCGTTGCCAACAACCAAGAATCGGCAAATATGGTGATGTGGCAAATGTCCGACCGAGCCATCGCAAAGAACTTTCGTATGATGCAAGGCTTCGGTGTACACACGTTTCGATTCGTCAATGCACAAGGGGTATCTAGATTTGTGAAGTTTCACTGGAAACCCTTACTAGGCGTCCATTCTTTAGTTTGGGATGAAGCACAAAAAATTTCGGGGAAAGACCCTGATTACCAGCGCCGAGATCTATGGGAGTCGATCGAACATGGCAACTTTCCAGAGTATGAACTAGGCGTGCAAATGATCAATGAAGCAGATGAATTCATGTTTGATTTTGATATTCTTGACCCGACGAAGCTTTGGCCTGAAGAGATTGTTCCCGTTAAGATATTTGGCAAGATGACGTTAAATCGCAATGTAGATAATGTTTTTGCGGAAACGGAGCAAGTAGCATTTCATCCGGGAAATGTCGTGCCAGGTATTGATTTTACGAATGATCCATTGTTACAAGGTAGATTATTTTCTTATTTAGATACCCAGCTCATCCGACTCGGCGGTCCAAATTTCACAGAAATACCAATCAATCGGCCTGTTTGTCCATTCCATAATAATCAGCGCAACGGGTATAGTCGGCAGACGATCAATGTTGGAAAGATTAGCTATCATAAAAATTCCCTTGCAGATAATACACCCTCTACTTCAACTGCACAAGAGGGCGGCTTTGTACATTACCCGGAAAAAGTAGAGGGCCGTGTCATTCAAGCACGTAGCGATTCGTTTAAGGATTTCTTTTCGCAGGCAAGGCTTTTCTGGAACAGTATGTCATCCTGGGAAAAGCAGCATATCATTGATGCGTTCACCTTTGAGGTAGGCAAAGTAAATAGCCGTAGCGTGCGACAACAAGTGGTGGATATGTTTGCGCATGTTGATAAGCAGATGGCAACGCTCATTGCGGAAGGTGTTGGAGTGAATCCACCGACAGCAGTTGTACAATCGCCTGTCACCGCATCATCACCAGCACTCAGTCAAGCGAATACGGTATGGTTTCCGCAAACATTGAAGGTTGGCGTGTTAATAGGCAATGACTTTAACGGCGCAGAAGTGAAGGCGGCCGTAAGAACGTTCAGAAACTATGGCATCACGGTTGACATTGTCGGCGAAAAGTTAGGAGCTGTACGCGGTACAGATGGGTTAAAAGTAATGGCCAATGAAACATTCTTGACGACAGATCCCGTGTTGTTTGATGCATTGTACGTCGTTGGGGGTACAGCAGCAAATCAAGCGAAGTTCAATTATAATATCGAGTATTTTATCGACGAGGCGTTCAAGCATTTTAAGCCCATTGGTTTTGCTACAACGGGGCTGGCGTTTTTTGAAGCCTCAAATGCCAAAGTGGGGCCAGGGATTGTTTTCGCAACCGATAATCCGGACTTCGATCAAGAGTTTGTCAAAGCAATCGCACAGCAACGATTTTGGAATAGGCAGATTTATTGAGGGGTATATTTTTGGCGTATCCGGTTTTAAAACAATCCTGAATTGTTTTGGAACCGGGTATTTTTTTATGAATATGACTTACAGTTCCCACATATGGTTGACTGGATGGGTTGTCCATTCAACGCGAATACATTCTAGTGGAGGGTAGAGAGAATTATAAGAAGTGCTAGGAATCTATGTGTACTTGAACCATTTATCTTTGGATAGATGACTAAACTATGGTCCATATACCAATACTTTCATAGAATCCATCAGAAAACTTGCGGAGGTGCTTGATGTTGAAAAGTAAGAAAAGCCGTGTGTATGTTAAGAATTTTGGAATCTTGTTGTTAGTTGTCACCATGTTGTGTGGAATTTATCCACTACCAACACAGGTAAATGCCATGGGGAAACATAGTAACGAAAGTGCAGCTGTGTTGGACAAGTTGATCGATGATGAAATCAGTAAGAATTCATTGATAGCATTAATTGTTAAGGTTGATAAAAAGCAAGAAGAAAACTACATCGCAGAAAGCTGGACACCCTTTAGTAGAGCACTAGCAAACGCCAAAGAGGTGCTTGCACATATCCCTAGCCAAGCAGAAATTGCTGTAGCGTTTGCCCAATTAACTGCAGCATTGGATGAACTGCGGAGTAAGAATCGAAACGTTGGAGATTCGTTAAAAATTGTTGACAAATTTGGAAAGGCAGGAAAATTAGCTCGTTTTTGAGGTGCGAGTTACTATTAATAACTCGAAATGGTTTAGAACCTGATGCTTTTTCAACTAAACGCTTTGAGGATGCATACCCTCAAATGTATTCATTTATTTGACCTATATTTAGAAACGGAAAAATCTCTTCGAGTCTTTTGTGGGGATTTTTTTACGTTTACTAATGTTTTAAGGACTTATTTATAGATGTGTGAAATTAACCATTTTTACATTTTATTAACTGGGTGGGTTGACCAGACAATACTATTCATATAAAATCATCCGTAGTTGGGAGTCTGAATAATGCGAATATTGAAGTTGGTGATTATGTAGAGGAGAATTTTTGAATACGAAACTAAACACCATAGAGAAAATTATTATATATTAGCACAAAAAATCAGAAATGATCATATGGAATTCTAGGTTGGATTGAAGGAGGTGAGCAAACAATAAGAAGTAATAGGAATCCGAGCATTATTTGTTTGAATAGGATCCTAAAATCATTTAATAGGATCGTGTGTACTTGAACCATACATCTATGGATGAATCGACTAATCTAAAGTACTTAGAGTAGTACTTTTATAGAATCCATACAGAAAATTAGTTTTTAAAATTTGTGGGGGTGTATGATGATGAAAAGTCGTTTTTATCTTAAAAAGTGTGGAGTCTTGTTTTTATTAGTCGTCTTGTTGTTAGGAATGTTCCCTTCACCAACCCAGGTTCATGCGATGCAGGAAAATCGTTCTGAACATGCAGTGGAGGCAAAGGAAAAAGTGGGTGGACAGCAAAGTAACATTCAAACCGTAGCGGATTTGTTGAAACTCGTTGAAGAGTTTCAGAAATCGGGAGAATTCGCTAATAGTACTACCGCTCGTTCCCTTCAAGTTCACTTGACTGCCGTAGTACGTTATGAACAAACAGGGGCAACTGACAAGGTTGTGAAGCATTTGACAAGCTTTAAAGAATTACTTGCTAAGTTGCATAACAGCAAGTTGATTTCTGACGAGGCATTTACGGATTTAACTGCCCTTACGGATGATTTGCTCAATCAGGATAACCCTGAAGAAGGTGTTTTTGACACTAAACCGGCAATACAGTCACTAAAAAGATTGATTCCGGATCATTACCAACAGGTTGAATTTCTTGCTGTACCACAGGATGAAGACGGCAATGATTATTTTAAACTAACGGGTACCCCTGGGAAGATTCAGATTCAGGGAACATCTCCAGCTGTTTTGTTAACAGGTTTTAATTGGTATTTAAAATATACAGCCAATGGAAATATCAATTGGAATGGGGAACAATTACATTTACCTAAAACGTTACCTGCGCCTGAAGCTGAATTGAAGAAAACAGCCAATGTACCGCATCGATTTGCCTTAAATGATACAGATGATGGCTATACAGGAGCCTATCGGAATTGGGAGGAATGGGAGAGAACGATAGATGTTCTTGCCTTGCAAGGAGTCAATGAAGTACTCGTAACGGTGGGACAAGAAGCCGTGTATTATGACACCTTTAAGCAATTTGGCTACAGTTCAGAGGAGATGCTCAATTGGATTCCACAGCCTAGTCACCAACCTTGGTGGTTACTCCAAAATATGAGTAGTTTTGGAGGACCTGTTACAGAAGAGTTGATTGATGCAAGAGCGCAGCTTGGCAAGAAAATAGCTGATCGATTACGTGAACTGGGAATGACACCTGTATTTCCGGGTTATTTCGGAACCGTTCCTTTAGATTTTGTAGACAAAAATCCACAAGGGAGAGTAATTCCACAAGGGGATTGGATATCCGGATTTGTTCGACCAGATTGGCTTGATCCTAGAAATGAGCTATTCCCTCAAGTTGCGGAGACATTTTACGAAAAACAAGCACAACGATTTGGCAAGACAACTATGTTCAAGATGGATCTTTTACATGAAGGGGGAAGACCGGGAGATGTTCCTATCCCAGCTGCGGCAAAAGCGGTAGAGTCTGCTCTTCAACAAGCGCATCCGGGAGCAATTTGGACAATTCTTGGCTGGCAAAACAATCCAAGCAAACAGTTGATTTCTTCTCTTGATAAAGACAAGATTCTGATCCTAGATGGTTTATCAGATCGTTATTCGGACCTCAATCGAGAATCGACTTGGCCAGATACACCTTATGCATTCGGTTCTATTTGGAATTTTGGAGGCCATACAACCATGGGGGCGAATATGTCCGTATGGAACGAAAAGTATTGGGAATGGAAAAACAAAACAGGAAGTAATCTTTCGGGCATAGCACTGATGCCAGAAGGAAGTAATAATAATCCAGTAGCCTTTGACTTCCTTACTGAAATGGCTTGGCAAGACGGTCCTGTCGACATGGATAGTTGGTTTGCCAAGTGGTCGGAGCGCCGATATGGACAGGTAGACAAACATGCACAAGCAGCATGGAAAACATTACAGGATACCGCCTACAATATGCCTGCAGATGGATGGAGTGAGGCGCATGACGGATTGTTTGGTGCTCAACCAAGCTTAAGCGTGGATACTGCGGCTTTATGGTCCCCTGCAAGTGAACGGTACAATACACAGCAATTCAATCAAGCGTTATCAGAACTTCTTCAAGTAGCTCCGGAATTGAGAGACAGCAGCGCATATCGGTATGATCTAATGGATGTTACCCGCCAAGTGCTGTCAAATCAAAGCCGTGTCTTGTTACCAAAAATTAAAGAAGCCTATGACGCCAAAGATAAAGCATTATTTACAAGCTATACGACAAAATGGCTTGAGTGGATGAAACTAATGGATGAAGTAGTTTCTACAAACGACCAAATGTTGTTGGGGACTTGGCTAAAACAAGCACAATCATGGGCTTCAGATAAAGAAGAAGCCGCAAAATATGAGTATGATGCCCGTTCGCTTATTACAGTTTGGGGACATGCCCAACCTTCTAGAGGGGGCCTACATGATTACGCTAATCGTGAATGGGGAGGTCTAGTCGAGAGTTTCTATTATGACAGATGGAACACCTACTTTACTGAACTCAGTAATGCGCTAGATGAAAATAGACAACCTCAGCAGATTGACTGGTATGCAATGGGAGATGAGTGGGCGCGTAGTCAAAACGACTATCCAACGACACCAGTTGGCGATATTCATGAAATTTCAGAGGACGTGCTTAATAACCTATCGACATTCGGATTTCCATTAACAAGTGAAGTCTCCGCATCTAGTGGAGCAATCGCTAAGGGAGAGACGGTAACAGTCACTTTGACACTTATGAATGATAATAGTTTTTCGACAGTGGAGGATATTAACCTTGCATTACATTCTGCCACAGGATTTAATGTGAAACCACTTGGCGACACAACATCTACATCTCTAGCGCCAGGTGAATTAATGTCTGTTCAGTACGGCATTACGCTATCTGACGAGGAAGCACAGTACAAACTTGTTGAAATGCTGACAGCAGAAGCCACGTATCGGATTGGGGACGAAAGTCAAAGTTCCACAAGTGAAGTGAAGCTGATGACAGCCAATGCAGTTGGAGCAGAATTCAAAACCGTTTCGTTTAATGACTCTACTTTTGGCCAATCAGGCAATTTATTTGGTATTTATGGGGGGGGAGCGGATCTTTGGGGTGGGACGAATGAATTTGGTTCCATTTACCGCGAAGAAGAGATGAAGGATGGAACAACAGTCATCACACGAGTAGTGAGTCAGGATGATACATGGGCTTGGGCGCGAGCTGGGATCATGGTTCGGAACGATATGACCCAATATGGCTCAACAGGAACTGTAAATTTAGCGCTTACCCCAGGAAACGGCTGTGTGCTTTCGTGGGATTCAAATAATGACGGTTATTTCGATAACTTTTCTCAAAAAGATTTCTCGGGGCCTGTTTATTTGAAACTCACTAAGAATGGCAAAACATTTACGGGGTCTTGTAGCCAGGATGGGGAGACTTGGACAACAGTAGGTACAGCAACTATTTCTAGTACAGAAGCAACGCAGGACGTGGGATTATTCATGACGGCAACAAACGTAGTATCTGGGAAAAAAGGTTTAGTAGAATTTGATGGTTTTGCGGTAAGGCGATAAGACAATTAAATATGGAGACTCACCTTGGCTGTTTAATAAACGTTCAGGTGGGTCTTTTTTGAAGTGCTTTATATTGTATCAAAGCGGAGGGAAATATACTGGAAATGTCGTATAGTGGGGAAAAGGATAGGAGTGAAAAATTGAATTACACCTATGAGGAATTAGAAAGAGATGTACATATTGGACATGAAATTGAATTTAAATTTAATGGCAAATTATATGGAATAATTAATGTCCCAGAAGGCAGAGGTCTTGGTGAGGATCAAAAGCGTTTTACCTATTTTAAAACAGCACAAGAACTTTTAGATAATGGGATGATTGAGGGAAAACGCTTGAAGGAAATTTGGGGAGAAGTAGAATTTCTTTATCGCTTATAACGTTAGTTGTGGAGAGGCTATGATTTTCTATTGAACAACCTTAAATTTATGAAAAGTGGACTGTATTTAACTCATCTTTTATCCTGCTAAAGAGTCTGATAGTGATGTATACTGGACTAGATCAGTTGAAATAATGACTTCCATTGAACCTGCTAAGGCGCTAGGGGATGCCTGTCGCTATAAGCCAAGTACCTTTGCTCAATGGATACACGTATTCAACCTATAAATGAAAAAGGAGTTGTTCACTAATGATTAAAACACTAATTTTTGATTTAGATGATACATTGTTATGGGATAAAAAAAGCGTAGCGACTGCATTTAGGAAGACATGTGAGCGGGCGGCACAGCTTCATGAGATTGATCCTACAGCGCTTGAAGAGGCGGTTCGAGCTGAAGCCAGGGAGTTATATGCTGCATATGATACATACGAATTCACACAGATGATTGGCATTAATCCATTCGAAGGGCTTTGGGGAACGTTTGATGATGCGGGGGAATTCTTTCAGAAGATGAAAGTGATCGTTTCAGGCTATCGTCGTGAAGCATGGACGAAAGGACTGCAGCGACTTGGGATTGAAGATGCGCAACTTGGTAGTGAGTTGGCTGAATTATTCCCGGAGGAGCGGAGAAAACATCCTTTTATATATGAAGAGACTTTTAGTGTGCTAGACAAGTTAAAAGGACGATTCGAACTTGTGCTGCTAACGAATGGTTCACCTAGTTTGCAACAAACGAAACTTGAAATTACACCTGAGATCGCCCCCTATTTTGATCATATCGTCATTTCCGGTGCATTCGGTAAAGGAAAGCCAGACGTATCCATTTTCCAACATGTGCTTACAACATGTGGAATTGCGGCAGATGAGGCGGTAATGGTAGGCGATAATTTGATGACAGATATTTTAGGTGCGTCGCGCGTGGGTATGCGTTCAGTGTGGATTAATCGTGAGGAAAAAGAGTTGGTTGAAGGAAGTACACCGACATATGAAATTGATGATTTAGAGAAACTATTCCCGATTTTAGAGTCGTTGACTAAGAAAGAGGCTCTACAATAGGGCTACGGATTTTCTGTTGGAGAAAGACTAATAAAATAGCATGGGAAAATGAAGACCTATTCGTGGTGGCGAATAGGTCTTTTCGGTTCCTTGTTCTTTTTACTAGCAGTTAGTATCGTCTGAAAAGGAGATCATGTAACTATTCTTAGGCGATGTACGTCTACTGTTAAAAGGAGGATAATATGAATAAATTAGTTATTGCACTTGCTGCTGTCGGACTATTATTGGTCGGTTGTACTCAAAAAGAACAAATTGAAACAAGTGGACCGGTGGAAAATAGTGACCCTGAGACAAAAATGGAACAATTAGATTTGAAGGAAACAAATGAAATCGCTATCTTCAATAAAGCAGTGAGTGATTCGACTCAGGAACCAGGCATTGCGAATATGGAAAATCCACAGTATTCCTTCAGTGTGGGTGAAGAATCGTATTTCCTCTGGATTACAGAAGACGATGGAACGATTATGAACACAAAAGACACTCATACGATATATTTACTTTCAACTAGTTCCACTCACGAGGTAAATGAGTTTGTTAATAAAGATTAATACTTGATGTACAAAGGGAAGATTATGGTTTGCCTTTTCTTATCATATAAACATCTTAAAACTCCTTAATGAAATAAAGTGAATACCGTTTCCTACTTCAACTAACGCGAAGAGTCTCTACAGCTAATAGGGACGCATTTTACTAACCGAGAAAATAGGTGTTTGTAAATGTGGATTTTTATTTTAGTGTAATTATTCATTTGAGTGTTTTTTTTGATTTATGTTAAAACGTTATTTGTGTTTGGTCTATGCATATAATTATAAAGGTTTGCCAATAAAAAAATCCCGAAATGGGGACTTAATGCGAAAGATTCAAGGCATGTAAGTATTTCTTCTTTTTAATAATGTCTTGCCAATTCGGAGGAAGTTCATAAGTCTCCATATGAGTAAAATTTTTAAGTTTTACTTCACCCGGAGTTATAGAAAATGTTAGTTGGTCCCTGCCTACTGGGTTATGTGGACCGACAACTGGAGTAACTTCAAGGGTTACTAAAAATATGAAACCTCGATATCCATTAGTTCTTTCCATCTTTAGAATATTTATTTGATACGGATACACTAAAGGACTTATGGTAAGATAATCTGAATAGTAATTAGATACTGCTTTTTGAACATTCGGTAAAAGTAGTGAGAAATACATGTCCATCACGAGTTCTTCTTTTGACCTTTCAGCGGGTTGATAATAATTTGGTTCAGCGTAAGTAATTGTTGCTGATAGTAGAAATAACAGTAAAAAAGAAGGAACTATAATAACTTTTTTCATTTAAACACCACCTTTTAATGTTTATTTTGTTCAGAAAACATTAACTTATTTCAACCAAATATTTCTATTTTTAAATGGATGAAAAATTAATTAGTGGATAAAAAAGTACAGTTTTCGGTGGGAGTAATATTAAAGAGCCAGATTGTTTAAAAAGGGGGGAAGAATACTGAAAGTAACTAAACGTTTATTTTTTTTATTATTCATGGAGTTATTATAGGGGTGCCTTTTCTCGTTTATGATGTATTTAATGGTAACCCTGTTCGCTCCTTATTAATGGAAAATACAACAAAAAATCACCTTCTTAAGCTTGGATATAATTCCGATGAATTATTAGAAGTTAAAGCATTCTTTCAATAAAGAAAGATGCAGGTATAAACAGAACACGCGCCCGTGTCATTTTTAAAGATGAACCGGAAGAAAAATATGTATACATCCAGAGAGAAAAAAACAGGGGAATTCAACAAGGTTGTAGTTACTTCAATACAGAAACTAATGCTTTCGAAAGTGAGTATACCAATAAAAGGAAACATATGGTGAAAGACTGTACAAATACACTCTTTTCAATGTAATTGTTCTTCAGTTAAAAGGGACGATTGCTTAATAAGATTTGGGAAAACTGATTGAGTAGGAAGTTGTTACCTGGCAATAAAGCTGAGCTACTCCACAATCGGTCCATATTGTCAGGTAAGGTGTTTTAAATTCCGAGTATTTAACTTTTCGCTTGCACTACACAGGCAGGTTAATTTTAGTAGATAACTGATAATACAGGGAAATATTTTTTGAAAATAATGGAGTGTGAGTGTATTGATATATTTAGGTCATAAACCCTTAATAGAAGGCGAGAAAGTTGTTCTTAGACCTTTTATAGATGAGGATTTTCCTTATATAGAGGAATGCTTAAATGATTCTGAAGTAATAAAACTGACGGGAAGCACTTCGGATTTTGATAAGGAACCAATTCTCCATTGGTACAATACAAGAAATGAACAAACCAATCGCTTGGATCTTGCTATTGTTGACAAATCCCAAAGTGTCTTAGTGGGAGAGGTAGTAGTCAATTTATATGATGAAAAAAATAATAGCATGAATTTTAGGATACTTATTGGACCAAAGGGAAGAAATCGTGGATTAGGAACTGAAGCAACTCAACTTATAATTGATTATGTATTTAAAAACACTACACTTCATCAACTTACTTTAAGTGTTTTTGATTTCAATCCAAGGGCTAAGTATGTTTATGAAAAGGTTGGCTTTGTGATAGATAGTATCGATAAAAATGAACTAGAATTTGAAGGAGAATGGATAGATTCTATTAATATGAATTTGACAAAAGAAAATTGGCTAAAAGGGGGCAAGAGAAATAATTGAAGAAAAGGTTAGAAAACAGACTTATATATTTATATTCAGGAGAATTATTTTCACTAATTTTGTTTATACCTCTTAGTTATTTATTGAACCTTTCATACCCTAATCTGCGATTATACACACTTTATTCTTTTTGGGCATCCTTCTTTTTCTTAGAATTTCTTTTACTGCAAGGCTCTATTTATTGGTACACGAAACTGAAACGTTTAAGAAACGAAAATAAATCTATAACTTCTGTTGGGGTAATCCGACGATTAAAAAGTTTAAAGAAAATAAACTTTGGGTTGATTATTGTCTCAATCATTATGTTTGCGATAGATATTGTTAGATGGCACTCGGCATTGCCGTTGGGTGGTTTATTATTAGCAGTGTTTATTTATATTTTTGCGATTTTAGAGTTTATTAACTACTTTTATGTTCAACTTTCATACGATAACAGCTCCGATGTTAGAAATTTATTGAAAACGAAAAAATTAAAGAGAGCCTGTATAAATAGAGATTTTAAACGAATTTCATAAGTAAGTGGATTTTCTTGTCCAACTTCTTTTTCGAATATCGATCGCGATTGTTGAAAATTCATAAGCCTAATTCCTCGTTCAAGAAACGGAGGGGGTAGGCTTTTTTATCTTTCAAAACCCAAAATGTTGTAACTTTACACTTTCTTGATGTTACCCATTGGTAAGTCTGGCGGCAATCACTATAAAAAACTGGATAGAAGTGGTGCATTCTTATGGCTGTAATCATTATTTGCGTAAAGAAAAAAATTTCCATCATTTTGTCCACTTTTTAGAATGAATTATCTATATAGAGGGTGAAGGCAACATTCGTCTAGGCGCAAGACGTCGTGCTGTCGTCAGAAAACACCAAGGAGGATTCGTGATGAATTTACTAATAAAAGAGTCACCGCTTCAAGTGCGGTTGAATACGGCCATTTTACTTCGGCTACTATATTTTAAATTGCTCATCTCGACTACTATTCGGGATGGGCATAAGTGAGTTTACAAAACATATGGAGAGTTGAAAAATGAAAAATTTCCATTTTTGTCTGTCGAAACGATCAAAAGAGTGACTCCAGAACTGGAAGATAAAAGGTGTAATGTTGCGGCTTATTCGTATAATTGGATTAAAATGGACAAGACGAAAGGGTATCACATTCATGATAAAAAGCATCAACGGCAGTCAGTGCAAGATGCATCATCAATGACGGCAAAATCAGCTCAAGAGGGAGTGCATTTTGCCCCCTCTACAGAGGGCAAAATGCCCCTAGCAATAACTAAAGAGAATAAGAGTATTAAAAAAGAACATGTCGAGAACGATCTCGACGTTGTGTCTGACTTTGATTATTTGAATGACAAAGCGAGCAAGCAATTTAAAGCGTCTTCGAAGGTGACGGTGTGATCGGTGACAGGGCGTTTCAGTGAAGGGTACACTTTTGTGGATTTCAAAAAGGTCATTGATACGAAAGCTGAAAAATGGCTGAATGATCCACATTGGTAGAAATATTAACGCCCTTCCACGTTATTCAATGCGATGAATTTTGAAAACTTTTTGGAAAAATCGAGGGGAAGCGAGTCGCCAGAAAGCGGTCCGCCGCAGCTATTCGAATTAGACTTTAGCAAAGGGGAGGTGTGAGGGATGGAGAGTCATGAGCAGGTTGATAAAAGTGACTTCTGTTTTCTACTTTAATTAATTGTTACTACTCAAATGGGAACTGTAAATATGTTCTTATAAAAATTTTAAGCAATAAAAGAAATTTGTGTTTTATTGAGCTAACGAGCAGTTTAGTGGAAAAGGATTTTGTCTGATGGATAGAGAAGGATAGTAAGTATGATGAATGGGGAGTGTGGAATGGACAATGATAAGAGCGGCGATATTTGATTTGGATGGAACTTTATTGAATAGAGATGAGTCTGTAAAAATGTTTATTGATAGACAATACGACAGATTGATAGCGCAAATAGGACATATTTCGAAAGAGAAATATATGACAAGGTTTATAGAATTGGATAGTCGTGGATACGTTTGGAAAGATAAAGTATATCAGCAACTAGTCGAAGAATTTGAGTGCACTGCGATTACTTGGGAAGAACTACTTCAAGATTATATCAGTGAATTTAAGAATCACTGTATTCCCTTTCCTCATCTCATTGATATGTTGGAGGAATTAAAAAGGAATGATCTCCTATTGGGAATGATTACAAATGGCTATGGGCAGTTTCAAATGGACAATATTCTAGCGTTAGGGGTTGAAAAGTATTTTGATCTTATTTTAGTATCTGAATGGGAAGGAATCAAAAAACCAGACCCCCAAATATTTAACAAAGCATTAGAGAAACTAAATGTTACAGCTAGTGAGAGTATATTTATTGGGGATCATCCCGTAAATGACGTGTTAGGTGCCCAGAAGGTGGGGATGAAAGGGGTCTGGAAGAAAGACTTTCAATGGGGAAATGTCGATGCAGATTATATAGTTGATGATTTAGTGGAATTGCCATTGATCATTGAAAAGTTGAACAAACAATACAGTGAGTCTTATTAAACGAATGGCTGCATTTCTACAACAAGGTAAGGCGACCTTAATACATATTTAAGTCATAATGTGTAAAAAGTGATACTTTGGTTATTATAAAAATAAACCTCATTACTTTTATTATAAAAATATCAAGTCCTTGACACGAATATTTCCTTAACGAAGTATTCGCGTAGGGGATCATTAAATTATTGGAGGGAAAATTATGTCTGCTATTATTGAAATCAACCACACGTACAATGTTGCCCGGGAGATTGTTTTTAAAGCGTTTACCCAAGCTGAACATCTGCGAAATTGGTGGGGACCAAAAGGATGGGAGTTTAATGTTTCTACGTTCGATTTCAGCCAAGGAGGCGTCTTCCGCTATAGTCAGAAATCCCCTGACGGCGATATCATGTGGGTCAAATTCATTTATGATGAAATTAGCGTTCCGGAAAAGTTTGTTTATACTCAATTCTTTTCCGATGAAGACGGCAATGTCGTGCGTGCACCTTTTGACAATTCCTGGCCTCTGAAAGTACAGAATACATTTACGTTCATAGAACGCGACGGCAAAACAACCGTTACGATGAATGAGACTCCTATATCAGCAACAGAAGAGGAACTTAAAACCTTTGTAGAATCACAAAAAATGGTTCAAGAAGGATTCTCAGGTACCTTCAATCAATTAGAAGATTATTTGTCTAAGGAATCGATTAAGCAGAACTGATGTAAAGGTAAATCACCGAATGTCTATGAAGATAAAGCTAATCTTCTCACTTGGTTTCTTTTCGAATCACAAAAAAATGTATAACTTTGTACTTATTCTATTTTTAGTTGTTGGATTCGGGTGAGGCTATTTGAGCCCTCGGAAACCCCTATTGGAGTTCCCAAGGGCTCAAAAGCGAATTAATCATCCATCGTTTTCCCAGAGATAAATGCTTCCATTTCTGAAACCTTGCCGCCATTCAATAGATGGGTCACGCCAAACGTTTCGCCTTCCCCGCCATGATTAATCGCAACGTCAAGGTCGTTCACCATCTGCTTCAAGTATTCGAACGATTGTATCATATTTTCATGCATCGGTTTCCATTTGTCGGAAAGTGACGTGTCTTCCTTCGCTCGCCCGTACGAGTCTAAATGCGCAGTGCGTTCAAATTGATAATGCCCGATCCGAGCGGCAAGCATAGTAAAATTACTATATTCTATTCCGAATTCAGTGCCACTTACATCTTCCAGGTTCGGGTATAAGTCCATGACTTTCTGTGCCTTCAAGTAATATTCGAAGCCTTCGTCATTGTTCGCTTCGTTCAAACGAGGGTCATCCAACGGTGCGGAAAGGAGTGCATTTATTTCCGAAATCCACAAGCTCATTTCCTCGTCGTAAGCTTTAGTTACGGGTTCCGTTGATTCCTCTGGAACTTCGACAACCTTTATGTTCTCTATTTCGTAGTCAGCGCTTGCGTTCCCCATTCCCGTGTATGCACGTACGCCCACGATTGCAACACCAGCAACAAGAATAATCGAACCTAATAATAATTTGGATTTCATGTAAAATTCCTCCATTCGAATTCAAACATATTATACCAATAATATGGAAATAAGTATACAAAAGGACGCCAGTTGGACGTTCCGTGTTTGCGTTTTATATCCTAAGTTCCCGAAGAACGTCGTCAAGTTTGTTATATAGATCCGGATTACCACGTTTTGACATGCACATTTAAGATACCCTTTTTTTTCCTTCAATTCGATATTCCTGTTTATTTGCCGAAGCTTTTATAACTTGCGTCCTCTGCTATTTAATCGTCATTGAAAAACTAGATTTATTAAGAGGGAAGACCAAGGAGTAATGGTCTTTTTTCTTTTCATGTTTTATTACAAGTAAATTCGTTACATTTACAAAAGCTATTGAAATAAATAGGTTTTTGATTATAATAAATGTAATCGAACATGTGTGTTTAGTAATCGTTTTATAAAAGGAGACTTATAAATGGATAAAGCTAGACTTCAATCATTTTGTCTGACACTACCCGGAATGACACATGATTACCAAGTAGACTGGCAAGCAGATCGCTATCATGTTGGCGGAAAGATGTTTGCTATGATGGGAGGAGACTCTCAAAGAAAGCCAATTATCACTTTGAAATGCGAACCTAGTCGTGCTGAAGAATTAAGAGAAACCTATCAAGGTATTATTCCTGGGCATTATATGAATAAAACACACTGGAACTCTATTTATTTTGATTCAAATCTATCCAATGATTTTTTAGAAAATTTAATTCTACATTCCTACGATTTAGTTTTTGAAAAACTGACAAAAAAAGTCCAAAATCAAATCATTCCAAAGTAATTTTTAAGTTCGAAACTTTTTTGCCTCGTAGTTTATATTCTTAAAATCCCTACAGTTGTATAAAAAAATGTTGTTATGGAAACTGATCTAATAGGCTAGATAATCTTATTAATACTTATCCTACATTTGAAAGAGTACTTTGCTCTTTCTTTTTTATTTTCCATTCCACACTCCATTCTCAAACTAAGAAATGCGCTCTACAACACCACAGTTGATTGACCTTCCTCTTTCAGAGGTAGCATCCAATAACCTTTCGTCATACATGTTTATCTGCTTTGTTGGTGGTGACATTTTAGCTATATATAACGTTAACAATCAGGTCAGTTGAATAAGAGAAGTGAATATTAAAGTTACTTTTGACTAGAAATATATAGCGGAAATAACTATTTTCTAACAAAAAAAGAGACCCGGTTTATGGATCTCTTTTTCTTAATATCCTCTTTTTTCAGTTGAAATATCTACAACTATAAAGGTACTGGCATAACAGGATTACAAGTTCGAAAAAAATAGAGTGACTTTAATCGTCCGTTTAGTCTTCTCGAGGATCCCCTTGGTAAAAATAGTTCGGGGTTGAGATTTCATTGTTATACGGTTTATGGTAAATGTGAGTGGATGCAGGTGAGAGTGGTGGGATCAGCCATGCCCAATTACCTGTGACAGCTCGCCCGCTCTTTAGTTCATTTTCTTCAAAGATCTTGAATTGTTTTGCTGCAGTATGGTGATCAACCAGCGTTACCTGAGCTTGTTGATAAGAATGCAATATCGCGATATTTAATTCTACTAAAGCTTTATCAATCCACAGTGAGCGGTTTGACTTCGTATCTAGTCCCATTATTTCTGCGATTTTTGGCAATAAATTATAACGGTCTGGATCCGCTAAGTTTCTTGCTCCAATCTCAGTACCCATATACCAACCATTGAACGGAGCCATCGGATAATCGATGCCGCCAATCTCTAAACGCATGTTTGAAATGATTGGAACAGCATACCATTTTGCATTCAGCTGACTAACTCCATCAAGTTCCGGATGAATGATGGGCACTTCTTTAATAATTTCGCCAGGAATTTCAAATAATTTAGGTTGTTTTCCTGTTTCCTGAATGACTAGAGGAAGAATATCGAAAGGCGTTTTAGCCCCTCTCCAACCCATTTCTTCGCACATTTTTGTCACTTCAATAGAAGCTGAATCACCAATTACGTTATCAGCCTCTTCGTATCCGGCATAGCGAAGTAATTGATGGTTCCAAATTCGAATAGGATCTACTCCATTATTACGAGGTGCAAAAATCGTAATTGTAGATTGGATTCTCCCCTCATTTGTCGCAAAATCAATATGTTCAATTAATTTTTCATATGCATCCTCTGCTGTACGTACATCCCGTGCATCGAAAATATGTAAAGTATTCCAAAGCAATCGGCCTATACAACGATTACTATTCCGCCAAGCCATTTTTGCTCCGTGTGTTAATTCAAAAGACTTATGCGTATAGGTACCAGTAGTATCTATTTCGTTTTTTATGTCTTCAATTCGTTCCAATTGCTTTTCGTTGGACATTCCTAGTTCATCGTAACAATTTTGGATAAACTGTGTAGCTTCCACTAGTAAATTATTGGTTTTAGTAGAATGAACCATTTGCATCATCTCCATATAGTAAGCTTATCATCGACATATGATTGAATCAATTTCAGAATGACTTTTTTATAAACGATATTTGACAAAAAAGTGAAGGCGTTAACGGCTAGTTAGTGCAATAGTGGAAGAGTGGGTTGCCATTCAGTCAGAGCGTTTACTTAAGCCGACAGGGCTTTTTGCAGTTTACTTAATGCGCTATATTTACGAAACGTTAGCCATTCCCGATCCGATTTATACATTGAGATATCTATTTGAGCCATATCAACTAGGTTATCATTTGTTACAAAACAGGCCCTATTTTCTTGTTAAACGTAGTAAAAGTAAATGGACACTTGAATTGATGGAACATTTTAGTCGGAGAGAACGTGATAGTGTATAGGAGGGTTCCACATTTAAGTAGCGGGCACGGTGATGAAATAATTGATGCCCAAACAAAATTATGAAAGGGCTACGATGGAATGAAACCAGTGTTGCTTAGCACGTGAATTATGAAATTTTTAGGTGTGAAAAGGTGAAAATAGGAGAGTGGAAAATATTGGAAAAGGCTATTTTTCCATTGATTTATGTGGGTGAATGGATTTTATACGTCTGTGTACTTCTCTTTATCATTATGTTCAATATGGCCAACCTCTTTAATTTAATTTATATAGATATGGTATGGGAAGAGCCGATATCTTTCACTTCATCTTTTGGGAAATCGTGGCTTATAGCTTTAGGAATAGGTTTGATTATTTACTTTTATATTAGGAATTTAATCGGTAATAGAATGTATAAAATAGTAAAGGAAGTTTTATGGGGGATTCTATTCAGATTAAACTCACTTTCTTGTATCTTGTGGTTGATTGTTAGTCAGGGCTCTAACTATTCTAAGGACGATCGTATTTTACTTCTAGCCATTACTTTATTTAGCATCCTACTTACAATCCAAATCATTATAAAACTTCGTAATGAAATTAAGTAAATACCGTTTTCTTATGCAACGAACATGGTGCCTTTCTATAATCATTAATCTATATGAGGTGATTCAATTGTCTTTTAAGATGCTTGTCCAATTTGGTTTAGCTTCAATCGTTTTACTCTTTTCTACTGGCGCAGCTTGGTATGAAGGTGGCACGATTGCAGAGATTCCTTGGGAATGGAAACATACTGCTATCTTTTCGCAGATGGCAAATGGACAAGTGGAAGTCGTAAATGATATTTTACCAATTGACCGTTTTGTCTATGCAGCAAAATTTGCACCTACATTTCCTTTACTTATGTTACTGAGTGGTACATACCTCGTATTCCTTATAGGATACAAGTTATTCAATCGTAGCGATCGATCATTGTCGGTTTTCCTATCTGGAATTGGCGTTTTATTTTTAGTGTTAAGTGGTTTTGTATCAAATTCCCCGACTATGGGTTTGAAAATCTTTTTCGTTAGTTTTCTACTAATCGGGATAGGATCGATCGTTATCGCACTGCTTAGATTCGTTAATCGGAATGCGAAAGAGGCGGTACTTCGCTTGTTCATGAAATAAGTTAAGGGGATCATCTTTTGTAAGTCTGAAGAATGTTTAAAGCCGGTGGTCGAAAAAAAGTGAAACGGAGGATTTTATTTTGCTTATACTGTGGAATCTTTCATTATTGGTTTCAATAGGAACATTAGGATTAGGTGTCATTAGACGTTCTGGGTTTTTCATGTTAATCAGTGCAGTTACTTTTATACCAATTGCTTACTTTTATACCAATTGCTTACTTTTATACCAATTGCTTACTATTTTTCAGGGGCGAATCATGCTGTTAAATATGTGGGGCTTAAGCCAATTGTTCTCCTGTTGCTGGCGATTTTGTTCCGACTTGTCAACAGTAGATCCAATACAAGGAAAAACTAGTGTGGAGGTGTCTATATGAAAGTTGTCCTTCAATCAATTATCGCTGCAATCGCAGTTCATATAATCTATATAGTAGGTATGATGGTAGCCGGTTATATTAAAACGAAGAATTATAAAACTGATGCTCCCTTTTCACAGGGCGGAGTAGTGGTACTTCAAGATGAAATAGCATTTGGGCTGATTGCATCTCCTTCTTTCGGTTTACTGTCAATTACAGGAGTCGCAATTCTTTTTATAGTGATGATAGGCTTAGGTAAAAAAATATTATTAAAGTGATTGTCGAATGGAGCGAAGGCAATGTAACTGTTGTTTTGATGTTCCTAAAAATGGGCTGTCATACATCAAGTGCTCGCCTTATCTTCGTCAATTTACTTGTAGATTATGTAGGCAATGAGCAAATCTTTTTCATAAGAAAATTCGTTAGTGTTATACCTTTGCGCTCGACATGATTCGTACTAATGAGCGAATAGCCATGGATTTCGAAAAAAGGCTTTGCCGTAATACTGGCGTATGTCAGTATTTCCTGCTTGTGTAATGTCAGTGCCTCAGATTCAAGTTTCTGTAGTAAAGCAGATGCAATGCCTTTTCTTTGATAGTTTTTATGAACATAAAGTCTATCTAGCATGCCATCGTGTGTTAAATCACCAAAACCCACAATCTTATCGTTTATCTTGGCGACAAACGTACTATTTTTGCTTAAACTCTCACTCCAACTTTCAATTTTGCTATCCAAATCAGCCGAATGAACCCAAGCATCTAACTGTTCTTTCGAATAGTCTTTGGCGTTAATGGTGTGGACGGTATCATAAAATAAGTGAAGGATTTCTTCGGTGTCAGTTGTATTGAATCGGGTGATAATCATAGCGCCACTACTTTCATCAAGAGATACTTTTAACTATATCATTTCTTTTGGAATTGCAAAATTCAATCGAACAGTTCGGGGAGTAACTGAAACTTTAACTGTTTTAATAAGTCTAATTATTCTAACTATCGAGAGGGGTAGAAGAATGAACATTAGTCATGGAGTTGCACCTACTAAAAAAATTAGACCTTTAAGCATAGATGACTATAAGACCGTTTTAAATTGGAGTAAGGATGACGTTTTTTGTTTAGCGAATGGATGGGAGAAAAATAGAAGTGAAGAAGAATTACATAGATGGTGGCTTCATTGTGTAAGTTTGGAAGCTGATGATTTTATTCGAATGGGAATAGAATTTGAACAAAGATTAGTTGGCTATGTCGATTTAGCCTGCATGAAAGATCATACAGCTGAATTAGGTATTGCAATTGGTGAGCGTGCGTTATAGGGACGAGGAATTGGGTCAAATTTGATTCTATGTATGATGGATTACGCGGTTAAGAAGTTAGGAATTACCGTTTTTAATGCTGAAAGCCACGAATCGAATAATCGTTCCAGAAAAATGCTGGAGAAAATAGGATTTAAAGAAATCAGTAGGATTGGTAAAGAAGAATACTTAGGAATGGAAACCCAACTAATTCAATATAGGCGATCTTTGTAGGGCAATAATAGTGAGGCTGTTGTCGGACTAACGGAAATCAAATTTTTTGATGACTTACATGGGGAATGAGCGAATGAAATTAAACAAATGTAGATTCATTATTTTGTGTATATGCTTGTTTGGGTTAGTCGGTTGCCAGTCAGAGCGTTCACTTATGCCGAGGACCTTCGAAGAAATTTATCCCGCTAATCTTTCTGATGTAACAGAAATAGAAATTAGGCACGGTAATGGGGAACTAAAGAAGTTTACGGATAAAGAGATGATCGATGATTGGCTAGAGAGCCTCAAAGACATTACTTTTGAACCTGCAGACAAACAAGAAGGTAGTGTGGGTTATCTATATTCAGTAAAAATTTTTGAGGGAAATGAAGTAAAAATCTTTTTTGATACATCTAAAATTGATGATTTTTACTATATCCCAAATAACCAGGTAGTGGAGCTGATAGAAGAACTTTTTGTTGAAAGTTAATATTCTCTGTTTAAGCCTAGGGATAAATTTCTGGAACATGAGTGGAGTTTTATGGTTGGACTAGCCGGATTGATAAGGCAGCCTCCTATATAAAAAAATAGAGTAACTCCATTTAATTATATGCCCATAAAGGATTGCTTATGTAATGAGTAGCATGAGCCATAAAGACTTCAGTATGGGGATAGATGAGTACGAAGGGTGCGTTTTTTGTGGGATTAATTGTTCAAATCATCTTCGGGGGATTTTTAATTATTGGAAGCCTTATCGCTTTGAAAAAAGACTTTGCAAAATTAACAGACGAACAAAAGAAGCAACCTATCGTTCTTATTTTTGACTTTTTTCTAGTTCTGGGATACTTGCTTTTGGTAATTGGTTTTATGATTTTTGATATTTTACTATTGGGTGATATAGCAGTTATTTTATTTACCATTGGCATTGCTTACAAAATCGTTACATGTTGGAAGGCGAATAGTGTTATTGGAAATGTCAGGAAATATGGGTTAGCATTACTTTTTGTGGTTTTTTATATATTTTTCTATCGCTAACAGGACTATTACTTCGATAAGACCGGTTTAACTAGTTAGATTATCCGGGGAAGGGAGTGGGTAAGTGAAAAAATACATAAACAAGCGAAATATAAAAATATTTTTTTTAGGGGTCATCACATATTATGTGATTTCAGCGATTATACACGGAATAGGGTAAGTCTACTTTTAGATTTAATTGTTGGGGATGTGAAAACTTCACATTCGTTAAACTGTAGTCATTCGATGAGTTAGGATAGGTGCAAATTACATCATTCGAACTTTGCTAAGTTATGATTTTTTTTAATGGGATGTTTTGACGGAGAGGAAAAGAGCAGTTTATTCAAGGGAGAATTTTTTATGAAGAATCTATTATATAAATTATTTATAGGTATATCATGGATCTATTGTGTGGGACATATTTTATACGGTTTCACTAATGATACCTTTATAATGCGTGCGGTTACAGGTGTGATGTCGATGGTTTTTTCTTGTAGTCTAGTGTTCTTTTTATTTAAAATTATTGATAATAAGAAACAGAAAAAAGTGGAGCGGAATGAATAATCATTTGAGGCGATGATCGACTTTACGACACCGAAAACAATAGTCAACATAAGTTTCGATAGGGCTTGAATGTTAAATTGCATATTCCCTAAGTAAGCTTTTCAGGCAAGGAGGAAACAAATGTGGTTAACATAGAAATTGCGGGCTGGGTAGGAATTATTTCAGTACTATTTATTATCTTTTGTTTTTCTTACACCCTTTCATTTATTGAAAACGTACACAAGGAAGATGAACGAATTACGAGACAATCAAAATTAGCGGCCATCATTTGTCTCAGCATAGCATTGCTTACGCCTATTTTGTATGTCCTTTTCAAATGATTAATCAAAAGTTAGGGCGCTAATGCTGAACAAAAGGTCAAGATTGTCGAAGAAATGGATGTTGGAATACGCTAGAGAGATTGAATGATGAGGGGAAATAAGTAGGACTTTAAGAAAGGGATGATGTAATGGCGTGGCTTATTTTGTTGTTATTTTTTATCGCAAGTTACTATATCATCGTAAAAGTTAAGTCGAAAATGATAAAGAAGTGTTTTTCCTTATTATCCCTGATATTGTTGATGTTGGTGGCGACTCCACTCTGGAATGACAAGTTATTTCTTGGCGTCATTGACATAAGTTTGTATTTGCCTTGTGTGTTAGGGTTGTCAGGAGTCATATTTGGATGGTTTGGAATTAAAGGTGATGTAAGAATAAGTTTAATTGGAATAAATATCGTAGCACTATGTTGTTATCTTTTTATTTTTCTTATGGCAACATTTGGTTTTCAAGAACCTTAAAATGCTTTTTTCAATTTACGGGCGTGATAATGGCAAAGGGGTGTTTCACAATCGCGCCTGATTGTGAAACGAAAAACTTGAACGGATGTAGCAGTAGAGTTCAAAAGGAGTAATCATTGATATGGCAAAATCCTCTGGTTGTTTTACTATTGTTATAAATGAAGAGAACCGTATACTGTTAGTTAAACGAAAAGATTATCCTCTCTGGGATTTACCGGGAGGTACATTGGAAAAGGATGAACTATTAGAAGATTGTGCTGTACGGGAAACGGAAGAGGAAACAGGGTATATCATTTCAATTAAACGGAAAATAGGGGAGTATCATCAACCTCAATCTGATGATTTGCAACATTTATTCTTAGGAGAAGTGAATAACGGGTTGCCAATCAAGGATGGTCCTGAAACGGAAAAGGTGGAATGGTTTACCCCTAAAAAGTTGCCTTTATTTATGATTCCTAATAGGAGAAAACAAATTAAAAACTACTTGAAACATAAAAATGTGGTAATAAAAGATTCTATATTTGTATCCCCTTTTAAAATTTCTATACTTAAAGTAGGTTTCAGGGTGTTTGGAAAGCTTATGTAGACTTTTTTTCAACTATAGGGAGCAATTTTTTAAGATCATACGCCTAATTCCTCGTTCAAGATACGGAGGAGTTAGGTTTTTTTATCTTTCAAAATCGTTAACGATGTATATTTGTACTTTCTTGACGTTCTCCACTAGTAAGTTCATTAGCAAAGAGTAATGAGTCTTACGACAATCACTGGCGAAAAACGTGGCAGAAGCGGTGCGTTTTCGGAATAGATGTGTGCGAAGGGAACTTGATAGGTAAAAATCCAACTAATGGACAGCTCGGTTGTTATATGAATTGGAAGCTTGATAGTGTTATTAACAGTGTTTGATTCGCCTTATCATCGCCTACGAGCCCAAGGGTTGCTGATACCGAAAAGTAAAAGCATAGTCGACATGGTACCGACTATGCTTTGTTGCATTCACAAGATAGTTCTTTATATGCTGAGATGTCTATCATTATAAAATGCGTTCGGTCTCCCCATCACTTAATTTAAAATGAATATAGCTTGATCCCCCTTCCTTTATATGCTTTGGAATATTGGATACATCGAGTAATTCATTTAGCTGAATAGTCTTCTTGCGATTTGCTTCTATTGTAATCTTATAAGGACCAGCTAGATTCATGAGTGACTCCATTTGTAATCCTTCGCCCATGAAAAAAGAATCTAGAAACTCCACCTCGAATGACACCGCATTATTGCTTCGATTATGTAACGTGAGGGTACAATCTCCAGATAGTAAGTCTTTGCCTGCACGCATAAATAGGCATGAGCCGTTTCCATCATATGAAATGGCTGAAATCCCACGAGCAAACGTCTCTTGATATGCTGTAATGAGAAACATTGGAATAAATGTGTATGCGATGGCGACGATGATGATCGTTCGAAGATGATACTTCTTTAAACCGAGGACAACTAAAATCATAGCAAGCGTAAATAAAATGGACCCTATTATTCCGAGTGGAACATAGCCCTCTGGATTGGGAACGACATAAATGTTACACGTGCGTCTATCATTTTATGATTAGGGAATGGGAAAAATAAATACATACATATTCCTAAAATGATAGCTTCGCTAATGAGTGCCGTTTTATTTTTTATCAACGAATCTCTCCTTTTTTTAATTTGACTTTTCTGTCGTTTTTGAACTCTTCATAATTATAGCGTACAGTCCAAGAATTATCTCTACGTAACAACACTATTGAGAAGCGAAGGTCTTATTGTAGAAAATCGCAATGCGTGAAATTTTACTTGAATAAGGATTGTTGTAACTGAACTGGAGATACTAAATTCAAATATATGTTGGGTGATGAATTTGAACAAGAGTGGTTGTCTTTTTTTGGCTTTATTTTGCACATTGATTTGTGAGGGGATTTATGGAACAGTCATTGCAAATTCGGACCAACCTTTTCCTTCCATTGGCGAAAGCTATACTGAAGATGGAAATAATCCTGCAATAGGAGTAATGGAGGGCTATTTTAACGATATCAATGAAAGTCGAAGGGCAAATGTAGATAAGTGGTATGTAAAGGAAGAAGCAAAGCTAATGAGAAGCTTTTTAGATGATAAAGAAAACCAAGAAAAAAAGTTAGGGTTACTCAATATTAGAAAAGCTCGATTGCTAAAGTGGAAAGAGCTACCATACGACTATGCTGAAGGTTATGTACCAACTCGTTATATTGATCAATATGCTAATAAGAAAATATTCTATGTTGCAGTTGATTATATGGTTTTCCACGAAGATGAGTATCACATAAATGGGATTAACTATTTTTTTGTAGTTCTTGTATTAGAGAGTGATAATTGGAGGATAGCTTTAATTCCGCACGTTCCCGTAAATTCAATTATTTCAGATGGGTACGGATTTGGAACTAAAGATGAAAAAACATTCGTCGAAAGAAGATTAAAATTTCATATTCAGTAATGGGAACGAGTAATTCTTGCTTCACCTAAAGGGGTGCTTTACCGG
This sequence comes from Sporosarcina sp. NPDC096371, assembly GCF_044762865.1. NCBI lineage: Bacteria > Bacillati > Bacillota > Bacilli > Caryophanales > Caryophanaceae > Sporosarcina > Sporosarcina sp. NPDC096371. The sequence continues at coordinate 111,843 of NZ_JBIWFE010000003.1, forward strand.
CGCAACAATAATGGCTTCTCTTATTGCGCTAACGCAGCAGGTTAGTTGAAGAATAATTTAAAGATTTCAGGGGAAAATACTCATTAATTAAAACTATAGTAAAGGAGTATTCGATGAAGAAAATCCTGGTAATATTATCTTTTGTTCTCCTTAGTATCCATATTAATAACCATCAAGTGGCTGCGGAAAAACCCCCGAATGAGGACTTATACAAAGAGGCTTTGTTAACATTAATTTCAGAAAATCTTGATGCCCAAAGTGAGCAACCTGATTATAAACTTATATATGATACATTGATTACAACCCTTGACCCATCCATACAAAAGGAAATTATTAATTATTATGGCTATCCCAAGCAATATGGTTTATATGATGCTAAGATTCTGAGTATCATCAGGCATGAGGGGCAGTTTGGCTTTATTACAAAAGTCCAAGTCACTACATTTGATCATGCACATGACCCTCCTTATGGTAAGGAAACAATGACTTTCAATATAGACCCATTTGGTGTTAAAACAGTTAGCTTTCAACATGAGGGAGATAAATTAGAAAAGGATATAAATGAATTTTATAAAGCAACACTTTCAGATATAAAACAGTCTTTTAATTTGAATTTAGAGTATTACTCTTCTTACACATACAATCAATTGCAATACCAAACAGAAATAAATAAGGAATTTAAATCTCTATTTAATATTGCAGAAGAAATAGTAACCAACATTTTGCTTCCTGAGAGAAAGATACCCAACAAAAATGTTATTGACCCTGTTACCTTTATAAAAGACAACACAGGTTATATGCTCTTTAAACTGTCTGATGGTACAAATGTAAATTATAAAGTACAAAAGAAAGATGGTAATTGGATAGTAACAGATAAAAATAGTGAACAAGGTAAGAAAATGGATTATAAATTACCATGGTATGTATGGGGAAAAAATAAGCCTACTGATTAATTCAGTTAGGCTTTTTAAATAATATATAATGTGTGTATATGGTTCCAGTGTGTAGTATTTGAAGCGGTCTTTCAAACTCGATTTTTAGCGGAATTAAAAGATATCGTGTCCTAATCCTTCTTCAACTTCCATGAAAGAACTTATTTACCTTTCATATTTTGCGTTTCATGGTTGGTTAACGAATGCTTTATTTGAAGAAGAGAGAGAACCTCATCATACGAGGTTCTCTTTTATTTTTTGCAGAAATCAACAACATCATAATATAGCTAAAACAATCTTTTGGAAAAAAGAACCGGTTTGCAAACGGAAGAAGAAGGCAGCGGATGCTTAGTTCGAGAAAAAGAAATTGAGGGCTATTGCTATTTGCTAGAGCTCACAGGGGTGAAAGTGCTTCGAGGTCGACAATATGAGGTTTTATTTGCAAGGACTTGTTGTTGCAGATTGATCATGCGCTTGATAGCAGTAGCTGAATAATGTTAGCTCGCAAGTGGATCATTATAAGTGGAAGTATTTGGTGAGATAAATTAAGTGAAAGGGGAAAGATAGATTATTTTTCATGTGTAAGGAGTAATAGCAATTTTAAACCTCTATAAAAATGTTTCTTTATTTAGTGCATCTTTTTGATGATTAGACAGATAATAAGAAATAAATATTTCTGGCGAGGAGTAGAGTGAGCATTTGAAGAAGTTTTATCATTTTATAACCCTATGCACATTGATTTTCTTAGTGTTTTTCGTATATGAAAGTACATTCGCCGATAAAGGGAGAAAGTATTACGAAGAAAAAGGACAAATCTTATGGGAAATAAACACCGATGAAAAAATTATCGCTTTGACATTTGATGATGGTCCTCATCGAAAGTACACTACTGAGATTTTAGATTTATTGGCGGAATATGATGCACGAGCAACATTTTTTATAGTTGGAGAATATGCAGAGAAAAACCCTAATGTTGTTTCACGTATGTTTGAAGAAGGACATGAATTAGCGAATCATACTTATACGCATCCATTAAGATCGAATGTTCCCAATTTACTTGAAGAGATAAGACAAACAAATGAAACGATTTATAGTATCAGTGGATTTTCTCCGACATTATTTCGGCCTGTTGAAGGACGATATGATGATGATTTGATTGATGCAGTTGTGAAAGAAGGATATAAAGTAGTTATGTGGTCATGGCATATGGATACATTAGATTGGAAAAATCCAGGCGTAAATAAAATTGTGGATATTGTCTTGAAAGGTACGAAGCCTGGGAACGTGGTGTTGTTTCATGACGGGGGTGGAAATCGTGAACAAACGGTAAAAGCTATAAAAAAAATATTACCAGAACTTAAAAAGCAAGGATATACATTTGTGACGATATCTGAACTCCTTGAGATTCAAAAAGCAAGTAATAATGATAAAGACAATAGAAAGAAGATCGAGGGAAAAGAATGAACGAATGAAAGTACAGCAAGATATCAAGGATCGGACGCAGCAGATATTCGGGCAATAATTAAATGTCAGATATGAAACCTTTGTACGTCATTTGAAAAATTCATTGGAAAAGCTCATAGAAAAGCACCATATAGATGAACTATCGGGCCAATAAGGTAATTATAAAGCTTACTGGATAAACAACTAAAAGGGCGGTTAATGAACGATAACTTTTATATTATTGGGAGAGCTATTTATTAAAAATAAGGAGGTGTGACAAATACAAAGGAGTATTTGTTTTTTGCTTTCGATAATCTGTGTCACGATTTGTTTTTCCACTAATGAAAAGATGTTTGCAAATCCGAACGATGAACCCCCATCGCTTGAAGAGGGGTACGCCGAAGTGGGATATATATCTGTTGAAGCAGCGGTTAAAGGATTCGAAAATCACTTTAAACAAGATGTGAAGTTGCCGACAATCAAGCCTTCTATTCCTTTTACCCACCAATTCGGACGATTTAATGAAGATAAGAAATATAAGATCAATGACTCACTGGAAATCAAGTTTGTGAATGAAAAAGCAGTAGAAAATCATTATAAAATCGATATTCGCCCCTTGAAAAATAAAATCAATTTTAAGGATGTCGCCAATCAGGAAGTCTATACACTTAAAAATGGGCAGAAAGCCATTTATTTCGAACATCAATTATTTAATTTTTTTATTTTTGAAAATGGTGAGTGGCAATATATGCTTGGGATCGATAAAAGGGCTTCGAACGTAACGCCTGATACATTTGTTGAAATTGCTAACTCCGTTGAATAACGAATGTTGAACTGATATATGTAAACCGAAAAAAACCACTTCGTCAGCCGAGGAATGCCCGGGGGACGAAGCGGTTTTTTCCATTGTATTAGCTTATAGGTCAATCGCAATGACATCATAAATGTCTTCGAGTGCTTTTAAATGATCAACGTTTTCTGTTGCAACATGATGATCGACAGTGAGCATCATAATGGCATTGCCGCCCACTGTTGACCGCCCAACTTGCATCGTTGCGATGTTAATGTTTTCGATCGCGAGTAGTGTACCAACACGTCCGATTACACCTGGTTGGTCTTTGTGTTTGATGAATAGTAAATGACCTTCTGGGTTAATGTCTACTAAGTTGTCGTCGACTTTAACAATCCGAGCACCTAATCCATTGAGAAGGGTACCAGAAACACGACGGATACCGCTTGCTGTTGTAACTTCCACTGTCACCAAGTTAGAAAAGCCTTTAGTTGTAGATGTTTTGTGTTCGTTTACTGCTATGCCAAAACGCTCAGCCAAGAATTTAGCGTTAACATCGTTGACGTGGTTGCCAAGATTACGTGTCAATAAGCCTTTGAGTGTGTTACGTGTCAATGGTCGAACATCAGACTCTGCTAGATCACCTGAGTAGTAGATGTTGACTTCTTCGATGACTTTATTGGATAGACGAGATAAGAAAATCCCGAGTTTTTCTGCTAAATCAAAGAAAGGTTCGATTTTCGCCAACACTTCTTTTGATACAGAAGGTAGGTTTACTGGATTTCGAACGGTGCCGCCGCTAAAGAAGCTGACAACATCACGGCTGACGTCAATTGCAACAATTTCCTGTGCTTCTACAGTACTTGCACCTAAGTGTGGTGTTGCGATGACTTCTGGAAGCGTGAGTAGCTTATGGCCAACAAATGGCTCTGTTTCAAAGACATCGAGTGCGGCTCCAGCAACTTTTTTCGATACAATGGCATCATACAAAGCATCTTCATCGATAATACCGCCGCGCGCACAGTTGACAATTTGAACGCCGTCTTTCATGATTTCGAATGCTTCTTTATTGATCATATGCTTTGTTTCTTTCAATAAAGGCGTATGAACTGTGATGAAATCAGCTGCTTTTAAGACTTCTTCTACTGACCCCAGTGTGATGCCCATTTTCTTCGCTTTTTCTTCTGTTAAAAATGGATCATAAGCAACGACGTGCATGCGTTGTCCTTTGGCTCTTGCTGCCACTTCTGCACCGATGCGTCCCATGCCGATGACGCCAAGTGTTTTATTTTTTAATTCGACACCGATGAATGATTTACGGTCCCATTGTCCATTTTTTAATGAATTAAAGGCTTGTGGAATTTTACGTGCCAAAGACATAAGCATGGCGATTGTGTGCTCAGCTGCTGAGTTCGTGTTGCCGTCAGGAGCGTTTACAACGATAATTCCTCTTTCCGTTGCGGCATCCAAGTCGATGTTATCGACACCCACACCTGCACGGCCAATAATTTTTAAGTTGGTTGCTTTTTCAATGATTTCACGTGTCACTTGTGTTTGACTTCTGACGAGTAAAGCGTCGTAGTCCTTGATTTTTTCGGCAAGTTCTTCTGGTGTATTCGTTGTATCGATGACAACGTTAAAACCTTCTGCTTGTCGTAAAGGGAAAATACCATCTTCGCTGAGTGGGTCGCTAATTAGTATGTTAAAAGCCATTTAAACCAATTCTCCTTCGTTTACATAGATTTGTTGTGCTGCTGCGACGCCTGTACCTAGCATGATTTTTTTACCGACTTTTAGTAAGCCGATTTCAATCATACTAATTGTCTGTAGAACGTCTGCTGGAGAACAATAGCCCATATGACCAACGCGGAATATTTTGCCGCTTAAATGCTGTTGTCCACCTGCTACTGTTAATCCAAACTCTTGTTTAATGACTTTTCTGAATGCTTCGGCGTCAAAGTCTTCAGGTTTAACTGCCGTCACAGTAGGGGAAGCATGCTCGTCAGTTGTCAATAAAGGTATATCCAACGCTTTAAAAGCAGCGCGTGTCATGTTCATCATCAATGTGTGGCGTGCGTATACTTGCTCCAAACCTTCAGCGTCTATCAATTGAAGCACTTGTTGAAGACCGAACAATAAAGATAATGCAGGTGTAAATGGTGTTGTATCTTTTAGCAAATTGTCACGGTATTTTGTAAGGTCAAGGTAAAAGCCGCGTTGTGTGTTGGCTTCAATAATCGCCCATGCACGTTCACTTGCTGACACGAATGTCAGACCAGCAGGTAGCATAAATGCTTTCTGGGAACCCGTTACCATGATGTCAATTCCCCAAGCATCCATTTCCGTCTGCACACCGCCGACACATGACACGCCGTCTACGACAATCAGTGCATCTGATACATCACGAATGGCAGTTGCCAGTTCTTTGATTGGGTTCAAAATTCCGGTTGATGTTTCACAATATGTAGAGAATACGGCTTTAATGGCTGGGTTTGCTTGTACATATTGTTGAACAGCTTCTGGTTGAAGTGCTTGGCCCCACTCTACATCCAAACGATGTGCCTTAATGCTGTAGGCATCACAAATTTTCGTGAAGCGGTCACCGAATGCACCCGTGACGATGACTAATACTTCATCACCTGGTTGAACGATATTGACAACTGAAGCTTCTAAGCCGGCTGTTCCGCTTCCGGTAATGATCGCCACATCCTGTTTCGTGCCGAATACTTGTTGAAGTCCTGGTTTGATCGTTTGTAACATAGCGGATGTTTCTTTCCCGCGGTGACCAATCATTGGTTGGCTCATTGCACGCTGCACACTTGGTGGAATTGGGCTTGGCCCTGGGATTCTTAGAAATTGTTGATCTTGTAACATAGTTTTTTCCTCCTAATTGTTTGAATATATTTTTGGGAAACAAAAAAAGCCTTCCGCCCCTTACAAATAATTGTAAGGGGCGAAAAGCTAGATTAGCTCACGCGGTACCACCCTGATTTACTGTCAGCGGATGTAAACAACATCTGACAGTCTTCGTTAGCATGCTTAACGCGCATGGGACGGATGGGCCTACTAAAATTTCAGCCTATCTATTCCGGAGTGCTACTTTACGTTGAAATCACTGATTTGCACCACCCATCAGCTCTCTTAAGATTTCATCACTTAAAGCTTGTCTCCATCATTACAGTTGAAGTCGTTATTGAATTTAGAACTTATCATAACAAATGAAAACCAAATGTCAAGCGTCTATTTTGCTTTAATGCGTTACATCGCTGAAAAGAATTTTTTGTAAGCGCTTTATTTTGGATTTGATTAAAAAATAATGAAAAATGAATTGTGGAGTCGGATTGGTAGAGGAATATTGTTTGCAGCGGTATGATTTTGGATGACAATGAAATAAGGAGTGAGTGAGTTTGTTATCCTCTAACATAAAGAAATTCAATGCCATACCGCTATCCGTTTTGGACCTTTCGCCTATCAATGCAGGCAGTAACGCGGGGCAGTCTTTCAAAAATAGTGTGGAGCTGGCCCGACATGTGGAAGAGTGGGGATTCAATCGCTACTGGTTAGCTGAGCATCATAATATGCCGGGAATTGGTAGTTCTGCAACTTCGGTGCTGATTGGACATATTGCGGGTGCGACAAAAAGTATACGTGTTGGCTCGGGCGGCATTATGCTGCCGAACCACGCGCCACTTGTTATAGCGGAGCAATTCGGTACGCTTGAAGCGATTTACCCTGGTAGAATCGATTTGGGATTAGGTCGTGCGCCTGGTTCAGACCAAGCAACGGCTTATGCCTTGCGCCGAACATTGCAAAGTAGCGGCGATGATTTTCCAGAACAATTGGCTGAACTCCAAGCCTATTTTAAGCCCGATCGTGTTGCCCGTGTTCGCGCATTTCCTGGTGAAGGGCAAGACGTTCCGATGTGGTTGCTTGGTTCGAGTGGCTTCAGTGCGCGACTTGCGGCACAGGAAGGGTTGCCGTTTTCTTTCGCCAGCCATTTCGCACCTGCCTATACATTACAGGCGTTGCAACTCTATCATCAAAACTTCAGACCATCTTCATTTTTGCAAACGCCTTATGCAATGCTTGGCATTAATGTTATTGCCGCAGAGACGGACGAAAAAGCCCACTGGTTGGCTACTTCCCAACAGCAGCAATTTCTTAGCTTAACAAGAGGGATGCCGACGCAACTACAACCACCAATTGATAACATCAACGAGGTCTGGTCAGCGCAGGAACGGGCATCAATTGAGCAAACACTCGATTCCCGTTCGACCATTGTGGGAAGTCCAGAAACGGTTAAACGGAAATTGGAGAGCTTTATACTAGAAACAAAGGCTAATGAGTTAATCATTAACTCGCAAATTTTCGATCAACAAGCACGTTTGCGTTCTTATGAGATCATTGCAGAGATGATGGACTGAATGTAGCGAGCAGAAAGACCACAATTCGTAAATGGATTGTGGTTTTTTGTTTGCCTATATCTGTTGAGTAAGTGAATGCAGCGCAGGCGCCTTATAAGGGAGAGCCGTAGCCATAAGACTAGCAGCGCAGCAGCTAGGCTTGTGGCGGAAGGCCTTCCCTAGCGCTGCAGCGGATTTGAAAGGATTCTTTTATTTAATTTAAGTAGTTAATTCAGAAAAATCATTCGATTATATCGGCCGTGTGGTAAAATATAGTTGAAATCCATTGTTGCGAGGGGGAAGCGGGTTGAACGTTATGACAAAGAGAGAAATAGTAATTGACAATTATCACGGAACAGATGTGGCAGATCCGTATCGCTGGTTGGAAAACCCGGAAGCGGAAGAAGTGAAAAATTGGGTGGATGCGCAAAATGACAAAACCCATTCTTTTTTAGCCAAGTATCCAGAGCGGGAAAACGTGAAAGAAAAGTTGACGAAATCCTGGAATTATCCGAAATACTCCGTACCACAAAAAGAAGGAGAGTATTTCTATTTTCATAAAAATGATGGCTTGCAAAATCAGGCTGTTTTTTATCGGACGAAGGACTTAGATGCGAATGAGTTTGAGGTAATTATCGACCCGAATACATTGAATGAAGAGGGCACGGCGGCGATTACCAATCTGGCATTCACAAAGGATGGCAGCCGTTTGGCGTATGGCATTTCAGTGAATGGTAGTGACTGGCAGGAGATTCGTGTACGTGATTTACAAACGGGCAAGGATGAGCCAGATCTTATCAAGTGGTGTAAATTCAGTAGTATTGCCTGGAATGAAGAGGGGAGTGGCTTTTATTATAATCGTTTTCCAGAGCCGGGGACTGTGGATTCGGAAGATGAAAGTAATTATAATCGCGTCTACTGGCATACTGTTGGTACTGTGCAACAAGACGATACATTGGTCTATGAAGATACTGAAGATAAAGAGCTGTCTTTCAATCCATCGTTTTCCGATGATTATCGATATTTGATTTTATCAGTATGGAAAGGGACGGAAAATAAGAGTCGTATCTATTATCGTGATGAGCAATCTGATGAGGGATTTGTGCATTTGTTGGCGGATGATGATGGAGAGTATTCATTTATTGGTAATGAGGATAGACTCTTTTATTTCACAACGAATTATGGTGCGCCAAAGGAGAAAGTTATTGCCGTGCAGTTGGATAACCCAGGGAAAGAGCATTGGGTGGATGTTGTTGCTGAGCGGGATGATGTCTTGTCATTTGCACAAATCATAAATAAACAATTCGTCGTTTGCCATTTGCATAATGCGCATGATCAACTGAGTATCTTGGATATGGAAGGGAATATACTGAAAGAAGTGCCGCTTCCTGGCTATGTTTCGATGGTGGGGCTGTCAGGCAAGAAGACAGCGACATCGATGTTCATTGGTTATACGTCTTACTTAGTGCCCACAACGATTGCGCGCTATGATTTTGAGCAGGATCAGTTGGAATCGGTATTCCAGCAGTCTGGACTGTTTGATACGGAAGGTTTTGAGACGACGCAAGTATTTTATCCATCTAAAGATGGGACAAGGATTCCGATGTTCTTGACGCATCGAAAAGGGTTGGAATTGACGGGTGATAACCGAGTGCTGTTGTATGGTTATGGCGGTTTTAACGTCAATTTAACGCCGGGATTCTCGCCTTCGCAGCGCATGTGGATAGAGGCGGGTGGCGTGTACGCTGTTGCCAATTTACGTGGCGGTGGCGAATTCGGCGAAGAATGGTATAAAGCTGGGACGTTGGAGAATAAGCAGAACGTCTTTGATGACTTCATCGCGGCGGCGGAGTGGTTGATTGAACAAAATTATACGAATGGTAAAAAGCTCGCCATTATGGGTGGAAGTAATGGTGGATTGCTTGTAGCTGCCTGTGTGACACAGCGTCCGGATCTATACGGGGCGGCACTTTGTCAAGTTCCTGTGATCGATATGCTACGCTATCATAAATTTACAGTCGGCCGTTATTGGGTGACGGATTATGGCAATGCGGAAGCGAATCCGGAGCATTTCAAGTTCATGTACAAGTATTCTCCGCTTCATAATGTTAAAGATGGGGTCGAATACCCACCGACACTTGTGACAACGGCGGATACGGATGACCGTGTTGTTCCTTTGCATGCGATGAAGTTTGCGGCAACGTTGCAGGCTGCGTATCAAGGTGAAAATCCAATTCTTCTACGTGTAGAGAAGAATGCAGGACACGGACTTGGCAAACCGACTGTGAAAATTATTGAAGAACAAACGGATATGTATTCGTTTTTGTTTAAAACATTAACGTAAATAAAGCCTGGCATCGAAAAAAATCGGTGCCAGGCATTTTTATTTTAGTTTTTTGTCTTGCTGTTCCCAAATTCTAAGCGACGGATATGGATCAAAAGCCCATTCTGTTCGACCGTTATATTTGTACATGCCGTAGTGAAGATGGGGAGGGAATTTACCTGAAGTTCCTTCTTTGCCGTAGCCAGAACTACCGACAAAACCAATGATGGTTCTAGGTTCAACGATATCGCCTACTTTAATGTCCTTATTAAAATAAGCTAAATGGGCAAAGTAATGATACGTATTATGATTGTCGCGAATACCGACACGCCAGCCGCCAAATTCGTTCCATCCCATGACTTCGACGACCCCATAGGACGTGGATCGTACGGGAGTACTATAGCCGGCAAAGAGATCGGTGCCTTCATGAATCCGTCTGCCGCCCCATCCTCTACTTGCTCCCCATGTCCCTTTATAACTGTAATCGTAATTTGTGGGGACGGGAAAGGCGTGCTCATCCAAATCCAATGTTTCGAAGTGCTGATACAATTTGGCAATGGTCATAATTTGGTTAACCGTTTCTTCTTGCTTGTAATAATCCCATAAAGCCAATTTGAAATCCTCTTCTGCTTGGCCGTAGCCGCTTAAATAAGTAGCCATTGTAGAAAGCACGTCTTTCGGATTGTTCGAATCAGCGATGTCATCTCCATCACCATCCTGCCCATTGCCATCAAAAAAATCAATGGATGCAGGGGAAGTATCCGTTTGAGCTGGATTGAGTGCACCTGCCCAATACTCATCGGAAAATTGGATGGCTACGGGTCCTTCTCTTGTCGGAATATCTTTTCGCACTTGTTGGATATTACGCTCAAACTGATCAATAGCAGCCAAGTTAAACCAAGGTACTTCCATGCTGTCAAATTGTAAATAAAGCTCCATCCGCTGTTCGTTAGTCGGTTCCTCTTCGGCCGAAACAACTGTGTAAAACAATAAAGATAACATGATGATATACATCGGTAATAACAACCAATGACGCACGAAAAAACCTCCTTTGATACGTGTAGATAGAATTCCCCGATTGGAGAATTTTATTTGTCATAAGTTTTGGCAGTTGATTCCATTAGATAAATTTTTCGGATTGTGTTTAGGAAGTGCTATATGGTAAGATTATCCCTAAAAATAAAATGGGGTTGATGGGATGATTCGAATTCTTACAGAAGAAGACAGAACGAGTACGCTGGATTTTGTATCTGAAAAACCGGCGGAAAATTTGTTTATTATTGGGGATATTGAAGCATATGGGTTTGACAATCCGATTCAGAAATTGTGGGGCGATTTCACGGATAATGGTGAGCTTCGTGGCGTTTTATTGAAATATGCAGGCAATTTCATTGTCTATGCACCGCGAGAATACGATGCGAAGGGATTTGCTGAAACGATTAATCAGGATGAACAATATGAATTTATTTCTGGAATCGAGCATATTGTTCAAAAATTGGAGCCGTATCTAGCTGTCAAAGCATCCAATCCCCGTGTGCTGTATTATGCAAAATGTGAAAGTATTGCTGATTTACAACAGGTTTCTGCGCAAATTGAAGTGGAAAAAGCGAAACCTGATGATGCTGAACGAATCATTGATCAAATGGTGAGTATCCCTGAGTTTTCTATGAGTACATTCAATGTGGAACATAAACGCGATACACTTGGCAATGGATCAGCACGCACATATTTCATTGAAGAAGAGGGTAGAATCATTAGTTCAGCGTCAAGTACGGCGGAAAATAGCCAATCGGCTATGATTGTTGGTGTAGGAACCTTGCCTGGATTTGAGAAACAAGGGCTGGCTTCCATGTGCATGTCCATCTTATGTGCTGAATTATTAAGTGAGGGCAAGATGCTCTGCCTATTTTATGATAATCCTGCCGCAGGTTCGATCTATAAAAGGCTGGGATTTGTAGATATTGGAAAGTGGTGCATGTGGCGTTTCGATAAGTGAACGTAATGAGGTGGATGGCATGAAAATTCACTGAAAATATGAAATAGTAGTTCCGGAAATGATACAATTAACATGTGTGTAATTATTAAAAAATAGGAGTGATTAGCAATGGAAAAACTACAATCAATGGAACAATTCGAACAGCTAAAAAATGAGGAGCGTACAATCTTTATGTTTTCTGCGGATTGGTGCCCGGATTGTCGCGTGATTGAGCCGTTTTTACCAGGCATTGAAGCAGATTATCCGGAATATACATTTATCTATGTAGACCGTGATGAGTTTATCGATCTATGTGGAGAGCTTGATATTTTCGGTATTCCAAGCTTTATCGGATTCCATAGTGGGGTAGAAGTAGGTCGATTTGTTAGTAAAGATCGCAAAACACAAGCAGAGATTGAGGAGTTCATTAATTCACTTACTCAGTCGGCACCACAGGTTTGATTGAAGAGGTTAATCCAAAATAGCGATTTCATTCAGCGGGATGCAAATTCTGCTGAAGTGAGTTAAGCCTGCAGTGGATGTCACAAATGTTTTGGGGTTTCAGGATCACAGCTTAATTCGGGGGGATCAGTAGGTGAAGCCGATTATCGGAATAACACCGGATGTGGAGAAAAATGATCAGCATTTTTTGAGAAATGATTATATGCAGGCGATTATCCGTGCGGGTGGATTGCCATTGATTGTTCCAATAGGAAATGTGGATGATATTGCCCAAGTCGTTGCCTTATTGGATGGTCTTTTATTGACTGGTGGTAATGATATTAATCCCCTATTGTTCAATGAGGAGCCGCACACACATCTAGGTGAAGTTTCGCCGAATAGGGATTTATTTGAACTTGAACTGGCGCGTCACATGTTGGTGGAAGATAAACCAATCTTGGGTATATGTAGAGGTATTCAACTGTTGAATGTTGCGGTTGGCGGAACGTTATACCAGGATCTTCATCAACAAAATGTGGGGCTTATGCTGCAACATGTACAAAACGCACCTCAAGCGCATCAATCCCACGTTGTTCGATTGGAAAAGGGAAGTTTACTGGAAGATATCGCGTGTAGTGAACGCATTCAAGTGAATTCATTTCATCATCAATCGTTGAAAGATGTACCACCTGTGTTTACTGTTTCTGGAATGGCGAGTGATGGCATTATAGAAGCCATTGAAAGCGTCGACAAAAAATTTGTCCTCGGCGTCCAGTGGCACCCTGAGCGAATGGCGTTAAAAGGGGAATCCGTTTCTTTACGGATATTTGACAGGTTTATAGCCGCTTGTGGTAAATGAAAAAAGCTGATATTCTCAGCTTTTTTCTTTTAAATCCATCATGATTTTTTCTGGGAAGTCAGTAAAGATAGCCGTCACACCGATGTCTTGTAGGACTCGGGCGTATTGTATTTCGTTGACAGTGAAGGTGCGCACGATTGCGTCTGTCTCCAATACTTGGCGAATAGAAGGTCGCAGTGCTGAAGGGAAAAATAGATGCAGCGCATCTGCTGGGATAGCACGTACATAATCTAACGGATCCACTAACACTTCCATGAACAGAGCAGCTGTTTCCAAATGTGGGGCAAGTTGTTTTACGTTTCGGATCGCTCCATGATCGAAAGACGATAAGACCACTCGAGCATCAAGCTCCAACTCTCCAATAATACCTACCACTTTCTCCGCCATGCCCTCATATGGGAAAATATCCGACTTGAGTTCAATGTTTAGATGATGCGTTGTTTCAGCAAATACTTGAAGTACTTCATGTAGTGTTGGGATGGATTGCCCTCTGAAATCTGGAGAAAACCAGCTACCGAAATCAAAGGCTTTCAACTGCGCAAGTGTCATGTCTTTGACATAGCCTGTTCCATTCGAAGTACGGTCAATTGTTTCGTCATGGATCACAACAAGTTTCCCGTCTTTTGTCAGATGAACATCAAATTCAACGCCGTGTATGGGAAGGCGTGCAGCTTCCTGGAAAGCAGCAATGGTATTTTCAGGATGTGTGCCGGATGAACCGCGATGTGCGTAAATATTCATAGGTCGACCACCTCATTGTTTTTGTTATATTGTAGTATGTATGAGAAAGTGAAGCAAATTCCATTGGAAAAGGGATGCCCTCATAGTTGAGAACACCCCTTCATATTGTCGGTAACATTGAAGTTTTGAATGTAAATTTTCATCCCGAATCATCGGGGAATAATTTCCTAAGAAAGGATAAGCTTTCAGTGCCGCGGTCATTGTTCCACTGGGTGTTCTCTAACCTAAGCAACGCAAACCCTACCTACTTTTGCGTCCTTGCGACCCTATAGTCGCGCCAGTGTGAATAAGTATTCTCAAAAACATTTGTAGAATGCCAGATATTCAAATCTTGACAGTTACCTAATTTGTTAACTAATTTACTATACCATTAACAGTGTGGGCTGTCAATTATATTCAATAAAACGATAGAGCTATATATGTTGAATTTAAGAATCCCACTAACAACGCTCGGCGCTTGGGGATGCCTCCCGCAATAAGCCAGACAAAAAAACGCTGTCAGTCTTATTGCTTCGGCTACCCCAGTAGACGCCTTCGCTGGAGATTATGTAGAAATCATAAGTTCAACATATATAGTAACGGTTGCAATAAAAAATCACTGCCATTCACTCAATTGTTCATCTTCCGCGATGACTTGTAAATCATCAGCGGTGATGGTGAAGACTTTGTAATCGGAGTGCACTGCATAGTTTTCTGCGGCTTTTTTGACAAACTTCGGCGAACCATCATTTTCTTCATCATAAATAATCAATATACCATCGGAATTTCGCATGAAAAACTTATCTTTTTCGATAAATTGCCAAGGGGCTTCATAGGGCCTTTTTGTCAAACTTGTATGGAAATCTGCTTTCGCAACAATGCGATGGTAGGTCTCTTTCTTCATATCATTCCAATTTTTTTCTTGTTCAAGGAAAGGAGTAATAAGGGCATATTTCAATTCCTTATACTCTTCCTTGAGGTCAATCACGACTTCTGCAGCCCATGTTTCAGTGCCTAACTGTCCACTTACGATGACCCATTCCAATCCCTCATCTATCAAGGCGATGAGCCGTTTTTCCAATGCTTTTTTAATGAATCGAATCCCAGGATGTTTGTCATCAAATATGCCAAGCTCATGTTGTTTATACCCTGTGACGACTAAGCGTTTTACGATATTTTTTCGCCTCCCGCGACTTTTTTGATACCAAAGTCGTTTTATTCCGCTTGTGGGCTAATCATAGTTTAGCAGAAATATTGTATGGGAGGGAAGTTAGGATTTCTTCATCAGGGGACTAAGAACGGTCATTCCATTGATTTCGGAGGTAAGTTGATCCAATTCGTGTTCTAACGTACTGAGCACAATCAACTTAGCATCCAATTTTTCTTCAAACTCCATAGATTGGGCTAACAGCTCTTTGATTTGCCGATCTAACTGCATAAGCATGTCGTTGTCAATTGGCGCTGTAGTTGATTGTTGTTCGCCTTTCTTTTTTAATGTGGCAAGTTCGTGTTGTAATGTGCCGATTGTATTATTTTTTTGTTCAATTTCTGTGAGTAAATGTCGTATGGTTTTCTCTAATTGGTTTTGTTTTTGGTTTGTCCTATCGAGACGTTCTAATTTTGTGTGTAGTTGTTGTTCAGCTTGTTGGATGACCTGAATAAGTTTCTGTTCAAATTGTTCCAGCGTTTTACTTTTCTCTGCCGTCTCACCAGGAGGGGCAGAGGAGTTGTTGGCATTTGGAGGGGATTTGATTTTTAATTGAAGATTCTCTTCAGTCAATTGCTTGTTGGTGGTCCATAGTTTCTCGGTTGTTTTTTGCAGGGAATCGATGGAGCGGGTCTGTTTTATCTGTTGGATGTTGTGTAAATGGACCTGTTCTTTATGCTCACTTGATCGCTTGACTAATTCTTTGTTTAGCCTATACAATTCCCCGGCAAGATCCTCTTTTTCATTTATTAATTGATTATTTTCTTGTTCCAACTTCTTGATGACTGAATGCTGGTAGCCATCTTGATATTTTTTCAATGCGTGTTTATGCCGCGCTAATTCCGCTCTTAAAAAGATATTCATTTGTTGAAGCTGAAGAGAATCGCTAACATTGCGGTTGACATTATTCAACAGTACACCTCCGTTTCAAATGTCTTTTTACATTTCTTCTTTAAGAAAAGTTATCATTTCTTCGAAATCATTTTTACTATCGGCGATGATTTTTTCAAGGATCGCTATAACCTCCCCTTGTGAA
This sequence comes from Sporosarcina sp. NPDC096371, assembly GCF_044762865.1. Lineage (NCBI taxonomy): Bacteria > Bacillati > Bacillota > Bacilli > Caryophanales > Caryophanaceae > Sporosarcina > Sporosarcina sp. NPDC096371. The sequence continues at coordinate 127,972 of NZ_JBIWFE010000003.1, forward strand.
CTCCCTGACGATTCACCCGAAGTTGTTTGCCCAGAATTTATCAGTAGGTGGTTTAACAACCTATTCAGTGTAGCTTTTTCTAGAAAAATAAAGCTATTGTCGTTTTCTCGGTTGTCATCTTGTCGATCGTTTAGTTGGTTTTTCATAAATTGGCGTATGACTTGTTCTTCTTTACGTAAGTCAGTCATTTTTCATCCTCCAATATAGGGATTGTTCCGTTAAGATTGATGGGATTAATGACAGCGATGCCTTCTTCCGATTGATCGCTATAGGTAAACCCCATGATGCTACCACTATAGGATGTTGTAGGGGACCATTTAATCTGGAAATTGGAAAATGTAATGGTCTCATTGGGTTCAATGGATGCTTTTCCTAAAGGTCTAAGCCAAAATTCTTCGGTATTCGTTTTTTCATTGATTCGTTCCCATTGACTGGCATTTTTCAATGATTGCTTGAAGTTTTCATACACATAACGCCCTGAAAAAGAGAAGGGGGACTTAGTGGGGATTTTTATGCATATATAAGGATTGGTGATGGGATGACTGCTTATATTATGTATATGATAGGACCCGAGACATAGGCTCGAGTGTTCAGAGTTATGGGAGATGTTTAATGAATAAGTGAAATAGCTAATGACATGTACCTTGTTGGAGTCATTGGGTTCAGCGATCAATTTTTTGATGTCATCCAAGTAGGATTTTGTTTGTTGTTGAAGTTTTTTCGCTGTTGCTTCCAGCTCGTGAGTGACATTTTTCATCTTTACATCCTCCATTTCAAAAAAAATAAAGAGAGGAGTATCCTCTCTTTATAATATGTTAGGTACATGGTTATTATCACCATTGGCGGCTATCAGTTACAGCAATTGCCACCGCCAGCATCTGGGAATACAACAGAGCATGGCTGTGGTCGTCTTGGTGGAGAACAGCCTGCTACAATATCTGCTCGTGGTTCGCAGTAATCAGCTAGCAGTTCAACAGTGACTGGGAATGTAGATTGGATGCTTTGGCAAGTATCTACGGAGATTGTTAAAGCGGTGAATGTGATCGAACCGTCGCCGGCAGTGAGCCCGCCAGTCGTACATACGAAGCAATCTAAATCTGTGTACGTTATTGTTACGTCTGTTCCTTCAGGTGCGCATAGAGTAGCTGACTCACAACGAGAAACTGAGATAGGAGCACTACTAAACGTCGTACCATTCGGTAATGTTACGATAACCGTAACATCAAAGTTCTTTTGGATCGTAAGCTGTTGAAGGCATACATTTTTACCATCTACGCAGAATGTACGATCTTCCCGATGCAGGATAACGATTGGACTTACTGCAGCTGGTGCGACGTCACATGTAACGGCTGCACCTGTAAGACTTGTCGCTGTTGTCACGGCTGGAAAAGGAATGGCCCCAGAAGGAGTTAGTTCAAACGACTTTTCTTTCACGATCCAATCATAAACCTTATCAACATTAACACAAATTATTTCTTGACCTTCACACGGCTTTTGGTCTTGCATTTTTGCAGACACCTCCAAATTTTTTATCTTTCACCCGTAGCATATGATGTGTAGATAATTGTGTATGGGCGCAGAAATGAATTATTGGGTTTTATTTTTCAACTACATCCTGAAGGGGATGTGAGATGTAGCTCGGTTGCATGTGGTGTTGGAGAAAGATGACGACATTACAGTGTCGGGCTCTTTATTCTATTTTTAATGGTCATGAAAGGTACCAATCTGTCACGTAAATAAAAGATCATTAATAGACTAGTAAAGTACTGTAAAGGGGTGAAAAGTGATGGGAGATTCTAATTTGTATTCCACTGAGGATATTGAAAAGCTGAAGCAGAAAATTTCCATATACCGAGACACCTTACGTACATTAAAAACGGGAAATTCAGTGGATGATTATCTTTTCATGAAAAGCAATTTTAACGGTTATCAAACGAAGTTTTCGGATTTGGAAAATTCAATGGAGCGATTGAATGACAAAAAAGACTTGCGAATCAAGGAATATGAACAACAGATTGAAAACTTATCACAACAAGTGAACTCCTTTAACCAAACTGTTGAGGGGTTGAATCAAGAACTTTCAACTGTCAAGAAAAAATTATCCGATGAGTCTGTAGACAAAAAGAATTCGTCTGAAGAAACGCAGGGCTTAAAGGGGACTGTTAATCGTGTGGAACAGAAGGCTGTCATAGAAGAAACTGTACCCGTGCAAAAACGCCGAGTACTTCCTTCTGTTCCACCATCGGGCCGACCAGAGTCCTTTTCGCAAGTGAAAAGTCTACTGGGAAGGGCTGGTGGAAGTCAAAATATTCCTCAAGGTGGAATGCCGCCAAGGAAATCTGAAGCTGCCTATAGCCAGCATGTGCCGCAACAGGGCAGTAGACAAAGTTTTCCGTCGGTAGGGGCTAGTCCTAGCCAAATGTATGGCGGATTGGGGAGACCACCGAGGTTGAAATCCAACCTGCATTTCAATAACGTCTCAACAAAACAGTCCGTTTCAATGGAGAGAAACGACAATTCAACTCAAGCCGTAATAGTCCCGATGAACGAACAGGCAACAAAAGAAATCGTGATGGCGGATACTCTGATAGCAGATCAAGTGGCTTTGATTGAGGAAGAAGTCACTCCGGTGGCTGTAATAGAAGAGGAAGTCACTCCGCTTCCTTCTATTAAGAAAGAAGAATCCGTTGAAGAAGAGACTTCTATGGCTTTTATTGAGGAAGCGAAGAAACTAGTATCGCTTATGAAGGAAGTGAAAAATCCAGTTGCGTTTTTTGAGGAAGCAAAGAACCTAGTGGCGTTTATCAAGGAGCAGGCGACTCCGGAGACGGTAATCGAGGAAGAAGAGTCTCCGGTAGCGGTAGTCGATGAGGAAGCAATCCGGGCAGCAGTGCTTGAGGAAAAAGTAATCCAGGTAGCGGCAGTCGAAGTAAAAGAGCCGCTAGTTGCGGTCGTTGAAGAGGAAATCGTGTCGATTGAGCATGTGTATCCAATGAAGCGGCAGCAATATAAGAATAAAGAGTCGCTATCATTATTCAATTTATTTCGGAAGAGAAGCTGAGTATAGGTTGGGTGGAAAGTCGAAATCGATGGATTCTATATTTAACAGCCTCCTAGCATTCTTGTCGGGGCGGCTGTTTTTTTGTGGTTTTTAAAGTGGTGTTCTGGCGTTGTCAAAAAATGCACAAAGGGATACGTAGAAAGCTAAAAAAATAGAAACTGCCAAAGGGAGTAGTTGATAGCCCGTCCGCCCTGCTACTAGCGTGAATAGGATAAAGAAGAAAGGAGGTGTTAATATGACATGTAATCAAGGAAGTAATCATGGATGTTTTTCAGACGGTTTTGGTACTCGACGTCATGGCAATGGAATGGTCAATTGTAAGAATTTTGGCCCGTTCACTGCGATTGATGCGGCTTGTATCGTACCGCCAGCTATCACTGGTGCGCTTATCCCGTTTGCATCAGGTCTGGTTCCATTGGTTTTGACTACAGCTATAGGCGATTTAGTGAGTACGGGTGGATTAATTGGATTCGGTACGAGTGTGCCAACTGCGGGACTTCTTGGTAATACAATCGATTTGTCGTCAGTTTTAACTGGTAGTCTGTTAAACGAAGCATTTTCGGTTCCACGACCAGGTACCGTAACAGCTATTTCTGCTGCTTTCACTATTACGGTTGCAGCTACTCTACTTGGGACTTCGACCGTCAATGCACGAATTTATCGTGCACCAGCGGGAACTAATATCTTCACTGCGACAGATGTGGCGGTTACTCTAGCCCCGGATATCGGTCTCCTAGCTGCCGGCGCGCTAGTTGAGGGGTCTTCATCGAATTTTGCACCATTATCCGTAAATACGGGGGATCGCTTGCTAATGGTGTTCTCAACAACTACAACAGGCATTCTTACTGCAGCTGGAGCTGTAACAGGTGCTGCAAGTGCAGGTATCACGATTGCGTAATTGGTAGATTCAAAGATCAAAGTGAAGCATAAGAAACGAATGTTTTATTTGTGCAAGCCCTATTCATTTCAACAATGAATAGGGCTTGTCCTTTGTGTAAGTCTAATTCCTTAAGCGCTTACCTTAAAATAGAAATTATATTAAAATCGGCAAATTGTATCTCTTATTGGCATTAGTCTCTCTGACTCACCATCAGGGCGGCTATTATTGATGGAATAATCAAAGAGACAAGAAGTGGATTGATACACAAGGTGAGGGTTTCGGTAGTTGTGTAGATGTCCTAGAGAATCGGCATGTCTACGAAAAAAGTGGAGTTTTTTTATGAATAAATAGTTGATAGCCCGTCCACCGTGCACTTGATTTGAATAGGATAGGAAAGAAAGGAGGTGTTTATATGAGTTTTCCAAATGTTAATAATGGTTGCTGTGGCGGCTGTCGTCGCGGAGTGATTCGGCCTGGGGCTTGTCCACCTAGTGGATGTAAAAATGTACAATTTTCATCTGGTGTTTCCCCTGTTGTTTTGACTACTCTCGCTAATGGAGTAGTGGGTGAGCCAAGTATTATTGGTTGCGGTACTGCTGTTGCTGGTGTGATTAGTACGGATGGCAATATCTACTCAACGGGTCCAGTGCCAGAAGCTTATACAGTACAGCATGCAGGTGCGATAACAAATATTTCAGCATCTTTCACGATTACGACTGTATATAATGTTATTGGACAAGATGCAATCGTCCATGCTCAAGTCTATCGTGCGCCAGCAGGAAGTGATATCTTTATGCCTACAGGAGCAAGTGTTGACCTAGCGCCAGCACTAACAAGTCTCTTACCTGTAGGAACTACACTTACAGGAGCAATGGCAGTTATTCCGCCAGTTACCGTAGATTGTGGAGACCGTTTGTTAGTCGTCTTCACAATGTCTGGATCAATAGGTGATGTGGCTTCAACCGTTACAGGTACTGCAAGTGCAACTGTCACAATCCAGTAACGCTAAGGTGTCAGATTCATAGCAGGAACAATAAAAGTAACCCCCTTCCGGAGGGAAGGGGGTTACTTTTATTGTATTGCGTAAATTGTTATTGCCATTTCTGTACGAGATAATCCATATCCGCCGTCAGAACTTGATAAGCTTCTTTCGAAATCAATTTATTTTCCAACTGATGATCAAGCAAAGTTTTAAAGCCTTGCAAGTGTTTAATCACTTTGTCAGAAGCTCCTTGCTTTTCATAAAGTTCCACTGCCGTTAAATGCGTCTGTAATGCGCGAGCAGCACTAGCGTTAGTGAATTCTTCGCTATCTTTGTAATGTTGAACAATTGTCAGCATATCAGTTACACTTTCTGGAGAAGTCCCGCCGTTTAAGCCTAATGCATTGTCTAGCGCTTTCTTACCACCGACAATCGGTAACACAATGTTACTTTTTCCAAGAGCAACTTGGAAGTTTGCTTTGTCATTATTAGCTACCATCCGGCCATAGTTACTTCCTGCAATAACAATTCCGATCCGGTGACCTTTTTTGAATACATAGTCCTCAGGAAGTGTCTTCCATTGGAAGCGATAACTTTCCCCTGGAGTTAACAGATCTGAAGTTTCGAGAGATAGGCGGTTTTTAGCAGCCATCCAACCGTGTGTTACGATTTCATATGGTGCGACAATCGTTGTTTTTTCTGCTTCTTTATAGCAGGCATCATCTACTGGAGAGCTCTCACCCCAACAGCTTTCAGTTGTCAATGTGCGAATACCTTCCCCACTAGCGCGATGATTGACTCTTTCATCTGTTCCATAATCTACGATTAATGCAGTAAGGTTTGTATTCTCTTTATCAATAATCGCTTGGATATCTACTAGAGGAACACCGCTTAATCGTACATCGCCCGTTAATTCTGGCGATAAGAAGAGTAGTCGGTTTTCCTTTGCCGTAAATTCACCTTCAGCCATTTGTGTATCTGTTTGTCTGTTATTATCCGTGAATGATTGGGTGAAATCGCCTAACACCGGGCTAGTTTGTAGTGTCCCCAGTAAGTCTCCGTCTGCAGGAGCTAGTCTTACTTTTACAGATTCAGTATCTACATCTGGCCAAGTAGAGTGTGTTTCCCACTCATCAGCAGCACGTTCAATATCTACCATCGGTTCATCCATAATGCCGTTGTCGATATCTAATAACCAGTAATCGAACCATTCATGAAGGGTATCGACCCACTCAGCTCTTCTAAAATCAAATGGATCCACGTGTCCTGTTTGTGTCAGCCAAAGCTTTCTTGGAACGTCGTTCTCAGCCAAACCTTCCCACCAATTAGAGAAGTTGTTTGCTTTTACATTATAGTCATTAATCCCGTGAATAACGAAAACGCTGGCTTTTACCTTGTCAGCATCTTTGACAAAATCACGGTCTTTCCAGAAGCCGTTGTAATTACCTGTCGTGTCATCCGAAGCAATTCGTAGCTCGTCACGCAAAGGTGCGCAATAAGCCCTTTTTTCAGGATTCGTTACTGTATTCGATAGACCGCCAGGACCATTTGTCGTCCGAAGAACGCCACCGTAACGGTAGTAATCGTACCAACTACTAATGGCGCCGATTGGCACGATTGTTTCTAATCCTTCGATTCCAGCAGAAGCCGCTCCGTTAGCAAGTGTTCCATCATATGATTTTCCGATCATACCTACTTTACCTGTGGACCAATCTGCAGTGATTTCTTGTCCATTCTTATCCCATGCTTTACCTTTTCCGTTTAACCAATCAATGACCACTTTTACACTTTCAATTTCCTCAGGTCCTCCTGTAGGGGGGCAACCGTCAGAGTTGTTTGTTCCGACCATATCAGGGAGGACAACAGCATAGCCTCTTGGTACAAAGTAATTGTCATAATACAACGGGAACATATCATTGACGCCATCTCTGTCAGGATCTTTAAGTTCGGATTCGTTCCCTCGACCCAAACTATTATAATAGGGACTTGCATCCATAATAACAGGTACTTTTAGATCCTCATTCGTTTCTTTAGGGCGGATAATGTCTGCCGCCACTCGATCTGGCTTACCGTCCTTATCCGTGTCTAAAGTGGATTCAACAAAAATGGTTTCTTTAATCGCATCTCCATAGTTATAGATGGGTTCTGTGACACCATTCGCCAATTGGTAACTAGCTCTATCTGTTAGTTGCTGTTGTGCACTAGCAGTAGGTGTGACAAGTGAGGAAAACGTAACCATGAGCGCAAATGGTAGTGTAATGCCTGTCAGTATATTCTTCGTTTTCTTTAACATATTCATACCTCCTATTTTAGTAGTTATCTAGCCTGTTGAATGGGGTGGATTCCTCCTGTTCACCCACGTTTTTTACCTGTATAATCCCCCTTTACTAAAATGGTATTTAATAGGTGCATTCCTTCTAGTTGTCAACCATACTTTATAACAAGTCAGAATAAAAAGATATGCATTCTACAAAGTTTTCCAATTTTAAACACACTTATCAGATTAATTGTATTAATCAATCAAATTAAGAGTTTTAAAAGCGGCATCCGACATCATTCTGTCGAATCATAGCGTAATTTGTAATGTTATGTAATTATTCGGAATATTTAATATTAAATGTGTCTTTTTATTGTGAATTGTTGTATGGTTATAGTGGCAACTTCGAGTTTCGATGCTTGCTAGGATGTAAGACTACTTAAACAAAGGAGGAGAAAGAGAGGGGACAATGAATACGGAAAGAGGAGGGATATTGTAGCTACTATAAGCAAGTGTAGTCATATTTCGGGATCTTGGTCTCCCAACTTCCCTAACCGTGGTTCTAATTATACTTTATATGCAAAGAGTGGGAGGTTGTTAACGTGAACTATAAAAAGTTAAGGAATAGATCAGCTGGCCTTTTTGCGGCGCTAATACTTATGGCTACATCTTCACCGGCTTATGCACAAGATGCAGGGTTGAACGGATTCCCAGAACCAGTAGATCCAGAGTCTTGGGTTCTTCCGGAGGATATGACATGGGCTGATTACAAAGCAGTCCCTGGAATTGACTGGCGCGATACGGATATCAAACCAGAACGTGTACTAAAAGGTGCACTCATTATAGTAGATTTCCAGGATCGGGAATTTATTTTGAGTCAGCCTATGGGTTCAATGGAAGCAGGAAACCCATTGCAAGTCGGCAATGTCCCGCGGGATGAAGTAGGGGATTTTTGGATTGATTTTTTAAACACACCTTCAGAACTGAACAACTATCGAACGATAGATGAGTATTGGAAAGAAAACTCTTATGGAAAATGGGGAGTAGAACTTGAGTCGTTTGGTACGTATCGTATGGATCATAACGAGTTCCAATACGGTATGGGCGAATGGGGTCAAGAAGCTAATATGCCTGGCGGATTCAAAACTTACAATGTCGCAACCGAAGCCTTAAACAAAGCCAAGGCTGATATGGATGCATCGGGCGAACAATTTGACTTCACATTTGTATTGCACGCAGGATACGATGAATCAGGTGTTTGGCAAGAATTTGGTGAAATGATGTTTAATAGTCCAGAAGCAGTAACGGACGAATTTGGAGCGCCTGCTGAATATCCAGAATTGGCTAACTCGGCTAAGACTCGATATGTGCCATGGACATCGTGGGTAGCTGCGAAAAGTCTTTGGTCAAGAGCTGGTTCAAGCAATGGTATGAGGTATTCGATCCAAGGTGAAAATGATGGAATGGGCGTGTTTGCTCATGAATTCGGTCATATTATGGCCCTTGGCGATAACTATAATAATCCTTATGGTATTCCTGTATCCCGTACTTACTCGGGTCCTTGGGAACTCATGAGTCGTGGTTCCTTTAACGGTCCTGGTGGGCCGCATACGCGTTGGATGGTTCTTCCAACTTTGGGTTCGTCGGCACCATCACACCATATGTTACGTAATAAGATTAAACAAGGTTTCCTAACGGAAGATCAGTATTTAAACATTGATCGTGACGGACTTGCTAAAACAGGCCCAGTATTTGCTGATATTCTTGCTCGGTCGGTTCCGACAGGCGAAGAATTCGGACGTACTGGATTACAAGGTATCAATATTAAGATGGAGGATCTCACACCACGAAACTATTTAAAGGATGATTGGCGTGCAGATATGCAAAATGGGGCAAAATGGTACAACAACTATACAGTTGAAGTCGTTGACCGCGTTGGTTTTGACTCCTTTACTCCAGACTCCGGAGTATTGTTAGCTAAAACAAAGAATTCGGAATCGGCGCCAAATATTTGGGTAGTCGACGCTAATCCTGAGGATATTGATCAAGTGGACTTTGTAAGACCGAACGGCGAAGAAGCCATGTATTCCAAAGGTGATTTCCGACAACTCGCAGACTCCCTCTTCAAAGCTGGGACAGATGAAGGCGTTTTCAGTGAGTATACGGATGAGCATAACAGGCTTCATTTCTATATTTTGGACAAAAAGTATGATGACATTGGTGCGCTTTCCTACCGTGTAGCGGTACGTCACTTGGATGGAGCGGGTTCATTTGAACGCGGGGTAACGACTGCGAGCAGTACGGTTGAACAAGCAACACCTGGACGAGTAGCGACACACAACTTTAGTGTCACAAATACGGGTGAAGAAACAGACTTGATCCGAGTTAAAGCTGAAACAGCAGCAGGCTGGAAAACACAGGTTCAACATAACGTGATTGAAGTTCCAGCGGGTGAAACGGTAGAGGTTCCTGTGTATGTGGAGATTCCTGAAGGTAAGCAAGCTCCAACAAACCTCGTCTTCACAGCTACTTCAGAAACGGATGCGAGCAAGACAGCTACTGAGTCAAATGTGTTACTAAATGATATCAGTGCAGCAGGTATCAAGGCATTGGTTGAGCGTCTTCAAGAAAATGGAGATATCACAAATGCGACTGCAGCTCGCGCATTGACGACGCATTTAACAGCAGTGGATCGTTTTGAAAAGCAAGAAGCTGGTGATAAGGTTGTCAAGCATATGGCTGGCTTTAAAGTGTTGCTTGAACAGCAAGTGAAGAATGGTTTGATAACTAAAGAAGTTTCAAACACGATTAATGGATACGCAGAACTTTTGAGCCAGAAATGGTGAGAAGTCGTTCACATTTTACACTAACAAACAAACCAAATGATGATAAAAACTAAGGGGGAAATAATAATGGGTATTAAAAAACAAATCGGTTCAGGAATTGCAGCAGCAGCACTAGGTCTTTCATTGATCGGCGGAGGTACGTATGCATACTTCAGCGATAGTGAAGTAAGTAACAATACATTTGCGGCAGGTACATTGGATCTAGCTTTGAATCCAACAGCAATCATTGATGTAAATAATATTAAACCTGGTGATTCAATCGTCCGTGATTTCGAACTTCGAAATGATGGAACATTGGATATTGGCAAAGTGACATTGGATACGGGTTACGCTGTAATTGACGCTGATGGAAAAAACACAGACGACTTTGGTAAGCATATCCAAGTTGAGTTTTTGTATAACGTAGATAACTTTGATGAAGTTATTTTCGAAACGACTCTAGATAAATTGCAAGGTATGTCTGTAGATGCAATCAATGAAAATATTTTCTATCCGTTACTTGGTGATAAAGGTCTTCCAGTAAACACAACGCATGACTTCGTTGTGAAGTTCAATTTCCTTGATAATGGACAAGATCAAAATCAGTTCCAAGGGGATGCTCTAAAACTAGATTGGACATTTAATGCAACACAAACTGAGGGCGAAGAAAAGTAAGATAACTAGGAGGGGGCTATCCCAACAGGTTATGTAAATAGCCGGGATAGCCTTCTTTTCTTAATTTCAACTAGTAGACAAGTTATTAAAATGGAATTTTACATATGGGAGTGAATAGGGTTGAAAAAACGTATACTTGCATCAATTTTGACTGCATCTGTGTTAGGTTTAGGAGCTTGTAGCCCGGACAAAGCTGAATCAGGTAAAGCTGAGTCTAGTAAAGCGGATTCCGATATTATCGTAGCATTGGGTGCAGATAAAAATATTAACAAAGAAGATTTTTACGAAGAACTGAAAAAGCTCTATGGTAAACAAGTATTGGAAAAAATGGTCACTGAGGCAGTCTTGTCTGAAAAATTTAAAGTGACGAATGAAGAAGTTGATACGGAGATTAAAAAAATAAAAGAGGAGTTGGGTGACGATTATCTGGCTTGGTTGGCCCAACGAGGTTTTACGGATGAGGATTTGTTCCGTGATTTTGCACGCTTAGGCATGCTTAGTGACAAAGCCATACTAGCTGATATTGAAGTAAGTGAAGATGAAATTAAAAAACGCTATGATAAGTTGAAAACAGAAGTAAAAGCTCAACATATTTTAGTGAAAGATGAAGAAACAGCTGTAAAAGCGAAGGCAGAAATTGATGGGGGAGCCAAATTTGCTGATGTAGCCAAGAAGTATTCAACGGATAAGCAGGCAGGGGAAGACGGAGATTTAGGGTATTTCTCAACTGGTAAAATGGTACCTGAATTCGAAGATGCTGCATTTAGTATGGAAATCGATCAAGTAAGTGATCCTGTACAATCGTCATATGGTTTCCATGTTATCAAAGTCACGGATAAACGTGATGTAGAGGGTGTCAAAGCCTATGAAGAAATGAAAGAGGATCTACAGCGAGAATTACAGAGCGAAAAAGTTGATCCGACAACGGCACAAGAGAAAATTTCGAATCTGATTAAGGAAGCAAACATCGATGTAAAAGCAGATGAATTTGAAAATCTATTTGAAGACGTTAAATAAGTGCTAGGTTCTAAACAATGAAGAATTGTTTAGAACCGGGTACTTTTTTTATGTCGTCTAGACTTCAGGGGCGTCACGCTATTGTCTTGTCGCATTTTAGATTTTTTTATATAAAAAAGAAGTAAATGGGAATGTTTTGCGGAAAATGTACCTTTTTATCTCAAATTGTATTATGGTGAGAGTGACAACTCAGAATATTCGAACGCAATTAACCTAAATACTATTTATATAGAAAGGAGGAAATTGGACAAGTGTAAATTGGTTAACAGGGGTGAGTAGTGTAACCGATTCATTGTTAGTATTCGATGAACTACTCGATATCTAGTAAACAATGGGGGAAAAGGAGAGTGTTACAATGCGGCTATTAAACAAGTCAATCATTTCTTTTGCTACGCTTTTGCTTGTCGCTTCGTCTACAACGGTTTATGCAGATGAACCGGGAAGGGAATCATTTCCGGAACCTGTGGATTCTCAGTCGTGGGTTTTACCAAGGGATATGACGTGGGATGATTATAAGCCATTACCAGGACTTACTTGGCAAGATGTCGACGTTAAACCGGAAAGGGTACTGAAAGGGGCACTAATTCTTGTGGATTTCCCTGATCTCGAATTTCCTGTAACGAAGCCTGTAGGGTCAGATCCAGCGGGCAATCCGCAGATTGGTAATATTCCTCAAGAAGATCTAAAAGAGTTTTGGTTGGATTATTTAAACAAGCCCCAACCACTTAATAACAATCGAACAATTAGTGATTACTGGACGGAAAACTCCCAAGGGAAATGGAAGGTAGAACTAGATGCTTACGGTCCTTATCGTATGGATGGTAAGGAGTTTCAATACGGCTTGAACGAATTTGGACAACAAGTAAATATGCCTCCCGGTTACTCAGGGAAAAGTCTAAGACCGGAAGCGGTTAGTAAATCACAAGCGGATATCAATGCATCCGGTGAAGACTATGACTTTAAATTCATCATCCATTCGGGATACGCTGAAACAGGAGTTTGGCAGGAGTTTGGCGAAATGATGTTCCAAAATCCTGAAGATATCCCCGAGGAATTTGGACCCCCAGCTGAGTTTGATATGCCGAACTGGGCAGTCACACGCTATGTACCATGGACGTCTTGGTTTGCTGCGAAATCCATCTGGTCAAGCGCCAGCGGGAATGTCTCCATTCAAGGGTCCAGTAACGGGATGGCTACGTATGCGCATGAGTTCGGGCACCTAATGGGTCTTGCGGATAACTATAACAATCCTTATGGCAATCCAATCTCGCGTACTTATGCCGGTTCTTGGGAATTAATGAGTAGCGGTAGTTTCAACGGTCCTGGTGGGTCACATACACGCTGGATGATTCCGGCAACGCAAGGCGGAGCATCACCGCCTCACCATATGTTGCGTAACAAAATCAAACAAGGTTTTCTAGCAGAAGATCAGTATTTAAATATTGATCGTGATGAATTGGCTAAGACGGGACCAGTATTTGCGGATATTCTAGCGCGTGCGGTTCCGACTGGCGAAGAGTTTGGACGTACAGGCTTACATGGCATCAACATCACGATGGAGGATTTAACACCACCAAACTCCATCAATGATGATTGGCGTGCGGATATGCAACGTGGGGCAAAATGGTACAACAACTACACACTTGAAGTAGTGGATCAGGTAGGCTATGACTCCTTTGTTCACGATTCTGGTGTCTTGCTCGCCAAGACGAAGAACTCCGAGTCAGCGCCAAACATATGGGTAGTCGATTCACATCCAGAAGATATTGATCTGGAGGACTTTACAAGAGCTGACGGTTCTACAGCAATGCTTTCCAAAGGTGGTTTAGAACAGCTAGCAGATGCTTTGTTCAAGGCTGGAACGGACGAAGAAGTTGTGAGTGAATATACAGATGAGCACAACAGACTCCATTTCTACGTGTTGGAGAAAAAGACTGCGGAAGATAGTGCGTTATCCTACCGTGTAGCTGTCCGTCACATGGACGAAGCGGGTTCATTTAAGCGGGGCGTGACGACTGTCAGCAGGTCCGTTGACCATGCAACACCTGGACGTATAGCTACGCATCATTTCAGTGTCACAAATACGGGTGAAGAAACAGACCTCATCCGCGTCAAAGCTGAGACATCAGCAGGCTGGAAGACACAAGTTCAGCATAATGTGATTGAAGTCGCGGCAGGTGAAACGGTGGAAGTACCTGTGTACGTGGAGATTCCAGAAGGTAAACAAGCGCCAACAAACCTCGTCTTCACTGCGACTTCTGAAACAGATGCAAGCAAGACAGCTACTGAAACAAATGTGTTACTGAATGATATTAGTGCAGCTGGTATCAAGGCATTGGTTGAGCGTCTTCAGGAAAATGGAGACATCACGAATGCAACGGCGGCTCGCGCATTAACAACACATCTAACAGCAGTAGATCGTTACGAAAAACAACAGGCTAGTGATAAGGTTGTCAAACATATGGACGGCTTTACAGTGTTGCTGAACCAGCAGGTGGCAAGTGGTTTGATCTCGGAAGAGGCTTCAAACTTGGTGAAAGGATATGCAGAACTTTTGATACAGAAGTGGTAAGTTGTCGCTGGGTCCTAAAACAATTTAGTGTTGTTTTAGGACCTATATATGTTGAATGAAAGAATCCTATCTACAACGCTTGGCGCTTAAGGAAGGATTGAACTGCATCCCTCCTAAGTCTTATCGATTCGGCTACCCCAGTAAGGCGCCTTCGCTGGAGATCAGGCGAGAATCATAAGTTCAACATATATAGTGCTTTTATTGAAAAGTAAACAAAATAGGAGGGTTTAAAAATGCGATTCGTCAACAAGTTATTTGTTCTCAGCGTTATGTCTTTGCTTGTGGCTTCATCTACAACGGTATATGCAGCTGACTCAGGGGGGGCTTCATTCCCTGAACCGGTGGATCCTAAGTCTTGGGTGCTGCCAGAAGATATGACATGGGAGGATTACCGTCCAGTTCCTGGGATTGACTGGCGTGATTCCGACATCGAGCCAGAAAGAGTACTCAAGGGTGCGCTCGTTGTAGTGGATTTTCCAGATAAAGAATTTATCTTAAGTCAGCCTGTAGGATCGGATGTAGTAGGGAATCCGATAGCTGTCGGAAATATTCCACGAGAAGACATTGGAGATTTCTGGGTAGACTTTTTACAAACACCACAGCCATTGAACAACTATCGCACGATGAATGAATATTGGAGAGAGAATTCTTATGGTAAATGGCAGATGGAAGTTGATTCATTCGGCCCTTATCGGATGGATTTCAACGAGTTTCAGTATGGGATGAATGAGTTTGGTCAACAAGTCAATATGCCGGAAGGATTTACTGGGAAAAATTTACGATCAGAAGCTGTTAATAAGTCCAAAGCTGATATTGACGCGTCTGGCGTGAAATATGACTTTATATTTATTCTGCATGCAGGC
Organism: Sporosarcina sp. NPDC096371; assembly: GCF_044762865.1. NCBI lineage: Bacteria > Bacillati > Bacillota > Bacilli > Caryophanales > Caryophanaceae > Sporosarcina > Sporosarcina sp. NPDC096371. Next base: position 143,104 of record NZ_JBIWFE010000003.1, read on the forward strand.
TATGACGAATCAGGCGTTTGGCAAAAGTTTGGTGAGGTGATGTTTCAGACACCGGACGATGTAACGGATGAATTCGGTGCTCCGTCAAAATATAATCTTCCAAATTCTGCTGTAACGCGCTATGTACCTTGGACATCTTGGTTAGCAGCTAGTAGTATCTGGTCGAGCGCGGGTGGCGGTGTGTCTATCCAAGGTGAAAATGATGGCATGGCTACATTTGCACACGAATTTGGTCATATTATGAACCTTGCCGATAATTACAATAATCCTTATGGTAATCCCGTCTCCCGTTCCTATTCAGGTCCATGGGAATTAATGAGCCGTGGAACGTTCAATGGTCCTGGTGGGCCGCACACGCAATGGATGGTTTTGCCGACAATGGGTGGAGCGACACCACCACACCATATGTTACGGAACAAAATCAAACAAGGTTTTATGTCTGAAGACAACTATCTAACGGTAGACCGTGATGAACTTGCTATGACTGGGCCAGTATTTACCGATATTTTAGCCCGTGCAGTGCCGATTGGTGAAGAATTTGGACGTACAGGCTTACATGGCATCAACATAACGATGGAAGATTTAACGCCACCAAACTCATTGAAAGATGATTGGCGTGCGGATATGCAACGTGGGGCAAAATGGTATAACAACTACACAATGGAGGTAGTTGACCGAGTCGGGTTTGACTCCTTTACTCCAGATTCTGGTGTATTGATGGCCAAAACAAAGAACGCTGAAACATCACCAAATATTTGGGTCGTCGATTCTCATGCAGAAGATATTGAGAAAGTAGACTTCATAAGACCTAATGGGAAAGAAGCTATGTACTCTTTAGGAGATTACCGTCAACTATCAGACGCCCTATTCAAGGCTGGAACGGATAGCGATGTGGTAAGTGAGTATAAGGATGAACACAACAGGCTTCATTTCTATGTGTTAGATAAAAAGACGGCAGAAGACAGCGCGCTATCCTACCGTGTAGCTGTGCGTCACATGGACGGCGCTGGTTCATTTGAGCGTGGCGTAACTGCCGCAAATGGTCCAGTTGAACAGGCAACACCTGGACGCGTAGCTACGCATCATTTCAGCGTCACAAATACGGGTGAAGAAACAGACCTCATTCGCATCAAAGCTGAGACAGCAGCGGGCTGGAAGACACAAGTTCAGCATAATGTGATTGAAGTGGCGGCAGGTGAAACGGTTGATGTTCCTGTATATGTGGAGATTCCAGAGGGCAAACAAGCGCCAACAAACCTCGTCTTCACAGCGACTTCAGAAACAGATGCAAGCAAGTCAGCTACTGAAATGAATGTGTTACTGAATGATATCACTGCTGCGGGTATCAAGGCATTGGTTGAGCGTCTTCAGGAAAATGGAGACATCACAAATGCAACGGCGGTTCGCGCATTAACGACGCACTTAACAGCAGTGGATCGTTACGAAAAGCAACAGGCTGGAGATAAAGTTGAAAAACATATGGACGGCTTTACAGTGTTACTTGATCAACAGGTGAAAAATGGTTTACTGAGTGAGAAAGCTGCAAATACAATTAAGGGTTATGCAGCACTTATGTTGCAGAAGTGATAACTTGCCGCCGGGTCCTAAAACAATTCAACATTGTTTTAGGGCCTGGTGCTTTTTTATATTCATGATTCAATCTTCAAAGGATGAAAAAGCGAGTTGATAAAAAAGATGATTCGTCGTAAATCTATTTGCGACTATTACTTTTCTTTCCATTCTGTTCATTCTTGTTAGTTGTCTGTTGCGCGTCTGTTAATAGAACTGTTGCAGTCATGTCGACATCTTGATAAACTCCACAGTTTACAAGGGTTACTGGTCAATTGTGAGGTGTTGATTTGTCTGTTAGATTTTTGTGTTTCGCGAACTTTTTTGAGCAGTTCTTACCTTCTTTACGGTACTATGTCCCTGTGAAATCCCCCGTGTTCTTCACCTTGATTGGCCATGATCAGTTAGGTGAAAAGAAGTGATATGGACATACTTATCAATTATTATATAGACACTTTAAACGAAAAAGGATACAACAAGTGCTTATTTATTTTACGGAAACCATTTAACGACAAAAAACACCGGACAGCCGCCGATGTTCTGTTAGTAATTTTTTTAGGTTCGGAGCATTAAATATTTACATGATTCCTTCGATAAGATACATTTTTGGGAGCCGATAGATACATATCTGAGGGGAAATTCATAGGCTACCCAAAATGCTCGTATGATACAAATGAAAATACAAATTTCATTAAAAAAACTATCGTTACGATGCAGGGTTACCAAGGAGGAATGAACTACAATTCCTCCCCAAAGGGTGTGGCCAGAAGTGACGAAGTTACTTCTGGCCATTCCTATCCCAAGGTAAAACAATCGTGATTATTTTAGCCGAAAGCGAGCCGGAAATGTATAAGTGCAAATTTATGCTTTTCTAACAGAAACTTCGTGTGAGAAAATGGTTAATCAACAGACATGTTTATTCGGACATGTCTGTTGATTACCGTTGTGGTAAGATCAAATACTTTCGCTAAACTAATGCGTTCAACCTATTCTGAACCTTCTGAAAACGAATCGAATGACATCCTACTTTTGTCATGGAATAAGTTGGATATAAGTCTTTAGTGGTCTAGACGACTATTCATCATATTAGATATGCTTTAGCTATAGGTTGTAAAGGTTACCGCCTAACTACTTTTATACTCAGGGGGAGCAACCTATAATTCGATTAAAAGGAGGAATATATGAAAAGAAAAACGATTATGATCACCTCTGTTTGTACTATTATGTTAGGAACATCGACAGTTTTTGCTAGCAGTGATTTGCCCAATTTACCATCGATTGAAATGCAAGAGAAGCACACCACCTCATCCCAGAAACCGCATCCAGTTTTCACATGGAATTCAACCGTCTTCCCTATTAATAACACACTTCACCCAAGCTCAGCACGAGGGGCGGGTATGGTGGAGACCCCACTGAAACAAATTGATCAGATTATGAATCAGGCCATTTCGGAAAAAGTAATGCCCGGCGCTGTTACCTTCGTAGCGAGGGGTGGGAAAATTGTGGAGCAAGGTGCTTACGGTTTTTCAGCCCAATACACGGATGGTTCATTTACGGAAATAGAAAATCCAATCCCAATGCAGACAGACACAATCTTTGATTTGGCGTCCATTAGTAAGATCTTCACCGCTACGTCCGCGATGATGCTTTTTGAAAAAGGTTTATTTGCACTAGATGACCCGGTTGCCAAGCATATCCCGGAATTCGCTGCAAACGGCAAGGAAAACGTAACAATACGCCAGCTGTTGACGCACACCTCGGGGTTCGTCGCGTGGATTCCATTATATTCGAAGGGGAATTCGAGAGAAGAGCGGATGCAGTTAGTGCTAAGCCAACCGTTAGCCAAGGCTCCGGGTACGACTTACACCTACAGTGACTTAAACATGATTACATTAGGTGTTTTAATTGAGCGATTGTCTGGGATTCGTCAGGATGAGTTCGTGAAGAAGCACATCACCGAACCAATGGGGATGAAGGATACAATGTATAATCCTCCAGCTTCCTTGAAAAATCGGATTGCAGCAACCGAATTCCAGTCAATGCCGGACAGGGGCCTTGTTTGGGGAGAGGTTCATGATGAGAATGCATGGTCACTTGATGGTGTAGCTGGACATGCAGGTGTGTTCTCGACTGCGAAGGATCTTGGCATGCTTGCACACGTTTTCCTGAATAACGGAATATATGGCGGGCAAAAAATCCTGAAGCCCGAAACGGTCCAACTGTTGCTTCAAAATGAGAATGCAGCGTTCCCTGGAAATGACCACGGTCTTGGCTGGGAGTTAGGACAGGGATGGTATATGGATGCGCTTTCAGAAGGAACATATTCCTTTGGGCATACTGGTTATACGGGAACATCGATTGTGATTAGCCCGAACAACAAAATGATTGCGATTTTACTGACCAATCGCGTGCATCCAAGTCGAGCGACTGTGTCGACAAATCAAACGCGGAGACTATTCGTTAGGCAGGTAGCGGATTCGATTCCGGTCTCCATTCCCGGTAAGGATTCAGCATGGTTTGCAGGTTACGGAGATAATGTAAACCGAGTGATGGAAGCTGATCTTGCATTGGAAAAGGATGCCAAACTAACTTTTCGTACATGGCATATGCTTGAGAATAAGTCTGATTTTGGCTATGTAGAAATATTTAACGCTGGCGTATGGGAAAGACTCGCCTCATTCACCGGTACAAGCGATGGCTGGGTTAATCAAGAAATCGCCATCTCAAAAGAGGCTACGAAACTACGCTTCAGCTATCGGACCGATTCTACCGTGAATGGCCGCGGTTTTTATATTCTAGATCCAAAGCTCAATTCAAAAAGCAAGCTTTCTTTTACAAAAAATGAATGGGAACTACGTAACTATTAATTATGTATACATGTTGAATACATGAATACCTATATGAACTGAGCGAGGGCGCCTTACAAGGGGTATCCGAAGCCCTAAGACTGGCGGCGAAGCTGCTTAGCTTAGGGTGGGAGGCATCCCTGAGTGCCATAGCGAATTCAATGGAGTTCTATATTTCAAAATATATAGTAGAAAAATGAATGGGGAGGCAAAGCATGAGTAAAATAGTCAAGAAATGTATCGTCTCAATTATTGTATTTGCTTTAGTGTTAATGGGGATTCCATTCACGGGGGCATCGGCTACTTCGGGCGTCAAGGATTTAGTAATTGACCTTAACGTACCGCAAGTCACGAGAGATGTGATGAATAACAAGCTTGATTTAAATGGCCTGCATGTATATGACGATGGCCACTTTATACTAGCATCAGAGAATGTGACCTGGGCGTCTTCTAACAAAAATGTTGCCTCTGTTACTCAAGACGGAGAAGTTAGCCTATCTGGTCACAATGGAAAAACATTTATCTCGGTAAGTAATGGCAAATTCAGTGATCGGATATCCATTCAATACAAAGGAAATCAAGATCAAATTATTGTTAAAAAAGAAAAAGGCATTCGCTATGACCTTATCGGACAGGCGATTAATCAGATGACGATGGAAGAAAAAGTCGGACAAATGCTAATGCCTGACTTTAGAAACTGGAAGGGTCAAAATGTTACGGCAATGAATGCTGAAATTGCGCAACTTGTTAAGGATTATCATCTGGGCGGGGTGATTTTATTCCGCGAAAATACAGTGACAGCCGAGCAAACGACGAAACTAGTTAGTGCTTATCAGGAGGCAGCAGAAAAGTATGGTCTTTTAGTTTCCATTGACCAAGAGGGGGGGATTGTAACACGTCTTCAGACTGGTACAGATTTTCCTGGGAACATGGCGCTAGGGGCGACACAATCCGAAGAGGTATCAAAAAAGGTCGGCGCGGCCATTGGTAAAGAGCTCAACGCCCAAGGTATTAATATGAACTTTGGACCTTCGTTGGATGTTAATAATAATCCTGATAATCCAGTTATCGGTGTTCGTTCCTTCGGGGAAGACCCTGGGTTAGTTGGGAAATTGGGGAATGCCTATATTAAAGGACTTCATGAAAGTGGAACGGCCGCAACGGCTAAGCATTTTCCAGGTCACGGTGATACGGCAGTTGATTCCCATGTAGGGCTTCCGGAAGTACCATATGATATCGAACGTCTGAAAAAGGTAGAATTATATCCGTTCCAGCAGGCAATGGATGCTGGCATTGATGCAGTTATGACGGCACATGTGACCTTCCCGAAAATTGATGATACAAAAGTTATTTCGAAAAAAGATGGAAAAGAAATTGCCCTACCAGCTACACTTTCTCCAAAAGTATTAACGGGTTTGATGCGTGAGCAAATGGGCTTTAAGGGAGTTATTGTTACGGATGCGATGAATATGGGTGCAATCGTTGAGCATTTTGGTGCAGTTGATGCGGCCATCCGCACTGTAAAAGCTGGAACAGATATTGTTCTTATGCCTGTAGGTCTTGAGGCAGTCGCTAATGGCCTTTATGATGCGGTTAACAAGGGAGAAATTTCAACCCGAAAAATCGAACAGTCCGTTGAACGAATCCTAACGCTGAAGTTAAATCGAGGCATTGTGAAGGCCGAGGTTGAAAAAAGCTTAGATGATAAAATTGCTAATGCCATTCAAGTGGTAGGCTCATCTGAACATAAAGCAGTAGAAAGCGAAGCAGCGGCTAAATCGATTACGCTTGTAAAAAATAATGCTGTACTCCCGCTAAAAACAGGCACCGAAGATAAGATCGTTGTGGTCGGTTCAAGTGCTGATCTCCTTGCTGCTGAGGTTCAGAAGCACCATAAAAATATAACGATTTTAAATACTGCAACACTCCTTACAGCATCACAATTGGCGCAAGCAAAAGCGGCTGATTATATCATTTTAGGAACCAATACCTCCACAGTGAGCGGAAGAGCGCTAAGTAATAATTTAATGAGGCTGGCAAATCAACTCATCGAACAAACCGATGTACCAGTCATTGGTGTCGGAATTCGAAATCCGTATGATATTATGGCCTACCCGAATGTAGATGCTTATCTGGCTCAGTATGGATTCAGACCAGCAAGCTATGAAGCGTCCGTTAAAACGATTTTCGGGTTAAATAACCCAACTGGTAAGCTCCCAGTTACCATTTTCGATCAAGATGGCGACGTTCTATACAAGTTTGGACATGGTTTAGGGTATTAATCTAGGTTTTTTGCAGGAAAAAGTTTCGGCTATTTTATCAAGAGTATTTGCCGGTAAACACTATTTGGAAATAGGGAGGCGTTTTTTATGAAGAAATGGCTTGCAGGATTACTTGCGCTCGTTCTAGCACTATCCACTTTTTCTGCAGTATTTGCCAAAGATAATAACAAAGATGATAAAGATAAGAAGGATAAGAAGTTTCGCTTGGGTGTGGAGGTTTTGTTGCAGGATCGCATTGATTTGATCAAGGGTAAGCGGGTCGGTTTGATTACCAATCCAACGGGAGTAGATAAAAATGTTACGAGTATCGTAGATTTGTTTTACACCAATTCCAATGTTCGACTGACAGCTCTTTATGGTCCTGAGCATGGTGTCCGCGGGGATGCGCAGGCTGGGCAATATGTTGAAAAATATATTGATGAAAAGACAGGGGTTCCCGTGTATAGCCTTTATGGGGCCACGAAAAAGCCAACACCTGAAATGCTGAGAAATGTCGATGTGTTGGTATTCGATATCCAGGATGTAGGGGCACGATTTTACACGTATATTTACACGATGGCTCTAGCAATGGAAGCGGCAAAGGAGAATAATATTCCGATTATCGTTCTTGACCGTCCGAATCCGATTAGCGGTACAAAAGTAGAGGGCCCTGTTCTCGAGAATAAGTACTCCTCGTTTGTGGGTGAGTACCCGATTCCTGTGCGCCATGGGATGACGGTTGGGGAATTAGCACAGCTTTTCAATAAAGAATTCAAGATTGGAGCCGATTTAAAGGTCGTGAAAATGGAAGGCTGGAAGCGGAGTATGTATTACGATGAAACGCCATTGGAATTCGTTCTGCCATCACCGAACATGCCAACCTTGGATTCGGCTCTTGTCTACCCAGGTGCGGCATTAATTGAAGGAACAAATGTTTCAGAAGGAAGGGGAACGACTAAGCCGTTTGAGCTAATCGGCGCTCCTTTCATCAATAGCGCGGATTTGGCGGCGAGGTTGAATTCTTACAAATTGCCTGGAGTCACTTTCAGAGCGGCTTCGTTTACGCCGACATTCTCGAAGCATGTGAATAAATTGAGCCATGGAGTTCAAATCCATATCACAAATCGAAACGTGTATAAGCCGTTTGAAACCGGGTTATATATTGTAAAAACCATCCATGATATGTATCCAAACGATTTCGAGTTTAGAGCGCCAGGTAGCAACGGGATTTCCTTCTTTGATAATCTTGTCGGAAATGGTTCCATCCGGGCTGATATTGAAGCAGGTAAGTCTGTAGATGAAATGAAAAAAGCATGGCAGGCTGGTCTAGACAAGTTTACCCATGTACGTGAGAAATATTTGTTGTATAAATAAGAAATCAAGCGACCTCTTTTTGAAAAGGGGGCGCTTTTTGGTATTATAGGAAACTATAAAATCTTGTACTGTGGATAACCTCCAAAAGAAGCTATTTCACGTCTAGACTCTAGCGCCTAGAGGCTCGGGTCATAAGTCGGTCCGGCTATGCCTGTCGCCTCTGACCAGGCGTTTGCGCTTTTGTTCTATTTCAGCAATTCTTCATTATCTTTCCAAGTCGTATATACTAGAGTCGTGGAGGTGTAGAAATGAAATCATTAATCGATAAAATTGAGCAAGGTTTAGATAATCTATCTGCCGCAGAAAGAAAAGTGGGTGAATATATTATTTTGCATTCGGAGCTAATCCCGAATATGACAACTAAAGAGTTGTCAAAAAAGATAGAGGTAAGCGAGGCGAGTGTGATCCGCTTTTGCAAATCGATTGGAATTGGAAGTTTCAAGTCATTTAAACTTGCGCTCGTTAAGGATTTAACGTTAACAGAAATGAATTTAACAGATTTTTCAATTTTGCAGCAGAAGGATACCCCCTATGACTCATTTCAAAAGGTCATACAGGTAAATAAATTCGCAATTGAATCTTGTACTGACTCCATGGATAAGAAGGAGCTATTGAAAGCAGTAGATGCGATAAAAGACGCCCCAAAAATTGTTTTCTTTGGTGTTGGCGGATCATCCACTGCTGCACTTGATGCACACTACAAATTTACTAGGCTGGGGTACCAATCTATTACCTCTTTGGATTTTCATTATATGCTTACGGTTATTCCGTATTTAAATAAAAATGATATTTTTGTTGCGATCAGTACATCGGGAATGACGAGGGATGTATTGGAGCTTGCCCAGTTTGCCCAAAAGAAAGGGGCGATTGTAATCGCGATTACGAATCTGGATAAGTCGCCCTTATACAGGACAGCTGATATCAGACTTTGCACCCCAAACGTTGAACAGGATTTTAGAATTGGAAGCATTCCTTCTAGAATGACGCAGCTGACAGTCATTGATACCTTATATATGAGTATTTTTCATCATGTCGGAGAAAAGGTAATCAAACAATATCATGAAGCAAGAAGTGAAATGGAGAGTTTACGGAGATGAGGAAACCGACTAGGGGTTTCCTTTTTTTTTTTATAATGCACCTGTACGAAAAACATACAAGTCTGCAATTAGCATTTGTTCATTTCCGGACACTCCTTTTCAGTAATCCTGTTGCGACTATCTGTCCGCCGCGTAACTGCAATGTTCAAGTGCAAAATGCAGTTGCTTGGAAAATAAGAATAGATGACTCTTCACAGAAGTTATACGTGCCCGAAGATACAATTTCGGGCACGCTTGCACATTCTACAATGCGTCCCTTACTTACTTTTAGCAAAATCACACTTGTCATCATGTGGTATCCAGTAGAAATTAACACTTCCTTAAAATGAAAACAGAACAAACCATAGAGAAGGAGTGAGCCGCCAAAATTGTATCTTTGGCGGCCTTTATCTAGATAAGAAGTCAGCTATTCTTTCGTCCCAAAAAGCTTTAGTACTTCTTGTACATCTACCTTTGGAGAGCGACGGATGAACGACGACCATACGATTACCGAAAAAGTCGCATCCCTATAGATCAAGATATCCCGGTAATGGTATAGCAGTTGTTCAATTCAAAGCGATCTAAAGGAACTGTACTCGGAGCGCCTAGTGTTTGATTTAGTTGTTTTCTGGTTATTTTTGGTTAATCAACACCTGTATTTTTTAAAATTACTTATGAAACTAAGATTCAGTAATAATTTGAATAATCTTGACATATAGTTTCTTGTGGGTACAATTGCAATATAAAGGACTAGTTTAAGAGGGGTGATAGAATGCTTGAAAAGTTAACTACAGAAAAGAGAAACGACAAGACGATGCAGCTCGATGAAATGTCTGTAAGGGGGATTCTAGAAGCGATGAATCAAGAAGATAGTTCCGTTCCTTCTACCATCGCAAACGAGCTTGATGAAATAGAAAAAGTAGTTGAATCTGTTATCCAATCGTTTCAAACAGGGGGGCGTCTCATTTATGTTGGGGCGGGAACGAGCGGAAGACTGGGTGTTCTTGACGCTGTTGAATGTGTCCCAACGTTTGGAGTTTCGCCTGAAATGGTTCGTGGTTTCATAGCAGGAGGAATGGAAGCGCTTACAACTGCAGTTGAGGGGGCCGAAGACAGTGTGAACTTAGGCGCTTCCGACATGGAATCTGCTTCAGTTTGCGCTAAGGATACTGTTATCGGAATAGCAGCAAGCGGTAGGACTCCATACGTAATAGGTGCTTTAGATTATGCACGAGGGAAAGGTACAAAAACGGTAGCAATCTCTTGTAATAAAGATGCTGAAATAAGCAAGCATGCCGAAATGGCAATTGAAGTAGCAACAGGACCTGAAATTTTAACGGGATCAACAAGATTGAAAGCGGGAACAGCCCAAAAATTAGTGCTGAATATGATTTCTACGGCATCCATGATTGGAATTGGAAAAGTATATGAAAATCTTATGGTCGATGTTCAATCTACTAATGAAAAGTTAACAGAGCGTTCCAAAAGCATTATCATGGAAGCCACTCAAGTTGACTATGAGACTGCCGAGGACTATTACGAAAGAGCTCAGCAGCATGTGAAAACCGCTATTGTCATGATTCTACTTCAAAGTTCTTACGAAGAAGCGGTTGAAAAATTGAAACTAACGGGCGGCTTTGTCCGAAAGTCTATATAAAAAATGAAATGGGGGATTGGGATGAAAAAGGAAGAGCGTATGGCCAACGATATTTTTGCGAATATCGGCGGAAAGGAAAATATCCAGCGATTATCCCACTGTATGACTCGCTTGCGTTTGGTATTAAAAAACGATAGTAAGGCGAACATTGCCGCGTTGAAGAAAGTCGATGGCGTAATGGGTGTAATTGAAGATGATACTTTGCAAGTCGTAGTGGGTCCGGGGACAGTCAATAAAGTTGCCGCGGAAATGAGCAAAGTAACGGGGCTGGCGATTGGGGAAGAGGCAGACCCGGATTATGATGACTTGACTTTTAGCGAAAAAGCGGCGAGGAAGCAAGCCGGTATTAAAGCAAAGAATAAAACACCCTTTAAAATGCTACTTCGAAGAATTGGTAGTATCTTTATTCCGCTGATTCCAGGTCTTGTTGCATCAGGTCTAATTAACGGAGCCGCAAACTTCGCGAAAAACGCGGGTGTGGATCCGACGGTAACATGGATGCAAATATTGCTTCTCCTTGGAAGCGGTATCTTTATGTATCTAGCGATTTTGGTGGGCTGGAATACAGCCAAGGAATTTGGGGGTTCACCAGTACTTGGTGCGATTGCCGGAGCCTTTTTGTTCAATCCAGCGCTTGCGGATATTACGATTTACGGAAAGGCATTAGTGGTAGGTAGAGGTGGCTTATTTGGTGTCATTTTTGCAGCTTGGTTGATGTCATGGGTTGAAAAGCGTGTCCGATCTGTTATGCCTAGTTCAATTGATATTATAGTTACTCCATTAATTACCGTATTGGCTGTAGGCTTCTTTTCACTCTATGCAGTAGTTCCAGTTGCTGGTGTTCTATCTGATGGAATTACAGCCGGAATCAATGTGGTCTTGGATGTTGGTGGTGTTGTTGCAGGCGCTATTCTTGCGGGTTTCTTCCTGCCGCTAGTTATGGTCGGACTTCATCATGGCTTGACTCCCATTCATTTAGAATTGATCAATTCTGTTGGTTACACTGCGTTATTACCAATATTAGCAATGGCGGGTGCTGGTCAAGTGGGTGCAGCCATCGCAATTTTTGTGAAAACTAAAAACAAACGATTGCGTAACATCATTAAAGGAGCACTCCCGGTAGGTTTTCTAGGAATCGGAGAACCACTGCTTTACGGGGTCACGCTTCCTCTAGGCCGCCCATTCCTTACTGCCTGTATGGGCGCAGCAGTCGGTGGTGCCTTCCAGGCGGTCATGAAGGTAGCTGCTTCTGGTATCGGCGTATCTGGTATTTCGTTGATTCCGCTTATTGCAGACAATAAATTTTTGTTTTATTTCTTGGGTCTATTAATCGCTTATACATTCGGCTTCCTGTTCACGTACTTGTTTGGATTCACGGAAGAAATGGCGGACGGTATTTAAAAAAGGGGGCATGCCCCCTTTTTTGCTTTTAGAAAGGGGGTGATTAGTATGATTGGTATTTCTGTTTATCTGGGAAATGATTTAAATGAAGCGTTTGAAACTTATATTGAAAAAGTGAGGGGAATTGGTTTTACTTCCATCTTCACGTCGCTTCACATCCCTGAAGAAGATCCGCAGCTGTATAAAGAGCGCCTTCAAAGGCTAGGGGAGGTAGCGAAACAATATAATATGGAGTTAATGGCAGATATTTCGCCAAAGTCACTTGGACATCTTGGCTTCACATGGGAAAATGCAGCTGGACTTCTTGAGTGGGGATTAACGGGATTACGAGTCGACTATGGAATATCAGAATCTGCAATTGTCAAGCTATCCGAGAAAATGAAAGTCGCACTGAATGCAAGCACACTGACAAAGGATAGTTTGGCAACATTGAAACATGCAGGGTTACGCACGGAGTCTGTTGAGGCGTGGCATAATTTTTATCCGCGACCGGAAACAGGACTTGATCGAGATGAATTTAGAAAGGTGAATGAGTGGCTGAAGGAGGAAGGGGTGACCGTAATGGCCTTCATCCCAGGAGATGGGAGCTTACGCGGTCCACTTTTTGAAAGACTGCCAACATTGGAAGACCATCGAAGCATTTCCCCATTTTTTGCCTTTTTGGACTTGATTGAATATGGTTGTGTGGACAAGGTCTTGGTCGGCGATATTACACTGACTGAAGAATCGCTAGAGCAATTTGTCTCCTATCAAGAAGGGGTTTTTTTAGTGCGGGCCGAACCGGAAATCCATGATAAGTCAATACTTGAACTAGTGGGAGCCGTGCAGACAAATCGTTTGGATGCTGCCCGGGATTGCATCCGATCAATGGAATCAAGAGAATACGGACTAATTGGAATCCGTCCGGTTGAAGCGCTGAATACGGTCGACAGGCCTCTTGGTACGATTACCGTAGATAATGAAAAGTATGAACGCTATCAGGGAGAGATTCAAATTACGAAACGGGATCTTCCAGCCGATGAAAAGGTAAATGTGATAGGACGAATAAAGGAAGATGATCGGCCATTGCTTCAATATATGTACGGAGGATCCAAGTTTCAAATAAAATGGGTGTAATGAAACGATTTCTAAAAAAATGCCTGCGTAACCCAAGATGACGCATCCGGTCACTGTCGAGCCTGTTCGGCACATTCAAGGCTTTTCTGTCTCCCATTAATTGCATGGCGCAAATCATAGCAGACACTTAGTGCACGAATACGGACGCCCTCATACCAGGATGATCATCCTCACTTGAAGTAGATTTGCTCAACCCCCATGAAAAAAGACGCGAAATAATTGCATTAAGTCAATAAGGAGGCAACCATATTAACACTTGGTTGCCTTCTTATTGATTTTTTTATCTGAACCTTGCATCTGAATCTTTCTGATTCGTATATCGAGCACGTAGCAGGAAGTAGCTTGCTTAACTAGTTCTAAGTATACATTAATGAAGAGATAAACGAAGTAATTTCAAGTAGTTCCAAATGCACGCGCGGTGTGTAATACGTATGAACCTTTCTTTCGTTTAAAGGTATGTGGTTGTAACTGTTTTTGTTTTTATGGGAGAGATTGGCAAGCGAGAACGAGAATACCTTCCATGAACTAGCTGAAGAGTTTCATAAAGTTGCTATATCAGTAAAAGAAGCACCATTGTTTGCTGTGAATGGAATTTTGACGCCAATGATTAACGAGGCGATTTTTGTTTTTTTGGAATGAATAGCTTCGGCGGAAGACATTGATAAAGCCATGATGCTTGGTGCAAGTCATCCAATCGGCCCGCTTGCGTTAGCAGATCTTCTAGGTCTTGATACGATGCTTTTTGTCTCGGAAACTCTTAATAATGAAACCAATGATTCTAAATACCGTCCAGCTCCTTTGCTCAGAAAATATGTGCGGGCCGGACGTCTTGGAATGAAATCGGGGGAAGGCTTTTTTGAATACTGAACAACATTTGTGCTGATTAACCAAACAATTCAACATTGTTTAGGGCTAGGGGCTTTTTTACGTTGAGCGAAAAAGCTAGTTGATAATAAATTGATGATGTCCAAATATAGATTTACAAGGATGAAATAAACAATACCTGCAACCATGAAGGGGGGAGTTTATTAAAATAAGCGTCACCTCTTGACGGAATATATTGACTATTTAGTCAGCTGTGATATATTAATAATCATTATGATATACTCGGTAATTGTTGGGAAAAGTGAACAAACTTTCCGGACGGACATGCTGTAAAAAAGTCTTAATAGGAATATATGGATAGATTACTAAACTGTTGTATGATCTGACCAAATTGGATTTCGAATCTCCTTATGATGTGTGAGCGATGATTACACCAATCTTGAAACTTAGGAAGGGGCGAAGGAAAATGGTTCATATAAAAATGAAGGGAGGTGGTTTGTAAACACTTTTCCATTTGGGTGCTCAAGAGGTGCTTCCCTTAAGTTACATAGGAATTGAGGTTATATAAAAGGCTCTTGGATTCCATAATCAAGGCGATTTCTTTGTAAAATGATTTGAGGATGGCTGCCTTGAGAACCTAGTTACGAATTTGGAGAGAGTGGAGAGTTTGTCACGCTACTAATGGACTCAACTAAAAGGCGTGGAATGTTATAAAAAAGCATGTATTAGATTGAGAAAACGAAAAAGGGAGGATTATCATGAAAAGATTTGGTTTGAAAAAAGTTTTTTCCACGGCGGTAATACTAACAATGCTACTGGGAGCGAACCCAACGGCGGGGTCCGCGTCTGCGGATGATCGTATATTCAATGATATGCCGAATACGGGAAATGTCTTCGCGGATATGGCCACACAAATTAACTATTTTAAAGACGATGGAGATATACAGAATGAAAGCACGGTTCGTGCCTTGAAAATGCACCTTAGCGCAGTCAATCAATTTCAAAAAACAGGACAGACAGATAAGGTCATTCAGCACATGCAAGGTTTTAAACAACTGCTAGACAATCAAAGAAACAACGGGGTGCTTTCCGAAGTAGCGTTTGATGTCCTGAATACGTACGCGCAATACGTGACAGGAAAAATAGAAGGTCCTTTTGACGCCGATATTGCGATGGAACATGTAAAACGTCTAAGTGTTGACATTGGGCCAAGGGAAGCGGGTACCCAGGGGGAAAGAGAAGGTGCTGAATATATTGAAAGCGTGTTAAAAAGTTACGGTTATGAGACTGCTATCGAAGAAGCCCCTAGAAGCAATCGGATTGAGCCGAAGCTGAAGATCATCTCTAATAATAACAACAAGGGGATTCCTGTAAGAGCTGCCTCTGGATCCCCACAAACGAGCGCAGATGGAATCACAAGGAATGTCTATCAGGCAGGAGTAGGCCAAGCGAATGAGTTCACTGAAGATGCGAATGACAATATCGCATTAATACAGAATGGTGTAATCCCTGTCTCTGAAAAGGTGAAAAACGCAATGGCTGCAGGTGCGAAAGGTGTCATTATATATGACAACATTGAAAGATATACACTTCCAAGTATCTCCCTAAGCGGCGTAAGCAGTACCATTCCGGTTGCGGGGATTACCAAGAAGGATGGCGAAGCACTTCTTGCTGAAATTTCTGCGGGTAATTTGGAAGCTCAACTTTCCATTCAAACACTTACTAATCAAAAAACAATAAATGTAATCGCTACTAAAAAACCACAGGGCATTGAGAATCCTGAAATTTATTACATTGGCGCGCATTTGGACAGTGTTCCATATGGGCCGGGTGCCAGTGATAATGCCTCTGGGTCGTCTACACTACTAGAGTTGGCAAGGATCTTTAAGGATTATGATGGTGACAAAGAATTACGCTTCGCTGCATTTGGGGGAGAAGAACTTGGATTTGTCGGTTCAAGATACCATATCGGTAATTTGACGCAGGATGAAGTTGACAGAACAAAAGTTCAGTTTCAGATCGATATGGTTGGTACAGCATGGGTACCTGGCTCGCAACTTTATATTAACACGGTAGATGGGAAATCAAACCTAGTTGTGGAATCTACACATCAGGCTGCTGATGACCTAGCGATTAGCAAAAACTTATTGCCGCTTCATATGCTGAGCAGATCCGATCATGTTCCATTCCACGAAAAAGGGGTGCCTTCAGCACTTTTCATCTGGATGGAACCTGGAACACCACCTGGGGCAGCGTATATTGAGCCTTACTATCATTCGTTAGAGGATACAATCGAGCATGTTAGCCCTGCAAGAATACAACTTACTGGGGATGTCGTTTTTAAAGCTATCTCTAATCTAATTGGTTACGAGAAAAATAGTGAGAAGAATGAAGAGACATCACTACTGCTAGCTTCATAAGTTTTAGTTAAGCAGGGGGATCCCGAAAATCTCCAAATGAAAGCAGCCAGGCTCAAAACAATTCGTAATTGTTTTGAATCCCGGCTGCTTTTTATCTTCTGCATTTATGAAGCTTTTTCGGTTACCTTCGCTTGCGTGCTAGTAAGATCAGTAACGGCAGTAGTGATAATGTCACCAATCGTTTGAATTCTTTCTGGACTCACATTTTCGATGGAGTCTTGAGGTGTATGGTAATAAGGTTCCATCCTCGCAGTTCCAGGTTCCATCCAAATGAATAAGGCTGCATCAATGCCAGCGTCGTGGAATGGGACATGATCTGAGCGGCTGAATTGATATGGATTGAGTACACCATCGTCTATATTCAACTTTTTAGAAGCGGCAGAAACGGTGTCCCAAACTAGATTTTTTTTGCCATCAACCGTATTTACATACAGCTGGGAAGCTGGCGCCCAATTCGTTCCGACCATATCCAAGTTATAGTTGACGATACTTCTATTAATTTCGTCTTGGGAAAGTTGGCTCACATAGTATGTCGATCCAACCAATCCAATTTCTTCTGCCCCAAAAGCAATGAACCGAATTTCTTTGTCAACTGGCACATTTTGCATAGCTCTTGCAATTTCAAGAACCGTAGACGTACCGGAACCATTGTCGTTTGCGCCAGGGGAACCAGCCACGCTGTCATGATGTGATGTCACATACACGATTTCAGGGTTTTCAATGTTTTTTGGTTTTTTGACAGCAATCACATTTTGTGATTTTCTTGTGCTATCTGCATGGATGACAAGATTAGCTTCTACCTCACCCGTCGTCATTTGCGAAAGTAAATCTTCTCCGTTCGCCTTTGTAATACCAACTACTGGTATGGAACTCTTGTTACTTAAGCCCGGTAAAATGGGTGTAGAACTATTCACGTTATCATAAATAATGACACCAGTAGCCCCTGCTGCTGTTGCATTCTGGACCTTTTCCCAGAAAGTAAAATCCCCACGTTGAATTAAAGCAATTTTACCTTTTGCATCAGCTGTGAAGTCTTCGGCTGTACCTAAACCGGCTGCATAGAGTTGACCGGTTACTCCGTTCTCATCTGTATATCCTGATCCATCAGCAATGGCTACCCTTACATTTTGATTGTCATTGGAGGTAATCTGCAATTGCCCGGTCAAAAGGTCAGGCAGTTTAAATTCTTGTGTGGAAACGTCATAACCGAGTTTTTCAAATTCATTTTTAATATATTCGACGCCTTGTCTTTCTTCAGCGGTACCGGTAACTCGTGGTCCGATGCCTATACTTAAATTATGAAGGTGTGTCATAGCCCTGTCAGAGCTAAAAGTAGTATCCCACTGTCCGACCATTTCATCGGTAGAGTCCTTTAGCGCTTGATAGGCTGTCCCAGATAGTAACTGCTTACTATGTTGTTGTTCAAGTAAAACAAGAAAGCCATTCATGTGTTTTACAATTTTATCAGCATTCGCTTGCTTTTCGTACAGCTCCAATGCTGTCATATGGGTTTTTAGAGCACGGGCTGCCACGCTATTGGCAAATTCTCCTTCTGATTCAAAACGCTCAATCAGTAACTTAATGCTACTCGCGCTGACACCATTCAGAGAATAATTGGTGTTCCCGGCATTTACATAGCTTGTAGAATCGTAAACGTTTGTGAGTAGTTTATGCATGGCATCTCGTTCTGGCAAAATCATTTCGGCCTGTGATTTAACAGCGATGTCACTCGTAGTTAAAGCCGAAGCTGGACCAGCTCCAAGTGTTGAAGCAGTTAACAGCATGATACTTGCAGTAGTGAAAAATCGCGACAAAAAACGTTTAGTTCCCAAATCTACCTACCCCCTATTCAAATTGTAGTACAAATATGATTATATCAGAATTGGTATAATATTGTATTTTATTATGAAGATTCCATTAATAACAGTTCGAAAGAAACAAAAATAGATAAATCATGGCGAGTGGCATGGTGAAAATAGACTGTATATTTTTTACTATGTAATAAAAAAGGCTTATAAATAGCTAGATTCAACAGCCTCTCATCATTTCGAATAGGACACGGTTAAGTTGTAAAGGTAGAATTGATGGAATTTTTCAATAGTGAAATACCGTCAAATCTCCATATACTTAGGATGTGAATACGATAGAAAAAGAGGGGAAGAGAAAGATGAAAAATAAATTTATGAAAAGCACTGCTATTTTGGCATTGAGTACAGGAGTATTATTTAGTTCTCTACCAACTAGTACCTACAGTTCAGTTGCCTATGCGAATGTAGTCCCATCCGTTGAACAAGTATTAGCTGAGCTGACACCTGAACAGCGTAAGGCCTTACATCAATTGCAAGTCAGTGATCAGACTGGGTTACAGTTAGGGGCAGAAGTAAACTTAGAGAGTGAAGATGAGATTACGGTTATTGTTGAGTTTAAGGACAAGCCTGCCAAAGTAGCCGTTTTGGAAGAAGCGGCGAATGGAACTAAATTGTCTATGGCAAAAGCGCAACAAAAGGCCGATGCAGCTCATGTGACGTTCAAACAAGACTTACAAACTATTTATAAAGAAGATGTTAAACAGAGAAAAGAAGTTTACAAGGTTAAAAACACATATAAAAATACCCTGAATGGCGTATCCATGGAGATTCCGGCCAATAAAGTAGAGGCTTTGTTGCAATCCAACACCGTAAAAGCGATTTGGAATAATGAAATTGTCCAAATGGAGCCACCGGTCAAGCAGGAAACAGTAGAAGGGGAAGAAGAAACAAAACGCGTGACGTTCCCTGGTATTGACAAGTTGCATCAGGAAGGATTTACAGGGAAAGGTATCAAAGTCGGAGTTATCGACACGGGAATCGATTATAATCATCCTGATTTAAAGGATGCCTACAAAGGCGGGTACGACTTTGTCGATAATGATAATGATCCAATGGAAACGACATACGATGAATGGAAGGCATCTGGATATTCAGAAAGAGATTTCTTTGGCAATCTCTACTATACGCAACATGGAACGCATGTTGCTGGAATTATTGCGGGACAAGGGGAAAATAATGTTGAACATAGTGTAACAGGCGTAGCACCTGATGCTGACCTCTATGCATATCGTGTGTTGGGCCCATGGGGGTCAGGAACGACAGAAGCTATTTTAGCGGGTATTGATAAGGCTGTGGCAGAGGGGATGGATGTGATTAATCTATCGCTAGGGCAAAGTTATAATGATCCGTTGTTTATCACAAGTATGGCATTGAATAACGCGGTTCTTGCAGGCGTTACGTCAGTTGTTGCCTCAGGAAACACTGGTGAGGGATTATATACGCTTGGCTCCCCGGGTGCTGCAGCATTGGCTATCACTGTTGGAGCGAGTAATGTATCTGAAAGTATTGCTACTTCAAAAGGTTCATTGCATGCAGCTGAGAGTGTACCAGTTGATTTAAAACTGTTGGCAAAAGGCTATCAGGATAACATTGAAGAGTTAGAAGGGATGGATCTTCCCGTTGTGGACGTAGGAGCAGGATTTGCTTCAGACTATAAAAATAAAGATGTAAACGGCAAAATAGTGTTCGTCAATAGAATAAGTCACTCACTAGAATCAAAAATCATGGAAGCCCAAAAACAGGGTGCAAAAGCCGTAATGATATGGAATATCCTTCCGGAAGAAGGCTTTATCCCAACATACCTCGGGGAAGGGTATGGGCTCATTCCGACATTTTCGTTATCCTATGACCAAGGAATAGCGATGCAAGAAAAATTGAAAACAGGAGAAGCGACTTTTTCGTTTGATGAAATAGGACAAGTTATGTCAGAAGGGGATCAGCTCGCAAGCTTTAGTTCACGCGGCCCTGCACGTACAACCTATGATATTAAACCGGAAGTAACAGCACCAGGTGAATCAATCTTCTCTACGGTTCCTTCCTATATGAATGGACCAGACCAAATGGGGGACTATCAATATGCGTATGACAGACTATCCGGAACATCCATGGCAAGTCCGAATGTAGCAGGGGTTGCAGCATTATTGTTACAAGCCAATCCAGATTTGACGCCTGCAGACATCAAGCAAGTAATTATGAATACTGCAGATCCGTTAAACGGCGAGTACAGTGTGTATGAAGTGGGGGCGGGCAATGTGGATCCGTATGAAGCGATCCATTCCACAACCCGAATCGAAGTAGTCGATGAAACACCAGGTTGGGTAGATAAAAAAGGCAATCCGAAGCCCATGAAAGATCTTACGGGGGCCATCAGCTTCGGGACCTTTGCACAGAATGGTAAGACGAATATATTAAATCAACGTTCACTCTTTATCTATAATAATAGTCAACAAGCGAAAACATTTGATGTAGAAGTTGAATTCCAAACATTGAACGAAAGATACCCAAATGACTTTAGAAGTTCAAACGATGCGGATGAAAATGGCGTACAAATTCATACTGATCAGACGATAACGGTGAATGGAAACGGCAAAAAGAAAACAACTGTTTTTATTTCTGTTCCCAAAACAGCAGACTTAGGAACGTATGAAGGTTACGTCACGTATACCAATCAGGAAAATCCAGATGAAACCTATCAAGTCCCGTTCGCCATTCGGACCACTGAAGAGGGAATAGAATCGGTAGAATTGGTTCCAAAGGCGATTACAACAACAGGAGATTATAGATATCCCGGGATAGCAAATAAGACAGATGCAATGATGAAGTTAATATCCCATATGCGTACGGTCGATGTGGTTTTAGTTGACGGAGAGACAAATGAAGAACTTGGATTGGTCGGCACGCTTGATGGAATACGAATGAATGAGAAGGTCAATCTTTATATCAAACAACTCTTTTATGGGCTGTATTATCCATTTACAGGGAACTCTGAAAGGCCAATTGCTCACAACCAAAAGTTAGCGGATCCAGGTTCATATAAGTTAAGGTTTATCGGTACGAATGATGCAGGAAAAACATTCTCTAAAGATACACCTGTGTATATTGAAAGCATTGCTCCAGAAATTAAGCTAGATATGGAAACAGACGTATACGAATACAAACCAGAGGAAAAAACGGTAACCGTATCTGGCACAATTTTTGATAAAGAAATTGAAGATATGAAATCGGCCGGATTTGATTTTACGCAAGGAAATAACAAAATGTTTTATCAAGACCAGCTTGGGGGCAGGCAGATAGAGATACCAGTGAAGGAAGACGGAACATTTTCTGTGGATATTCCAGTCAATCAAACGAGACCTATGCACCTGAAATTTTTCGGAACAGATGCAGCGACAAACAGGACTTATAAAGAAAGCAAAAACATTTATTTCGTCCGCGAAGGAGAGGCATTTGCATTTATGCGACCAGAAAAAAATGCTGTATTGATGGGGGAGACAGCACAGACTACGCTCAGTTTAAATAATGTCGAAAACGTAACAGAAGCCGTGTATTCGTTCTATTATCGATCTGATCTTGCAGCGCCAATTGTAAAGCCGCATGCGAGTGTTAGCGATTCGATCGATATTACGATAGATGAGGCTCCGTACAGTGGAGCGTACCAACAGCTGACCATTACGGCAAAGGTAAAAGAAGGACAACCTGCATTGTCGGGAGATCTTACGCTAGTAGATGTAGCATTTAAGATGAATAGCATTTATTCTGCAGCACCGATTTTTTATCCTGGCTACATGACTGCTTCTTATACGGATAAAAATAATAAAAAAATACAGGCATTGAGTGCTAATCCAGATATCTATATAACGCCGACATATTCCTTAGCACGCGGACCTGTCGATGCGGAAGCTTTCATAATGGCTGATGGATCTCCAAAGAAGATTGATTATGTGGAAGCAGGGGTCAAAGTAACGGCAACGGGCACGGACGGTCATGCGTATGAAGGAATATATTATGCTACTGCTGCATCCGTATATGAGATTCATAATCTGCCGCTAACCGATAGCAAGTTCAAATTTGAGTTGAATGCACCAGGTCACTTTACGATACACGACGAGTTTACAATCGGATACCAGGATAAAGGAAAAATTGTTTCCCAAAATAAATATTTAACTTATCAACCTGCTCAAGGTGGAGACGTCAATAAAGATGATGTCATCGATGTTATGGATGCACTGTATATCCAGACTCATTGGGGAAAGAACAAACGTGAAGCGGATATTAATTATGACGGTAAGGTAGATGCAAAAGATCTTGAATTTGTTCAAAAGAACTATTTGATGCGAAATCCAACAGTCGACAATGCACCGAAACCGGTGGAACGGTTTAAAGGGAAGACGTTAGAACATATTCTTCGGGAACTAGGTATGTAATCCTTTAGTAAAAGCTTTAGTTTTTACCTAAGTCAATGAGTAAACTGCATATGAATAGCGAAAAAGCAACGATTGATCTTTTAATCGTTGCTTTTTTGTATGGATGTAGAGTGCAAAAAGCATTTTAAATTAATTGTTATTAGAGTTTTGGCATGATTCTGTTTATGGTATAGTGTTACATTAATACAACGCCAATGATTTTTTAACATAGACAAAAGAAACTAATGCGTAGGTGAGTCGGATGAATGGAGCACTTTATCAGGAAATTTTGTTTTATATGCAAAAGAAGAATTTGAGTAGAACAGATTTGGCTTTACATTCTGAAATCCCTATCAGTGATATCAGTCGTATTTTTAACCATAAGCAGCCACTTAACATGCAAAAATTAGATGCGATTACGGATGCCCTCGGGTTACCAGAGGGTCATTTCTATTCGTTTTATGTGGAAGAATGTTTTAACAAAAATGGGCATCTGGACAAACGTAGAAGTGAACAATTTTTATATAAATGTGTGATCCTGGGCCACAAAAAGCATAGCGATAAAATCATTAGTGCCATGTTAGAGGAGAAGTCCAAAACCATTCGCAATAAAAATTTGACTTATATCTTTTTCATTGCGGAGAAGTTATTTAAAGAGGGAAGAGAAACAGAGGCTTTGTCGTTGTATGAGGTGTTTATCGACAATGAACCCAATCGATTTACTGAACAAGTGGCGATTAGTTACTTTAGGCAATTTTATATTTTAAAAGGGGCAGAGAAGGTGCAGCATGCTTTAGTCCACGTCTTAGAGTATTTAGCTTACTTGCCTTTCAATATCAGAACTGAGGCGACTCTGTGGATAATGGCGGTTTATTACAGGCGTGAAGAATGGGAAGAAGTACTGTATTATGCGAAGAAATTAGAGCAGATTGCCGATAGCGACATACGCTTTGGAAGTGCGCTTATGTACCAAAGTTATGCATTAAATCGACTGGATGGCTCATTGAAAGAAATTTTACACCTAACGGATCGATACTCAGTTGTTAATGATTATTTTTATGAATTGGCCGAGGGAAATAGATTATATTTTCTATTAGAGAATGGCCAATTGGAGCATGTTGACGATTATTTGAAATGGCTGGAGAAAAGGGATGATATTTATGTTGGATTACCTAGGGTGTTGGAGGCATACGTGAATTCAAATCGATTAGAAGATGCTCGTAGGTTACTAGTAAGGTTTCAAGACGTTATTGAAGATTTAGCTATCAGTAAAGAACCGTGGATTAAAGAAAAGATGTATATGGATTTTAAATACGCACACGCGCTGTATTTATGTAAAAGTAAGGCATTCGTAGAAGGCTTAAATGAGCTATTAGATATAGCGACTGTGGCAAATAAAATAAGAAATTTTGAAAGGCTAAAAAAATGTATTCTCGTGTACTGGGGATATAGGCAATATGCAACTGTAGAACATGAGGCGAAATTTATAGAATTGCTTAGCACTGGGAAATGATTCTATGGTTTCAGGCTCAGGCGGTTGAATGGTAGAACAATTATTGGTGCCTAGAAAATCCGGAAAAAATGTGATCGTTTACATCTTTTTCGGTTTTTTTAGTACTTACATTCCTTGTACCTGAAAATGGGAGTTTTACTTCATTTATAGAATCCGCTCCATGACTATTTTCCTTTTTATAGAATAGGTCATTCATTCTAGATTTTATTCAATTTACTTAATCTTTAGTAAAAGAGCAATATTCCTAACAATAAAAGCAATATAGTTATTGTGGAAGCGCTTTAACGGACGTAATCTAAGTATAGTGGAAAGAACGGGTTACATAGTTTTGTATAATTCCACAAATAATACCATGTAATGTTACTAGAACAGTGGAAGGAAAAAGGAGAAGTGGGTTAGGCCATGGTACTAGCAAGTTCTCTCCTTCACTAAATGAAGAAACTATTGAAAGGTGGAAGAAAAATGGGAAGTAAATATGGAAATAAATCATTTAAGGCTCTGCTTGCAGCTGTATTGTTAGCACAGCCATTGGCAATGGGTACTATGTTGGCCCCTAAGGCAGAAGCAGCGGAAATTAAATCGGGGGATGTTGTTCCATTCGAGGCAGTTCAAGCCGCCAAAGTGGTAGAACAGACTGCAACATCTACTCAACAGGACCTTGTAGATATTACAGATAATAAGCTTGAAGCGGGAGATTTTAAGGTTCTTGCTGGAGATGGCAGCCTTACTTACAATGCAGATGGGTCTGTTACTTATAAAGTGACGAGTACTCAAAAAAATAAAATTGTTTATGACAAAATGAAGCCGATTAAAAATGGTGTTTTCGAGGCTGATATTACGCCTGGGGATCAGACTATGAACCGATTTGGTATGATTTATCGTGTACAAGATCCTTCCGCATACTCGTATGTTGGAACTGGGGACGCGAACAATCTGTATTTTGGAGAAATATTTGGTCCAGCAAATACGTATACAGGCATGACTACGGGTGTCGCACTTGAAAAAGGAAACACGTACCGTTTACGTGTGAAGATTGCTGATGATCTTGCAACTTTATTTATCGACGACAAGAAAGTGAATAGCTGGACATTGGCAGGTGGTGTGGATCAACCTGGATTACTTGGGTTTGAAAAGAGCCGAGGGGCTGGTAGCATTACAATTTCAAACGTAAGAATCCTTGAAGAAGCAATTCCGGAACCTCCAACGACAGCGCCAATTATTGATACATTAAGCTCAGATTTTATGGACGTGAAGATCGACCAAGTCTTCCCACGTGTTGTGGAATATAAGGCTGATGGAAAAGTCATGAATGGTCAGGTAAACCCTGTCTACGGCCTGAAGGTTAATGGTGCACTCTATTATCCGGAAGTAAGCTTTGAGAAGAAAAGTAATAGTGAGGCGCTTTATACATTAAAGGTGAAAGATGAATATGAGAAGCTGGATGCTACCTTTAAAGTTTCTTTAAAAGTGGATGACAATCAAGTTGTTTATAACTTCGAAGAGATCAATAATAAGAGCACTGCAATCATCGAAACTATTGAATTTGCGGATATGAATTTTATCTCTGTCAATTCTGATCAGGCGGATGCGAAAGCGAAATTAACGAATTTAAGCAGTGACGTGACAAAGGTTGGCGATGTGGATGTCACTGTTAATGGGGCAATGACGGGTGCTGGTACTTCAAGTTCGTACTATACAGCGCTGTTGTCGAATGCTGAACTGAGTGCGGGTGTGTGGTCAAGTTCAGAAGTAGATGGCTATCGCAATTTAGTAGCGAAGCGCTCTGAAGATGCAGAAGGTGTGAAGTCATTAGGAATTGGATCGAACGCCCTCTATTACCAACGTGCATTTATGCCAGAGGCTCCTACAGTACTACCAACGATTAAAATCGCAATTGCAAAAGATTCAAATGATGACGGAAAAGTGAATTGGCAGGATGCTGCAATCGCTTACCGTGATATCATGCAAGACATCCCAGATTCTGAAGATGTAAATAACAAAATCGGTACAAGAATTGTGATGAACTTTGGTTCACAAGCACAGCAACCATTTTTAAAAACGCTTGATAACGTTAAAAAGGTAGCACTTGCAACGGACGGGTTAAAACAACCGATTCTATTAAAGGGCTATGGAAATGAAGGACATGACAGTGCGCACCCTGACTATGGCGATATTGGTGAACGTATCGGTGGCGCTGAAGATATGAACAAGCTGATTGAAGAAGGACATAAGTATAATGCAGAATTTGGTACCCATATTAATGCACAAGAATCTTACCCTGAAGCGAAAGCATTTAGTGATGAACTCATTCAAGGTCCAGATTCTAGAGGATGGGGCTGGATTGACCAAGGATATGTGATTGACAAAATTAAAGATTTATCTACGGGTAACCGTGCGGAGAGACTAGATGAGTTACATGCTGCAGTTCCGGATCTTGATTTTATTTACCTAGATGTATGGTATCAGGATCAGTGGGAATCCAACCGAATCGCAGAGCAGTTTTTTGAAAGAGGCTGGAGAATGACAACTGAGTTCGGTACATCAGTAGCGAACAATTCAACTTGGCAGCACTGGGCAACGGATAAAAACTACGGTGGAGCAGCAAGTAAAGGGATTAACTCAGAAGTATTGCGCTTTATCAGTAACCACCAAAAAGATTCATGGGTGTTGAACTGGCCTGAAGTAGGCGGAACAGCTGATAATCCTTTACTTGGAGGTTTTGAATTAGCTGGGTTTGAAGGTTGGCAATCGGATAAGAACTTTGACCAATATATCCGGATGACATTTGACACAAATATGTCAACTAAATTCTTGCAGAAGTATTATGTAACAAATTGGGAAACAGTTGCAGGTGATACAACTAAAACGAACTTAGAAAAAGAAATTAAATTGGCTGATCCAAGCAATGGTGATGTTGTCACTGTAACGAGGAAGGATGGGTCAAGGGGTCGTGTAATTAAGCTCAACGATAATGTTGTTCTTGACGATCATACGTACCTCATTCCTTGGGTTGAACAGGACTTTAAAACACCAACACCTGATTCTGAAAAAATGTATCACTGGAATCGCGATGGTGGGACGACTACATGGACACTTGCAGACGAATATGCGAATGCAGAAAAGCTTTATGTCTACAAATTGACGGACCAAGGTAGAACGGATATGCAAGAGGTTAAGGTGGTTGATAATAAAATCACGTTAACGGCTGAGGCATCAACTGCTTATATTGTTGTAACTAAACAAGATAATGGCTTAGAAGTCACTGATTGGGGTGCAGGTTCTCCTGTCTACGACACGGGCTTCAATTCTGGAACAATTAACGATGATCAAACAATTGTAGCTGGAGATAAGGAAGCACTAAGTGTGAAAAGAACAAATCAAACTGGAAAGGCTCGTCAAGTAAGTAGTGGCGATTATTACTTAAACGTTGAAAATCCAACAAAATTGACAACGGTTACTCGTACGATTTCTAATCTAGAGCCAGGCAAAGATTATGTGGCTGAGGTTTACGTTGAAAACCAAAGTGATGTCAGGGCTGCCATTGCAGTTACAGGCGGAGTAGAAGAAGCAAGTAATTACACGTTACGTAGTTTGCAAAAGAACTATATTAAAGCAGATTCTCATGCAACGAATAATGGCTATACGAGCAAAATGCAAAGAATGCAAGTGAGCTTCACAGCCAAAGCAGATACGGCGCAACTGACACTAAGCCGTGAGCCTGGTGCGGGATGGACGAAATTTGATGATATTCGCGTTGTTGAAAAATCATTGAATAATAAGGTGAATTCAAAAGTGTTCGAACAAGATTTTGAAACGGTTGTACAAGGGATCTATCCGTTTGTCATTGGGAATACAGAAGGCGTAGAAGACAATCGAATTCACCTATCTGAATTGCATGCTCCTTATACACAAAAAGGGTGGGCTGGTGCGAAGCTAGTCGATGATGTCATTGCTGGAGATTGGTCTGTGAAAGTGAATACAGGGAATGCGGGTCTGATTTATAAAACCATTCCTCAGCACCTCCGTTTTGAAGCTGGTTTTGATTATAAAGTGTCCTTTGATTATCAAACGACAGCTGGTTCATACCGCTTTATCTCAGGAGATCAGGAAAATGATGCACGTAATATCAAAGATGTAAAAGGATTGAGTATCAATGAACTTATTCCTGCATCCACTGATACAAAACGTGCTGAGTTTACAGTTAAAGGCTCCGATAATGGACAAACGTATATCGGTATCTTTAGTGATGGAACTCCACTCAATATGCATACAGGTGCAGGCACGTTTATCTTAGATAATTTACGGGTTGAAAAGATTGTGAACGTAGACCCAGATGTAGACTTATCGATACTTGAAAAACTCATAGTCGTAGCAGAATCTATGACGAAAAGTGGTTCAGTGTATACAGTGGAATCTGTCAATGCATTGAAGGCTGAGATTAAAGTAGCGAAAACAGCACTTGAATCGATTCAAACAAAAACAGAATTAATGGCAACACTAACTAAATTGCAGGCGGCAGTTAAAGGGCTTGTAAGAAAGTAAGTGAAGGGTAGGGTATTTCCATTAGGGAATACCCTTTCTTCTATCACTAGGGACGATGTGAGGAGATAGATGTATGAACAAGCGAAGAATAGCAGTTGCTAGTGTAGTTGTAGTATTTATTGGAGCTGTTTCAATCATGCTTGGGATGAATAGAAGCGATAAGCTTGGGCTGGTCATTGGGCAAGAAGAAATCCTACAAGAGGAGTTTCTTCAAGCAATGAGCAATGAAAAATATTCAGTTACACAATACTTTCACAATAAATATGGTGCAGAGGTTACAAAAGACTTTTGGTTAAAGGACTTCGAAGGGGAATCCCCCTATCAGATGGTTGCGGATCAGACAGTGGACGCTTTGACAGCCACACAAGCGGTGTATGAAATTGCCAAGGACAAGGGCCATTTAGAGACGATGGGCTATAGTGACTTACTCGAAAGATATGAGTTGGAAAATAAAACAAGAGAAACAAAAATTAGCAATGGCGAACCTGTCTATGGGTTAGCACAGTTTACGCTGGATCTATACAAAGAATATGAAATGAATACGCTAGAAAAGCTGTATACCAATGAGTTGGATAATGAAGGAATGGACATTTCCGACGAAGTGGGAAAACAGTATTACGAAGAAAATAAAGAAAAGCTGTATGTGAAAAATGATGACATGGAGATTGAATTCATCAGAGCGTACTATGGAATTTTAGATGTAGATGAGAGTGAAATAAAGGCATTAAGAGACGACTTGCAGAGCCTTTCCAAAGAGATGTCAGATGTGACGACAATTGGGGACCTCGTTGACACCTATGAAAACTTAAAACCTTATTATCAGCATTTGACTATCACATCAGAGGAATTTTCATCAAGGGGAAGAGAAATCGGTGATGTTTTAGAACTAGCGATGGAGTTGGAAAGTGGAGAAATGACACATGTCATTGATCAAAATGATAGCTTGTATTTAATCCGTTCGATTGATCGCGTTCATCACGACTACCTAGCGTATGAAGAGGTGAAGGATAATATTTTAAAAGTATTGCGGGAACAAAAATATGAGGAAATTGTTGCGAAAAGGGCAGAGGAACTTTCAGTAAGTGACGACCGAGAAAAACTGTATTCATTTACGAAAAAGCACTTAAGATAAGGGGGAAGTGGAGGTTATGGCTATGAAAAGCTTTAGGCGAATCTTTTGTATGATGGCGTTATTAGCTGTTTTACAATTACCGATGCAGTCATTATTATTTGCAAGCACTGTACAAGCAGAACAAATGGCTGGTAGAGATTATTATATTAGTAGTCAAAACGGAAATAACAACAGTGATGGCAAGACGGCAGCAAAGTCTTGGGAAACATTAGAGAAACTAAAGGAAGTTGAACTGCAGCCGGGTGATCGGGTTCTGCTCGAGTCTGGTTCGGTTTTCAATGACTTTATCCATTTAAGAAATGTCCATGGAACAGCTGAAAATCCAATTATCATCACAAGTTATGGCGAGGGAAATAAGCCGGTCATTAATGGGAATGGTCAAGGGGTTTGGTATCAGGATTATGTTCAGGGACTCGATAATGCAGGACATAAGAAAGAAGGCTATGTGTCATCTACGATTTTACTATATGACTCAAGCTTTATCGAAATCAGTCAACTAGAAATTACAAATCAATCCGATGATTGGGATTATATGCAGTCAAAAAGTGAACAGCTTAAACAGCGCATGAGTCGTACGGGTGTCGCGGGAATTGCGCAAAATAGCGGTACAATGGAGCATATTTATTTAGACAATCTCTATATCCATGATATTGATGGGAATTTAGAAGATAAGCATATGAATAATGGTGGGATTCAATTTAATGTTTCTAAGCCGGAAAACGAAGCGGAAACAGGTATTGCGAGATATCATGATATTCGGATTACAAATAATCGCATTCAAAATGTGCATCGTTCAGGTATTGCTGTAGGGTACACGTATCAGCATAACCAATTTATTAAAGCTGAAATTAGCGATGAAACTGCCAGTAAGTATGGTCACACTGAGATTTTAATAGACGGCAATTACATTCAAGAGGCAGGAAACGATGCAATTGTTATTATGTATGCGGATCGTCCAGTTATTCGAAACAATGTTTCGGATAAGTCAGGTGCTGATTTAGATGATGGCTACCCTGGTTACTGGATGTCATTTAGTGCAGGAATTTGGTCTTGGAAAACGAAAAATGCCTTGTTCGAATATAATGAGGTATTTGATACTGTAGGCGAAGGAAACGGAGATGGACAAGCCTGGGATATTGACTATTCAGACGGCACAATCTACCAATATAACTATAGTCATAATAACGGTGGCGGTGCATTGCTCGTCTGTTTAACTGATTCAGTGAATGGCACTTTCAGATATAATATTAGCCAAAATGATTTAAAAGCTTTCCTGACATTCCAAGGAAATCCGTTGGCAAAGGTTTATAATAATGTGTTTTATGTAGATGGAGATCGTAGCACACGAGTACACCATCCGGAACCGCAAAAACGTGGTGGCGTGGCTTATGTTGCGAATAATATTTTCTATAATGCAAGCTCGAATAATCCAAATGATGAATGGAATCCAGGGAATAATAAAACATTTACAAATAATTTGTATTACGGATATGAGTC
The DNA here is from genome assembly GCF_044762865.1 of Sporosarcina sp. NPDC096371. Classification (NCBI taxonomy): domain Bacteria; kingdom Bacillati; phylum Bacillota; class Bacilli; order Caryophanales; family Caryophanaceae; genus Sporosarcina; species Sporosarcina sp. NPDC096371. The sequence goes on from NZ_JBIWFE010000003.1 coordinate 174,604, forward strand.
AATTCCAGCGAATGACCAGTTTGCGATTGTTGCAGATCCGCTATTCGAAAACGCTGGGAAGGCACCTGACTCTACTACTGGTGTCGCGCATCCAATTGAACAATTTGCTGCGTATAAATTAACAAAGGATTCACCTGCCATCAATAAAGGTGCTTACATCCGCAATAATGCAACAACAGACTTCTTTAAACAACCAATCGGTCTTCTTCCTGATATCGGAGTCCATGAATTTGATGGAGTAGAAGAAGATGTGCAAACGATTAATTCAGATGTCTATACTGTTTTAGCTGATAAAATTGTCAATATTCCTACGGGTACAACGGTAGATTCACTTATTGCTAATATTAAAAAGACAGCTAGCACAGTGCTTGAAGTGAAGCGCAACGACAAGGTATTGAATGCTGGAGATGTTATCGGAAATGGTGATGTAGTAGCGGTTACCTTTGGCAATGGCGTGAAGTCTAATTATGTACTTGAAACAGCAAAAGTCTATCATGAATATGATCCTAAGGGCATGATTGCAAGTGCGGGAAGTCATCAAGCTGGTGAAGAAGCAGCTAAAGCGATTGATGATGATAATAGATCCATGTGGCATACAGCATGGGCTGGAGCCAAGCAAGAGGATGTTTGGATTAGTGTAGATTTACAAGAAGTAAAACCCATTTCAATGTTGAAATATGTGCCTCGTCAAACAGGTGGAGTGAATGGAATCTTTACGAAGTTTTCCATTTATGTGAAGGACAACGCTGAGGATGAATGGGAAAAAGTGGCCCTTTTAGGTGAGAATAGTTGGCAGTCCAATAATGAAACGAAATACGCTTATTTTGACGAGATTTCTGCACGATACATTAAGTTACATGCGGAAGAAAGCACATCAGTAGAGTCAGGGAAACTATTCGGTTCTGCTGCTGAAATTAGAGTTGGCTATGAAATACAACCTGGGGGGGAAGAATAGAATGATGAAACGAATATTTTTCCTGTTTTTAACGGCCATTTTAGTTTTTTCCTCTTATGCACCTATATTAGGAGGACAAGTGGCGGCAGCGGAAGGCGGTACAACCTATTATGTCAGCACACTAAATGGGCGAGATAGTCATAGTGGTACAGCAAAAAATCAGGCTTTTTATAGCTTGCAGAAAATAAATGACATCGAATTGCAGCCAGGGGATCGGGTATTGCTTGAAGCGGGATCGGTCTTCATTGATGGCTATCTTCATCTTCAAGGTAGTGGATCAGAAGAGGCTCCAATTATTATCGATCGCTACGGAGAAGGAGATGACCCAGCCATTCAAACGAATGGACAAGGGATTTGGTATCAAAATTACGGGACACAATTAGATAATCCAAGCCATAAGAGGCAAGGCTATGTTTCCTCCTCCATTTTACTTTATGATGTGGAGTACATCGAAATTAACAATTTAGAGATTTCGAATGATCCGATGATGGTCGGAGAAAAATATAGCGATCTTAATAAGATGAATCGTACGGGCGTTGCAGCTGTTGCGCAAAATAAAGGGACAATCGATCATATCTATTTGAATGGGTTGAATATCCATAATATCCGTGGCAATGTGTACGATAAACATATGAATAACGGTGGGATTTATTTTACTGTATTCAAGCCTTTAAATGAAGCTAAGACGGGTATTTCAAGATATAACGATATCGTCATCGAAAATAATACAGTCAATAATGTAAGTCGCTGGGGAATTGCAGTTGGTTACACCGCCTATTTTGGTCCTTTTTCTGGAAAAGCGGCTATTCCTGATGAGACGATTGCAAAATATGGTTCAAGCAATGTCATCATTCGCAATAACTATATTAAAGACGCTGGCGGCGATGCAATCACTGCCATGTATCTCGATAGACCGCTTATCGAATATAATGTTGCAGATGGTGCTGCAAAAGAAATAAATGACGAAGTATATCAAACCGGGTTTGGGAAGGTAGCGGCGGGTATTTGGCCTTGGAAATCAAAAAATGCCGTTTTCCAATACAATGAAGTATTTGATACTCATTATAACCAAGATGGTCAAGCATGGGATGCTGACTCTGGGGATGGGACGATTTATCAATATAATTATAGTCATAACAATGCCGGTGGTGCGATTATGATTTGTTTACCGGAAGCGATTAACAGTATCTTCCGCTACAATATAAGTCAAAATGATTTAAGCGGTGTTTTGAATTTACCAAGCCATCCAAAGGCACATTTCTACAATAATGTCTTCTATATTAAAGAAGGCGTGCCATTTATTCGTACTGGAATGACGGGCGGCACAGCGCTGATAGAAAATAATATTATTTACAATGCAGGTGCCTTGAAAAGTGAAGATTGGATCAAGGGTTCAAATATGACGTATAGTCATAATCTGTACTACAACTATGAGAATATCCCGAATGATCCATATGCCGTAACGGAGGATCCGCAGTTTGTTGATCCGGGTACGGGTCCTATCGGGATCATGACAAATATGAACCCGAAAGTAGGGAACGTGACGCATAATCGTGATGCGTTTAATGGCTATCAATTACAGGCGACTTCTCCAGCCATTGGAAAAGGTAAATACATTGAAAACAATGGTGGGCAGGATTTCTTCGGTAATGAGTTGATTGGTGCTCCAGATATTGGTGCTTATCAATCAAATATAGAAATGGAAAATGGTCACAATCAAATTCTTGCTGCGGCATACATCATTGACGAGAACAGCAAGTCGATCTTTATGCCAATGCTAGAAAATAATCCAACAACTGTAGAAGAGGTTAAACATAACGTTGCGGTATATGACACAGCGAAGGTAAAGATTTTCAACGGTGAGAATGAAGTGAATACGGGTACAGTTTCTAATGGTATGTTCTTGAAGGTTGTTGCGGAAAATGGAGAGGAAAATAGCTATACATTGAAAGAAAAAAATACCTACCAGTATGCTCTTGATTTTACAAAAGGACAGCAAGGCAATGTATGGTATGCACAAAAGAAAGTCAATCAAGAATATATGAACATGGCGAATTTTAGTGCGCAGTATCCTACCTGGGAAGGAAGCAGCTGGGCTGCGGTCGGACTTCAGGGGGCAATCGGTGATGCAATTACAGAAAATACGCATGGTCTCCTCGTTGATTCGTTGACAAAAGGAAGTGGTGAACAAGGACATTCAATGGCCTTTAGAGCACCGAAAACAGGAGAGATTTCATTGACGTTTAAAGACAATGAACCATATCTCCGTCAAGCATCTGCGTCAAGGCCAAATCAAAATGGTGATGTGAAATTACTGTTCACATTGAACGGTGAACAGTTACAAGAGCCAGTTACATTACCAAATGATGGTACATCGTTAATAATTGCTCCACAGTCTATACAAGTGTCGCAGGGAGACTATGTGAGAATTGAAATCGTGAATGAAGGAACACCATCCATTCCATCTGTTTATATTACACCACTCATTGAATACCAGGATCCAGATTCGACTGATCCAGGTGAAGAGGAAGTGAGTGCAGAAAGTATTAAGACACTTGTCGAGTCATTTGAACAAGATGGTGGAATTGCTGACGAGCGTACAGCCCGCCAGTTGAAGCTTCACTTAACAGCGGTTGCCCTTTATGAAGAGAAAGGGGAAGGTGGAAAAGTTGTGAAGCATATGGAGGCGTTCGTTCTCCTGTTGGAGCAGCAGCTGAAAAATGAAGCAATCAACTTAGAGGCATATACCGCTCTAAAAAATAGTGCTGAAGCATTGATTCTTAAATGGAGTGAAAGCTGAGGATGGCAGAAATTCCGTTTAACGTGCGGCTACACAGTGATTGAAAAACAAATAGATTAACGCGCTTAAGCGAGCGAGGGGGGCCTAAAGTCGAGAAAACGACTTGGGCCCCTCCTTTTTTACTTGCATTAGCAGAAGTCCTCCATTTCAATAACCAGCGGGATGAATGCCGGTTTGCGATTTAATTTAGGGGGGACTAACATTCTGCTGAATCAAATTAACTTCCTTCAAAATTTTGAGAATCAATTACGCCAAGGCGTAATTGATTCTCAAAATTTTTTCGCGTCCTTTCTATATTTGGAAGGGGTTTGATTGGTAATATGTTTAAACGATTGGGAAAAAAATGATTGGGAAGAGAAACCGGTCATTTCAGCAATATCCGCAATCTTGAAATCAGTCGTTTCTAACAGTAGTTTAGATTCTTTAATCCGGATTTTGTTTAGATACTCAATGGGGGAGATACCCATGTCTTTCTTAAAGGAATGCGCCAAGTAGTATTTATTAATATGTCTGGTTTCGGCCAATTTGTCCAGTGTAATCTTGTTGCGATAATTATGCTTAATGTATTGACGGATGAAAGCTACGTCTTTATTCATTCGCTTAGAATCGTTTTTTTCTACATTGAAATTTTTTTCTCGCTGAATCTTAATAATAAGAATTTCTATAATGTTTTGGCAAATAGACTCGGATTGACTTTCATTATTTTGAGCCTCTCTTAATAATTTGTTCAGATAAAATATATTATCCTCGCGATTCCCTTGATAGATATAGATATCCTTTTTCGCATCTTCATGTTCGGGCATTGAAAACGATAGTCCTTCTATCCCTACTGCAATGTATTGCAGGGAGTCTTGTGGGCTAGATTTTTCAGTATGATCGACAAAAGGATTGATAATCACTAAATCATTTTCCTTTACGGGAACCTCCCGATCTTGCAAAACAAAGAATCCTTTGCCTTTCACAATATAAAAAAATTCAGTGAAATGATGAGAATGTGGCGTGCTATGCCAGTCCCTTCCATATTCAGAGCGTGAAATATAGACAAGTTTAAGGGGCATTTTCTGTTTTTCAAAGTCTTTTATTTTATAGATGACATGCGACATGTGTCACGGGAACCTCCTTTGGAAAATGTTGTTATGAAAATTTTATCGAAAAAGCTAAAAAAAAGCAAGATTTCTAAAAGTTAATTAATATGCAGGATTCATGTTATCGTAGGGATTTGTGTAATTTGAAAATAAAGATTCACGTTAGTAAACAAGTCGTCCAATCCTTACCTTTGCTCGTCCATATACTATATAGAAGGTCGGCCGACTTATTAAGAGTTTGGAGGGGGGAAAGGACATGTGTTTTGAAGATAGAAGACGCAGAGATCGAGTGGAATTGATTTGTGAGTGTAGAGAAGTTAGGTCTAACCGCGATAATCGGGATCGCTTTGATCGCCGCCGCGAAGATGATTTTAGATGTCGCTGTAGAGAGTGTAACCGCAGACATTCTAATTGGGGATGGTAATCCAATAGAGAAAGAAGGCTATTCCATTGTGGAGTAGCCATTTTTTTTAATTCTATATGTGGGGTGGTCTTGATCGATTATAAGGAATTTTTACAGCAGTTTTATATCAATGGCATTTCCTTAACAAAAAAACATCACCCTTTGCAGGATGATGTTAGTCTGTAAACCCTTGATACACAAGGGTTTAAAAGCATAGCCGCCTTTGCCGTACGGTCTTAGAAAGTTTTAAACCACCACTCCTCAAAGTGGGTGTTCGCAGAAATATTCCTGTTTGTCCTCATTATCAAAAGAATGAGGCGTGCCATTCCTATTTCTAGATAAAACTCCCTTTTACAGCTTAAAGGTTAAAACTTAATGTTGATACGAACAACGCAGCTTCTAAAAATAGTGTACATCAATTGCAGTGTAAATTCAAATGAAATAGTTGGGAAATGACCACTTTTTACAAATAATAATTGTCGAGCGAACAATTCACCACTTGAGAATTGTCTTAGTTATGCTGCGCCAATTCTTCTAACACAATCTTTGCACCCCGTGGGCTTAAATACATACCATTCGAGTAGACCTTATTATCGGGTGTAATTTCTCCTGTTACGATGCAAGCTTCATTAACGGAATACTTTCTCAAAATGATTTTGTCGTCATCTACGAAAATTTCCATGGGAGAACCCGTGTCCAAGTGGAGTGTGCCCCTTAATTCTTTTGGGATGACAATGCGACCAAGTTGGTCCACTTTTCTTACAATACCTAAGCTTCTCATAATATCCTCCTTTATATTATATTTTTTACACTACTTCTCTATAATATACTGAATAAGTAACATATACAAATATAGGTCTAAATACTTAATTATGTGGAACTATTCTGAAATCCGTTGTTTGAAGGTAGGGATTTGCTGTTTATGACAAAATCTACGTGCCAGGCACTGCAACAAGGCTTATACTGGTGAAGGAATGATTTTGAAGAGAGATAAGGAGAACAAAGCATGACAGGAAATACACACATCGTAGGCGGCATCGCAGCAAGTCTTGCTTATGCACAATTTACAAATCACGATCCGATTCTTATGCTGGGGGCAGGAGTGATTGGCGCACTGCTTCCGGATATTTGCCATTCGGGTAGTACAGTCGGTAGGAAATTACCCCTTTTATCGAAGTTCATCAATGGGGTATTTGGTCATCGTACATTTACACACAGTCTGTTATTTTTGGTGCTTATCGCAATGTTATTGAATGCATTCATACCCAATGAGGCAGTGAAGGCTGGATTTTTAGTTGGAATGGTTAGCCACTATGTATTGGATATGGCGACAAAAAATGGTATCAAACTACTATTTCCGCTGCGCATGACAGTCCGTTTTCCAGTGACGACGAAAACGGGGGGCACAGTAGAAAAGGTAGTGTTCAGTATTTTAACGCTTATGTCTTTCTATTTTGGCTATGAAGCTCTGGTTGATTATCTATAAAAGCGGCTAATCTTAAAGAAGATGAGGACATTGCGATTTTGTTCTTAGAATGGAATGGTTGAAAGTGGGGTATATACAAAATGGTGATACAACAATTAAAAAAAACAATTGTATTTGACTATCTTCAAATTATCGTTGGGGCGGCACTAGTCGGTTTGGCCTTCAATATTTTCTTCTTGCCTGCACGACTGGCAGCTGGTGGTGTCTCTGGTATCAGTACGATTCTGTACGAGCTTTTTCTATTTAATCCAGCTTACGTACAGTGGCTTATTAATATCCCTTTATTAATACTTGGTGTGGTCCTTGTCGGCAAAGAGTTTAGTTTAAAAACACTTGTCGGGACATTTTTTGTGCCATTTGTCATCTGGCTGACGTCAGACATAAAGCTTTACGTTGAGAATCCTTTGTTAAGTGCGATTTATGGGGGCATTCTGCTCGGTGTCGGATTGGGGATTGTGTATCGCGGGAATGGTTCGACAGGTGGGACGGCTTTGATCGCTCAATTGGTGAAAAAATTCACGGGCCTTTCGAGCGGATTTTCGCAGCTACTTGTCGATGGACTAGTTGTGCTCACATCAGCGTTTGTGTTTAACTTTGAGCTTGCACTTTACGCAATGATTGCCATTTACGTCACAAGTAAAGTCATCGATTTCGTCCAATTGCAAACATCACCAACAAAATTAGTACTGATTATTACCGACAAAGAAGAACAAGTACAAGCCATTATCAAAAATGAAATCAACCGTGGCTTAACGAAAATCAAATCAATTGGTGGTTACTCCAATCAAGAGAAAACCATGATTTTATGTGTTGTTGAACAATCTGAGGCTGTTTACATAAAAAAACTGCTTCAAACCTATGAACCGACATCATTTGTTGTCTTTTTGAACGCTTCTGAAATTCTGGGGCGTGGTTTTTCACAAGCGCAGATTGATGGAGATGAAAAACCATAAGTGTAAAATTGAATAAATTAAAAAGCTGTATCCCTTGAGGCAAGCGAAAGGGATACAGCTTTTTATTGACCTTAATCATTCCACTTTTTTTAGGGGCATGTCAAATAGATTGGCGTTATTTACGATTTCAGAAATGTAGTTCATGGTAATTTTCTTCGCTTCTTCCATACTATAAGCGCATCGATTATTTAAGATATTTGTCAACATACCTTGCCAGACAAGAATCGTCAGTTCATTAATGGCGTCAATATTTTCTTCTTTGATATAGCCTTCATTTAATGCGTTATCTAAAAGAGATCGCCCTCTTTTATTTATATTTCTTTCAAAAATAAAACTTTTTAAATCCCCTGGGATAGCTATTAGATCGGATGGATAGATTTTGTAATAATCTTGAATGAGTTTCTCGGGAAACTCACCTAGATCCATGATGAAAACTGCATGGAAGATTTGTGGTTTTTCAAATGAATGTTTACAAAAACAATCCCAAGCCAGTAAATATTTTTCAATAGGGTCATTTCCTTTTTCCATATAAGTCGTGACGTCAACAGTATAAGGTTTTAAGAACTTCATGGAAGCGAAAAAGATAAGATGGGAAATTTCCGAGAAATAATTGTAAATTGTCGCACTGTTATATCCTGCTTTGTCTGCGATCTTTCTTATCGTGACACTTTCGATTCCTTCCTCATCAATGATTTCCGCGGTAGCATCTACAAAGTACTTCCACATTCGACTCATTTGAATCTTCTTGTTGTTCATAGTTTTTCACCTCGTATGTAGTAATAATACCATTCTTTCATGATATAAATTTCCAAATAAGAACTATTAGAATATTTATTGTTTTAGGTATTCTTATATGATATCATAACCGTACGGAAAATTATAATCATGATTATAATCTAATCCTATCATATTTAACTAATCTTCAAATTCCTTTAACAAGGAATAAATGGAAGTAAAGGGGTGGCAGTAATGGGGAAAGTAAAAATCGATCCGTTCGTTTTTTGGACATCGTTAGTAGTCATTGTCTGTGCAATGGTGATGCTGGTATTGAATCGGGAAACAGCAGAACCCTATTTGGATAATGTAATGACATCCATCACATATCAGTTAGATTGGGCATTTCAAATGCTGACTTTTGGTGCATTTATATTTCTTTTATGGTTAGTCTTTAGCCGTTACGGAAAGATAAAATTAGGCGAAGGTAAACCGGAGTTCTCCACATTTACGTGGGGAGCGATGTTATTTACCGCTGGAATGGGAACGAGTATTATGTTTTGGTCCATGATGGAACCAATGTACTACTATTTAGGGCCTCCTTTTGGGATTGAACCTAAAAGCGCGGAGGCGGCAGAATGGGCAGTAGCATACGGTTTATTCCACTGGGGAATATCTGCATGGGCTTTGTATGCGCTTCCGACTGTGGTCATTGCGTACTCGTTCTTTGTGAAAAAACGTCCCTCTTTAAAAATGAGTGTGGCATTAGGGGGCGCTCTTGGTAAATATGCAGATGGATGGATTGGAAAGACCATCGATATTCTCGTTATTTGGAGCCTGGTAGGTGGTTTGGGTACATCATTAGGGCTAGGGGTACCTATGATGTCAGCTGTAGTGGGGGAAATTATAGGAGTGGACCAATCACTTGGGCTTAATATCGCTATTATTTCTGTTATTACAGTCATCTATTGTTCGAGTGCCTATCTTGGTCTCTATAAAGGGATTAGTAAATTAAGTGACATCAACGTTTATCTAGCTTTGGCTTTAGCTGCGTTTGTTTTTCTTGTAGGACCTACATTATTTATCCTGACAAATTTCTCAAACAGTTTCGGCTTAATGCTACAGAACTTCGCGTTTATGAGTTTTTATACAGATCCGATTAACAAAAGTGGATTCCCACAAGCATGGACGGTTTTCTATTGGGCTTGGTTCGCTGCAACAGCTCCATTTATGGGACTGTTTGTTGCACGAATTTCTAAAGGGCGGACGATCCGCGAGCTCATTACGCATGTCTTATTATGGGGGTCAATTGGCGGCTGGATTTATTTCGCCGTATTTGGTGGATATACATTAAATCTGCAGTTGTCGAATCTATTGCCGGTAACGGATATTCTCGAAGCTGACGGAGGACCCGCAGCCATTGTTGAAATTTTAAAGACATTGCCATTAAGTAAAATTGTATTGCCGTTCTTTGTGGTGTTAGGATTTATCTTCCTTGCGACATCTTTGGATTCGGCAACGTATATTCTTTCTGCGATTGCAACAAAAGAGTTAAAAGATCGACAGGAGCCAGCAAGATGGCACCGCATGACATGGGGGGCAATTTTAGCTGTTATCGCGATTGCTTTGTTGTTAGTTGGAGGGCTACGCGTAATTCAGACTTCGGCTGTCATCGTCTCTGTTCCGATTATCATTATTTACTTGCTACTGGCTATCTCCTTAATCAGATGGTTAAAGAAAGACTATCCAACGTCATTGCTAGATGAACCAGTAGTGAAGAAGGCTAACAAAAAATAACGGTATGCAATAAATTGTCATTCTATTGAAAAAAAACGGAGGTAATTTCATGGTTTTCAACGTTCGTGAATCAAATCGATCTATCAAGACTGACTTTCCTAGGAAGGTCCGAGAAATTGAACATGTCTGGATTCCAATGGCTGATGGTACGCGTTTGGCCGCACGAATATGGTTGCCAGAAGATGCAGAACAGAATCCAGTACCGGCAATTTTAGAATACATTCCTTATCGTAAAAATGATTTTACAGCATTGCGTGATTCCATTCGTCATCCATATTTTGCCGGTCATGGCTACGCGAGTATTCGGGTGGACATGCGTGGTTGTGGAGATTCAGACGGCATTCTCTATGATGAATATTTACCACAAGAGCAGGATGATGCGCTTGAAGTGCTAACGTGGATCTCGGAGCAGCCATGGTTTACAGGTGGAGTAGGTATGATTGGGAAGTCGTGGGGCGGATTTAATGGTTTACAGGTTGCCGCACGCCGTCATCCCGCACTTAAAACGATTATTACGCTTTGTTCTACGGATGATCGTTATGCGGATGATGTTCACTATAAAGGTGGAGTTCTTCTTGCATCGGATATGCTTTGGTGGGCTTCTACAATGCTTGCTTATAATGCCCGTCCCGCAGATCCAGCGGTTGTCGGGGATGCTTGGAGGCAAGGTTGGTTAGACCGAATAGAAAAAACACCGCCATTTGTTGAGGAGTGGATGAGACACCAACGACGCGACGAATATTGGAAACACGGTTCTGTTTGTGAAAATTATGATGCGATTGATATTCCCGTCTATGCGGTGGGTGGATGGGCAGATGGCTATACCAATGCTATTCCACGCCTGCTCGAGGGATTAAAAGGTCCGCGTAAAGGACTGATTGGCCCTTGGGCGCATGAATACCCTGAAGTCGCTGTTCCTGGTCCGCAAATTGGCTTTTTACAAGAATGTTTGCGCTGGTGGGATCACTGGTTAAAAGACATAGATACAGGAATTATGGAAGAACCGATGTTACGTGCTTGGGTACAAGATAGTGTGCCGCCAAAGACAGATTATACGATGCGACCAGGGCATTGGGTCGCTGAAAATGAATGGCCACGTCAGGATAACGAACAAGCATCTTATTACCTTAGCACCCAGCGTCTTAGTGAGAAACTTGCGACGGAAGAAGAAATTATTGTTTCAAGTGTACAAGAACATGGTCTATATGCTGGGGTATTTTGCCCATTTGGTCAACGAGGCGATCTTCCTGCGGATCAGCGGATTGAAAATGGCCTTTCCGTCGTATTCGTGTCCGAGCCACTTGAGGAAGCGATGGAAATCCTAGGGTCCCCAGAGTTTATAGTGGAATTGGCATCCAACCAACCGAATGCTCTACTGGCGGTTCGCTTGAATGACGTAGCACCAGATGGTTCTTCCACACGGGTGACGTGGGGGATGCTGAATTTAACACACCGTGATAGCCACGAATATCCCGAACATCTAGAGCCTGGAAAAAGATACACGGTGTCAGTCAAGATGAATGACATTGGACATCGATTACCTGCTGGCCATCGTTGGCAGTTAGCAATATCGCCGACTTATTGGCCACATGCATGGCCTTCACCAGAGCCTGTCACATTGACGGTCTTTACAAATGACAAGACGTCTTTACGATTACCAATGAGGTCGGGGAAAGCTCTTGATAATGAATTAAAACCTTTTAGTCACCCTGAAACAGCGGCCGTGATCGACCGGGATATCTTACGTGAAGCCAATCGAACAAGAGAAATTCGGCATGACATCATTTCGAATGTTTGGACGCTCGATGATTATTCCGATGAAGGAGCACGGAGAATCGTTCAGAATGGGATTGAGTATGGCAGCACGAATCGCAATATCTACACAATTGCTGAGGGGGATCCATTGTCGGCCAAAGTGCAATGCGATTGGACGCTAACAGTGGGGCGTGGGGAATGGCAAACGAGTCTTGCCTGTAGCAGTAGCATGACGGCGGATGAGGAGCTATTCTATATGACGAATCACCTGGTTGCCTATGAAGGTGAAACGGAAGTATTCAATAAAACATGGACAACAGAAGTGCCAAGGGACTTTGGCTAATATAGTTATTCTCCTTGTACATACGGGGTTTCCTACAATGAAATCCTGTGTGTCACAAGGAGTTTTTAATGACTGAAATAATTGCGAAGTATTATCTAGTGGTCGTGGCTATTTTATCATGATTATCAAATTACGTTCGATATTAATTTTTTTGGGGGATCCTATGTCAACTATACTAATTACCATTATCACAATTAATATCGTTTATGTTTCTTTATTTACATTAAGGGTTATTCTTGTTATTAAAGGATACCGGTTTGTGGCATCCATCTTGTCTATGGGTGAAGTGTTTGTCTACCTAATGGGATTGACAATTGTCCTCGATAATTTGGATAAGCCAATCAATATCGCGGCGTATTGTATTGGCTGGGGAATGGGTGTTTATATCGGAAGTAAGATTGAGGCATATTTGGCACTTGGTTATATCGTTTTTGATGTGGTTGTAGATTCACTAGAGTTCGAGTTGCCGCAGAAAATTCGTGAACAGGGCTATGGGGTAACGTCATGGGTAGCGGACGGTAAGGATGGCAAGCGACTTGTGATGAAAGTATTAGCAAAGCGGAATTGTGAGCATAAGTTAAGGAAGTTTGTACTCTCATATGCTCCAAAAGCATTTATTATCTCCTATGAAGCAAGTCAATTTAACGGAGGCTTTTTGCTCAAGAACCTCGGTGTTAGAAAAAACTAATCGTTTTCAATAAACAAGGAAATGCTTGGGATCCTATTCGATTCTTGGCGTTTTTCCCGTGAATGAGGATTCCTTCACTTGATTCGGCAGAAATTCACCACTTCATTTAAGTTAAAGAAGGTAGTGCGGTATTCTAACTGCGCTATCTTTTCTTTATTCACAAGATCCCTACTAGCTGCTACAAATAAAATAATAGATACAAAAAAATATATTTATGGAAAAACTTTTCCGTCTCATGAGAAGTAATTTCTTTCAGAATACATGTAATTTACATATTATTTTACCACTAAAGCGCGAGGTCCTGTCGCCCACAAGCACAATTCAAACTTTGGACTCAATTACGCCAAGGTGTGTTTAATTAAGTTTCCTATAAAGGTTTTATCGGTGCGTTTGTAGAAGTAGACTGTATATTGAAATCATTTGATTGATAGGAGGAAAAGCAATGACATTTACAGTGGAACGGGTTGAGGATTTACAGGCAATACCGATATCTCATTTGGTAAAGGAAAGTGAAACGGAAGGCTATCGTTTTTTGACGCGTTTAGTTAATGATTTTCAAGATGGCACCAATCGGTTTAACAAACCAGGAGAAGCGCTATTTGCTGTTCAAAATGAAACCGGTGATGTTGTTGCAATTGGCGGCGTCAATCAGTCGCCTTTCTCTGATGATACACAAGTTGCCCGGTTGCAAAGGTTTTACGTGCTAGACGATGCGAGGCGACAAGGTGTTGGATCACTGTTGCTGAAAGAGATTATCGATCATTCACGCGGTACATTCAATGAAATGACGGTGAGGACAGAATCTTCGAAGGCGGATGCTTTTTATCGATCAAATGGTTTTGAATTAGATAATTCTGCTTCGGAAACGACGCATATACTGCAATTGGGCTAATGTATGTGAAGAAATAGAGGGATTTTATTGGGGAAATGGAAAACGATTAAGTCAGCGTATCATTATAAAACTCCGTTTGGCAACTTAAGACAAGATACATGTCAGTTGCCAAACGGAATCATCATTGATGATTATTATGTCCAAGAGTATGCCGATTGGGTAAATGCAGTTGTAATAACGAAAGATTATCAAGTTGTTTTCGTGGAACAGTACCGTCATGCGGGTCAAGGAACTTTTTTGGAGATTCCAGCAGGGAAACTTGAAGAGGGCGAGTCCTATGAGGAGGGGATACGCAGGGAAGTCTGTGAAGAAACCGGTTATATTTCAGAGGCGACACCGATAAAAATGGGTGAGTTCATGGTAAACCCAGCTACTCAAACGAATAAGGTTGTTACCTTTTTGATGTTGGATGCATTCAAAGAATGCGAACAGGAATTAGATGAAACCGAAGAAATTGAAGTGAAGCTGTTCCCTTTCGATGAAATCGATGAGATGATCCGCAATCAGAAAATTACTCAATTGTTTTCCGTAAGTGCTTATTATATGGCGAAGGATATATTACAAACTTAGGCCAGATGAAAGGAGGAAATAGATGCTCAAAAGGAAATATGGCAGCAGGTATGATTGGAAGCGTGTGAAAACGGCATATACGGAACTTTTTATCGAATCGGAAACATTCAAAGGATATGTAAGTCTACTTTATATGAAAGAAGTAAGGAAACCCCTTTTTATGAGCTATGAAAGTAGGACAGTTTGCATTGCTGATAACGGCTACTATTGGATGCAGCATTTTCCCGAAGGGCAGTTTTATTCCATCACGACTGTGTTAGATTCATCTGGAAACATTGTTCAATGGTATATCGATATCTGTAAAGAGAACGGGTATTGCACGAAAAATGGCCCGTGGATGGATGATTTGTATTTGGATCTCATTATATTGCCAACAGGAGAAATCATTGAAAAAGATAGAGATGAGTTGGAAGTTGCCTTGAAGAACGAGAAGATTTCTACTAGTGAATATGAATTGGCTTGGAAAGAATTTAACAGGCTTACTGTCGATTTGGCAGAGGGTGGTTTGAAATTAAGGGAATTGACGATGCCTCATTACGACCTGTTAGAACAGAAGCTTAACGATAAAGAAGGGAGTGGCTGAATTGTTAATTCGAAAGGCGGAGTTACAGGATGTGGCTGGCATTGCGAAAGTTCATGTCGACAGCTGGAGGACGACATACAAAGGAATTGTGCCAGATACGTTCTTAGAAAATCTGTCTTATGAAAATCGCGAGCAGATCTGGATGAGTGGAATAAATCAGAATAATGTATACATAGCAGAAGACGAGAACGGTCAAATTGTGGGATTCGCTTCAGGTGGAAAAGAGCGTACCGGTAACTATGAAGCCTTTGTTGGTGAGCTCTATGCAATTTATTTACTAGAGGGACAGCAAGGAAAAGGACTCGGACAACAGCTTTTCCAATCAGTCGTAGAGGATTTAAAAGAGAAGAAACTAAACTCGATGCTCATTTGGGCACTCGAAGAAAATCCAGCGTGCCGTTTTTATGAAGCACTTGGAGGACAGAAAATCGACACCGCAGAAATCGAGATCGATGGCAAGAAGTTGAGTGAAGTTGCATTTGGATGGGATGTACTTGCCGATTTGAAAGGGAGAGAATGATGGAAGAACGTTTTGTAATTACGGATAAAGAAAGAGAAAAGGTGTTGGGAAATTATTTCAAGCAGGGTGTAAATGGCACGCTTGAGGTGTTTCCCAGTAAGGAAAAAAGAAAATACATTGTTGCACAAGAAATCATCAAGCGTTTTGATACAGGAAAAGTCTATTTGGAAAAAGAGATTAACGAATTGTTGAAGACCGTTCATGGGGACTTTGCAACGATTAGACGGTTTTTGATTGATTACCGTTTTATGAATCGTAGTGACGATGGTAGGGAGTACTGGATTAATGATGTCCATTCAAAATGAGAAAGACGTAATTCTCCTTATTCAAGAAGATGAATGGATGATGGCACTATTAACAGGCGCCAAATCGTTGAATCTACTTGATTGGTGGATTTGTGCTGGTTTTGTTCGTTCGAAAATTTGGGACATACTGCATGGTTTTGATGACAGGACTGCCATGCAGGATATTGACGTGATTTATTATGATCCAACAAATCTTGAAGAGAGTGTGGAAAAAAGTCATGAGGAAGTACTGAAAAAGCTACTTCCAACTGTCCCTTGGTCTGTTAAAAATCAGGCGAGAATGCATATGGCAAATAAGTTACCACCCTATATTTCGTCTGTTGATGCAATCGCAAAATTTCCAGAAACGGCAACGGCGTTAGGTGTGAAAATGGATGAAGAAAACAACGTCATCTTGACGGCGCCTCATGGTATACAAGATGCTGTCAATTTGATAGTGAGGCCGACTCCTTTTTTCTATGCATCAAAAGATAGCATGGTGATGTATGAAAAAAGGGTTAGGGAAAAGAATTGGGGGTCCAAATGGAATCGCGTTGAAGTGATGAATGTAGACCCAATCATATAGGAGTGTTCGTATGGAGTTTAAAGTAAGTTGTGCTTTATTGACAAGTGCGATGTCTGATATCAATAAAGTGATTTCAACTAGAAGTGTCATGCCGATACTTGCCGGCATAAAAATAGAGGCTACTGAAAGTGGTTTAACGTTAACGGGGAGCAACTCGGATGTTTTTATAGAAAAAATAATTCCTCTATTCATTAATGGAGAAAAAGTTGTGGACATTAACGGATTAGGAAGTATAGTTGTTTTATCAAAATATGTACATGAATTGCTGAAGAAGTTACCTGGTGATATACATATGAAAGTGGAATCTAATACTTCAATTACGATTCAATCTGGGAATATTGAAACCAGGCTCAATGGATTTGATGCGACTGAATATCCAAAACTTCCAGAGATGGATCATCAAAATAACGTAAAAGTCCCGTTTGGCAAATTAACAGAGGCGATTAAGCAAACTGTATTCGCAGTTTCAAAAAATGAGTCTAGACCAGCACTAACGGGTGTGAAAATGGAGTTTGAAAAAAACAAACTGATTTGCACCGCGACTGACTCACATAGATTAGCGCGTAGAGAAGTACATATTGAATCCGTAATGGAGGAATCATTCGTTGTTCCAAGTTCAAGTTTGTCCGAGTTGATGCATCTGAAGGAGTCAGATTCTTCAAACGTCGATATCTATTATACGAGTAACTTCATCGTATTTAAGACGGCTAACAGTTCGCTTTATTCGAGGTTAGTAGAAGGTACTTATCCAAATGTCCAATCTCTAGTTCCTACGGAATCAAAATCGACAATAACGATTAACACGAAAGGACTAATGGAGGGGATTGACCGAGCTTGTGTTTTTTCGACGGAATGGAAAAATAACAACGTCCATTTAGAAATTGTAGATGATGCAAGGATTAAAATAGCATCAAACGCGACAGAAGTTGGGATGATTGAAGAATATCAAAGAATCATACAAATCGATGGGCAGAACGACATTAACATGTCATTTGATGGTCGCTTTATGCTAGATGCACTGAAAGGGATACAAGAAGAGAATGTAATCATAAGTTTTGATGGCATGATGAAACCAATTGTGATTAAGCCGCAATACAGCGGGGCTTGTTTGCACCTTATTTCGCCATTGCGGACTTATTAAAACAAGATTTATAAAAAGTTTAAGAGGAATAGGCGGTCATTAACAATGAATAACGCAGCACAAACCTATTGGCATGAATTCTGGAAGGCGGAGGAGAAACCAACTTCTGTTACTGCATGGATGTTTGGTGGTTCACCTGACGAGCTCGCACAACTTGTAATGGATGGAATAAAGACTGCGACGTGTTCAGGGCATGTATTTTATGAGTTAGAAAATGAGCCATTGCCCAGGATAAATGATTATAGCATTATTTTAAATAGCGAAGAACAGCCAGTTGCCATTATTAAAACCGTTGAAGTATCGCTTGTACCGATGAATAAAGTGTCGGAGGAATTTGCGATTGCTGAAGGAGAAGGGCCTTATGAGGCATGGAAATCAGCTCACGTAACATTTTTCACAAATGAATTACAGCATCATAGACTTACGTTTTCAGAGGACATGCTTCTTGTTTGCGAACGATTTGAGTTGATTGACGTAAAGAAAAAGTAAAAATAGAAAAAGTGCTGGTATATAGCACAGCTAAATAGGAGTGGGACTAGTGATGTTGACAACTACGTTAGAAAGTTATCTTGATGATAGAATTTCGGAGTTAACTCTGGAAGTTAGGCTAGAGATGTTGAAGAAAATTGGAAGTCCAGATAGTGAATTACGCGATACATTCATATATGGAAGCTTCGCAAAGATGATTTTTTCGAATCAATTAAACGCAGAAGAAATCCAGTCGTTACTTAATGTAGTCATACAAGAGGACTACCTATTTTACGGGCTTGGCGAGTCTGGAACGGATTCCGTTTTTACACGATCCTTTTCTGCACTTGTCATTGCAGCGATAATCGAATATGACCTAGAGAAAAATGTTGTGGAATCAGAACTTGTGAAACAAACGGTACATAATGTCATTCACTATATGATGGAAGAAAAAGATGCACGAGGCTTTATCGAAGGTAAAGGTTGGGCGCATGCGATTGCACATGGTGCTGATGCGTTGGATGCCGTGGCCAAACATCCTAAGCTTAAACAAGAGGACATCAGTCGAATTCTCCAAGCCATTCAACATTGCTTGTATCAGCAAGTCGATTATTTGGATGAAGAGGAGGAAAGGTTGGCAATCATCATTGCTTCATTACTGAAACATCAAAATGCTGAGAAGGATATTCAAACGTGGATTGAAGAAGTAAATGTGAGTGTTGACAGCCAACTAGAGCGAGCCAATTGGTCTATAGGTGCCTATCATACTCAACGAACCGTGAAGAATTTCTTAAAGTCAGTTTATGTCATGTTGAACTCAAAAGAAGTCGGTGCTGAGAGTAACAAGGCCATTTTTGCAGTTCTGGAAAAGTGGATGTATCTTCGTTAGGTGTTAGCGCAATACTCTTTTCCTGTTATTGTGCATAGTATTTAACTACACTACATGCATGTCAGGAAAGGCGGAGACCTATGTATTATCCTTATGTACATCAAGTTATGAATCAGACTCGGCGTATCATGACGGTCACAGGAATAGGAAGTCTATCCGTTGTACCGGATACTGTTCAAATCCAGTTGGAAGTACGTACGGAGAATACACAACTGAGTCAGGCGCAACAGGAAAATGCTTATGTGATGAATCAAGTGATTGAATCGCTCTTAACATTGGGGATTCCTAGGGAGAACATACAAACCGTTTCTTACAACATTAATCCGCAATATGATTACGTGGAGGGGAAACAACTATTTAGAGGATATGAGGTCATCAACGCGATTACCGTTGAGACCACAAATTTCAATCAAGCCGGGAATATTATCGATGTAGCTGTTCAAAATGGTGCAAACCGAGTATCCAATATTCAATTCACAGTTGCAAACGAACAAGTTGAATATCAACAAGCATTGAGTTTGGCATTAAAGAACGCATTGGCAAAAGCGCAAACGATAGCTGAAACAATGCAACTACAGCTTGACCCTACTCCTATTAAAATTGTTGAGGAGCAAAAGGGAGGACCTGTCGCACCGCGAATGTATGCAGCGAAAGAAATGAGCGCTTCTACACCGATTGAACAAGGACAAATCACGATTAGCGCTACAGTGACCGTACAATTTCAGTATTGAAAAAGGAAAATACTTGGTGTTTAACTCAAACGGCAACATATGATTTGGATTCTGAATTTCCAGGGAGATAGCAGAATGAAAATATTCAGGATGGATGAAATATCCGGAAGGAACATCACGAACTATGATTCGAATTTTATTATGAGAAAGCTATTGATGACTAAGGAACCGTCACATGTAGGAATCGTACATTTAGAAGAGGGCGGCATCATTGGTTACCATGATGCTGCTGTGCCGCAAATCCTTTTAATTATTGATGGAGAAGGCTGGGTTCGAACCGGCAATGAAGATAAAGTGAGAGTCACAACAGGGGATGCAGTAGTATGGGAAATCGGCGAAGGCCATGAAACGACGACTACCAAAGGGATGAAAGCAATTGTCGTAGAATCGCAAGGTTTGGACATACATTCGTTTGTGGAAAGATGAAGTTGTGCTATAGCGCAGAAAAACACTGCCTTCGTTATTCTTAACATCGAAAGAGGAGTTTTTTAATTCTATTGGTGAGTATGGACAATCGAAATAATAGTTCTATTAATTACTTATAAGGGGTCTTCATATGGGATATATACAAGAGTTAAGGGCACTGGTTGGTCAACGTCCGCTCATTATGCCGGGCGCTAATGTGATTGTGGTAGACAAAATGAATCGACTGCTGTTGCAATTAAGATCGGATAACAAGTGTTGGGGATTACCAGGAGGCGCTATGGAACCAGGAGAGACATTGGAAGAAGTAGCGAAGCGTGAGTTATACGAAGAAACTAATTTGGTCGCTAAAAATCTATCGTTGTTCAATGTCTATTCGGGTGAAGAATTTTATTATAAATATCCGCACGGTGATGAAGTGTACAATGTCATCACTACTTATATTTGTACTGAATATGACGGTGTCATGAAGAAGGATGAAAATGAAGTGCTGGATTTAAAGTTTGTTCATTATGATGAGCTACCAATTAAACTAAATCCTCCTGAAATGCCTATTATTACTGAATTTATTAATACATATTACAAGGAGAAAAATCTGAGTAGTGAAGGGCATGAGAGTCCTAAGTAATCCATGATTGTTTTATATCTATCGAGAGGAAAGAATGAGATGAAAGCGTATTATTTCATATTTGATAAACATGTCAAGCTAATCAAGACAGATGGGTTCCGTCGAATCAAATCCTATTTGGAAACCCATCATGAATGATTTCTCTTGGGTTGGAAGTGAAGAGGATTATATTGATAAGCGTGATGTTCGGTGGTTCAATCGAGTAACAGTGGGGCGTTTTGGCGGTAATTCTTCGGTGGGCCAAACAAAGAATGAGGATGGCTGCATTGTCTGGCAACATGAAGATTGGGAATTCGCGGTTATCCTTGATGCGCATAAAAGTGCCGAAAGTGCAGAACTTGTCATCCATACAATTGAACAATATAAAGTAGATCTGTTAAGGATCTTATCAATAAAGGGGCCTCCAAAGTTTAAACAATTGGAAGGTAAGCTACTTGACATTTTTCAATCTGATGAATTTTTGGCTGCATGTAGACATGTTACAGGAGAGACAGCTTGTCTTGTCGTTGTAAGGAAAGATAACTATATATGGTGGTTTTCCGTCGGAGACTGCCTGGTCTATTTATTGCATCCAGAACTAATTGCTCTCAACCAATTTCAACTGAATCAAAGACAGTTCTTCGAGTGGATTGGGCAAGTGAATACATTTGAAAAAACTGTTCCATGCTACTCATCTGGGACAAGGGAATTGAGAAAAGGGACAAATCTCATTTTCATGACAACAGATGGTTTGCTAGAATGTCCGGGTGAACCTTATGCGAATCCGCAAAATCTGGTCGAAGCGTTGAGTAAAGAAGCACTCGATGAAAGCATTTCACAGATGTTGATGGAGATTGAAAGTCAAAATGTATGGGATAGCACAACAATTATCTCCTGGCCTGTGGATGTAGAGAAGGAAGGGAGCATCCCGAGTGATTACAGGGGATGAAATAATACCCCACACAGCCTATTTCGCTGCGCGGGGTATCGTTTTTTTCATGGTAGGTTAGGCGCTATCAACGCAAAAAATGATTCACTTTCTTTTCCGCTCGTTTGGATTCATTCGCTCTCGCTTCGGTCTAAGACTGCTCAATTCCTCAAACTCGCGAGCAATCTCCTCTTGCATATCTCCCGGTTGAATCTTTTGCCTTTTCGGTGTTTGGGGTAACGAACGCGAATTGTTGGTGCTACCTTGTTTGTTGTCTCTTCCCATGAAAAAAACTCCTTTCCAACATGTAGTACCATGTTAATATGGCTCTGAAATGGTTGTTCTATTCGGAGATAGAAGCATGAAAAACATTGGAAATAGGACTAACAGGTTTGTTTGAAAAGAAATAATCATGACGGTGATCATGTCAAAATGGTGTTAACTTCTTGTATTGTCGAAAAGCGATTTTAAGTTGGGTGGAGAGTTTGCGCAAATGGTTGTAAGCTCCTCGCAGTTAGTTGGAAAATATAGCCGATATCGCCCTGAGAAAATAAAAAGACTGTTTACAATAAAAAGTTTAATAGTATAATGGAATCTAATTGAATATTCTTATCAAGAGAAGCTGAGGGAAATGGCCCGATGAAGCTTCAGCAACCTCTGACATTGTCAGAAAGGTGCTACCTCCATCAAGATTTTTTTCTTGAGAGATAAGAACTGTGAGCGTAACGCAAATCCTCCTTTCTTATCCTATAGAAAAGAGGGTTTTTTTATGCTTAAAATGCATACATAATATACTGAAAAGGGAGAGAAATCTTATGCCAATCAACATACCTGAAAGATTGCCGGCTGGGGAATTATTAAAAAAGGAAAAAATATTTGTCATGGATGAGAACCGTGCAACGTCTCAAGACATCCGACCATTGAATATTATTATTTTGAATTTAATGCCGGAAAAAGAGCGCACAGAATTGCAACTTCTGCGCTTATTGGGCAATACACCGTTGCAGGTCAATGTGACGTTTATGAATATGGCCACGCATGAATCGAAAAACGTTAGCAAGTCTCACTTAGACAATTTTTATACTACATTTGAACATATCAAACATCGACGTTTTGATGGCATGATCATTACGGGTGCGCCAATTGAGCATTTACAGTTTGAAGATGTGAATTATTGGGATGAAATGACACAGATTATGGACTGGACTAAAGAAAATGTGACGTCTGTTTTACATATTTGTTGGGGCGCACAGGCAGCATTGTATCACCATTATGGAATTGATAAATTTACCTTGCCGAAGAAATGCTCAGGAGTCTTTACTCATCGTCTATCAGACCCAACCATCGATTTGGCACGTGGGTTTAATGATGAATTTAGAGCGCCACATTCACGTTACACAGCTGTTTCTGTGGAAGAAATCGAAAATGATAAGCGTTTGCATCTACTGGCGAAGTCTGAGGATGCTGGTGCGTTCATCATCATTTCTAACGATGCTAAACACATTATGATTACGGGTCATTTTGAATATGACGCCACGACACTTGCGGAAGAGTATGCACGTGATATCCAAAAAGGTGTCGATATTGACATGCCAGAAAATTATTTTCCAAATAACGATCCAAACAAAGAACCATTAAATACATGGCGCTCCCATACTCACCTGCTCTTTTCCAACTGGTTGAATTATTACGTCTATCAAGAGACACCGTTTGAATGGGCATAACTGCTCAATGACCACCTTGTCGCAAGTTGCATAAGATAGTATGACGAGGAGGTTGGGCAAATGGGGTTGTTTATGAATAGTGATGAGCACCCAGATGTTTTTAAAAATGATGCAGCAATAGTAGCGCAAAATCAAGGCCATTCTAAAATAGATACGTTAGCGGAATGGATGCAGGAGCAACAGGAAGCGAATGCTTCACTTAATCGTCATATCAGCGACCTGGAAATGCTCCTCAAACAACAAACAAAGAACCAGTCGAATCAATTAAATAACGTTCGTAACCGTGTAAAAGAACTGCAAGACAATGATTCACGACATGGGCAATTTGAAAAAAATGTCTCAAAATCGTTGACGAAGCTGGATAAGAAACAGCAAGAACTCCATCAGATATTGGAGGATAAACATGCAGTAGACAAGGAATTCAAAATGCAAGTGGATACGATTAGCGAATCAACGAACAATATGGCGGTAAAAATGACTAGGCAGTTGGACCAACAACAACAATTAGCTAAATTAATTTTACGGCAAGAGAATGCCCAAAAAGATGTTATTAGCAGACTGGTCAATCAAGAAGGCGTGACGGAGAAAATGGGTAGGCAATTAGATCATCTCCGTAGCCTACTGTATGAACGCACCAATGTTTTAACCGAGAAATTAGAACACAGCTATACGATGACAGCCGCTTATCTAGCAAAACTATTGGCGAACGCAGAACAGCCTATGGCTCGCTTCTGGATGAATCCAAAGTCGGAAGAGAAACAAGAAAAAACTGATTGAAATGGTTATTAACTGCAAGAAAATGGTTGAAGCAACAAAGAAGCACTACGTACAGATCATGTACTTTGTGCTTCTTTGTTCATTCAAGCAATTATGGAAATGTATAAGAAAGGAATAGAGTATATGGATGAACAGCAATCTGAAAATCGAATTCAATTGAGGGAAATGGTGAAGGGTGATTGGCCCGATGTACATAAATATGCATCTATGGAAAGTGTCTGTAAATACCAACCGTGGGGGCCGAACACTGAAGAAGAGTCTTTAATGTTTATTGATGAAGTACTACAAGATGCAAAGAGACAACCACGTAGTCGTTTTGTCTTTGCAGTTTTTGAACAGGAGACAGCTACGATGATCGGCTCTGGAGAAATAACTATCAGGGATACGGTTAACCGTGAAGGAGAAATTGGATACATCTTTCACCCAGATTATTGGGGACGTGGTTATGCAACTGAAGTGGCTCTTTTACTCGTTAATTTTGGTTTTAACGATTTAAACCTTCATCGAATATACGCGACATGTGATCCGCGTAATAGTGCTTCTTCTAGGGTTTTAGAGAAAGTTGGAATGGTGATGGAAGGAAGACTCCGGGAAACTCTGCTTCTTAAAGACGGTTGGCGGGATTCATTCATCTACGGTATATTGGAGCATGAGTGGAAATGTAAGTAATTCATCGCCTCATCCTGTAGGATACTCACCGCCATTGTAGAATGAATTAGGCACATCTTACCCCCTTTTGAATAGAATGTGAAGGACTGCATAACTTTTGAATGGGAGTGAAATGGGTGACGCATCAAAATCGAGAAAGTCAAAATCAACATTGGGCAAACCATTGGCAAAATCCACAATATCGCAGGATTACAATCGATCAAGCTATGGCGATTGCATTGCAACGTGTGCCAGGACAGGTTATAAAAGCAGAACTGGATTACGACGATGGTATGTTGGTCTATGAGATTGATATTAGAACAGCAGAAGGCCATAAGTATGAAGTGAAAGTTGACGCAAATACAGGAGCCATTTTAAGAGTGAAACTTGACTAACCAAAAATATGATTGAGATGCCACGCCGGTAAGTGATACCGTTCGTGGCTTTTTCTTACTTGTTGACACCAAAGCATCTATTACCTCTTCAGTTTTATGTATAGGCGCTCTGTCTTAGGGGAATAATCTCAGAATGACAGGAGTGTGTGATCATGGGCATAAATGAATTACTGGATTTTCATGCATGGGAAACCCTATTTAGGACAACGGTTGCATTCATTGTTTTACTCATTCTTGCCAGATTTATGGGGAAGAAGCAGATTTCTCAGTTATCCTTCTTCCATTATGTAACAGGCATCACCATCGGTTCGATTGCAGCAGAAATTGCAGCTCAGCAAGAAACGGCATTTGTAGATGGGGTTATTGCCATGATCTGGTGGGCATTATTGACATTGCTAATGAGTTATATCGCGCTTAAGTCAAAGAAGGCACGAGTCATTCTAGACGACCAACCGACAATCATTATGTATGAAGGGAGACTCGTCGAGGAGGCAATGCGAAAATCACGACTCCATCTGAGCGATTTGAACATGATGTTACGTGAGCAGGGGATTTTTTCTATTAAAGAAGTTCAATATGCGATATTTGAGACGAATGGGAACTTAAGTGTATTGAAAAAAGCAGATCAGGAACCCGCGACAAAAAAAGATGTACATGCTCCTGCACCTGAACCTAAATATCTTCCATCTGAAATCATTGCTGACGGGAAGATTGTTAAAAAGAATTTGACAGAGTTGCATTTAACGGAAGAGTGGGTTTATGATCAGCTGAAAAAACAAGGGATCGGTAAGGTAGATCAAGTATTTTATGCGGAAATCCAAACGGATGGAAGTCTTCATGTTCATGAGAAGAGTGATAATCATAAATAAAGGGGAAGCGTCATAAACCGGATAAAACCGTGTAGATGACGCTTTTTGTAGACCAGAATTACAAAACTACAAATTCTTGACTAGTGGACACACCTGATTCGACTGCAGCATCACTAACTGCCTGAGCAACAACTTTTACAACTCGATCATCAAAAGGATCCGGAATGATATAATCATCTCTGAGTTCAGAGTCTTGAATCAGTGAAGCAATGGCATAGGTTGCAGCTAACTTCATGCTTTCATTGATTTCACTTGCGCGGACATCTAGAGCGCCGCGGAAGATACCTGGAAATGCAAGGACGTTATTCACTTGATTTGGATAATCAGATCGTCCGGTTGCAATGATACGAACCCCGAATTCGTGTGCTTTGTCGGGAGCGAGTTCTGGATTCGGGTTGGCCAAACCAAAGACAATCGGATCGTCATTCATGCACTCAATCAGCTCTTTCGTCAATAAATTAGCGACAGACACGCCGATAAATACATCCGATCCTGTCATTGCCTCTTGTAAGGAACCTGTTAAGCCCTGGGGATTGGTCATGTCTGCAATTTCATGCTTCATGGGATTCATGCCATTCGGTCTTCCTTTGTATATAACGCCCTGTGAATCGCAGAGGGTAATTTGTTCGAAACCAATGTTCAGCAGAAGTTTCGTAATGGCAATACCGGCTGCCCCCGCGCCATTGACCACAACTTTAACAGTTTTCATGTCTTTATGGACAACTTTTAAAGCATTGAGTAATCCGGCTCCAACGACGATGGCTGTTCCGTGCTGATCATCGTGGAATACTGGAATTGAGCATTCTTCACGCAATCTTTTTTCGATTTCGAAGCATCGTGGTGCAGAGATATCTTCTAAATTGATGGCGCCAAAGGTTGGACTGATCGCTTTCACTACCTGAACAATTTCCTGAACATCTGTTGTGGCTAAACAAATTGGAAAAGCGTCGATACCAGCAAAACTTTTTAATAACATTGCTTTTCCTTCCATAACAGGGAGTGCTGCTTCAGGTCCAATATCCCCCAAACCTAGCACAGCCGTCCCATCTGTCACGACCGCCACCAGATTCCCCTTGATGGTGTAGTCGTATACTGCTGTGGGATTTTTGGAGATTTCTATACATGGTTCAGCTACACCCGGAGAGTAAGCTAAACTAAGATCCACTTTGTTTGCAAGCGGAACTTTAGAGACAGTTTCCATTTTTCCCGTATGAACCAGGTGCATCTCTAATGAAGATCGATAATGATTCGTCAAAGAACATCCCCCATTCCCAACAGTTTTTGCTAGTAATAGATTTTTACCATAAATCCGTGGTTAACACAAGTTTAAAAATTCAATTGATTCTAATAATTATAAAAACGTAGCGCTTCCATTCCCTTTGTTAGTAAGTTTATGGCGTACAGAACTTTTAAGAATTAATTTTTAGAATGAATGAACAACAACCGGGGAGATTGCATTGTGGCTAATGACCTGATAAAATGAATGACAGTCAGTCATGCGTGAGGAGGATACGTAGATGAATAAGAAAGAGATGATTGTTCATGCCGCGATTCAAGTTTTTCGGGAGCAGGGGATCGAAAAAACAAAGATTTCGGATATCGTGAAAGCAGCCGGGATTGCTCAAGGTACGTTCTATTTATATTTTCCATCCAAATTATCACTTATGCCAGCAATTGCTGAGGTAATGGTGGAGAAAACGATGACTATTGTGCAAGCATCTGTACAGGAATCTGCCACTTTTTCAGTGAAACTGGAACAACTCGTAGAAGCCATTTTTCAGGTGACGCATGACTATCATGAAATACAGGCGCTCATCTACTCAGGTCTTGCTTCAACCGAGCATTTAAAAGAGTGGGAAACAGTCTATGCACCTTTTTATCAATGGCTTAGCGAACGTTTGCAGGAAGCGAAGGAAGAGGGCATCATTCGTCCATCCATTCACGCTGACCGTACGGCGAAGATGATTATTGGGCTTGTTGAGTCAGCCGCGGAACAAATTTATTTATACGATTCAGAGCAAGAAGATCAGGCACGCATCCAACAAGTGGAAGTGAATGATTTTTTGAGGCATGCGCTGGGTATGCATGAATAGATAGCATTTTGTAGCATAATGAATGACAGTCAGTCATAACTTGAGGAGGATTTTCAATGAATAAGTCGTGGTTCTATGTCGCGATGACGAGTTTTTTCGAATTGGTTTGGATATTTGGCTTTAACGTAGCAAGTGCGTGGTGGCATTGGATTTTTATCGTTGCCTTTATATTTGTCGATTTTCATTTTTTATCGAAGGCATGTGAAAATCTGCCGACAGGTACGGTTTATGCAGTATTTGCAGGGATAGGAACAGTGGGCACAGCGTTAATGGATGTTTTCTTTTTCGGACAGAGTTTGAGTGCGGGGAAGATTTTCTTCATCGTAGTACTGGTTATCGGCGTTATCAGTTTGAAGCTGGTTGATGATAAAGAAGAGAAAAAAGCAGCGAAAGGAACTGAATAACTATGGGATGGCTATATGTTTTACTTGCAGCAATCAGTGAAATTATCGGTGTCGTGGGACTGAAGAAATACAGTCAGAAAAAAACAGTGAGTAGTAGCTTATTGTATGTTGGTGGATTCGGGGCTGCTTTTGCGTTTTTATATATGTCATTTAAGTATTTACAAGTGAGTGTTGCCTACTCGGTTTGGATTGGTGTTGGGACTGCAGGGGCTGTTCTTGTGAATATGTTTTTCTTTGGGGAGTCAAAAAGTACAGGGCGTATCGTGAGTGTCATGCTTATTGTCGCCGGTGTTGTTGGCTTAAAAGCACTTTCATAAGAAAAGCGCAGGGCGCCTGATTAGATGGCTTATGACCCAAGCATCTTGCGCCAGGAGTTAGACACACTGGAAATTGCCCGGAGAGGGACTCTGAATGTAAAAAACGAAGCCGAGATGGCTTCGTTTTTTTAGATGATTTCCCAGTTTCGCTGTTTTGCAAGAGCTTGTAATCGTGGCTCAGGACGAACTGCGACTGGATTCCCGACGAGTTCGAGGACGGGGATGTCTGAAAAACTATCTCCGTATGCAAAACTATTGTGCCAATCGATGTCTTTCCCTTCCAATGCCTCTTTTATTTTTTCATTCTTCCGTGGGCCTTGGATATGATCAATCGGTGCTTGGACATCTATAATTTTCCCATTTAAAGGGACGTCTGTTCCAATAATGATATTGAATTGTAATTCCTTAGTGACGGATTGCAAAAGTGGTGTATAGGCACCTGAGACGAGCATCACATGTACATCGTCGGCAATATGCTGTTCCAAGCGCGAGATGACGTCGGCGTTAAAGCCTTGTCGCACTTTATCGGCCAGCTCTTCGAAATAATGATCTAACTCTACCTTGGATAGATGACCAAGTGCATCCAAGTAGATTTTCATGGAACGTTCTTTCATCTTGGCTTCAGGAAGCAGTTTTAGCTTGTGGCTGATATAAGGCCGAAGAATGGCTCGGTAAAATTTTTTAAACTTTGGATGGTGTACGGGATGATGTTTAAGATGATTCATTAATAGCTGAAACGTTTCGTCTGCATATAGTGTTCCGTCGAAATCGAATATTGCAACTCGCATAAAAATCCCCTTTTTCTTCCGTAATATAAATAATTCCCTTGTTTAATCATACAGCGTTTGTAATGTGGAGGCAATTTGAGGATAATGTAAGGAGAGAGTGAGGAGTTTTTAATATGCAAAAAAGTCGTAAAAGTTCAGCAGGAAAAAAAGTAAATGCATCCGTTTATACAGTGAAAGAATCGACGGGGTTATTACCCTTTTTATTGGAAAGTATGGCGGGTAGCGGTCGAAATGCAGTGAAATCTATATTAACACGGGGACAAGTAACTGTTGACGGGGAAATGGTGAAACAACATAATCACCCGCTTCTACCTGGGCAGACCGTTGAAATTATTAAAAATCAAGCGGCGATAAAAGGAGAGACGCTGGTTGGTGTCAGCATTTTGCATGAAGATGATGACATTATCGTCATCAATAAAGATGCGGGTCTTCTATCAGTTGCATCGAAAAATGAAACTGAAATGACTGCCTATCGACAAGTTCGGGATTATGTCAGCAATGGCAATCCGAATAAGCGAATTTTTATCGTACATCGACTAGATAAAGATACGTCGGGTGTTATGCTATTTGCGAAAAGTGAAGAAGTGAAGGAAGCTTTGCAATCCAATTGGAGTAAAGTCGTGAAAGAACGCGTCTATATTGCACTTGTAGAAGGAACCGTACGTAAAAAATCGGGTAAGATTGCATCGTGGTTGAAAGAAAGTAAAACCTTCAAAGTGTATTCAAATCCAACGGACAACGGCGGACAACATGCTGTGACACATTACAAAACGATTCAATCCAATAAACAGTTTTCCTTGCTGGAAGTGGAGCTTGAAACGGGGCGTAAAAACCAAATTCGTGTCCATATGGAAGACCTCGGTCATCCCGTTGTCGGCGATAAGCGATATGGGGCAACAGGCAATCCAATCAAACGGCTAGGCCTTCATGCAACTCGAATAGTGCTCACACATCCAGGAACGGGAGAGCTTGTTCGTTTTGAAGCCGACGCACCGAAGCCATTTTACGCAAAATCAAAATGAGTAGGTGAGGTAGGCATGAACATAAAAGCGCACGACGATCTATTGCAAGCAGAGATGATGGTATCGTTCCGCAAGCAAAAAATGGTTGTCTCGGTCTATGTAATAGATGGATTACTGATTGATACAGGGCCGCCGATCATGAGGGACAAGCTTATTCCGTGTTTCGAGGAGTGGGCAGTCAAGGATGTAATTTTAACGCATCATCACGAAGATCATACGGGTGCAGCCCATTGGATTCAAGCGCATCAAAACATCCCGATTTATATTCATGAATCAGGTATTGAAAACTGCGAAAAGAGGATGAAGTTGCCTTTTTATCGCAAAGTATTTTGGGGAGAGCGACAATCTTTCCAACCACTTGCGTTAGGCGACCAATTTACAACAGCTAATTATACATGGGATATCATTCACACCCCGGGCCATGCGCATGATCATGTGGCGTTATTTAATCGTGAGAAAGGCTGGATGTTTGGCAGTGATTTGTATGTGCACCCAACACCGAAAAGTTTTTTTGCATTTGAATCCGTTCCGGTTATTATCGACTCTTTAAAGAAATTGCTAACGTATGATTTTGATACTTATGTATGTTCACATGCGGGAGTGATTCATAAGGGGCGACAGGTGATAGAGAAAAAGTTAGACTATTTGGAAGGTGTTCAACGGGAAGTATTAGCGCTTGCGACGAGGGGGAAAAGCCCCCATGCCATTCGAAAAACACTGTTCCCTAAAAGTCACCCGCTACATTATTTGTCACTATTCGAAAATTCACCAAAGCATATTGTTAATTCGATTTTGAGATGAACGACGCATGAAAAGGTGCTAACTTTTATAGTTAGCACCTTTTCTATATATCGAAATTATTGAATCGTATGATTTGGCATAGCCGGTTGGCCTACCGTCGCAAACGAATTCAACAATTGTTGCATATCTGGCTGGGCAAGCTGTGGCATCTGGTAATAGTGATGCTTATTTTGATATATGGACAATTCATAGGCCATCTCTATGCAATTTGGTACAGAGTCAGCGAGTACGCGGCGGACGACCGGATTACATGTTTCTGTTGCGGCTACCGTTTTCATCGAGGCACCGGCTTTGGCAGAAGCGAGTAAGAAGCCCGAAATTATTTCATCCGATATTTCTGCCGCTGATTGAATCGGTTTTTTAGGCTGCGCGGGTTTCATCCCGTAAATAAAGTCATTTCCTTCTTTCATCTCATACCGTCCTGTTGGATGCGATGGATTCTGTCCGGTTTTAAAGGCTTCGACGGTAATATTATATTCGTCCAAGGTGAAGCGGTATTGCCGATCTAACATATCCAATAACTCCGGATCTTGGACATGTGGCCGTAATAAGATCGCTTGGTTAAGCGCTCCGACAGTGCCTGATAATGCTTCGTGGACATCAAATAATTCATGCCCTCCATGATTCATCTGTTGTGGAACTGGCCCTGTATGCATATTTTCATGTGTTTGGCCGAATGGATTTTGCGTCACTATATTTCCTCCTAAAGACTGCATATTTTCATCGACAGTAGTATGGATGGAGACATGCAATCTATACGCCAAAAATTAGGCATAATTGCCATCCGACAAAAATAGGCTTAGATAGAGGACATTTTTGTAGATGAAAGGCAGATGATTAGCATGCAAATTCATGTTGTTCAAAAGGGGCAAAGTTTGTACGGAATTGCTCAAGCTTATGGCATTAGTTATCAAGATATTGCACAAGCCAATGAAATTCCAGATCCTTCTCGAATTGTAGTAGGTCAAGCGTTGGTCATTCCTATAACAGGAAGTTATCATTGGGTTCAGCCGGGTCAATCTTTGTATGTGATTGCCCAATTATACGGAATGACTGTTAACGAATTAGCGACCATCAATGGCATCTCTCCATCCGCTACGCTCCAAGTTGGACAGCGTCTCTACATTCCACCAAGACCGAAAGTGACAGCGGAGTCTTTATTGTATGTCGAGCCAAGAACACCAGTCGCGCAATCGATGATTGATGAAGTAAGAAGGCGTGTCTCCCAATTAACATACCTCGCGATGTTTAGTTACGAAGTGTTACGAGATGGTTCAGTAAAAGCACCGTCGATTGCTAACATCCCGAATATTGCAAAGTCGGCTGGGGCTGCAAATGCGCTCGTCGTCAGTAACTTGGAGGATTTTGCATTTAACGCGGACTTGGCGCATGCAATCTTTACAGACCAAGCAGCCCAAGATCGTTTATTCAGCAATCTTATTCAAATTGCCAATGAAATCGGCTACAAAGATATTCATTTTGATTTTGAACTCTTATATCCAGAAGATCGTGAGCTCTATAATAACTTTCTGCGAAGAGCAAGAGACCGTTTTCATCCAGCAGGGTTGACACTGTCGACTGCGTTGGCCCCAAAAGCGAGCGATATACGAACCGGGATTTACGGAGCGCATGATTACAAAGCACACGGAGAAATAGTTGATTTCGTTTCCCTTATGACGTATGAATGGGGCTATACGTATAGCGAACCGCAAGCTGTAAGCCCAATTGGTCCAGTGCGAGATGTTGTGGAATATGCAGTGAGTCAAATTCCGCCCGAGAAAATCTTCTTAGGTCAAAATTTATACGGCTATGATTGGTCGACTCCGTATCCAACTCAAGGTGGTTCGGCAGCAAAAGCACTCAGCCCACAACAAGCATTAGCGATTGCAGTCGCTAAAGAGGTAGATATTAGCTATGATTACGTTGCCCAAGCGCCGCATTTTAACTATACAGACGATGCGGGTGTGCAACATGAAGTATGGTTTGAAGATGCGCGAAGTATCCAAGCCAAATTCGATTTGGTCAAAGAGTTTGGTTTACGTGGCATGATGTACTGGAAACTTGGCTTAGCATTCCCACAAAACTGGTTGTTATTGACGGATAACTTTAACATACGGAAAATTACGTAAACTTATACTAGTGCTGTGAATATTATGGTAGTCTGATAGTTCATGATGGAATGAAGTACGAGTGAAACCTGCTCGTACTTTTAGGCGTGGAGGTGAATAACGAGTATGCATGTTAAGGAATATGGCAATAAAGAAGGGCCTCTTTTGTTGTTTTTACACGGTGGTGGTGTTGGCGGTTGGATGTGGGGTAAACAAGTAGATTATTTTACCGATTACCATTGTCTCGTTCCGACATTGCAAGGACATGGTGAACGAAGTGCAGAATCCTCTTTTTCAATTAAGGGCAATGCACTGGAAATCATTGAGCTCATCGAAGAACGAAAGAACGGACGCGAGGTCAACATCGTCGGTTTTTCGATAGGGGCACAAATCACGCTTGCAATAATAAGTTTAGCACCGACCCTTGTCCAGTCGGCAGTTATTAATAGTGCTCTTGTCTTACCTATGAAAATGGCGATACCATTTATTGCCCCAGCCATCAAATTGACGGCACCCTTCATCAAGAACAGGACATTTTCCAAAATACAAGCAAAGCAACTGTATATTGATGACCTCTATTTTGAACAATATTATGAAGACAGTGTGAAAATGAGCCTCTATACGCTTATTGAAATGCTGCAAGAGAATATGGGGTATGAACTGCCGAAAAATACGTCCGATACGACTACGCGAATCCTAGTAACAGTGGGTGATAAGGAGAAAGGAGTAATGAAGGAATCAGCCGAAAAGATTATGGTTAGTTATCAAGATTGTTCATGTGTAGTGATTTCAAAAGTAGGCCATGGCTTTTCATTTGCCCAGCCTGAACGGTTCAATCGGCTGATAGAGGAATGGATACATTAAAAAAGCAGCCAAGAGATGAAGACTCTAGGCTGCTTTTATGAAATCGTCGACTTAGTCTTTATTGATATAGTCGAGGAAGGCTTGAAGGATCTCGATATCTGGATTAATCATTAAGGCAGGTAAGAAAGCGAAAGTCATGAGTAGCATGACAACCCCACCTATTGATGCTCGAAAAAATTTGCCGATTTTCATATTACTCTCCTACTTTCTATTAGCCATCGATTTTCAAACATGTATGGTTCGCATGAGTCAGTTTGAATAACTCCATAATAAACTCTTTTTGGGGAAAAGTAAATATTTTTTCAATTCGCCATACATAAACAGAACACAATATAGTATAATTATTGATTATCCATAAAAAATAGTTTGTATCTACCTACATATTCAGTGATAATATGTAAAAAAGAGTAAATATTTTGACATAGCGATAGACGATTGATATTGGAGATTCAATAGATTCTCCTTTAACATATAGCTTTTTAAGAAAGGGATGAGTGCGAATGACTAAGTTGAATTCAATGCAGACTGATAATAAAAAAAGGGCAAATGATTACGTTCATGAAGTATATGAATTAGTGAAGAAGCGTAATCCAGATGAAAAGGAATTTCTTCAAGCGACAAGAGAAATCTTCGACTCCCTTCGCCCCGTTTTTGCCAAGCATCCTGAATACATTGCGAATGGAATACTTGAGCGTATTACAGAACCGGAACGAATCATTACATTTCGTGTTGCATGGGAAGACGATCAAGGGAAAGTTCATGTGAACCGTGGTTTCCGTGTCCAGTTTAATAGTGATCTAGGACCTTATAAAGGTGGTATCCGTTTTCATCCCTCCGTCAACAGCAGTATTATGAAGTTTCTTGCTTTTGAACAAATTTTTAAAAATGCATTAACGGGTCAACCGATTGGGGCAGGTAAAGGCGGTTCTGATTTTGATCCGAAAGGGAAGTCGGATCGGGAGATTATGCGTTTTACGCAAAGCTTCATCACAGAATTGAGTAAGTATATCGGTCCGGATCGAGATGTTCCAGCAGGGGATATTGGTGTTGGGAAAAGAGAGATTGGTTACATGTTTGGACAGTATAATCGCTTGAAAGGCGGATACGAGGCTGGTGTTTTCACTGGAAAAGATCCGAATCATGGCGGAAGCCTTGGTCGTAAAGAAGCGACGGGCTATGGAACTGTCTATTTCGTTGAAGAAATGTTAAAAGAGAAAAATTTGAGTTTTGACGGGCAAACGGTTGTCGTTTCAGGGTCGGGCAATGTATCTACGTATGCGATGGAGAAGGCAATACAATTGGGCGCGAAAGTGGTCGCATGTAGTGATTCTGGCGGTTATATTTATGATAAGAACGGCATTGACTTGGATACGGTGAAACGTTTGAAAGAAGTAGAGAACAAACGAATCTCCGACTATACCAAAGATCATGCAGATGCTGAGTATCATGAAGATTGTTCAGGGATTTGGTCCATTCCTTGCGATATCGCCTTGCCTTGTGCAACGCAAAATGAAATTGATGAGATTGCTGCAAGTATGCTAGTGACCAATTCTGTGAAGGCGATTGGGGAAGGTGCGAATATGCCTTGTACACTAGAAGCAATGGCATTGTTCCATGAGAATGGCATTTTATTTGGACCTGCAAAAGCAGCGAATGCAGGCGGTGTGGCTGTTTCGGCAATGGAAATGTCGCAAAATAGCATGCGTCTGTCTTGGACGACTGAAGAAGTGGATGAAAAACTTCATCTTGTGATGAAAAATATTTATGTAAGTTGCATGGATGCTGCAGAGCGTTTTGGCCATCCGGGTAATCTAGTCATGGGTGCGAACATTGCAGGCTTCTTGAAAGTCGCAGACGCGATGGTTGCACATGGTCTTAGTTAAGATATGTCAAAGTCAAAAGGTCGTCTACGCAAGTTACTTATGCGTAGACGATTTTTTATATGCAGGAGTTTCTTGAATAGTGTGCATATACGAAGCGAAAGCTATAGTTCAATCCTTCCCTAGCGCCGAAGCAGGTTTGAAGGATCCAACCGCTACCTATTATTGTTGAGTTTTGCATAAAAACTATTGCGTTACATCCTAAATGTGTTATTATAAAAATACTTAAAGATGTATAAACATTCAATCAGACGTATGGAAGGGGACATATATGATGGAAAAGAAAAAAGTGGTTTTAGCGTATTCAGGTGGATTAGATACTTCGGTAGCGGTGCAATGGCTGACAGATCAAGGGTATGCTGTTATTGCGGTATGCTTAGATGTTGGAGAAGGGAAAGACTTGAAGTTTATTCAAGAGAAAGCTTTGCAAGTGGGTGCCGTGAATAGTTATGTCATTGATGCAAAAGAAGAATTTGCACAGGAATATGCATTACTTGCCCTTCAAGCCCAAGCCTATTATGAAGAGAAATATCCGCTGGTGTCAGCACTATCACGCCCACTAATTTCAAAAAAATTGGTTGAAGTAGCTCATAAAGAAAATGCAACTGTGGTTGCACATGGTTGTACAGGTAAAGGGAATGACCAAGTTCGTTTTGAGGTCGCGATTAAATCGCTTGACCCATCATTGGAAGTCATCGCGCCAGTCCGTGAGTGGAGCTGGTCACGTGAAGAAGAAATCGCTTATGCGAAAGAAAAAAATATTCCAATTCCAATCGACTTGGACAGCCCGTACTCTGTTGACCAAAACTTATGGGGACGTGCCAATGAGTGTGGCATTTTGGAAGATCCGTGGGCTGCACCGCCTGAGGATGCCTATGAGCTAACAGTTTCACTCGAAAACGCGCCAGATACCGCTGATGTGATCGAAATTGATTTTGAGAAAGGTGTTCCGGTCAGTATTGACGGCGTCAATTATCCGTTAAGTGAACTCATTTTGAAGTTGAATGACGTCGCTGGTAAACATGGTGTCGGTAGAATTGACCATGTGGAAAACCGTCTTGTGGGGATCAAATCACGTGAAGTGTATGAATGTCCGGGTGCCATCACTTTGTTGAAAGCACATAAAGAACTGGAAGACATTACACTTGTAAAAGATATTGCTCATTTCAAACCAGTGATTTCTCATAAATTAAGTGAAATGATTTATAACGGTTTATGGTTCTCGCCATTGCGTGATGCATTGCAAGCATTCCTTAAAGAAACACAACAGTATGTAAACGGGACAGTTCGTGTCAAATTGTTCAAAGGGCACGCGATTGTGGAAGGAAGAAAATCCGCAAATTCTCTGTATGATGAAAAATTGGCGACTTATACGTCAGATGATGCGTTTGATCAATCTGCAGCAGTAGGTTTCATCAAACTATGGGGTTTACCAACAGAAGTGCATAGCACGGTGAATAAAACAGAAACGGTTAATAAGTAACAGCGTAAACACCTAGGCGTTGAAGTCTAGATTTGGTGAACAATTGGGTTCTATCTAATCTCCAGCGAAGGTGTCTACTGGGGTAGCCGAAGCGGGAAGACAAAGGAGGGATGCAGTTCAATCCTTCCTTAAGCCCCGAGCGTTGTTGGTAAGATTCTTTATTTCAATATTTATAGATAAAATAATCGATGCGATAAGCGGGGCTCTCCACACAATTGATGTGGAGGGCCTTTTTAAATTATTTCCAACATTTTCTTTGAGTAACCGCATAGATTATGATAATATGAAAAAATGTGAATTATTTCTAATTCACGATAGATAGTAAGGGGGAGAAATAGTTGGATGAAACTGTAGTAAAGAAAAAAACGTTTAAGTCTTTGATTGTACTCATTGTTACGGCGTTAGTTGTAGTAGGCGGAAGTGTATCGGCCTTTTTTATTTTGACGAAGTCATCGAAAACACAGTACTTTTTGGCTGAAGTGGAGACGTACAAACAAATGGGTACGTTAGTGGAAGACCGTTATAAAAATGAATTGAATTGGGTGAAGGTTCAAGAAGAGAAGCCGGTAGAAACAAAGTATGATCTTTCTGGTGAATGGAATGACCCATCGGTTGCCCCTGAAATGCAGGAGATTCAAAGCATCGTCAATAGTGTGACAGTATCTATGGACCAAGTATACAATCCGAAGAAGAAAGAACTTGAAGCGGCGTTAAGTGGAAAGCTTGGAAATGTTACCGTTGATTTCGGTTCAATTTTTGCGACGACAGAAAAATTAGTAGTTGCATTGCCATTTATGGAAGAGCTTATCCGTTTTGATGATAAGGATTTTGGTAAATTGATGAGAGAGTTTGATGCAGATTTCGAAGGCAATGAAAACCTTGGTCTAGCCGATTTATTTGAAATCAAACCTGCGTCTATGAAAGAAGCGGAAAGTTACATAGAAAAAGAGTATGTGGAGTTTTTGGTGAAAGAACTTCCGGAAGATGCATTTACAAGTGTCAAAGAAGAAATTATTGTAGCCGATCAAAAGGTGAAAGCGAAGAAGATTACAATGGATCTTTCTGAAAAGCAAGTGAAGACACTGTTGAAAGATGTATTGGCTAAAGCGAAAAAAGATGAAAAGCTGAAAGAAATCGTGAAGGATCAATTGGGTGTTTCCTCATTTGCGGGAGACTTTTCACCAAGTGATCTTACCCTAGTTGTTGAAGAATTTGATAAAGGAATTGAAGAGGCGATTAAGGCTGTAGATACATTAGCCATACCTAATGGGATTCAATCGACGATTTGGCTTCAATCGAATCAGATTGTGCAACGCGACTTTGTGGTAACAATGGGTAGCAGTGCGGATGATGTAGTGACAGTTAAGCTAACGGGTACGCAATTGCTTGAGAAAGCGGATCAGCAATGGGATTACAAATTTACGGTGACTGATTCTTTTGGTGACGAAAGTGTAGTGGACTTTACAGGGAAGTTGGCATGGAAAGATCAACAAGCAAATGATACGATTGCCATTTCTGTCGAGGATATGAAAATTAGTTACAAGGGCAAAGAGGAATTGGTCGATAACAAACGTTCATTTACGCGTACATTTGCATTTTCGAACGGTTTTGACGAGCCATCCCTTACTTGGAAAGGCAGTGCAACGCATGACAGTGATGAAATGAAGGCGGATCACACATTCTCGGTAAGTGACCAAAATGCGGATGTAGAAATGTTCAATGTTCACCTGAAACAACAAGGGAAAATCGTGAAAAAAGTAAATATGCCTGAAGAAACAGATGGCACTGTGAATATTGGCCAAATGGATAAGGCGGAGATTGAAAGCTTTATCGAATCTGAAGTATCGAAAGTGGAAAATTGGTTTTATGATCTAATTGGCAAAGTTGAAGGGGAACTTTATTAAAGGATGGAAGTGGGTCGCGTGCTATCCCTTAGAAGATTATTGTTTTTTATACAGCAAAATACAAAACTGCTGAGGAAGAAGTGGGCGACCCTTCTTCTTCTTTTTCTATTTCCAATTGTTTTGATAGGTTTGTTGCTGGGGCTCGTCATGGCTTTAGTAGTGCCAGATGATAATTCTTCGATTCGAGTGGCGCTGGTTGATGAGGATAGAACGAAGGAATCTCAGCTATTCAGTAGCTTGTTGGAAGAAATAGGTGCGGAAGATTCATACATCCAAATCATTGCATTGTCAGCTGAACAAGCACAACAATTAATGGCTCTAAATGAAATCAGTACGTATTTTACTTTTCCGGAAGGATTTACGGCGGATTTGTATGAAGGGGAGTCTGTGATACTACCGATTGTTGGGAACCCCGCGAGGCCAACAGACAGTTATCTGGTGAAAGAACTCGTAGAAAGTATGGCACGCTATATCGGAGCGGCTCAGGCCAATATTCTGACCATCAATGACTATGCTAAAAAGACGAACATGTCAAAGGAGCAACGGCAAGAATTGATGCTGCAGCAATTTATGGATTTTACGATGTATACACTTGGCAAGGATATGATATTGGATGAAAAAGTGCTGGAAAATGTTGCAACGTCGACGCCAACGCACTATTATGCTTTGGCGGGCTGGTTTATCAGCTTGTCGATTTGGTTGCTAGCTTTTTACACCGTTTTAGGGAAAAAGGAACATCCGGCGATGCAAATACGTTTATCATTAGTAGGTGTAAGCATGTGGCAACGCGTTTTCGCGCGCATGGTTGTAGCTCTGATGGGAAGTCTTGTCTGCGCTACGTTGCTGTTTATTGGGATTAGCCAATTTGTTGAGTATGAGATGTATTTCATTGACTATATCCGATTTTCATCGTTTGCCATTTTGTATGCCTTGTTGTTGCTAGTGGGGATTGCGTTACTGGATATCTGGGTTTCATCGCAGAAAATGGGGTTGTTATTGCAGGGGGTATTGACCTTTGCGCTCATTTTTACAAGTGGCGCGGTGATACCGACCTTATACTTTCCGTTAGTGGTTCAGCGTGTATTACCCTATGTCTATTCCTATGATAGTCTACAGTGGATGATTGATATTGTAGTAGAAGGACGTAATTATGCTGACTTCACGTCGCTGACCATGGCGGCTACCGTTGGGCTAATGAGTGTGTGGCTATCGACGGTTGGGAAAGAGAGGTGGGGCCGATGACAATTGTGTCCACCCGCTGGATGCGTTGGCGTAAGGAATGGAAAAGTTTAGTGTGTTGGTTGCTATTGCCAATTGTTTTAACGGTGTTGATGATGAAAAGTGTTGGGGTTTGGCAGGAAGAGATGACCGTGCCGATTGCGATTATAGTAGAAGAGCAATCGGAACTGGCACAGCAGCTGGTAGCAGATATGGCGAATACGGACCTTCTCCACATTCACTATATGGAGTTGGATGAGGCACTGCATAAGCTTGAGCAGCATGAGCTAGATAGTGTATTTGTCATCCGTGAAGGCTATGCCGATAATATTATTGCAGGGCGGCGCAATCAACTGATTGAAGCGTATTCCTCGAATCGATCGTATGCTTACCAAGCGGTCGTGGAAACGATTACGTCATTCGCGCAACAAGATGCGGCACGTTCAAAAGCGGCATTCGTCATCAAGCATTTATTCAAAGATGCTGGGAAAGAAGATGAGTGGAGTTATGCGGAAATTATAGATAGTAGTCGGGAACGGCAGCAAAACGGAGCATTACTGCAATCGAGTTTTTCTTTTTTTGACAAAGAGGAAGATGCGACTGAACAATCGTTGTCGATTGTTCAAGTCTGGGGTGTTTGGGCGCTGTTTGCGATGATTATAGTGTTTTTCCTGTTCGATTGGGTGTTGAAGGAAAATCGATTGGCGATGCGTTCGCGTTGGCAATTTACAACGATGTCATTTCAGCAATACGCACAGCGTACATTTTTGCTATATACGCTGTTGTTAGTGGCTGTGGACTTACTCGCGGTCGTCATTTTTCAGAGATTATTTGACGAAAAAGTTTCTATTCAAGTTGTCGTATCACTTTTCGCATTCCGACTCACCATCAATCTGCTGGCCTTCCTAACGGCTAGCGTATTCAAACAATTATTCATGTACTATATAAGCGGCATAGCACTCGCGCTGTTCCTTGTGGTTGTGGGTGGAGCAATTGTACCGATAGAGGGGCTTTTGAGAAATTGGCCATGGGTGGAAGCACTTAGCCCGATTCACGCATTATTGAATGGGTCCATTCCGTTCATTTGGCTGTTAGTGCTTTCTGTATTACTTGGCTTATGGGTATGGAAAGGAGAGGGAACGTATGCTTGAAGTGTCTGGACTTCAAAAAAAGTATAAGGATAAGACGGTTATTCATCAGATGTCTTTTTGCATGAAACCAGGAGAAGTTATCGGCCTTGTGGGAGAAAATGGTGCTGGGAAATCGACGTTGTTGCAACTATTGGCGACAGTGATGCAACCTACGCAAGGGGAGATTCAATTAGAAGGGCTTTCTTATAGCAAGGATGTGAAGAAAGTCCGGCGGAAAATCGGTTATGTGCCACAGGATATTTCGATTTGGGATGAATTCACGGTAGAGGAGAATATGCTGTTCTTTGAAAAGTTGTCGTGGAAAAGACGTACTAAAGACCAGTGCAGGCAGTTGTGCTTGGACATGCAGTTGACGCACTGGAAGGAAGGCGTCCAGTCTCTGTCTGGTGGTATGAAAAGGAAATTGAATTTGGCAATCAGTCTTCTGCATGATCCGGTACTGCTGTTGTTAGACGAACCGACTGTCGGCATTGATCTCAAATCGAAAACGGAAATCGGTACGTATCTGCATAATTTAGCGAAGAATGAAGAGAAAATGATTATCTATACATCACATGATATGGACGAAATTATGAACATTTGCGATCGTGTCTATGCAATTGGAAAGGATCCGTTTTACACGGATTTATTGAAGGAAAAAGAAGTGGAGATTGAGGTGATTACATGAAAGTACGTAGTCGAATGGTAGTCGTCGTATGTATGGCATTCATTGGTGTTGCGATTTTCGGTTGGTGGCAAACTGGAAAGTGGATCGCTTCCGGTGTGCGTCCAGCTGCAGATGGGACAAACGACTATGCGATTGTGTTAGGAGCGAAAGTAAAGAAGGATAGCCCTTCATTAACCTTACGCTACCGTTTGGATGCCGCATTAGCATATGCGAATGAAAATCCACATGTGACACTGATTTTATCTGGCGGGCAGGGTCCTGATGAGCCGATGAGTGAAGCGGAAGCGATGAGACAATTTTTAACGGAAAATGGGATTGAAGAAGGTCGACTGTTGCTAGAATCGGCTTCTACTTCGACTTATGAAAATCTTCTTTTCTCAAAAGAACTACTACCGCCGGACGTAGATGCCATCACGATTATTACAAGTGATTTTCATCTAGCAAGAGCACAGAAAATCGCGGGTAGTTTGGATCTCAAATCCGATGTAGTAGCGGCAAAAACACCGAAAGTGGTCGAGGCAAAATCGAACTTTCGAGAACGGATTGCGTTGGTGAAAACGTATATTGTGGGGAGATAGACACATCACTTATTTAGAGGTGATGTGTTTTTTTTATGGGTAATGATTGAAGTTGAATAATTAATTCAATAAAATAACACGACTGTTGATTAACCAAGGTCAACCAATAACAAACTTGATCATATACCAGGCGCTACGTGTATAGATGCTTTCTTAATGGTAATTCTATTTTTATAGTAATGAAGTTTCACTTTCTATAACACATCATAAGGGAGGAATTGTAGTGCATTCCTCCTTTGATTAGATGCATATTCTTTTCTTTTTAAGAAACCGCATTTTTCTTTTGAACAATGTTGGTACGCGACAGGCGATTAATCGCAACAGGATAGCCGAAATCTGTCGTGATTAATTCGCCGAAAGCGGAACGAAAATGGTCCAGTGGAATAGAGGTTTTCAAGTAATTCTCACCAGTATTTTATGCGAGGAAATGGTTAATTAACTGACGTGAAAAATATAACTTTTTAGAAATAGAACTGCTTTTTTTTACAACTCTCTAAGTGGAATTAGTAAATAGAACGGTTGCTTTTAAATCCGGATAGTATCCGAATTGTGGTGAATTCAATATTAACTTGACTGAAAATAGTTATTATTATAATAG
The DNA here is from genome assembly GCF_044762865.1 of Sporosarcina sp. NPDC096371. Lineage (NCBI taxonomy): Bacteria > Bacillati > Bacillota > Bacilli > Caryophanales > Caryophanaceae > Sporosarcina > Sporosarcina sp. NPDC096371. The sequence goes on from NZ_JBIWFE010000003.1 coordinate 218,494, forward strand.
TTGTGCAGGAAAATAACTATTCTATGTCGAATAAGTGAGAATGGTCATATTCTGCGTAATGACAGAAACTCACTAAATCGAAAAACAGGAGGTAAGCGAAGTGAAGAAAAAATTCAACTATCGATTTCTATTTGCAGGTGCACTACTGCTACAAATGGCGGCAGTCCCACATCATATTTCAGCAGATGAACTAGATACAAGCGCTCCAACATGGACATTGCCAATCGATTATCTCGCTATAGGCGATTCACTGGCAGCTGGCGTCACACCGAACAATGGGTTAGGCAAAGGCTACGCGGATTTCCTTGCGGAGCACTTTCAGGCTACAGGAACGTTGAAGTCGTATAATAAAGGTTTTTCATTCCCAGGGTATAAAACGGCAGATGTTCTGAAGGACATTCAACAGAATGTAACAAAAGATGTCTACGGCATTGGATATAAAGAAAAGACAGCCCAACTTCAACAGTCCATCAAAGACGCAGAAGTCATTACAATCAGTGCGGGGGCAAATGATGTCTTGCCTCTTCTGAAAAAAGACCTGAAAACAGGGATGGCAACCGTTGATCAGCAAGCATTGGCGACAACACTCCAGCAAGTCAGTGCCAATTACAAACAGATGATGGCGCAAATCATGCAAATGAATCCTAAGGCACAAGTATATGTCATGGGCTATTATAATTCATATCCTTATATGCCTGCTGAGCTGCAACCATCGCTCAAGCTGATGCAAGATGCGGTAAACAAGGCCATCGCCACGGGGCTATCGGGTACACAAGCAGTTTTGGTAGCAACAGGTGATCAAATTGCGGCAGACTACAAGACTTACCTTCCAAATCCGGAAAACATACATTTGAGTGAGGCGGGTTATAAAAAAGTAACGGAACAATTTTGGACAAGCATGCAGAAGAACTATCCTTGGGTATCTACAAGTGTACTGACAGCGGGGGCAATTGAGGGGAGTTCAGTTAGCCTGAGCTGGCAGCCTGCTGTGGATAACGTAGCGGTCACAAGTTACGAACTTTACAAAGGGAAAGAAAAAGTCGCGACGGTTAACGGAGATGTCACCTCTTATAAAGTAGAAAAGCTGACAGAGAATACAGCGTATACCTTTTCACTTGTCGCAGTCGACAAAGCCGGAAATAAAAGCATCTATAATCCAACCGTCAATGTAACGACAAAAGGTTCGGCAGTAAAACCAATCCCGAAACCAACGCCGGCGTTGTTCTCGGATATTGCTGATAGCAACTTGAAAATCTATATCGAGCAAGCGGCATTAGCTGGGATCATAAGTGGCTATGAAGACGGCACATTTAAACCCAATCAACACCTAACGCGTGCACAAGCAGCTTCCATCTTTGTTCGGGGACTGATGTTACGAACAGATGAGGTAGCCCCATTTGAAGACATTTCTCACTACGGTAAGCAAATGCAAGCCGACATCAATGCAGCGTATAAATATGGCATAGTGGTAGGAAACCATGGTTCTTTCAAACCCGATGATGCAGTGACACGTGCGGAATTTGCCATGATGCTGGAACGTACGTATTTAAGTATGACAGGCGTACCCTATAAAGCAACGCAACCACTCCCATTTTCTGATGTAGGCAACGTCAGTGCAAATGCAGCCAATTCAATCTCCATGCTGTATGAACTTAAGATAGCTAGTGGATCTGACGGTAAATTCATGCCAAATGGTCTAACAACACGTGCCCAAGCGGCAAAAATGTTTGTCAATTTTATGTATCGTAGTCAAGGTAGATAAAAGAATGTCAAAAACGGTCTTGACCTTCTTTCGCAGAAGGTGAGACCGTTTTAACTTATAGCAAACGTTCGATTGAATGGAATGTAGGTTGTTGCTCGTCAAACGTCGTAATATAGTTGAATCCAATAGATTGTAACAATTGCAGTGACTCACGGAATTGGAAGGCAATATCCTCTGGTTTATGTGCGTCGGAACCAAGTGTAATGATTTCTCCGCCACTTTGCTTATAGAGCTTCAAAATATCGTCACTTGGCAAGCCACTCGTTATCCCATAGCGAACGCCTGATGTATTCAACTCAATTCCTTTCCCTTCAGGAATGATCGTCTTGAATATCTCTCGTAGTTCATCGTGAAACGGGTTGTCGCAATGTTGTTTTGTATACCTTTTTACAAGATCAATATGGCCAAGGATGTTAAATTGTTTGTAGTTTTGCACACAGTATAATAGCTCACCATAATAAATGCCATATGACTCTTCTAATGTTTTATTCTCGAAAAATTCGCCATAGTGCAATCCTTTTTTCTCCACGGTGTGCATGGAGCAGATGATGAAATCGAATATTTCCTTGTCCATTAGCTCCTTATATGTATTGACTAAATGTGGTTGTATACCGATTTCAACGCCTTTTTTAATGCGGATACGCCCTTCGTATTGCTTTTGCATCTCTTTTATTTTGTTGGCATAGTCCATTTTGTCAAAATCAAAAGTGATTTCATCATACGGATAGTCGTAATCGATATGTTCTGTGAAACAAATTTCCGTTAATCCTTTTTTTATGGCACCTTCGATCATTTCTTCCATCGGAATGGGGCAGTCTGCAGAGAAAGCACTGTGAACATGATAATCAAACATAAAAAAATTCATCTCCTCTTGTTGACATTTCGTCTGTATAGCATTATAGTACTAAATAACTTTAGTCTAGTAAAGTGGTAAAGTGAGGTTGTTGGAATTGGTCAAAAATGAAATGTATCCTGAACAAATGTTTTACGACAATGAAAAAGTGGAACGAATCATTAAGACAGTTAATAAGCGCTTTACAACGTACGGCTATAAACGGATTAAAACACCTGCCTTTGAGCAATATGATTTATATTCTAATGTAAAAAGTTCGATTAATCAAAATGAAATGATTAAAGTCATCGATTATACGGGGCAAGTATTAGTATTACGTCCTGATATGACGATTCCAATTACAAAAGAATTGGCGGAGAATTATCCAGAACTAGCAAACGAACTTCGATACTTTTACGTTCAAGAAGTATTTCGTCAGCCAGTCGATCGCAATGACAATATTGAAAGTACACAAGCTGGGGTTGAATATTTTTGCCAAAGTTCCCCTGAGGCGGATGCAGAAGTCATTGCCCTTGCTTGTCATACGATGAAGGATTTAGGGTTTATGGATATTAAAATCGAAATCGGTCATGCGGCATTTTTCAATGAACTAGTCCAAGACCTCCCTTTAACGGCGCAACAAATTAAACAGTTGAAGACACTTATCCAAGCAAAAAATGTGGTGGAAATTGGTCCATTCCTTCAACGCCTCGACATCGATGCGGAAGTGCGTGATGCAATCGAACGGATTCCATTGTTATATGGTAACCCGGTTGAAGTATGTGAACGGGCACGAGGCATCGCTTTGACAACGAAGATGCAAGACACACTGGATTATGTAATGGATGTGTATAGGATATTAAACATGTATGGTTTAGGGCAGTATATTGTCAGCGATTTAGGGCTGATCAATCATATGGGTTATTATTCGGATGTTATTTTCCAGGGCTATGTTGAGAAATTTGGCAAACCCGTATTGATGGGGGGGCGTTATGATCGCCTAGGTGATGAGTTTGGTGCAACGCTACCGGCAATTGGCTTTGCATGTGAAATAGAATCATTGGTTAAAGCGACTGAAAATAGAGAAGTCACTGGTCGTTTCCCGATTGATGTCAATATCATCTACGAAGACACACAGTTAGAGCAGGCCATTGCTATTGCCAATGAATTAAGGGAACGCAATTATAGCGTGCTGTCGTTTCCGAGGCATAAAGAGCAGGTGAACCGACAGCAAAGCGTTTACACCATTCAACTTGAAAATGAAAATAATAGATTGGATTATAAAGAGAAAACGATTCCTTTCTTTGATTTGAACGAAGTATTGGATCTACTAGTAGGGGTTAAGGGGGCGACTTCATGACACATCTTACCGTCGCGATGGCGAAAGGGCGCACGGCCGACCAGGCGCTAACGTTTTTGGAGCATGCAGGTGTCCGATTTTCAGAGTTCCATGATGGAAGTAGAAAATTGGTTATCTTCGATGATGCGAACAAAGTGAAACTTATTTTTGTAAAGGCTGTCGATGTACCCATTTACGTAGAAAAAGGGGCAGCGGATATTGGGATTGTCGGCAAAGATACAATTATGGAAGACCCTGTTGATGTCTATGAACTATTGGATCTTGGGATTAGTAAATGTCAGCTGGTGGTAGCTGGATTTCCAGATAAGGAGTTCTCAAGTAGCACACCATTGACGGTTGCATCAAAATATCCTGCTGTGGCAAAAGACTATTTTGGAGGCAAAGGGATTCGCGTTGAAACAATCAAATTGAATGGATCGGTGGAATTGGCGCCACTTATCGGCATGTCAGATGTCATTGTCGACATTGTGGAATCGGGTGCGACATTAAGGGAAAATGGTTTGGTCGTCTTAGAGACGATTGCCGATGTCAGTGCACGATTGATCGTCAATAAAGCAAGTTACGCAACAAAAACAACCCAAATTCAGCAGTTCATCTCAGACTTAAAAGGGGCATTGGAGTGAGAATTCATGCGGATTGTGACAGTTGAACAATATACAGATGACAACGAACAAGGAAAAGCAGTGCAACATAATGACCTCGACTTTGATAAAAATGTGCTTGAAATTATCGGAAGAGTTCGTGAAAAAGGTGATCAAGCGCTAGTCAACTATACCGAACAATTTGACGGCATACGGCTGGATAACCTTATTGTCACGGATGAAGAGTTTGAGGAAGCACAAGCACAGATTACGGAAGAATTCCTCGCTGCATTGCGGAAAGCGAAGAACAACATTACGGTATTCCACGAAGAGCAAAAAGAAAAGTCATGGTTCATCAATCAACAACAAGGGATTGTCCTTGGTCAGAAAGTGACACCCCTTGCTAGTGTAGGTATCTATGTACCAGGCGGGAAAGCGGCGTATCCTTCAACGGTTTTGATGAATGCCATCCCGGCAAAAATTGCAGGCGTTGGACGAATCGCGATGGTGACACCACCGCAACGAAACGGCAAAGTGAATCCTCATGTCCTTGTGGCAGCACGGGAAGCAGGCGTCGACGTTGTCTATAAAGTAGGCGGGGCACAAGCGATTGCCGCGTTGGCCTATGGGACGGAAACCGTAGAAAAAGTAGTGAAGATAACAGGTCCCGGGAATGCCTATGTGGCACGTGCAAAAAAATGGGTGTTCGGAGATGTTGCGATTGATATGATCGCGGGTCCGAGTGAGATATGCGTCGTAGCGGATGATACAGCGTTGCCAGAATTTGTGGCCGCCGACTTGTTGTCCCAAGCAGAACATGACGAACGTGCAACAGCGATTTGCGTGACGACAAGTCCAGCATTTGCTGAAGCACTTCAACAACAAGTAGCGGAGCAAATAGAGCGGGCAGATCGGAAAGACATTATTCAAACATCCATTAGGGATAATGGACGTATTGTCCTTGTAGACTCGTTAGATGAAGCGTTTCAATTCGTCAATGAACTGGCGCCCGAACATTTACAGCTGATGGTAGAAAATCCGATGGAACAACTGGCGTATATTAATAATGCTGGAGCTATCTTTTTAGGGAACTATTCACCAGAAGCACTGGGTGATTATATGGCAGGGCCGAATCATACGTTGCCAACGAGTGGAACATCAGCATTCTCTTCACCACTTGGTGTGTATGACTTCATGAAAAAGTCGAGTATTATCCATTATACAGCGCAAGCATTGCAAGACGTGGCGGATGACATCATCACCATAGCGAATGCGGAAGGTTTAACAGCCCATGCAAATTCGATTCAAGTTAGAAAGGTGGGATTCAATGCGTAGTAAATCGATTGCAAGACAAACGGCAGAAACAAGAATTGAATTGGATTTCGCCATTGATGGCAGCGGGAAAACGGCTATTCAAACAGGGGTAGGTTTTTTCGATCACATGCTGACATTGTTCACAAAGCACGGACGCTTTGATTTGAAGGTCGATTGTGACGGCGATACGGAAGTAGATCAGCACCATTCCGTTGAAGATATTGGCATTGTATTGGGACAAGCGTTTTATGACAGTATCGGCACGAAAGAAGGCATTGAACGTTATGCGACAGTGTCTACGCCAATGGACGAAGCGCTATCTACGGTTTCACTGGATATTAGTGGACGTTCATTTCTTGTTTTCAATGTTGAAGGGATGAAAGATAAAGTTGGTGATTTCGATACGGAACTCGTTGAAGAATTTTTCCTAGCCTTCACAAATAACGCGAAAATTAATTTACACATCAATTTGCAATATGGAAAGAATACACATCATATCATCGAATCGATATTTAAAGGATTCGGCCGAGCACTACGAGTGGCAAGTACGATTAATCCGGCAGTGAAAGGTGTTCCATCGACGAAAGGCATGCTGTAAGGTTTTTCCTTTGTCCAGCTGCTCCAATGCAGCGGGTTAAGTGAAAGATAAATAGACTCGATATAAAGGGGGTGTCATCATGATTTTATTTCCAGCGATTGATATTCGCGGTGGGAAATGTGTTCGATTGATTCAAGGGGATTATGACCAAGAAATTATCTACAATGATTCACCAACTGCGATGGCGAAAGAGTGGGAACAGCAAGGCGCTCAGTACATTCACATCGTCGATTTGGACGGCGCAAAAACGGGTGATTCATTGAACAAAAATGCTATTCAAGCGATTGCCGAGAGTGTATCGATTCCCATCCAAGTTGGTGGTGGAATCCGCTCGATGGAAATCGTTGATGCCCATATTGCGTCTGGAGTTAGCCGTGTGATTATTGGAACAGCAGCGATCCAAGATCAGCAATTTTTAACAGCAGCAGTGGAGAAATATGGTGACAAAATTGCAGTGTCCATCGATGCGCGTAATGGTTTCGTTGCAACAGATGGCTGGACAGAATTGAGTGACGTCAAAGCGGTTGATCTGCTCCAACAGTTGGTGGAAATTGGTGTTCAAACGGTTGTCTATACCGATATTTTGAAAGATGGCATGTTGCAAGGGCCGAATCTAGTTGAATTAGAAATGATGAACAATGCGTCGACGATCGACATTATTGCATCGGGCGGCGTTTCTACAGAACAAGATATCTCAATGTTACGAGAATTGAATATGTATGGGGCAATTATCGGCAAAGCGTTATACGAAGGGAAACTATCCTTAATCAAACTTTTGGGGGACGACAATGATGGCAACTAATCGAATTATTCCATGTCTAGATTTTGATAACGGAAAAGTGGTAAAAGGGAAGAAGTTTTTAGAGGTGAAAGAAGTGGCAGATCCACTAACATTAGCAAAAAAGTATGTGGCTGATGGTGCGGATGAGTTGGTATTTTACGATATTGCTGCGTCAACGAATAACCGTCCGATGTTTCTCGATTTGATTGCCGAAATTGCGAAAGAAGTACCAATTCCATTTATAGTTGGCGGTGGTATCGGGACGATTGAGGATATTGAAAAGGTTTTTGAGGCTGGTGGCGACAAGGTATCCATTAACAGCGCAGCGCTCAATAATCCATCTCTAATTGAAGAGGCGGCAAAGAAATTTGGTTCTGACCGGATCATCTTATCGATGGATGTCAACGAAGTAGGACCTTCAAAATGGTCGGTATTTGCCAAGGGGGGGCAACAAGATACGGGAATCGATGCCATCGAATGGGCAGTTCGGGGGGAACAGCTAGGTGCCGGTGAGTTAGTCGTCAACAGTATCGGGGAAGATGGCGTCAAAGATGGTTATAATCTCGAATTGACACGCGCGATAGCAGAAGCAGTCAATATCCCAGTCATTGCAAGTGGAGGGGCAGGCACGCCTGAACACTTCCACACGGTATTAACGGAGGGGAAAGCCGACGCAGCACTCGCGGCATCTGTCTTTCATTTTGAAGATATTCAGATTGGCGAATTAAAACAATATCTAGCTGAGAAAAATACACCTGTTGGGACTGACTAACTTTGACAATCGAAATCGGTAAATTGACATTTGATAACAATGGGCTTATTCCTGCAATCGTTCAAGATGATCAGACAGGAAAGGTCCTGATGCTTGCTTATATGAATGAAGAAGCATTGCAGAAAACAATTGATACAAAAGAAACGTGGTTTTTTAGCCGCTCTAGGCAGGAATTGTGGAATAAAGGGGCAACGTCAGGCAATCGTCAACAAGTGCAACGTTTGCTATTCGATTGCGACCAAGATGCTATTTTAGTACAAGTCGTACCACAAGGTCCGGCTTGTCATACAGGTGAAGTGACTTGCTTTTCAAAAAGGGCTTTTGAACAAGAAATTTCTAATCGGGAAGTAGTGCAAGAAGTAGTTGAAGAAATCAAAGAGCGCCATCAGAATCCTATAGAAGGATCGTACACATCGTACTTATTCCGCGAAGGGTTAGATAAAATCCTGAAAAAAGTCGGGGAAGAAACAACAGAAGTTGTCATTGGTGCGAAAAATCGTGATAAAGCAGAGGTGACGAGCGAGTTAGCAGATTTGACCTATCACTCGCTTGTCTTGATGGAAGAACTTGGCGTGACGGTGGCAGATGTCAAAAACGAATTGAGAAAAAGACGCCCGAATCGTGAAGTGCTGCGCAATGAGTAAATTTTGGAGTAGTATGGTAAAACGAACGGAGCCGTATGTGCCGGGGGAGCAAGTGATTCAACAGGATATTGTGAAACTCAATACCAATGAAAATCCTTATCCGCCGAGCCCGAAAGTAGTGGAGGCTATTCGTGTGGAGATGGAGCGCAATCTACAATTGTATCCATCGCCAACTGCGGATGATTTACGCAAAACGATTGGGCGGCAATATGGGCTAGCTGCTGAAGAAGTATTCGTTGGGAATGGCTCGGATGAAGTATTAGCATTTTCCTTTATGGCATTTTTTGAGCCAGGTCAACCGATTCGATTCCCAGACGTTACCTATAGTTTTTATCCGGTGTATGCCAAGCTGTTTGATATTCCTTATGAGGAAGTTGCGTTGAATACGGATTTTACATTGCCAGTCGACAAGTTCTTTCGGTCTGAAGGTGGCGTCATTTTACCCAATCCGAACGCGCCAACAAGCCTCTATGCTGAACTGGATTTGATTGAAGAGATTGTGAAAAATAACCCAGATCGAGTTGTCATCATTGATGAAGCGTACATCGATTTTGCATCAAGGTCTGCGGCTGAAATGATTCATCAATATGATAATCTACTGGTCGTCCAGACAACATCGAAATCGCGGTCGTTGGCGGGTTTACGTGTAGGTTTTGCGATGGGCTCCCCATCTTTAATAGAGGCTTTAGTTCGCATTAAAGATTCTTTCAACTCGTATACTTTGGATCGGCTTGCACTGGTTGGTGCTCAAGCGGCATTCGAGGATGAAGCGTATTTTAATGAGACCACGGCGAAAATCATTGCGACGAGGGAGCAAGTGACCGTGGAGTTAGGGCAACTTGGATTTACTGTCCTTCCCTCACAAGCAAACTTTGTATTTGCCCGTCACGAACGAATTTCTGCAGAATCGCTATATGATGAATTGAAAAAAGAGGGGATCCTCGTGAGGTATTTTAACAAGCCAGGGATTGATAATTATGTACGCATTACAATTGGGACAGATAAGCGGATGGCACGTTTGTTTGAAACGTTGAAAGAGATTCTTACAACATAAAAACTGTAGACCCTTTGTTTTTTGAAGGGCCTACAGTTTTTTTAATTATGCTTGTACAAGCAGATTCGAATGAATTTCATGGATAGTGCGTACGCCTGCAAGCGCCATCGTCACATCTAGCTCATGGAGAATGTCTTCAATGATACGATTTACACCTGTTTCTCCATCCACCGCTAATCCATAAATATAAGGACGACCCAGTAAAACTGCGTTAGCACCAAGCGCGAGTGCTTTGAAAACATCGACTCCGCTACGGATTCCGCTGTCGAACAAGATTGGAATACGTCCCTTTACAACGTGACAAATGTCTGGCAGTGCATCCAAAGATGAAATGCAGTGATCCAATTGCCGTCCGCCATGATTGGAAACGATAATCCCATCGATATTATGCTCAAGTGCAAGTTGTGCATCATCGGGATGTAAAATACCTTTTAGTAGGATTGGCAATGTTGTATAGGAACGTATTTTTTGTAATTCATCCCAATGGAGCCCAGGTCGATCAATGATGTCAATTTGTTTCTTGTAGGCTGCTTCGGGGTCTTCGGTGGGTGACTTTTCCAGCAGGCTACAAAATGCAGGATCCGACAGATAGTTGCCACAGCCATTGCCTTCGGAAAGAGGTGAATAGCTGTTTCGACGATCAGCCTCACGAATACCTAGTACTGGCGTGTCGACTGTGATGACAATTGCGCTGTAGCCATTCGCTTCTGCACGTTTGACAAGGCTTTCTGTGACAGAATCCTCGAGAGAACAGTATAGTTGAAACCATCGCGTGTTGTTTTCCAGCACTTGCGCAATCTCTTCCATTGAATAGGATGCTGCACTACTGACAATGTAGGGAACTTCTAAATTCCCCGCAGCTTTTGCGGAAGCGAGTTCACCATTGGGATGAGCGATTCGCTGTACGCCGATCGGGGCAAGAAGGATTGGTGTTTTCATGGTCTTACCGAAAAGTGAAACTGTAAGGTCTTGTTTTGATACATCTCGCAAAACGCGCGGACGAATTTTCCACTTGTCGAAGGCATGGCGATTTTCTTGCATCGTCGCTTCCACACCCGCTCCTCTTGCGATGTAATCGAAGGCTTCTTTCCTAAGTTTCTCATAGGCTTGCGATTCCAAGTGGCTTTCAAAACTCGGAATCCAATCTTCCGTTTTTTTCATCGTATGTCCACCATTCTGAATTATTATTGTTGTTAGATCCGCTATTTTGACAAGTTGTAAATGGCTTAAAAGGGATAGCCGAAGCTACCCCTTTTAAGCCGAATTTGATCTCACTACTTAAAAGACGATAAAGTGTGCAATTAATACAATGATAGGTAGTGTAATAATCGTTCGTTGGATAAAGATCACGAACAAGTCTAGGAAGCTAACAGGAATATTTGATCGTAAAATGAGAATGCCGATTTCCGACATATACACAAGTTGCGTCAAGGACAAAGCAGCCACGACGAATCGTGTAATTTCAGCTTCAATTCCACTACCGATAACCGCGGGTAAAAACATATCTGCGAATCCGACAAGCATTGTTGGAGCGGCTTTTGCTGCTTCAGGTAGCTGCATCCATTCTAATAACGGAACTAGCGGGTAAGAGATGATATTGAAAACAGGTGTAAATTCCGCGACAATCAGTGCGATTGCCCCAAGACTCATGACGAGTGGAATAAGTCCAAGCCAGATATCGAGAACTGTTTCCACGCCATCTTGAATAAGTCTTTTCGGGCTTTTCGCTGTGTTTGCTTTGTCGAGTGCTTGTTTCCATCCCCACTGAAGGTTTGAAATACCTTCAGGCTGAGCTTCATCAATTTGTTGACCAACGGGTTCGTAATACGTATCCGCCTTACGTGATAAAGGTGGAATTCGCGGCATGATGATGGCCGCAACGATACTTGCAACTGTAACAGTGATATAGAACGGTATGAATAAGTGACCGAGTCCGACGACATTGGCAATCACCAGTGAGAAGGCTACGGATGCGATGGAAAATGTCGTCGCAATGACGGCTGCTTCGCGTTTAGTGTAGTAGCCTTCGTCATATTGTTTCATCGTCACAAGGACCCCAACAGTTCCCGCACCCATCCATGAAGCCATCGTATCAATGGATGAACGACCCGGTAAAGTGAATACTGGACGCATCACTTTTTTTACTAAAGACCCGACAAATTCCATCAAGCCGAATTCGACTAAGAGTGGAAGTAAGATTCCGGCAAAAAGGAACCAAGTAAGTAGAACAGGCGCTAAATCAAAGAGCACAACCCCACCCGTATTGCGGGAAGAGATGAATTCAGGACCGATTTGAAAGTACGCCATAATCCCGACTGAAAAACCGATAATGCGCATGGTAATCCCGAAAATACCAACATGGAATACACTTTTTAAGAAAGTATTGTTGATGATGAATCCGGGTTTAAGTGTGACGGTTATTAGTGTCATAAGGACAGTGAAGCCCAACATAATAATGATAAACTGGGGAATCCAGTCCCCAAATGTTTTTAGCAGTGACGAGGCGAGGACCCCGACCCCAATTGTCACCTCATCGTTCACTTTAATCGGAACGAGAAATAGAAGTATGCCTATGAATGATGGAATTAGGAATTTCCATACGGCACTTTTTGATTTAACGGCATCCCTTTTGTATACAACCGACATGTCATTTCCCCCATTTTAAGTGTAATTTATGAGCGTTAGCACAATTATTTTAGTTTGAATACTTTTGAAGTGCCGCTCTTAATACATCAAGACCTGTGTCGATTTGCTCTTTGTTGATGGTGAGTGGCGGAATCATTCGAATAACTTCTCCTGAATTGCCGCATAAATAGAAGAGTACTCCGTTTTCAAGACATTCATCGAGTACATCCATAACGGTTTTACCAGAAGGCTCGCCAGTTTTTGGATCCCCAAGTTCGATGCCAATCATGAGTCCAACACCCCGAACATCCCGAATGATAGGGAATTCCTCTTTCATCTCCAATAATCGGGCAATTGCATAAGCACCCATCTCTTTTGTGTTGTCCAGCAATTTCTCTTCATGAATAACTTCTAACGAAGCGAGTGCTGCTGAGCAGGCCATAGGATTACCGCCGAATGTTGTCCCATGTGAACCAAGTGGCCATTGGTCCATTAATTCTTTAGAAGCGACAGTTGCGCTAAGTGGCAGTCCTGCGGCAATTCCTTTTGCAATGGCCATGATGTCAGGCTTAACATCAAATGTTTGTGCAGCGAACCAACTCCCTGTACGACCAAAACCGGTTTGAACTTCATCAAAAATAAGAAGGATACCATGGCGATCACAGATTTCACGTATTTTCTTCAACCATGACGCAGGGGGGATAAAGTAGCCGCCTTCGCCAAGAATAGGTTCGATGATCATGCAAGCCACCTCTTCAGGATCCACTTGGTGATTAAATAATTTCTGTGCATCACGTTCAAGCTTTTCGGCGAAGTATACGTCCGGATCTGCTCCTTCAGGTAGATATTCGGGAAGGGCATAAGGCAGTTGGTACGTCAGCCAAGAAGGTTGAAGATATTTGCGGTATTTACTTTTAGATGTTGTGACACTAAGCGCGCCAATTGATCTGCCGTGGAAACAACCTGTGAAAGAAACGACATATGGTCTTTTCGTCACATATTTAGCGAGTTTCAACGCACCTTCAATCGCTTCAGTTCCGCTATTCGCGAAAAAGAAATTATCGAGTTTCGGTGGAAGAATCTTTTGTAGCTCTGCTGCTAATTTTAAAATAGATTCATAGATAATGACTCCAGATGGTCCATGGATGAGATGATCTGCACTGTCTTTGATTGCCTGTACAACTTTGGGATGACGATGGCCGACATTTTCGACGGCGATACCTGACGTGAAGTCTAAATACCTTTTTCCGTCCACACCGTAGTAGTAACAGCCTTCCGCTTTAACGACGGGAAGATTTGGATGATCCTTGGCCATGCTAGGAGCAAGGAAATTACCAATCGAATCGACCATATGAAGCCAGTCTTGTTGTTCTATTTGATTTTGCATAATGATTCCTCCAATAGTGAATAATTATTTATATCTGAATATAGTTATGTGGATTAGTATATACGAATGTATATTTATAAATCAACACTAATTTTTATTTATTTATGAAATAACAAGTATTCTTACTCAGGAAGTGTATACTTTTTTAGTTTTCTTACAACGGAAGGCTGGCTAATGCCGAGTATTTTTGCCATTTCAGTCGTTGTCTTATAGCGTTGGCGTGCATTATTCAACACTTTCATTTCTACGTTTTCTAAAATATTCGTAAGCGTTTGTCCGTCCAGATCAATGTCGGTCAATCCCTCTTCAAATTGGATCCGGTATTCGGGTGGTAAGTCGTTGATGCCAATGATTTCATCTGTACTTTGAACGACAATGCGCTCTACTACGTTACGTAGCTCGTGGATATTACCTTTCCACTCAAGCTTTAATAGTAGATTGAAAACACTGTCCGACAATAACTTTTTCGAGTTATACTTTTTTGAATAATAATGCAAGAAGTATGCAATGAATGCGCTTACATCTTCTTTTCTATTTTTTAGTGGTTGTAGGTGAATCGGAATGATATTTAGGAAATAGTAAAGCTCTTTAAGAAATTGATTATCGAATGTTGCTTGAGATAGTTCCGTTTCAGTAGAGGAAATGAGTCGTATGTCCTGTGTATGAAGCTTCGCGCTACCAAGCGGTTTAAAGCTGTCCTCTTTCAACGTTTTTAATAATTTGGCTTGTAAGTGGAGAGGCAATCGATCGATTTTCTTCAAATATAAGGTGCCACCTTGTGCAATCGACAGAAGCCCTGGTGAAATAGAAGAAGATTTGCCAACGCCAATTTGCTCACCGAACAGTTCTTTGTCGAACAACGATTCTGGAATTGTTGCACAGTCCAGTTCGATGAAAGGGCCGTTGGAGCGAGAGCTTTCTTTATGGATTTCTTTCGCCATTGTCGTCTTGCCAGTGCCTTGCTCGCCGTAAAGAATGACTGAAACGTCGAGGGGAGCAGCTTTATATGCGACTGTATAGGCTTCCTCTGTATCTTTGCTCTCAATCGTCAAGCCACTCGTGGAAAGCGACTTTTTCCTAAGAAGATGTAACTCCTCTTGCACTTTTGACATTTCAAATTCTAGCTCTTTCATATATTCCTGGATGACGAGTAATTCTGAAACGTCATAAGAATAGCTGATGACAAACTCTACTTCTCCGTTTTCGTTGAAAAAAGGCATACCTGTAATGAGCACTTTTGCACCTGAGGGTGTCGTTTGTATCGTGACGACTTTCTTTTTTTGTTGAAGTACTAATGGTGTGATGGCTGGAGAAAAAATCTCTGCCGATTGCAAATCATAAACAGATTTCCCAATCAGCTCTTCTGCCTCGATCCCGTAATGCTGACCGCTAATTCGAGTCGCTTTAATAATAATTCCTTCACGATTGGTGACAATGACATCTTCATCATAGGTTTCTAGTATTTCTTGCACAGAGTTCGGGGTTAAATGGAATTGTGCCATAAGTTCTCCTTCCTGACAGTATTGAATTTTTAGATAATATTTATATTTGAATAAACTATACATTATTGAATAATGGAAAAGCAAGAGTCTATTTGAAGTTTTGAAAAGTATTTTATTGAAACTGTATTGAAGGACTGTTTTCATGAAAAAATAGTCGATCGGTAACAGAAGATAGCGGCTACGCAGAGGGGAGATTATGCATAATTTATACATTGTAAAGATTTTTGAATAGGTAAGGCTGTACCCCGCCATCAAGTAGTATATTGTGTGTCGACTAGAAGCTGATATACTTGGACAATAGATAGTGGTAGACGAGGAGGTTTTAGTGGCATGTTGGGTTCTAAATACATAGATTTCGCACTAATCATATTCATGGCTTATTTCACATTCACGCGTTTTGCCAAAGGGCAAGTAGGCATGGGCATCTTTTTCGCCGTGTTATGCCTGTTGAACATCGTTACGCTGGTGATGAAAATCAAGCAAGACAAAGCAAGAGCAAAAAATGCATAATGCACTTTAAGAAACTAGGGACCCATGAGATTTTGGGTGCCCTAGTTTTTTATTGGGGAAAGAAAAATAGTAGGGATGAACAATAATTAGATCGCCGAAATCATAGGATGTATGAGCGCTAGTCTTCTAGGCGTATATGAAACAATAGGGGGATGTGGGGAATAATGGCGAAAAAATTGCTTAAGATTTCTGTCGTCTATTTCATGATTGGAATTTCTTTTGGATTGTATATGTCCGTTATGCACGTCTTTAACATGACTACCGTTCATGTTCATATCACTTTGCTTGGTTGGATGTCGTTGGCTTTGGTCGGTCTTATTTATCATCATCATCCAAATTTAGAGAAAACCATTTTAGCAAAAGCACATTTTTGGCTTCATAATATTGGTTTACCTGTCATGATGATTGCAATTGCTCTTGCCATTTTAGGAGTAAGTGATGTGTACTTCCCAGTTGCTACAATTGGAGGAGTGGTGACGTTAATAGGCATCTTCTGTTTCGGCTTTAACGTCTTGCGGAATCTAGATAAACATGTTTCTTAAGAGCTGAATTATGTAAAAAAGCTGATGGAATCTTTATGATTCGTCAGTTTTTTTATGATCAAAAAAGAACATGATTAACGCGGATAAATTAAATTAGTTGTTCCGTTTCCTTATTTCTTGTAGTATAATATGTGAATTGCATTTTTTGAAATGAGGGTAATAATGAAAAATTCTATATATGGATTAACAATGGAGCAACTGACAGAATGGTTATTAGAACGAGGCCATAAAAAGTTCCGTGCATCCCAAGTTTGGGATTGGTTGTACAAAAAGCGTGTCACAAGTTTTGCGGAAATGACAAACGTAAACAAAGACTGTATTCAATTGTTGGAAGACAACTTTGCGATTCAAACATTAGAGCTATCCGTGAAACAAGAATCGGCAGATGGAACGATTAAGTTCCTATTTAAAATGCAAGATGGCAATCTAATCGAGACGGTATTGATGAAATTCCCATATGGTCACTCTGTTTGTGTCACAACGCAAGTCGGCTGTAATATCGGCTGTAGCTTCTGTGCAAGTGGACTTTTGAAAAAAAGCCGCGATTTAAACGCAGGCGAAATCGTGGAACAAATTATGAAAGTGCAGTTCCATCTTGATGCAAAAGAGCAAGAGGATCGTGTAAGTCATATTGTTGTCATGGGAATTGGCGAACCGTTCGATAATTACACCAACTTGATGGACTTCCTTCGTGTCGTCAATGACCAAAAAGGACTAGCTATTGGTGCACGCCATATCACGGTATCAACAAGTGGAAATCCACAAAAAATTAGAGAATTTGCGAATGAAAATATCCAAGTAAACTTGGCGGTTTCTTTGCATGCACCAAACAATGATCTACGTACACGCATTATGAAAATTAACAAAGCGTTCCCAATTGAAACGTTGATGGATTCCATTGATTATTATTTGGAAACGACAAACCGTAGAATCACGTTTGAATACATTATGTTGCAAGACGTCAATGATCATGTGGTAGAAGCGCAGCAATTAGGAAAACTCCTTGAAAATAAGCGCCACTTATCCTACGTCAACTTGATTCCTTACAACCCAGTTGATGAACATGACCAGTATCGCCGCAGTACACCAGAGGCGATTAATGCGTTTTACGCAACACTACGTAAAAAAGGCATCAATGGCGGTGTCCGTCTTGAACATGGAACAGACATTGACGCAGCATGTGGTCAGTTACGCAGTAAGCAGATTAAGAAAGAGAAAGCGAAGTAATCACATTAAATACGCAAGACGCATCCAGGTAACATGGTGGATGCGTCTTTTTGTCGCGATAAACAAAGTCAGTAAATGGGGGAAGGAGATATATTCTTCAGCTGCTAACTCGGCTTAGGTGACGCACTTAGAAATCTTTCAAGAAAATCTCAAAGTTTACTGACATCATGATCTACCATTTGAAGCGGTGTAGCTTGCTATCGTGCTTTCTTATAAAGTTATTCGAAAGCCTCGACTAAGTACCCATTTAACTAGATATCCGGAGTAATGGGAGCGTTTATGATAGATGAAAAGTCATCTTTTTCCGAGAATAGTATTGGGAAATATTATTCAGCATTATTCGCTAGTACTATTTACTTATTTCTCCCTTATGATTCATAAACTATCTAAGTCATCTTTAATTCAAGCTGTCGTGAAAAATCAATGATAGACAAGTTAAATTATACTTACCTCGTTATAAGTAGCTGTTGGGTGTATTACTTTATGTCTGGAACAAAAAGTAGTTTAATAGTCATAAATTACTAACTTGTTAACGCTGGTATTTATTCGACAAAATATACAATTAAGTTATGATATGTTAATATGTGACAACTAGAATTTCACAATAGACACCATTGAGTACCTACACTAGGTTTTAGGAAGGGGGCAAGGGGTGTTTTTTTTTATGGGCCTGAAGAAGTAGGATCTAGTCGCTGTAAAAATTGGAGGGAGGAATGAAGTTGAAGAAGACGAGGAATAATCTTAAAAAAATCTTCAGCATTGTTGCAACGTTACTCTTGGTACTTTCTGTAATCGGACCTGGAATCGCGCATGCGGAACCGAATACAAAACTACACGAATCTTTGTATGACTCCAACGTACTTTCGGCGAACAAAGTGAGCAGTAGCTTACTAGAAACATTCAAAAAAGAGGATAAAGTTACTTTTCTCATAAAATTTAAAGAGAATGCGGACACAGAAAAAATAGCAGAGCAGGCAAGACAAGATGCCGGTAAAGAAAATCTGTCGGCGAAAAAGTCATTGCTTATGCAACGTTCAGCTGTTGTATCTGAATTGAAAGCGACATCTCTTGTTTCACAGCAAAACGTAAAACAATATCTTGACCTGCAAGTTAAAGCGGGCAATGCAAATGATATAACCTCTTATTACATCGTCAATGGAATGGCTGTTACAGCTACAAAAGAAGTGGCGGAAAAAGTAGCGACATTTGCTGAAGTTGAAAAAGTTCTACCAAATGAAACGCGGGAACTCTATACGACGAAAACAGCAAATGCAGTCACACCAGTTTCCCAAGTAGCCAATGTTGAATGGAATATTGAGAGGGTCAATGCCCCCCAAGTTTGGGACATGGGTATTGACGGTTCTGGAATTGTCGTTGCAAGCATCGACACAGGTGTCCAATGGAATCATCCAGCTTTGAAAGAAAAATATCGCGGTTACAATGCGGCGACAGGTGAAGTGAATCATAACTTTAACTGGTTTGACGCGACTAGAGGGCAAGCAGCAGCCTATGATGACAATGGGCATGGTACACATGTTACCGGCACGATGGTTGGTAGCGAGCCAAATGGCTCTAACCAAATTGGTGTCGCACCGGGAGCGAAATGGATTGCTGTTAAAGCATTTACAGCAGCTGGAGGAACAGATCGAGATTTGTTGGCTGCTGCACAATGGATTTTAGCACCAACAGATGCGGATGGAAATGCGCGTGTCGATTTGGCTCCAGATATCGTGAATAACTCGTGGGGCGGAGGAGCAGGTCTTGATGAGTGGTATCGCGACGTCGTTAAAAACTGGCGCGCAGCACAAATCTTTCCCGAATTCTCTGCAGGAAACACGACGGCGACAAACCCAGGCGGACCGGGATCGGTAGCATCACCGGGTAATTATCCGGAATCATTTGCAACCGGTGCAACTGACATTAACAATAAAGTATGGAGTTCTTCTCTACGTGGCCCATCACCGTATGCGGAAATTAAACCGGATATCTCTGCGCCAGGCGTGAACATCCGTTCATCCGTTCCAGGGAGTGGATATGAAGGTGGTTGGAATGGAACATCGATGGCAGGTCCGGCAGTTTCAGCGGTAGCGGCATTACTCCTCCAGGTGAACGCGAACTTGACAGTCGATGAAATAGAACAAATTCTTTTAGAAACAGCAACACCAAGGACGGATAGCGAATATCCGCAGACTCCGAATCATGGGTATGGATATGGACTCGTCGATGCTTATGCGGCTGTATCTTCCATCTTTACTGGGCTTGGAAAGCTTGAAGGCCAAGTGACAAGACAAGGGGATGATCATGAAGCCCCAACATTCACTCATACTGCGCCAGGCACAACATATGAGGGAATGGATCTCGATTTGACTATCCAGGTTAGTGACAACATTAGCGTTGCATCCGTCGTGTTGAATTACAAAGGTACAAACGGCGAATGGAAAGCAATGGATGCTACTCGACAGTCTGGGGATTATCAGGCTGGAGTGTATGGAGTGACGATTTCAGGTGAGGAAATTGCAGGTGATTCGTTTGAATACAAATGGACAATCAATGACTTCGGAAACAACGAAGTAGAAAGTGAAAATTACACAATCGAAGTGAAGCAGGGCATTACAGTCGGCTATTTCGAAAATTTCGAAACTACGCCTACTGGTTGGACTTCATTCGGAGAAAATAATACGTGGGAGTGGGGCGTACCGACGTCTGGTCCTGGAAATGCTGCATCTGGTGAAAAAGTGTATGCTACAAACCTTGCTGGTCCGTATAACAGTAAGATGAACGCAACACTCCTTATGCCTCCTGTGGACTTGCCAGAAGGAAATTCCTATTTGCAGTTCAAACAATGGCATAACTTCGAACAATCATCATCAGGAACAGCTTATGATTACGGTCATATCTTCATATCTACGGATATGCAGGAATGGACACAACTACTCAAGGTACAAGGACTATCAAATGCATGGCTTGATGCGGAAGTCGATTTGTCCGCATATAGCGGTCAGCGCGTCTACATCGGATTCAATGGTTTTTCGGATAGCAGCGTTGTAAGAGATGGCTGGTATATCGATGATGTATCTCTAGCTGACACATCACAAACGGGTATATTATCAGTAGAAGCTAAACAAGGTGACAAAGGAAATACGGTTAAAACTGGTCTTGGAAAACCAGGCATCAAAGATCGCGATGTGATTAAAGAGAAGGAAAAAGATTTATTCGCAGAAGCGATTGACCCAACAACAATAAGACCTGCAATGCCTAAAAAAGAAACAACGCCAGACGGGGGGGGTTACCACCCGATGGCCTTACCATTAGGAGCGCAAGTGAGTGTACTTGAAACAGGACGTTCGGTCCATTCAAACCTTGCTGATGGGAAATACTCACTCAATCATGGTGTGGGTACATTTACTGCGAAAGCGGAAGCTTACGGATACCAATCTAAAGAACAATCCGTGACAATCGAGGCGGATAAATCGACAAAAGCGAATTTTACATTGGAAGAAATGCCGCAAGCAACGGTAAGCGGTTCAATTACCGACAAGTCTACGGGTGAAGGAATCGAAGGAGCGACTTTACTTCTCCTTGAAGATGCCAACATCACACCTGTAGTCACTGATGTAAATGGTAATTATTCCATCACAGCCTATGAAGGTGACTACACGCTTAATGTAATTGCAAGGGGTTACCATAGTCAGAAAACGACCATTTCAGTCGGGAATGATACGGCAGTAAATGTTGAGCTTGAGCCGTATTATACGTACCCAGGTGGTGAAATAGGCTATGACGATGGAACAGCGGAAAATGCACGTGCGTTTAACGCAGCTGGAAATGCTTGGGCAGTGAAAATGACTCTTCCTGCTGGGAAAGAATCTGGAATCGTAACAGATGGCGTCTTCCGCTTCTGGGATACGGAATGGCCAGTACCTGGTGGAACTGCTTTTGCAGTAGAAGTATGGGATGCAACAGGTGCGGATGGTACACCAGGTAAGAAACTCGCTGGTCCAATTGACGCACAAGCAAAACGTGACGGCGGATGGACGGTCGTTGACTTGACAGACCACAATATTGTAGTCAAAGGTGACTTCTACATGGTCTATGTGCAGACAAAGGCGGGTACAAGTGCACCTGGACTTGCGACGGATGAAGACGGGCCGAATGCTGGCAGAAGTTATCAATCTGTTTCGGGTGCATGGTCTGCTTCACCTGCAGAAGAAGGAAACTACATGATCCGTGCGCGTGTCGACTATGAGGTGTTTGCACCAGTCATTAAATCTCCAGCACAAGGCTTTATTACGAATGAGAAAAATCAGATGATCGAAGGAGAAGCGACTCCAACGACAACAATCCAATTGATAAATAACGGAAAAGAGGCAGGTTCTACTCTAGTTGGTGATGATGGAAAATTCGCTATCCCAACGGAACTTGTCGAAGGTGCGAACGAGATGATCGCTGTGTCGAAGTTGGGTGGTAAAGTAACAGGGGAATCTACTTCAGTTACGATTACACTTGACACAGTCAATCCTGAGCTGACAATCGACAATCCGAAAAACGGAGATAAGACGAATCGTGAAACGGTAACAGTCGAAGGGACGGTTTCGGATGTCAACCTCAAATCAGTACAAGTGAATGGTTTAGAGGCAGCAATTGTCAACGGCAAGTATTCGAAGCGCATTTTGCTTGATAATGGTGTGAACGAAATTACAGTTGTCGCAACCGATAGTGCGAACAACCAAGTTTCAAAGACAGTATCAGTAACAGCTCAATACAATGCACCAACTATCGAAAACTTAACACCGAACAAAGATCTTCATTTAGTTACTGGTAAAACTGTGAAAATCGAATTTGATAGTGAGCCAGGGCATAAGGCAAGCTTTGTCATTCACATGCCTCTAACAGATGTAGACAATCAGATTGCAAATGCTACTGAACTTCCGATTGTTGAAACATCTCCAGGTCACTACGTTGGTTACTGGACGGTACCATTAGGTAGTGTCGCAAAAGGTGCGGTAATCGAAGTGAAAGTGGTGGATGAATTCAAAAACGAAGCTCGACAAGAAGCGAAAGGGAAGTTGTTCATTAACATCGGAGAATAAACTAAATCTCGGAATGTTGATAAATAAACCCTAAGGTAATTGAAGTGTCGAAAGGCAAAAGAGTATCGGGTGAATTTTCCCGGTACTCTTTTTTGTCGTAAACATTAAATTGTAACAAAGTAGTCTACAATTCAATGCTGTCCAGGTTATCGAACTCTAGTCATAAATGGTTAGTGTTCGATAACCATAAACTACTATTTTGGAGTGAAAAACTTTTTTCGACAAAATATCCCATAATGACGTGTTATGTTAATTGGCGGCAACTAGAGTTTCACAACGGACACTATTAGAGTACTAAATTTTTTTGAAAGGGGACAAGGGGTATATTTTTGGTAGTTCAGCTTGAAGAAATAGGCCACAATCATTGTGAAAGTTGGAGGGGAAAGAGTTGAAGGTGAAAAAGAAGGGGAATTTTAAAAGGATCTTTAGTATTTTTGCAACATTACTCATGATACTATCCTTAATTGTGCCAGGAATAGCACATGCGGAGCCAAATAAAAAACTGCACGAATCACGAAATGACTCCAAAGTACTTACTGAAAACAAAGTGAGCAGTAGCTTACTAGAAACATTCGAAAAAGAGGACGAAGTTACTTTTCTCATAAAATTTAAAGAGAATACGGATACGGAAAAAGTAGCAGAGCAAGTAAAACAAGACGCCAAAAAGGCGAAAATGTCGACAAAAAAATCAATGCTTATGCAACGTTCCGCTGTTGTATCTGAATTGAAAATGACATCCCTTGAATCGCAACAAAATGTCAAACAGTATTTGGACATGCAAGTGAAGGCGGGGAACGCCAAAGATGTTACGTCATATTACATTGTCAACGGAATGGCTGTTACAGCTACAAAAGAAGTGGCGGAAAAAGTAGCGACATTCGCTGAAGTTGAAAAAATTCTACCGAATGAAACACGGGTACTCTATACAACGAAAACTCAAAATGCAGTAACACCTGAGTCCCAAATCGCCAATGTTGAATGGAATGTTGACAGGGTCAACGCCCCTCAAGTTTGGGACATGGGTATTGACGGTACGGGTACGGTCGTCGCGAGCATCGATACAGGTGTCCAATGGGATCACCCTGCATTGAAAGCGAAATACCGCGGCTACAATGCAGCGACAGGTGAAGTGAATCATGATTTCAACTGGTTTGATGCAACTGCAGGACAAGCAGTAGCTTATGATGACCTAGGGCATGGTACACATGTTACCGGTACGATGGTTGGTGGCGAGCCAGATGGTTCTAACCAAATTGGTGTAGCACCAGGTGCGAAATGGATTGCTGTCAAAGCATTTACAGCAGATGGGGGATTAGATAGTGATCTATTGGCGGCAGCGCAATGGATTTTGGCCCCAACAGATGCAAATGGTAATACACGTGTCGACCTAGCTCCTGATGTTGTGAATAACTCATGGGGTGGGGGGGCTGGTCTTAATGAGTGGTACCGTGATGTCGTTAAAAACTGGCGCGCAGCACAAATATTTCCTGGATTCGCAGCTGGAAACACGGATATGTTTAACCCAGGGGGACCAGGATCGGTAGCATCTCCGGGTAACTATCCGGAATCATTTGCAACCGGTGCAACCGATATTAACAATAAAGTGGGAGGTTTCTCCTTACGTGGCCCATCACCGTATGCGGAAATTAAACCAGATGTTTCTGCACCTGGTGCAAACATCCGTTCATCCGTTCCGGGTAGTGGTTATGAAGGTGGCTGGAATGGAACGTCGATGGCGAGCCCGGCAGTTTCAGCGATCGCGGCAATGCTTCGTCAAGTAAACGCGAATGTAACAGTCGATGAAATGGAACAGATTCTCATAGATACGGCAGTCCCTTTGACAGATAGCGAATATCCACAAACTCCGAACAATGGATATGGATATGGACTTGTCGACGCTTATATGTCTGTTTCCGCACTCATTGATGGTCTTGGAAAGCTTGAAGGTCAAGTGGCGAAAAAAGGGGAGGATAATGAAGCCCCAACATTCACTCATACTGCGCCTGTAGCAACGTATGCGGAAATGGATCTCGATTTGAAAATCCAAGTGAGAGACAACATTAGCATGGCATCTGTCGTACTGAACTACAAAGGTGCAAACGGCGAATGGAAAGCTGTGGATGCCTCTCAGAAGTCTGGAGATTATAAATCTGGAGAATTTGTAGCAACGATTCCGGCTGAGGAAATCACTGGCGATTCGTTGACTTATAAATGGACAATCAATGACTTCGGGAACAACGAAGTAGTCAGTGAAAATTACACAATCGAAGTAAAGCCAGCTATTACAATTGGCTATTCCGAAAATTTTGAGGAGACACCAATCGGTTGGACCTCATTTGGGGTCATGAATTCTTGGCAGTGGGGCGTACCGGCATCAGGCCCTGGTAAAGCTGCATCTGGTGAAAAAGTGTACGCGACAAACCTTGAAGGTCCATATGAGAGTAATATGAACGCGACACTCCTTATGCCTCCAATGGAATTGCCGGAAGGAAATGCCTTCTTGCGATTTAAACAATGGCATGACTTTGAGCAATCATCAGCAGGGCAAGCCTATGATTACGGGCATGTTTTCATATCCACTGATTTGAAGGAATGGACACAACTACTCAAGGTTCAAGGTCGATCAAGTGCTTGGGGCGAGATGGAAGTCGATTTGTCAGCATATAGCGGTCAGCGCGTCTATATCGGATTCAATGCATTTTCGGATGGAAACGTCACAGGGAATGGTTGGTATATCGATGATGTCTCTTTAGTTGATACATCACAAACTGGTGAAGTAGCAAAAGGGGTTAAACAAGGTGACAAAGAAAGTAATGTGACTACCGAAAAAAGAGGCCTTGATGGTGTCAAAAATCCAGGCAATAAAAATCCCGGCTTGATTAAAGAGAAGGAAAAAGATTTATTCGAAGAAGCGATTGACCCGACGAAAATAAAACCCGCATTGCCTGCAAAAGAAACAACACCAGGTGGTGGGAATTATAACCCGATGGTCTTACCGATTGGAGCGCAAGTGAGTGTACTTGAAACAGGTCGTTCGGTCTACTCAAACCTTGCTGACGGGAAGTATTCGTTAATCCATCGTGTCGGTACATTTACCGCAAAAGCAGAAGCTTATGGATTCCAATCTAAAGAGCAAACCGTGACAATCGGGGCGAATAAACCGACACAAGCGAATTTCATACTAGAAGAACTGCCGCAAGCAACGGTCAGCGGTACAATTACAGACAAATCGACAGGTGAAGGAATCGAAGGGGCGAAATTACTTCTCTTTGAAGATGCAAATATTACACCTGTAGTGACAGATGTAAATGGTAACTATTCCATCACTGCTTACGAAGGAGACTACACACTTGTAGTGTATGCAAGAGGTTACGGTGGTCAGAGAACTACTATTTCCATTGGCAACGACACGGTAGTGAATCTTCAGCTTGACCCATATTATACGTACCCAGGCGGTGAAATTGGCTACGATGATGGAACAGATGAAAATGCATATGCATTTTTTGATGCTGGAAATGCTTGGGGAGTGAAAATGACTCTTCCTGCTGGAAAAAAATCTGCAATCGTATCCGATGGCGTCTTCCGCTTCACGGATGGAAGTTGGCCTAAACCTGGTGGAACTGCTTTTGCAGTTGAGGTGTGGGATGCAACAGGTGCAGATGGTGCACCTGGTAAGAAACTGGCTGGTCCATTTAGCGCACAAGCAAAACGAGACGGTACATGGACGGTCGTTGATTTGACAGAATACAATATTAAAGTCGATAGCGACTTCTATATGGTCTATGTTCAGACGCAGAGTAGATCATTAGCGCCTGGACTTGCGTCGGATCAAAATAGCCGGAACGCTAACCGAAGCTATCAATATGATGCAGGTAAATGGACACCTTCGCTTACAAATGAAGGAAACTTTATGATCCGTTCCCGTGTCATCTATGAAGTGATTGAACCGGTTATTACATCACCAGTACAAGGATTTAGTACGAATGTGAAAAACGGGGTAATCGAAGGAGTAGCGTCTACAACGACGACAATCCAATTGATGCATAATGGAAAAGAGGCAGGTTCTACTATAGTTGGGGATGATGGGAAATTCTCTATCCCAATGGAATTTGTTGAAGGTGCAAATGAAATGATCGCCGTGTCGAAGTTGGGTGGTAAAGTAACGGGTGAATCTGCTCCAGTTACCATTACGCTTGACACGATCAATCCTGAACTGACAATCGACAATCCGAAAAACGGAGATAAGACGAATCGTGAAACGGTGACAGTCGAAGGGACTGTTTCTGATGTCAACCTCAAATCAGTAAAAGTGAATGGTTTTGAGGCGGCAATTGTCAACGGTAAGTATTCGAAGCGGATTATGCTTGATAATGGTGTGAACGACATTACAGTTATCGCAACCGATATTGCAAACAATCAGGTTTCAAAAACAGTATCAGTGACAGCGCAATTCGATGCGCCAACGATTGAAAACTTAACACCGAACAAAGATCTGCATTTAGTTACTGGTAAAAGTGTGAAAATCGAATTTGATAGTGAGCCAGGTCATAAGGCGAGCTTTGTCGTTCACATGCCTTTAACAGATGTAGACATGTATAGTGAAAATGCTACTGAACTACCGATTGTTGAAACATCTCCAGGTCACTATGTTGGTTACTGGACGGTACCATTTGGAGCTGTCGCAAAAGGTGCGGTAATCGAAGTGAAAGTTGTGGATGGATTCAAAAACGAGTCACGGCAAGAAGCGAAAGGGAAGTTGTTTATTAACACCGGAGAATAAACTAGATCTCGGAATGTCGATAAATAATACCCTAAGGTAATTGAAGTGTTGAAAGACAAAAGAGTATCGGGCGAATTTTCCCGGTACTCTTTTTTGTCGTAAACATCAAATTGTAACAGAATAACCCACAATTCGATGACAGCCAGGTTAACGTACTCTTACCTAGTCAACAATGGCTAGAGTTCGATAACCATAAACTACTATTTTGGGATTAAAGACTTTTTTCGACAAAATATCCCATTAGGACGTGTTATGGTAATTGTCGGCAACTAGAGTACTACATTAATTTATTTTGAAAGGGGACAAGGGGTATATTTTTGGCAGGACAGCTTGAAAAAGTAGGACGCAATCGTTATAAAAGTTGGAGGGGAATGAGTTGAAGGTGAAAAAGAAGGGGAATAGTAAAAGGATCTTTAGTATTGTTGCAACACTAATCATGCTACTGTCCTTAATTGTACCGGGAATAGCACATGCGGAGCTAAATAAAAAAACGCATCAATCATTAAATGATTCCAACGTTCTTTTGGAGAACAAAGTGAGCAGCGGCTTGCTAGAAACATTCAAAAAAGAGGACAAAGTTACTTTTCTCATAAAATTTAAAGAGAATACAGACACGGAAAAAGTAGCAGCGCAAGCAAAACAAGATGCCGGTGATGCAAATTTGTCGGCAAAGAAGTCAGTGCTTATGCAACGTTCCGCTGTTGTATCTGAATTGAAAATGACATCTTTTGAATCACAACAAAATGTAAAGCAGTATTTGAACTTGCAAGTTAAGGCAGGGAATGCTAAAGATATTACGTCGTATTACATTGTCAACGGAATGGCTGTTACAGCTACAAAAGAAGTGGCGGAAAAAGTAGCGACATTCGCTGAAGTTGAAAAAATTCTACCGAATGAAACACGACAACTCTATACAACGAAAACCCAAAATGCAGTAACACCTAAGTCCGAAATCGCTAATGTTGAATGGAATGTTGACAGGGTCAATGCCCCAAAAGTTTGGGACATGGGGATTGACGGTTCGGGAACGGTCGTTGCGAGCATCGACTCGGGCGTCCAATGGAATCACCCGGCATTGAAAGAGAAATACCGCGGCTACAACGCAGCGACAGGTGAAGTGAATCATGATTTCAACTGGTTTGATGCAACCGTAGGACGAACAGCGCAAACAACCCCTCATGATGACGAGGGCCATGGTACACATGTCACCGGTACGATGGTTGGTGGCGAGCCAGATGGTTCTAACCAAATTGGTGTCGCACCGGGTGCGAAATGGATTGCTGTCAAAGCATTTTCAGAGGATGGGGGATACGATAGTGATCTATTGGCAGCGGCACAATGGATTTTAGCCCCGACAGATGCAAATGGCAACACGCGTGTCGACCTAGCTCCTGATGTTGTGAATAACTCATGGGGTGGGGGTGCTGGTCTTGATGAGTGGTATCGTGACGTCGTTAAAAACTGGCGAGCAGCAGAAATTTTTCCTGAATTCTCAGCTGGAAACACGGATATATATAACCCCGGGGGACCAGGATCGGTAGCATCTCCGGGAAACTATCCGGAATCATTTGCAACCGGTGCAACCGACATTAACAATACAGTGGGGGATTTTTCTTTACGTGGCCCATCACCGTACGAGGAAATTAAACCGGATATTTCTGCACCTGGCGTAAACATCCGTTCATCAGTTCCAGGGAGTGGCTATGAAGGTGGTTGGAATGGAACATCAATGGCTGGCCCGGCGGTTTCTGCGGTCGCGGCAATGCTTCGTCAAGTGAACGCGAACTTGACAGTCGATGAAATGGAACAAATTCTCTTAGAGACGGCAACACCATTGACGGATAGCGAATATCCAAAGTCTCCGAACCATGGGTATGGATATGGACTTGTCGATGCTTATGAGGCTGTATATTCAATTATTAATGGTCTTGGAAAACTTGAAGGCCAAGTAGGAAAACAAGGGGAGGATAATGAAGCTCCAACATTTACGAATACTACGCCTGTAGCAACGTATATGGGGATGGATCTCGATTTGACAATCCAAGTGAGTGACAACATTAGCGTTGCATCTGTCGTACTGAACTACCAAGGGACGAACGGCGAATGGATAGCAGTGGATGCCACTCAGAAGTCTGGAGATTATAAGTCCGGAGAATATGGAGTAACGATTCCAGGTGAAGAAATCTCTGGTGATTCGTTCACTTACAAATGGACAATCAATGACTTCGGGAACAATGAAGTAATAAGTGAAAATTACACAGCTGAAGTGAAACCAGCTATTACAGTTGGCTATTTCGAAAATTTTGAGGAGACACCAATCGGTTGGACTTCATTTGGGGCAATGGATTCTTGGGAGTGGGGCGTACCGACGTCTGGCCCTGGAAGTGCAGTATCTGGTGAAAAAGTGTATGCCACAAACCTTGAAGGTCTGTATGACAGTAAAATGAACGCGACACTCCAGATGCCTCCAGTGGACTTGCCAGAAGGGAACGTTTACCTACAGTTCAAACACTGGTATCACTTCGAAGAACCCTGGGCGACCGCAGGAGTTTTTGATTATGGTCATATCGTCATTTCAACGGATAAGCGGGAATGGACAAAATTAGTGAAAATTCAAGACCGGTCAACTAGTTGGCTTGATGCGGAAGTTGATTTGTCAGCGTATAGCGGTCAGCGCGTCTATATCGGGTTCAATGCAATATCGGATGGTGCCTTTGACAGAGATGGCTGGTATATCGATGATGTCTCTTTAGTTGATACATCGCAAATGAGAAAAGTCTCAAAAGGGGTTAATCAAGATGACAAAGGAAGAACGGAGAATCCTGAAATAAGTGGTCTTGATAGTTTCAAAAAACCAAACCATAAAAATCCAGACGTGATTAAAGAGAAGGAAAAAGATTTATTCAAAGAAGCGATTGACTTAACAAAAATAAAACCAGCATTGCCTGCAACACCAGACGAGGGGGATTTCAACCCTTTGGTTTTACCAATAGGAGCGCAAGTGAGTGTACTTGAAACAGGGCGTTCAGTCTATTCAAACCTTGCCGATGGGAAATATTCGCTAATGCATGGTGCCGGTACATTTACTGCAAAAGCGGAAGCTTATGGATATCAATCTACAGAACAAACCGTAACAATCGAGGCGGATACATCGACGCAAGCGAATTTCATATTAGAAGAAACGCCAAAAGCAACGGTTAGCGGTACAATTACAGACAAATCGACAGGTGAAGGAATCGAAGGAGCGAAATTACTTCTCCTAGAAGATGCCAATATCACACCTGTAGTGACAGATGTTAATGGAAACTATTCCATCACTGCTTATGAGGGAGATTACACGCTAGTAGTGTTTACAAGGGGTTACAGTGGTCAGAGAACTACCATTTCAATCGGTAACGATACGGCAGTGAATATTGAACTTGAGCCGTATTATACGTACCCAGGTGGTGAAATTGGTTACGATGATGGAACAGTAGAAAATGCCCAAGCATTTTATGAAGCTGGAAATGCTTGGGGAGTGAAAATGACTCTTCCAGCTGGGAAAGAATCTGCGGTCGTTACAGATGGAGTTTTCCGCTTCTATGATAAGGATTGGCCTAAACCAGGCGGAACTGCTTTTAAAGTAGAGGTGTGGGATGCAACAGGTGTGGATGGTGCACCAGGTAAGAAGCTCGCTGGTCCATTTAACGCACAAGCAAAACGTGACGGTACATGGACAGTCGTTGATTTGGCTGAATACAATATTGTAGTCAATAGCGATTTCTATATGGTCTATGTTCAGACGCAGAGTATTACAAATGCACCTGGAGTTGCGACAGATGAAGATGGGCTGAACGCTGGACGAAGCTATGAATTTGCTTCGGGATCATGGTCACCTTCACCTGAAGAGGAAGGAAACTATATGATCCGTGCACGTGTCAACTATGACGTTCTTGCACCGGTTATTACATCTCCAACACAAGGCTTTATTACGAATGAGAAAAATGGGGTAATCGAAGGAGTAGCGTCTCCAACGACGGCAATCGAATTAATGAACAACGGAGAAAAAGTAGGTTCTGTTGTAGTTGGCGATGACGGGAAATTTACGATCCCAACTAAATTCGTTGAGGGTGCAAATGAGATGATTGCCGTGTCGAAATTGGGTGGTAAAGTAACAGGTGAATCGGCTCCAGTTACAGTCACACTTGATACGATCAATCCTGAACTGACAATCGACAATCCGAAAAACGGGGATAAGACGAATCGTGAAACGATAACAGTCGAAGGGACGGTTTCAGATGTCAACCTCAAATCAGTACAAGTGAATGGTTTTGAGGCGGCAATTGTCGGTGGCAAGTATTCGAAGCGGATTTTGCTTGATAATGGTGTGAGCGAAATTACAGTTGTCGCAACCGATAGTGCGAACAATCAAGTTACAAGAACAGTAACCGTAACGGCTCAATACAATGCACCAACGATCGAAAACTTAACACCGGGCAAAGATCTTCATTTAGTTACTGGTAAAAGTGTGAAAATCCAGTTTGATAGTGAACCAGGGCATAAGGCAAGCTTTGTCATTCATATGCCTTTAACAGATGTAGATTATCATATGGCGAATGCTACTGAACTTCCAATTGTTGAAACAACTCCGGGCCACTACGTTGGGTACTGGACGGTGCCATTAGGAACTGTAGCAAAAGGTGCGGTAATCGAAGTGAAAGTTGTGGATGGATTCAAAAACGAAGCACGACAAGAAGCGAAAGGGAAGTTGTTCATTAACAGCAAAGAATAAACTAGATGTGGGCTTAAATTGAAAAGGGCGTGCAATTCCTATCTAAATAGGAATCGCACGCTCTTTCATTTTATTTATTTTTTTCCCTTGATCATCACAACGGCCTGTACCATAAAGGCGATGCCTAATCCGAATGAAGTGATAATGAATAAAGACAATATGCCGGCCAAGTCGCCAACACCATCTGTGTTCATCAAGAAGCTACGGAAAAGCTCTACAAATCCAAGCACGACTGCAATCATAAAAATTCGAAAAGCAATTTTTAACTTGTAAAATAACAATAGGGAGGAGAAAATACCTACAATCAATGCAAATATTCCAAACGCCAAATAGTTTTTCCATTCAAGCTCTAGACCTAAAACGGTACGTACCCCAAGTATGAGAAGAACAAAAGATGTTAGTCCAGAGAAAAAACCAATCTTCCACAATTTGTTATCCAAAAACTGCACCTACTTTCAGTATCTATCATACCGAATGAAGGGTGGATTGTGCCACTGAATGTATTGAATTGTAGAAAAGACGGAAAAATGAAAATCCCATTCGCCCGGGGGAAGGCAAATGGGATGGGATTATTTCTTCGCGATGATGACTAGTTTTCCTTGGTCGAGCTCCATTTCAGCTTGTGCTGCTTCGTCCTTTGAAAGGCCTGCTGCTTCCATTTTACTGCGTAGCTCATCGCCGCGAGAAGTGAACATGTTTTTCAAGCTTTTCAAGAATCCTTGATCTTTCATGCTGACTGTTTCTGTATCGAGTGCATCGTTGATATGAC
Organism: Sporosarcina sp. NPDC096371; assembly: GCF_044762865.1. Taxonomy (NCBI): domain Bacteria; kingdom Bacillati; phylum Bacillota; class Bacilli; order Caryophanales; family Caryophanaceae; genus Sporosarcina; species Sporosarcina sp. NPDC096371. The sequence goes on from NZ_JBIWFE010000003.1 coordinate 251,395, forward strand.
TATCTCTTTTTTTATCATGTGCAAATACATAGATATCATCATGTGTATATCCTTTTGTTACCAAATCTTCAATTTCACTTTTCGCTTGTAGTGCATTTTCTACAATTCGTTGTATGGCCAATTGTAAATTCCCTCCCGTTAATGTGTCTCCTTTATCATTGCCAATAAAGGTCACATTATAAACACGTGGACAGGAAATCATCCTTGTAATTTTCTATACGCTTGAATGAAGAACGTCGGATCGGTATCGACCTCGAACATAAACACACCTTGGTTTGTATGCAAATAGAATAGCCCAGCTCCACCTGAGAAAGGTTTATAAGACATATCAAATACATGCTCTAATTTGAATGTGTTTTTGGCGGTTGAAATCGTATCGGAATATAAATGGATGAAATGGGCGGTGCGGTTTGTTGTTTGATCATACCAACCTGCAATACGTTCGACGAGATGATACGTAATGGTGCAGACGGCATGTGAATCTGGTTCATGCATAGCAATACCTCCAATGTTAAGATGCCCGAAATGAAAAATAGATAAGCATATCATAACAGTTTTCACTGTAAAAACTTACTCACGTTGTCTTAATAGGTAAACACCTTTTAGCATGGGCGTGAAAATGTTACAAAATGGTTAACGGAACTATTTTTTATGAACAACTCTTGACGTGATAAATTTGTTGAACTACAGTAAGTAGTGTGAGGTGACAAACCATGAGGATTGGAAAGTTTAAAATGAATGAAAGTGGGCTGAATCGTTTTTTTGGACCGCTTGAAGCTAAGATTATGGACGTTTTATGGAATGATGTTGAAATGACCATTAAAGAAGTTCAACAAGTACTTGAACAAGAGAAATTGATGAATTTCAATACAATTATGACGGTCATGAATCGCTTAGTCGATAAGGGAATTCTTCAAAAGAGGACAGAAGGAAGATCATCGATGTATAAGCCAGTTCAATCGAGAATCGAGTTTTTAAATACGCAGTCAAAAGAAATGACCAATGAGCTGATGGATGAGTTTGGTAGCGTTGTCGTTAGTCATATGTTAGATGCATTAGAAGACGTGGATGATGACCTTGTCGCAAAGCTTGAGGCGAAAATCAAAGAATTGAAAAAGGATATGTAGGGCATGTATAAACGTCAATCGAATATCATGCTACTTGTGTCACTTGTTATTTCAGGAGCCATTTTTCTTCAAATGGGTTTGTATTTCATCTCAAAGGTAGCGGGCTGGAGCATTCGGTATAATCTTGTGGCTGTCTGTCATGGCTGGATGAAAACATTCGGATTGTCCTCACTAGGTTATGTGCTGGATATACTTGTGATCTATACGTTATTCATTACCCTATGGAAAATAGGATCACAATTCTATCATGCAGTTCGTATGAAAAAGCGGTTTGAGCAATATAGGGAAATTAGGCTTACAAACGACATGAATCGGACTTATGGAGAAGGACAAGATGCGTGTATTGTTATCTCGCACCCAATGCCACTGGCGATAACAATGGGGTTTATACGTCCTAAAATCGTCATATCAACGGGGTTGATGAATCTATTAACGAATGAGGAATTACATGCTGTCATATCTCATGAGATGTATCATAAAGAACATCGTGATCCTTTGAACATCTTTTTGATGGCACTTTGCTCGTCCACTATGTGGTACATTCCAATTCTAAAGTGGTGTAATCAGAACTTTAGAATCGTTAAGGAATTATTGGCGGATGAATATGCAATCGAAAAACAACAGACATCTGTCAACTTAGGCAGTGCGCTGTTGAAGATGCTTAAAGTAAGTAAGTATGAAAAAATGCCTTTTGCCTATGCGTCTTTTGCGGATACGTCTGTAAATTATCGGATAGACTATATGTTAAATCCATTAGCCGAAATTGAGTGGAAGCTTCCAGTGAAGTCGATGTTGCTATCATTAACCATTTTTAGCTTGATTTGTGCACTTTTTATTTACGCCTTAGTGTTGGCGTAAATTTTTTACCCCATTACACTACGTCGTGTAGTCTGAATTAGGAGTGTTTTAATTTGTCTAAGAAAATTTTTTGGATTGTAGGTTTAGTAGTTATTTTAATCGTAGGAATCGTTGTTTTAGCAGATGTTAATGAAAAATCGGTCGTCATTGACTATGAAGGGCAACCATTTTTAGGAGAGGAATCAGCACCTGTTGAAATCGTTGAATTTGGAGATTACAAATGCCCAAGTTGTAAAGATTTTAATGATAGACTTTTTCCGATTATTAATGAGCAACTTGTTAAAACCGGGAAAGCCAAGTTTTATTTTATGAATTATTCTTTTATTAACATCGATTCAAATCGATCTGCCCAATTTGCAGAAACGGTCTATCAAGAACTAGGAAACGAGAAGTTCTGGTCTTTCCATGAGTTATTGTTTAGTAAGCAACCTGCGGACTTATCGTATGAAAGAGTAGACTTATATACGGAATCCTTTTTGAAAGAGACATTAGCGGAAATTGCAACTGAAGAGGAAACAAATAAGGTCATGAAAGCTTTTGGTGAAAATGCGGGTAAAGATGCTTGGGAGAAAGATATGAAAACAGCAAATCGACTTGGGGTTGCGTCAACTCCAACCATTTTTATAGGTGGTAAAGAGTTTAAAGGCAATACGATAAATGACTTTATCAAGATGGTGGAAGAGGCGAGTGCTAGTGGTCAGTAAGCCGCTCCTCCTTGCCTGGTTGACATCGATCATTGCGATGGTTGGGAGTTTATTTTTTAGTGAACGGATGGGCTTTAGTCCATGTACATTTTGCTGGTATCAACGAATCCTTATGTACCCGCTTGTCATTTTTCTTGGGATTGCATTTTACCGGAACGACCGAACGATTTACAGGTATGTGCTTCCGGTATCCTTTATCGGCATGCTCGTTGCAGGATATCATTATGCCTTGCAAAAGATCCCTTCATTACATGAATTCAGTACATGTACGAACGGGGTGCCATGTTCAGGGCAATATATAAACTGGTTTGGTTTTATAACGATACCATTTTTATCGTTTGTTGCATTTATGATGATTTCAATCTTCATGTTGGTATTGCGGAAATATAAGTAAGAAATGATAGCCTCCCCGAGTGCACAGGGGAGGCTATGTTAATTCCACAAATAATAATCTTGTGCCTGAATGGACTTGAATCCGATATTTTCATAGAGGCGAAGGGCATGCATATTTTTTGCCTCGACATCAAGTCCAACGCTGTATCCTTCTTCGTGTAGTTGTTTGACGATGTTTCGTAACGTTTTCCCACCGTAACCTTTTCCTTGGAATTCCGGTGAAATAGCAAAACCGTAAATATAAGCCTCTCCGTCAATTTTGCTCACGCGGATTTTACCAACATCGGTGCCATCAGCCACGATGATAAAACGATGTTCCTCCGTTCTATCTTTAATATCTTCATGATGAATCCGAGCGTCATCTTCACTCAAATTGAATGCAAGGACATCGAGATGTACCTCGAAGTCAACATCAGAAGGTAGCGACTGGCGTATCAGGATATCTTCGCTTTTTTCAAGTAGCTGCTGCTCCCACTGCATCTGAAACTCTGAAAAGTCATACGTGCACGATTGTGTCGCCAACCATTCTTTAGCGGTTACTGAAGAGTCAGGCGTGTTCAATAAAATCTTTTGAAAGCCTTTTTCTTGAATCACTTGCAGTGCCTGTAGCCAAAGCGTGGAAAAGTGGTGCTTTCTTCTTGCGCTAGGTTTGACCATCCCGCAAACTTCTACTGTGGAGCCGAAACCATATAAGGCTAAATAAGCAATGAGTTGCCCGTTTTCTTCATAGAAGAAATCCATGCTTAGGTCGTCCCTTTGTCGCAGCATATCCCAGTTTAACTTTAATTGAATATTGTCGGTCTGTTCGCACTCTTTTTGAAGAACTTCAATGGTGTGTAATTGTTCATTTGTTAGCATGTTTTTCCACTCCTATCATAAGATACTATTACTATATACGAAAAAATGGGGGAGTGGTTCATCCGAATAATTAAGGACAAGAAAACGTCGAAGGAAATTTGAAAGAAATTGTTATCCCAAATCGCCTATAAGTTTAGCTATATGTGAATCTTCTATTATCTATTTCGTGACAACGTCCGTAGAAAGAAGTATGATGAAACAGGTTACTTTAGTCGAAGTCGGCAACTACTGTAAGTTGTGGGATGAAGGCAAAATGGCTTCCTTAGTATATGAGGGTTTAAATCCTTCAGAATCAAGTGATCTTCCGGAGGGTGTTACAAACTTTGGAATAAATTATGCCGAGGTGTAATAGATTTAGACGATCTGAAGAGTAATAGTGAAAGAGAGTACATATATGACAATCATTCAGAACTTAATCAGCTTTATTTTGCATATCGATCAACATCTGGTTGAAATCATTCAACAGTTTGGCGTATGGTCGTATGGGATTTTATTTTCAATTGTTTTTGTGGAGACAGGAATTGTTATTTTTCCTTTCTTACCAGGTGACTCGTTGCTGTTTGCAAGTGGAGCATTTGCTACAAGGGGTGCATTTAACATTGCCCTTCTACTCCTCGTATTCTTTACAGCGGCAGTATTAGGCGATACGGTTAACTATCAAATTGGTAAAAAAGTAGGGACTTCGATTCGACCAAATAGCTTGATTGGTCGAATTATCAATCAAGAGAAAATGGCGAAAGCAGAGAATTTCTTTAATCGACATGGTGGTAAAACGATCGTCATCGCACGCTTTATGCCATTCATTCGTACGTTTATTCCTTTTGTTGCAGGGGCTAGTCGTATGAGTTATAATTCCTTCTTTTTTTATAATGTTGTAGGTGCTGCTTTATGGGTTGGACTCTGTACGATGGCGGGCTATTTCTTCGGCAATATTCCCTTCATTCAAGAAAACTTTTCAACTGTCCTGCTACTCATTATTTTTGTGTCAGTCCTTCCTGCTTTAATCGGCTTTGCAAAATCTCGATCGAAAAGAAAATAACAATCCCACGTCTGTTGATTAATCAAAAGCAACTAGTAGATAACTGAATCAAACACTAGGCACTACGTGTATAGGTGCATTTGGAACACTTTGGATTGAATGACTTCTATGCAATTACCGAAATGTCTGGATGTGTAGGAATACGACTTTGTCGCATCCCTACACATTTTTTTTGGTAATCGTATGGTGGTCCTTCATCCGCCGCTCTCCAACAGAGTAGATACACGCAGTGCTAAAGCTCTTGGGGACGAAAGAACAGCTGCCTTCTTACCTAGAAAGTGGCCGGCAAAGATACAATTTTGGCGGCTGAGGCTTTCTTTATGGTTTTTTCATTTTTTATTAAAGAAGTGTCACTTGCGATAAGGCGTCACAAGAGGTGGAATTGTAGTGCGTTCCTCCTTTGATTAGAAGCTTACACTTTGCTAAAAGTAAGAAAAAAACGCGATATACAGAGTGTTAGAGTGCCCGAAATTGTATCTTCGGGCACTTAGATTCTCTATAGAAGGTCATCTATTCTTTTCTTTCAAAAGAACTGCATTTTTCACTTGAACATTGTAGGTACGCGACAGGCAATTAATCACAACAGAATAACCGAAAAAAGAATGACTAGAAATGACGAAGTCATTTCTAGTCACACCGCCCCTCGGTAAATCTGCCAAGATTAATTTGCCGAAAGCGGACCGGAAATAGTCCAGTGAAAATAAAGGTTTCCAAGCCCTTCTCACCAGTATTTTATGCAAGAAAATAAAACAGCTCTCGGGTGACGGTACCCAAGAGCTGTTTTTGTTTAGTTTTTTTGTAATCCTTCGATATCCTTGATCAATTCTTCGGCATAGGAAGAATCGATATAATTATATTCGTTGATAATCTTTCCTTGTTGATCGACTAAATAAAAATTTGTGCCGTGAAGGACTTGTTGGGATGATTCTGGTTTGATAACAATGGTTTTGAATGTATCCCTCGCAAATGTTTCAATTTCTTTTTGGGAATACCCTGTCAGCATATGCCAATTCGATTCATCGTCCGTATATTGCCCGATATATTCTTTTATTACTTCAGGTGAATCGACTGCAGGATCAACGGAGAACGACACGAATTCTGCGTGTAGGCCCTGTTCTTTTAGTTGCTGTTGGATAGCAGCTGTTTCGGACATCATCGGTAGGCAAACGGTATCACATTGTGTAAAGACAAAATTGGCGACCCAAACGGTATTTATCAACTCGTCGGTTCCAAAGGCTTGCCCGTTTTGATCTGTGAATGAAAAGGACGTCAAGGGCTTACCGGCTAAAGATTTGTTACTACAGGCAGACAGCAATAATGTGAGGGCAACAAAAAAGAGTAGACCGGTTATTTTTCTCATATTAGGTGCCTTCTTTCTCCTGGGTTAGTAAACCAGGCAATTGAATGGATACGGTCGTACCTGTTTCAGCATCACTAGTAATCGTAAATAGACCGTTGTGTAAGCGTACAATCTCCTTGACGATGGTGAGCCCCAAGCCAGTTCCGCCTGTTGTTCGAGTCCGCGCTTTATCTGTGCGGAAAAAACGCTCGCCGATTCGTTTAAGATCCTCATCATGAATATGAGTGCCTTTGTTTGTCACTAAGAATTGAACAAAGTCATCATTATCCTTCATCGTAATGGCAATGACTCCATTCTCTTCAGAATATTTGATAGCGTTATCAATTGTATTGTAAAAAACTTGTTGGATTCTTTTTTCATCACCCATAATAATCAGTTCTTCTTCAATCGTTGATGCTAAACGTAATCCTTTTTCTGTCATATGAATGGCGAACAGGTCAATTGTATCGAATAATAATTGAGCGATGGCGATTGGCTGCCGATCGATTGAATACATATCTTCTTGTAAATGATTCAATTCAATTAAATCATTAATTAGCTTATTAAGGCGTACAGTTTCTTTTTCGATGGTCGATAAATAATTTTCAGCTTCTTCTGGAGATGAATAGATCTTTTCTTTTAACACATGTGTGTAGCCGCCGATATAGGTTAACGGCGTACGCAGCTCATGCACGACATTTGAAATGAACTCTTTTTTTCGTACTTCTTGTTGTTCTAGTGATAGGCTCATGGAGTTGAAAGCCTGTGCCAACTGCCCGATTTCGTCATCACTAGCCGTTTCAATTCGCTTGGAATAAATCCCTTTTGATACTTCACCAGAAAGTAGTTGTAGTTCTTGAAGCGGTTTAAACAAAGATTGCGAAACGCGATTGACAACCAAAAAAAGAATGAAGAAAAATAGAACACCTACAGCGATCAATAGGGGAATGCTTTCCCGGAATACATCTTGGATTGCAGCGAGAGGGACATAAATGTAAATGAAACCAAGTAGTTTATCCTCACTTTTGATAGGGAAAATAGCACCTATTATTTCGCGGTCAAGTTCTTCTACAAACCCTTCCTTTAAGACGTATGAACCTTGTTCTAAAATCAATTTGTCATCGGCATCGACAAGGGTTTCATAATTTATTTTGTAGGGGAAAGAGGTGGTTAGCTCCTCTAAATTATCAACAACAATTATTTCGTATTCCGAGATAACATTATACCACTGAATTTTATCGATGATTTCTTCGCTTAATTCCCCATAATGGTAGTGAGCTGCTGTTTTTTGACCTTGATGGATGATGGATTCTTCAACGGTCGATAAGTACAGCTTGGAATACAAGTAATGGATAAAGAAAAACGAAAATAGAATAGCAAACCCGATACTAGTACCTAGTACAATTAAAATTTTCTTACTAAGTGTTAGGTTTTTCATCTTACACCTCGAATTTATAGCCGAGACCCCAAACCGTTTCGATCAAATCTCCTGCGCCATCCATTTTAAGGCGAAGTGTCTTGATATGGGTGTCGACGGTCCGCGAACTGCTTTGGTGGCTATCCCCCCAAATTAGTTGTAACAATTGTTCTCTTGTATAGACGCGTCCTTTATTTTTCGCAAGTAAATGTAGCAAACCGAATTCCTTTGGTGTTAATGATAGGGGCGTATCGTCCAATGTAACCGTATGCGCTTCCGGATCAATTACAATTGGGCCGACAGTTAACATATCGGTCATTGGTCTATTTAGATAAGAACGCCTTAATACGGATTCGACTCTTGCAAGTAATTCGCCAGGCAAAAATGGTTTGACAATATAATCGTCGCCCCCGAGTTTTAGACCTTGAACTTTGTCCCACTCTTCTCCTTTAGCCGAAAGGAAGATAAGCGGAATATCCGAACTACGCTTCACTTCTCGCGCAAATGTAAAGCCGTCCATATAGGGCATCATGACATCGACAATTAAGAGTTGTGGAGCCATTTTGTCGATTAAGAACAGTGCATGTACGCCATCTGTGGCTTCAATGACAGTGTACCCTTCTTTCTCTAACAAAGTTCGAACCAATTGCCGCATTTGTTCCTCGTCGTCTATAATCATGATGGTGGATTTATTCATCACAAAACCTCATTTCACTTGATTTAGCAGAAGTCTCCTCTTCTATAAGTCGCGGGGGAGATGCTAATATGCCTATAAATCAGAGGGATCAAAGCTTCCTGCTAATTCAAGTTAAGCCTCCGGCGGATGTCACAAATTTTGAGGGGAGTTAATTGCGCAAGTGCAATTCAAAATTCGGACGCAATTACGCCGAGGCGTAATTGATATATAAGATAAACCTCATACCTTATTTTCTCAAATAGATGTGAAGACCATGTGAAATATTGGACTTCACATTTATTTCTTACTTATCTTATATAATAATACTGAATTAATGGTACGACGTTAAGTAAAAAGACACTGGAGGGAATTTGAATGAAACGTAAATCGTGGATATTTATACTAGTCCTTGTGTTAGCGACGATGGCCGCTTGTAGCAATGACAAGCCGAAGGATGCAGTTGTAGATGAAACGCCTCAACCAATCGCCGTAGATTTGACAGTGACGGAAGAAGTTGAAGTGAATGGTACCGTAAAAATGGAGGCAGTTGTGACGCAAGGTGACGAAGAAGTAGAAGATGCAGATGAAGTTCTTTTTGAAATTTGGGAAGAAGGTAAGAAAGACGAAAGTGTGAAAATTGAATCCGTAAATAAAAAGGACGGTTTGTATGCTGCCGAAACGACTTTTGATCATGATGGATTATTTCATGTGCAGGTGCATGTGACAGCGAGAGGATTGCATACCATGCCGAAAAAAGAAGTGACGGTCGGTAATGGTGGGAAATATGAGGAAGAACATAACGGCGAAGAGCATGGAGAGCACGAGCATGCGGAACCGGTAGCAGGGTTTGCGATGCGTTTTGCAGTGCCTGAAAATGTGAAGGCGGAAAGTGATGTAGAGCTTGTTGTTGACTTACAGATGGATGGAGCACCTCTGGAGAAAGCGAGAGTGCGCTATGAAATTTGGAATGAGGCGAACCCTGACAAGCATGATTGGAGCGAGGCCGCGGAACCTAAAGCGGGCGAATATGATGCTTCTTATGTATTTGCAGAGTCAGGTACGTTCAACATCCAAATTCACGTTGAAGATGACAATGGGTTACATGAGCATGAAGTGTTTAAGGTTGTAGTTGAATAAAAGTATGAAGTCTCCTGACGTATGGGTCGGGAGGCTTTTTTTTACTCTGAATAAATTAACTTAACACTCTAGTCGGAATTATGGTATAACTAAGGTGTTAAGCATAGTGAAGAAGTCGGAATAATAGATTGCATGATTAGGTCGACTATCTACTGGGGGGAATGAAGATGGTGAAGATGAATGTCGAGAGTTTTAATTTGGATCATACAAAAGTAGCCGCGCCATTTGTGCGTTTAGCGGGTACGAAACAAGGAAAAAATGGCGATGAAGTGTATAAATACGATGTGCGTTTTACGCAGCCAAACAAAGCGCATATGGAAATGCCCGCTCTTCACTCGATTGAACATTTAATGGCGGAAAACATTCGCAATCACTCAGATCAAGTTGTTGACTTGAGTCCAATGGGCTGTCAGACAGGTTTTTATTTATCCGTCATCAATCACGATGATTATGAGGATATCCTTGTGATTTTGGAAAAGACATTGGAAGATGTAGTCGTTGCAACTGAAGTACCTGCGTGCAATGAAGTGCAATGTGGATGGGCGGCAAGTCATAGCTTAGAAGGCGCAAAAGAACTGGCGAAAAACATGCTGGCAAAGAAAGAGGAGTGGCGGCACGTGTTCGCGGATTAACAACATGCAAAGGCCATTCACAACGTTGTGAATGGCTTTTTTCTTATGAGTAGCAGTACTATATAGATGATAGAAGGAATGGAGGGAATTAAAAATGGCGGAACACCACTTTCATTTGAAAGCGAACTGGCCTGGTTTACGGAATGATGTAGGAACAATCGATGCAGGAAATTTAACAACGGAAGTATCCATCCCACCAGAAATGGATGGGCCTGGGATCGGGACAAACCCAGACGAAATGTTGTTAGGGGCAGCTGCTACTTGTTATATTATTACACTCGCAGCCATGATGGAGCGCAGTAAGTTAGAGAAGGAAGCGTTGACAATGGCGTCTGTCGGTGTTGTTGATGTGACGAATGGCGTCATTACATATAAGAAAATTATCCATAAACCATATATCGTATTGAAATCGGATGCGACGAAGAAAGATGAGGCGCTCGCGCAAAAATTGGCCGAAAAGGCGGAAACGTCTTGTATGATTAGTCGGGCGATTAAGGGGAATGTCGAGGTTGAGTTGGAAGCGACAGTATCGAAGTTGAACGACTAGGAATAGGAATGCCTCAAGCATGTGCGCACTTTATTTTAAAGTGTGCACATGCTTTTCTTCGGTCTCATCCCCTGAATTCTAAGTGTGAAGTTCACTGATTATTTTAATTGTGAAAACGCTTGCAAAACATGTATGTACAAGTTATTATGAAATGAAAACATGTATATACAAGGTGGGAGGGCAACTAATGTTTGGGAAACTATTCGGTAAAAAAGTGCAATCGAAAGAACAAGTGATTATGGCTCCACTGAGTGGAACACTTCGTCCGCTGGAGGAAGTGCCTGATCCAGTGTTTGCAGGAAAAATGGTAGGTGAGGGAATTGCAATTGAACCTAGTGAAGGGATTGTCATCGCACCATTTGATGGAGAAATCGTTCAACTATTTCCAACGAAGCACGCGATAGGGGTGCGCAGTACGTCTGGTCTTGAGGTCTTAATTCATATTGGACTAGAGACAGTTTCTCTTCAAGGAGAAGGGTTCGAGGCGTTTGTTAAACAGGGAGACCAAGTGAAGGTGGGAGATAAGCTGATTACGTTTGAAATGGCAATCATTAAAGACAAGGCTAGTAGTACTATTACACCTGTCGTTTTGACAAACGGTGATGCTGTGAAAAGTTTTGATGTAAGTAAAGCAACGACAGTTATCGCTGGTCAATCTACATTAATGAACGTTCATTTGAACTGAATTTAGGGGGAAATAGGGATGGAGTATTCGAAAGAAGCAAGAGATATTGTTGAGGCGGTTGGTGGTAAAGAAAATATTGCCGCGGTTACACATTGCGTTACTCGGCTACGTTTTGCTTTGAATGACGAGGGGAAAGTTGATACAAAAGCATTAGAAGATATGAAAATTGTTAAGGGAGTATTTTCAGCGAACGGTCAATTTCAAGTCGTGATTGGTCAAGGGACAGTTGATAAAGTACATGCCGCTATGACACAGGAAACTGGAATGGCTGGGGCGACAAAAGAGCAAGTAAAGGATGCTGCTGCTAAAAAGCAAAATCCTTTACAGCGTGCTATTAAAACGCTGGCCGATATTTTTATCCCGATTTTACCGGCAATTGTGACAGCTGGTCTATTAATGGGGATCAATAATATTCTTGCGAATAAAGGGATTTTCTACGAAACACAGTCACTCATTGAGGTGCATCAGCAATGGGCTGGCATAGCCGATATGATTAATATTATTGCTAATACAGCATTTGTCTTTTTACCAGCCTTAATAGGATGGTCTGCCGTCAAACGATTTGGTGGTAATGAATTACTCGGAATTGTCATTGGTCTGATTTTAGTACACCCCGATTTACTGAATGCATGGGGGTACGGTGAGGCATTAGCCAATGATAGTATTCCTACGTGGAACTTATTTGGTTTAGAAGTCAATAAAATTGGTTATCAAGGTCAAGTATTACCTGTGTTATTTGCATCGTGGATATTAGCAAAAATGGAACTATTTCTTAAAAAGCGTGTCATGGATTCCTTGCATTTATTAGTCGTTGCACCGATTGCCTTATTAGTAACGGGTGTTTTAACATTTATCTTGATTGGACCGATTACCTTTACAATTGGAAACTTTATTACAGATAGTTTGGTGGCTATATTTGATTCGTATGCGATTTTGGGTGGTTTAGTCTATGGAGCAATTTATGCACCATTGGTCATTACAGGTATGCACCATACATTTCTAGCAGTAGATTTACAGTTGATTGGTAGTACTGGTTTTACATTCTTGTGGCCTATTTTAGCACTATCAAATATCGCACAGGGCTCCGCCGCATTTGCGATGATGCTTGCAACGAAAGATGAGAAGTTACGAGGCTTGTCAGGGACATCTGGTCTTTCCGCGTGGCTTGGGATTACAGAACCGGCCATGTTTGGTGTGAATTTACGCTTTAGATATCCGTTTATAGCCGCGGTGATTGGATCCTCCATAGCTGCAGCATTTATTACTATGCAAAAGGTTCAAGCAACTTCAATTGGAGTTGGCGGTGTTCCAGGCATATTATCCATTGTACCTAGTGGATGGGTTGCATTCGGTATTGGGATGGCGGTTGTGATTGTTGTGCCATTTGTGATTACATTTTTAATTGCAAAACGCAATAGAGATTAATATTAGTAGATTGAGGTGCTTCTAGATGAATAAGCAATGGTGGAAGGAAGCCGTCGTTTATCAAATTTATCCGAAGAGTTTTAAGGATGCGGCGGGAAGCGGTACGGGCGATATTAAGGGAATTATGGATAAGTTAGACTATCTACAAGAATTGGGGGTCGATGTGATATGGCTAACACCGATTTATCGGTCTCCACAGAATGATAATGGATATGATATTAGTGATTATTATTCGATCGATGAGACCTATGGAACGATGGAGGACTTTGAAAATCTACTAGATGAGACGCATAAACGAGGTATGCGCTTAATTATGGATCTTGTGATAAACCACACATCAACTGAACATGAATGGTTTAAGCAGTCTGCCAGTTCCAAAGATAATGACTACCGTGACTTCTATATTTGGAAAGACGGCGTCGATGGGGGAGCACCGAATAATTGGCAGTCAAAGTTTGGCGGATCTGCTTGGGAATATGATGAAGAAACTGATCAGTATTATTTGCACTTATTCGACAAGACACAAGCGGATTTAAATTGGGAAAATGAAGCGGTTCGCAAAAAACTATATGAAATGATGGGCTTCTGGGCGGAGAAAGGGATTGACGGTTTTCGTCTAGATGTCATCAATTTAATTTCTAAAAATCAACAATTCCCAAATGATGATGTCGGGGATGGACGAAGGTTTTATACAGATGGACCAAGAATTCATGAGTACCTACAGGAAATGAATGAAGCCATTCTCACACCTTATGAATTAATGACAGTCGGTGAGATGTCTTCAACAACACTGGATAGCTGTATTCTTTATACCCAAGTAGACCGACGAGAGCTGGATATGACATTTCAGTTTCATCACTTGAAAGTAGACTATCCAAATGGTGAAAAGTGGACCAAGGCGCCTTTTGATTTTATTCAGTTGAAGGAAATCCTGACTCATTGGCAAGTTGGTATGCATGAAGGAAACGGTTGGAATGCGCTGTTTTGGTGCAATCATGATCAGCCGCGTGCTGTGTCTAGATTTGGCGATGATGGAAAGTATCATGAAGAATCGGCGAAAATGCTTGCGACAACGCTACACATGATGAATGGTACTCCTTATATTTATCAAGGTGAAGAAATAGGAATGACCAATCATAATTTCGAAAGTATCGATGATTACCGTGATGTTGAGTCATTAAATGCTTATAAATTAATGCAAAAAGAAGGAAAGTCAGAGCAAGAAATCATTGGTATTTTACAGCAAAAATCACGAGATAACTCGAGAACGCCTATGCAATGGTCAGCTGAATCTCAAGCTGGATTTACGACGGGGACTCCTTGGATTCCTGTGACGGCTAATTATCCAACCATTAATGTGGATCAAGCAATAGCCGATCGGAACTCTATTTTTTATCATTATCAACAGTTAATCGCTTTGAGAAAGAAATATGCTATTATAGTAGCAGGAGATTATCAGCCATTGCTGGTGGATCATCCACATGTTTTTGCATATACGCGTAATTGGAATGATGAAAAATTGCTTGTAGTGAGCAATTTTTACGAAGAAGAAATTAGCGTTGATATTTCTCTAGAGGGAATGGAAATGGCGACGATAGTTAACTCTAATTATCCAGATTCCGCAATCACATTTGAGAAATTAACACTAAGACCTTATGAATCCGTTGTGTATTATGTAAGATAATGAGGTAGAGTAATGGAAAAGTATTTAACGATTTATCACGATTTAGTCAATAAAACAACGACGAAATATTGGGGCAACTCAACGATGCTTCCTTCGGAAAATAGTCTAGCGCAGACGTACGAAGTGTCTCGCGAAACCATTCGGAAAGCGCTAGATTTACTCGCGCAAGATGGTTATATTCAAAAAGTACGTGGCAAAGGATCCGTCATTATTAGTCGCAATAAATTCGATTTTCCTGTTTCAGGAATCGTTAGTTTTAAAGAACTGGCCACCAATTTGAAGTTTCCAACGCATACGATTGTAAACGAACTTTCCATTGTGAAAGCTGACCAAAAGCTACAGTCTAAATTGGACGTCAAAGTGAACGAACCCGTATGGAAAGTTGTTCGCATTAGAGAGATTTCCGACGAGAAAGTCATTTTGGACAAAGATTATTTTAATAAAGATTTCATTCCGATGCTAACGAAAGAGATCTGTGAAGATTCTATTTATGAGTATTTGGAAAGTGAGCTACAGTTGAAAATTAGCTATGCTCGAAAAGAAATCATAGTGGAAGAGCCTACACAAGAGGATCGGGAACTGCTAGATTTGGAGCATCATTCCAATGTGGTGGTCATTAAGAGTAGGGTTTATTTGGAAGATACGAGTTTGTTTCAATATACAGAATCCCGTCACCGTCCAGATAAGTTCCAATTTGTAGATTTTGCTAGAAGAGTACGTAATGGATGAATCGTATAGTCAATAGCTAGAAAGCCGTATCCCATGGGGTACGGTTTTTTTGATTTGAATAAAATTTGACTAATCCGTAGACGAATCGTATTATTGTCTATGTAAAATAAGATTTATGCGAAAGGTGTTTATCTCTATGGACATATCGGAGAATTTTTCTATAGAAGTAATGGAAATAGGGTATGTAGAAGAAAATCGTGATTATTGCTGTTTATTTTGCGATAAAAAGGTGGCTATGGGAGTTATTTATCCTGTTGGAGAGGTGCTTTTTGAAGACTGGCGCTATATGGAGCATCATATTGAGGCGGCGCATGGTTCCGCTTTTGAACAGCTATTGTCCGGAGGGAAGGAAAGTACGGGGCTGTCCGACCAGCAAACGAAACTGTTGTCTTTGATCTATGCAGGGAAGTCAGATAAGGAAATTCAGCAGGAGCTACAAATTGGTAGCCTATCGACGATTCGCAATCATCGCTTTGCGTTACGGAAAAAAGAGAAACAAGCAAAAACGCTTGTGGCTGTCATGAATTTATTGAAACAGCAACAAGCAACGGGGGCGAGTGGGCCGATTAGTGATGTGTCGATTGAGAAAACGTTTGAACCGCCGGCAGAATTGGTGCGCTATTTTTCTGAAGAGGACGGTCGATTGATATCGTACCAGCTAAAAGAGTATGAGAGAGAACAGTTGGTAGCGGAAGTGGCATTGCTGTTTAGACCTGGAAAAGTCTATACAGAAAAGGAAGTCAATACGATCTTGGTGGACATCTTTGAGGACTATATGCTGTTACGTCGAGAGCTGGTCGATCGGGGCTTGCTAGTGCGTAATGATGAAGGCAGCGAATACCGTCGTGTGTCCAATTTAGTAAATGGAGAGGGTAGCGAAATGGATTATAAAAAAGAACTGAAATTGAAGGCGAAAGAGGAAAAAACGAGATATGGTATCTTTCAAATCAAGAACGTAGCCAATGGTAAACTGTTTGTCGGCTCGACACCGAATTTTAAAACCTTAAACGGCTTAAAATTTAGCTTAAACAATGGTGTTAGCACACAGAAGGAACTTCAAGCGGATTGGAATGACTATGGGAAAGAACAATTTGAATTTGTGGAGCTAGTAGTGGTAGATGAAAAGGACTGGCAAGGGATAAGTAAAAAGAAAATCCTAGAGAAGTTATTGGAGAAATGGCTGGAGGAGTTACGACCATTTGGGGAAAATGGATATAATGGATCGAAAAAAGATTAATAAAAAGACGGTGGTCAGGTTAAATTCCTGGCACCGTCTTTTTGTATGTTCACTTTTCTGAAGTATCTGTTTGTGGTTTTTTAATCGGTACAAGATTGAAAATGTCATGATCTTCGAAAGCGTCGACAAGTCGATCAAGCCATGCGTAATAATCACGCATATACTGTAATTTTTCAATATCTATCTGGGCAAGCTCTTTTACTTCTTCACTGATTGTTGGGTCCACTACTAATTCTTCGAGTTCGGCTAACGATTTACGAACCGCTATGGAATGCTGGTTTACAGATTTTCTCCACTTAATTGAAAATAAATCAATAAAGCTTTGATACCAATCATCCGTTACTTGATAAAGATCTTTTCGAACGCCTCGTTTCCAAGCGCGCTCTACTAATTTTAAATCGGATAATGCTCGTACAGAAGTACTCATGCTCGTTTTGCTCATCCCGAGTTCTTCCGTCATATCGTCTAATGTCAACGGCTCATTATGAAAAAACATGGTGCCAAACTGTCTCCCGGAAGAAGGTGTAAGGCCATAAAGATGTATATTTTGTGCGATGGATTCAATAACCCGCTCACGCGTTTTTTCAAGTCTTTCTTTACCGTTCATGCAAGTTTTCCCTCCACTGTTATCGGCATATGTAAGTCGACCCAGTTATTTTATTATAGCGTATTATATCCGTAGGAAAAAAGCAATTTATAATAATTATAGTTTGTACAGTTTTTTCTGTACAAACTATTAAATTGGTCTAAACAGTTGAATTTATATTTTTCTAGGTCTATACTTGTGAGTGTTCATAAAGTTTTAACTTGAATCAGTAAATACTTTTGTACTGAAAGCGGGGCATCGGAAACAAAAGTTTAAACTCCCTGCTGATTCAAGTTAAGCCCCCGGCGGATGTTTCAAATTTTGAAGGGAGTTAATTGTGCAAGCACAATTCAAAATTTGGACGCAATTACGCCGAGGCGTAATTGATAATTGTAAGGAGTGGACGTATGAGTGATCAAATTGCTAAGAAGAAAATCGAAGTGCACAACACGACGAAGATTTTCGGTAAAAACAGTAAACGGGCGGCTCAGCTGCTGAATGAAGGAAAGACGAAGAGCGAAATATTAAAAGCGACTGGTGCAACTGTCGGAGTGAAAAAAGCATCTTTTGATGTCTATGAAGGTGAAATATTTGTCATTATGGGCTTGTCCGGTAGTGGGAAATCAACGCTTGTCAGGTTGCTCAACAGATTGATTGACCCGACGATGGGCACAATTTTGCTAGACGGTGAGGATATCGTCAAGATGAATAAAGAACAGCTTCGTGAAGTGAGACGTAAAAAAATTGGTATGGTCTTTCAAAATTTTGCGCTCTTCCCTCATAAAACAATTCTTGAAAATACGGAATATGGGCTGGAAATTCAAGGCGTGGCAAAAGCAGAACGTCAGGAAAAAGCGAAAGAATCTTTAAAACTCGTTGGTCTTGCTGGATACGAAGATCAGTATCCGAACCAATTAAGTGGTGGAATGCAGCAGCGCGTAGGTCTTGCTCGAGCGTTAGCGAATGGACCAGATATTTTATTAATGGATGAGGCGTTTAGTGCACTGGATCCATTGATACGCAAAGATATGCAAGACGAATTGCTACAGCTTCATAATGATATGGGAAAAACGATTATCTTTATTACCCATGATCTGGATGAGGCACTTCGTATCGGCGATCGGATTGCTTTGATGAAGGACGGAGAAATCGTTCAGATCGGAACTCCGGAAGAAATATTAATGGATCCATCAAATGAATACGTTGAACGATTTGTTGAAGATGTTGATTTGTCCAAAGTATTAACAGCAGGCCATATTATGAAAAAAGCCGATACGGTACAAGTTGATCGAGGACCGCGAGTTGCATTGCGACTGATGAAACGCCTTGGGATTTCATCCATCTATGTGGTTGATAAAGGGAATCGACTCCTTGGTGCGGTAACAGCGCAGGATGCTGTCGATGCAACTGAATCAGGCAAAACCCTTCATGAAGTTTTGATTTCAAATCTGCCAATGATGCCCGCTGAGACGTTGCTAATTGATCTATTTGATATCGTTTCAACCGCATCGATACCTGTTGCTGTTGTAAGTGATGATAACAAGCTACAAGGAATTATTATTCGAGGTGCACTAATCGGTGCATTGGCAGGCGATAATCAGTTTATAAATAATGATGCTATGGTCGATTCTGCCGAACAAACAGATTCGGAGGTGAAGTCAAATGAATAACTTACCTCGTCTACCGTTTGCTGATTGGATTGATAATGGGGTCGACTGGCTTGTGACTACATTTGGCACTGTATTTGATGGTATTTCAGATGTACTTGCGGGGATTGTTGAAGGGTCAGTGGAAGGACTTGACATGGTGCCATCTATTCTGCTTGCCGTTCTATTCTCCTTGCTAGCGTGGTTGATCTCCACGCGCCGAATTGCCTTGATGTCGTTGATTGGATTATTGTTCATCGATTATTTAGGCTACTGGTATCCGATGTTGCAGATGCTTGCATTGGTGATCACTTCTGTCACGATAGCGATTGTGATAGGTATTCCACTTGGTATTTGGGGTTCGCAACAAGCGAGTGCACGCAAAATCATTAATCCCATTTTGGATCTTATGCAGACAATGCCGGCATTTGTTTACTTGTTACCGGCGATTTTCTTCTTCAATATTGGAGTCGTTCCAGGGGTTGTCGCATCGGTTATATTCTCGATGCCGCCAACTATTCGTTTGACGATGCTGGGAATCGAACAGGTTCCTAAAGATTTGATTGAGGCAACAGAAGCATTTGGTTCGACGACTTGGCAGCGATTGACGAAAGTGCAAATACCGCTAGCTAAACCGACCATTATGGCGGGGGTCAATCAAAGTATCATGCTGTCATTATCGATGGTGGTTATTGCTTCTATGGTTGGTGCACCAGGTCTTGGTGAAGAAGTCTACCGGGCGGTTACACAATTGAAAACAGGTGTTGGATTTGAAGCGGGTCTAGCGATTGTTATCGTGGCAATTATTTTGGACCGAGTGACACAGCACGCTGGAAAGAAAAAACAAGGGGGAACTTTATAATGAGACTTACGAAAAAAGTTTTGGGACTTGGAGCAGTAGCTCTACTTGCAGTAGGGCTTGCAGCTTGTGGGAACGATGATGGAAAAGCAGGGGCAGATTCAACGCAAACTGTCGGCGAGTCTGTGAAGTATAAAATCACTGGGATTGATCCAGGCGCGGGTATTATGGAAGCAACTGAAAAAGCAATGGAAGAGTATGATTTAACTGAATGGGACCTTGTATCAGGCTCAAGTGCAGCAATGACAGCTGCTTTGAAAAAAGCCTACGATAAAGAGGAGCCGATTGTTGTAACTGGATGGACACCGCATTGGAAATTCGCGAAATACGAATTAAAATATCTTGAAGATCCAAAAGGCGCGTACGGTGATGAAGAACAAATCCGAACAATCGGTCGAACTGGATTACAAGCTGACCTACCAGAAGCCTACCAAATTTTGTCTCAATTCAAATGGACAGAAGAGGATATGGGTAAAGTCATGATTGCCATCCAAGAAGGTGAAAAAGAAGCGGTTGCTGCCCAGAACTGGATTGATGACAACGCGGACAAAGTGGCTGAGTGGACAGCTGGTGTAGACAAAGTAGATGGCGATAAAATCAAATTGGCTTACGTTGCATGGGATAGCGAAATTGCTAGCCATAACGTGATCAAATTGGTTTTGGAAGAAATGGGTTACAACGTGATATTGACACAAGTAGAGGCAGGTCCACTATGGACAGCGATTGCTGACGGCAGCGCAGATGCATCGCTTGCGGCTTGGTTACCATTAACGCATAAAACATATGCCGATAAATTTGAAGGCAAATTCGAAGAACTTGGTATTAACATGGAAGGTGTTAAAGTCGGTCTTGTTGTACCGAAGTATATGGACATCACATCGATTGAAGATTTGAAGAAATAGTAATAGTACCATAAACCCGGAAAAACGCTGTAAGGTACAGTGCTTTTTCGGGTTTATTTTTTATATCAGCTTGAAATAGTATCCAGCTGAACTGATTGGGAAATAAATAGAAAAACAAGGGGGAAATGGATTATGAAAAAGAACATCGTGAAAAAGGTAGTAGGACTTGGGGCGGTTGCTCTACTCGCATTCGGACTTGCGGCATGTGGCAAAGATGATGGGAAAGGGCAGACGGATACAGAAAAGTCAGTTGCAGAATCACTTGACTATCAAATTATTGGCATTGACCCAGGTGCTAATATTATGTCGACAACGGAAAAAGCAATCGAAGAGTATGAGCTAACAGGTATGAAAGTCGTTTCAGGTTCAGGTGCAACAATGACTGCAGCTTTAAAAAGGGCTTATGATAAAGAACAGCCAATCGTTGTAATTGGCTGGACGCCACATTGGAAGTTTGCGGAATTTGATTTGAAATTCCTGAAAGACCCAAAAGGACTGTACGGAGGGGAAGAACAAATTCGTACAATTGGCAGACTTGGCTTAGCGGATGATCTCCCAGAAGCCCATCAAATTCTTTCCCGGTTCAAGTGGACAGAAGAAGATATGAATGAAGTGATGAAAGCGATTTATGAAGGTGAAAAGGAACAAGTCGCTGCACAAAGTTGGATAGATGCGAACCCGGACAAGGTTGCGGAGTGGACAGCTGGTGTAGAAAAAGTAGATGGCGACAAAATTAAGCTTGTTTATGTGGCGTGGGATAGTGAAATCGCCAGTCATAACGTTATGAAACTTGTGTTGGAAGACATGGGCTATCAAGTGAACCTAATGCAAGTAGAATCGGGACCAATGTGGACGGCAGTGGCAGATGGTAGCGCCGATGCATCCCTTGCCGCATGGTTGCCATTGACAGCCAAGGCATATGCCGATAAATTTGAAGGGCAATATGAAGAACTCGGCGTAAGTGTGGATGGTGTTAAAGTCGGTCTTGTAGTGCCGCAGTATATGGATATTGGCTCGATTGAAGACTTGAAGAACTAAGAGAGAAACGTAGAAAATACTCGGTTCCGAACAATCGGACCGAGTATTTTTTTGCTTAAATTGAAGTAGTATGTTAACTTAGCATCAGTACGTTATAGAAAAACTCTTCGGGGCAAGGTGAAATTCCTTACCGGCGGTGATCGAGCAATCGCTCGTTAGTCCGTGACCCGTCCTTCCTTCAGTGGAAGGCGGTGGAGCTGGTGAAATTCCGGCACCGACAGTTACAGTCTGGATGGGAGAAGTTGTTTAACTATACGTATGATGCTTATTAACTTGTTTCAGTGGAATCAAATCCCAGCTGAATCAAGTTAAAGCCTCCGGCGGATGTCACAGATTTTCAGTGGTGCTTTTCGAGCCCGCTCGAAAAAATCTGGACGCAATTATGCCGAGGCGCAATTGATCTCTGCCCTTTCATAATGATTGAAAGGGGGAATGCCAATGGACCCTTATGATTATATGAGATTAGCCCTTAATTTAGCGCGCAGTGCAGAAGGACAAACCTCGCCGAATCCACTTGTCGGTGCTGTTTGTGTGAAAAACGGCCAGATTATTGGGACAGGTGCGCATTTGAAGGCGGGAACGCCGCACGCGGAAGTGCATGCCTTAAGGATGGCGGGCTCAGAAGCGGACGGCGCGGATCTTTACGTGACGCTGGAACCGTGTGCCCATACAGGGAAAACACCTCCTTGCACAGATCTCATTATTTCAAGCGGTATTCGCCGCGTTTTTGTGGCATCCATCGATCCGAATCCTGCCGTTAATGGCACAGGAATCGGGCTTCTTAAAGCTGCTGGAATTGAAGTGATCACCGGCATTTTACAGGAAGAGGCAGAGCAGTTGAACCGAGCATTTTTTCATTTTATTCAATACGGGAAACCGTATGTCACCTTGAAAGCCGCCGCAACACTCGACGGTCGTCTTTCAACGCAGACTGGGGACAGCAAATGGATTACTTCGGATGCAGCAAGAACCGATGTCCATCACCTCCGCCATACCCATGATGCTATTTTGGTAGGCATACAAACCGTACTTCACGATAACCCTTTCCTCACCACCCGTTTGCCCCATGGTGGAAAGAATCCAATTCGAATTATTTTAGACCGGCATCTTCGGACGCCACCAATAGCGAATGTCGTCACAGACGGCGCTGTAGAAACGATTATTTTTACACTCGATTCTCCAAAATCGAGAAACGCTTTTTTTGAACATCCCTTCGTTTCAATTGAAAGGATATCAGAAAGCGAATCTTTTTTAGATGAAGTACTAAAGCGCCTTGCGAATAAAGGGATCATGACGTTGTTTGTTGAAGGCGGTAGCCAGATCCATTCTAGTTTTATCAATGCAGGACTTGCAGATGAACTGTATATGTATATGGCACCGAAGTTGATTGGCAATGGTACTTCTTTATTCATGGACGAAACTCGGAACTTGATGGCGGATAGTGAATCACTCCGTTTTTTAGATGTGCGACAAATTGGAGATGATATCCGATTGCATGCCAAGTTCCACAAGGAGGATTGACGCATTT
Source organism: Sporosarcina sp. NPDC096371 (assembly GCF_044762865.1). Lineage (NCBI taxonomy): Bacteria > Bacillati > Bacillota > Bacilli > Caryophanales > Caryophanaceae > Sporosarcina > Sporosarcina sp. NPDC096371. Next base: position 274,441 of record NZ_JBIWFE010000003.1, read on the forward strand.
GTTTACGGGTATCGTCGAAGAAATTGGAACTGTTTCAGCAGTTAAGCCAGGACCGAATTCACTCCAATTAGCTATTCGTTGCACAACGGTTCTAAGCGATGTCAAAAAAGGCGATAGCATTGCAGTGAATGGCGTCTGTTTGACTGTGTCTGGATTTTCGAATACGCAATTTACGGCAGATGTTATGCCGGAAACGGTGCAAGCGACGACACTCCATACGTTGCGTACGGGAAATCCGGTTAACTTAGAACGTGCGATGGCCGCAAATGGTCGTTTTGGTGGCCATATAGTCAGCGGGCATGTTGATAGTACTGGAGAAATTATGTCGGTTAGACCAAAAGGAAATGCGACTTATATGGACATCAGTGTTGCTACTGAACTATTGAAGTATTTTATCCCGAAAGGTTCGGTAACAGTGGATGGCACTTCACTTACTGTCTTTGGTGTGACAGATAAGGGTTTTACTATCTCGCTTATTCCTGTCACACAAGGTGACTCCATCATAGGGAGAAAGAAGCCAGGTGATCGAGCGAACGTAGAATGCGATATGCTCGCAAAATATATGGAACGGCTAATGATGACAAACAAAACGAATTCAACTGGAGGAGTAACAATGGATACACTCACCTCCAGTGGATTCCTTAGTTAAGGGGGAATTATAGATGTACACGACCGTAGAAAAGGCGATCGAAGAACTGAAAAAAGGAAAAGCTATCATTGTTGTCGACGACGAGGACCGGGAAAATGAAGGTGACTTTGTTGCGCTTGGTGAATTTGCTACACCTGAAATGATTAACTTTATGGCGACGGAAGGCCGTGGACTTATCTGCGTGCCGATAGATGAGGCGAAAGCAAAAAAGCTCGAACTTGGCCTCATGACAGAACATAATAGTGATGCGCACGGAACTGCATTCACAATCAGTATTGATCATTCGGACTGTCATACTGGAATCTCTGCATTTGAACGTTCAGAAACCGTATTGAAGATGCTTGGAAAAGACGCGGGGCCAACCGACTTTAGAAGGCCGGGACATATTTTTCCGTTGATTGCAAAACCAGGCGGTGTGTTGAAACGCGCGGGTCATACGGAAGCCGCTGTTGACTTGGCGCGACTATCGGAAGCAGAACCAGTTGGCGTTATCTGCGAAATCATGAATGCCGATGGAACGATGGCTAGAGGTTTGCAGCTACAAGAAATTGCTGAAAGATTTGATCTTGTAATTTTAACGATACAAGATTTAATCGCCTATCGTCGGGAGAATGACAAGCTGATTGAACGTATTGTCGATGTACAATTGCCGACGGATTTCGGTCAATTTAAGGCAGTGACCTACGTAGAGACATTAACTGGCCGTGAACATATCGCTTTAGTGAAAGGTAATATTAAAGACGCTGAAAACATTCTTGTACGGGTTCATTCAGAATGTTTAACGGGTGATGTCTTTGGTTCGTGTCGCTGTGATTGCGGACCGCAACTTCATGCGGCGCTTGCGCAGATTGAAAAAGCGGGAAGAGGCGTTCTGCTCTATATGCGTCAAGAAGGGCGAGGAATTGGGCTTGTCAATAAAATGAAGGCGTACAAACTTCAAGAAGAAGGCTATGACACAGTTGAAGCCAATGAAAAATTAGGATTTCCAGATGATCTTCGAGATTATGGGATTGGCGCACAGATTTTACGAGATCTCGGTTTAACATCTATTCATCTGTTGACCAATAACCCGCGTAAAATTGCCGGATTAGCAGGGCATGGGTTAGTAGTAACGGAACGTATTCAAATTGAAATGCCAGTAAAAGATGCAAATAAGATGTATATGGAAACGAAGAAAAATAAACTAGGGCATATATTGCACAGCTAAGGGGGATTTACAATGGGAACAATCTATGAAGGACATTTAGTGGGAACAGGACTTAAAATAGGGATTGTCGTTGCAAGATTTAATGAATTCATTACTGGAAAACTATTGGGTGGAGCTGAAGATGCGTTACGTCGTCATGGCGTAGATGAAAGCAATATTGCCGTAGCATGGGTACCGGGAGCTTATGAAATTCCACTTGTTGCGAAGAAAATGGCAGCTTCAGGTAACTATGATGCGGTTATCACACTCGGTACGGTAATCCGTGGTGCAACACCACATTTTGACTTTGTATGTAACGAGGTTGCCAAAGGCGTTGCAGCTATCAATATGCAAGAAGGTATTCCTGTCATCTTCGGTGTTTTGACTACCGATACCATCGAGCAAGCAATTGAGCGTGCTGGAACAAAGGCCGGTAATAAAGGATGGGATGCAGGGGCGGCTGCCATTGAAATGGCGAATTTAATGAAGCAGTTGTAAATCCTCTGTGAAATGATTTAACTGCTAAGTGAAAGCTATCTAGTCAATTGTGACCGATGCGTGTCGAGATGAATGCATCGGTCTTACTGCATAAAAAACTACTTGCGGATATGTCGCAAAAGCTGTGAAAAATCGTTATGATAGGGTAGAGAACTATTGAGAAATGGAGCGATTTATATGACTGGATTTCCAGAAAAAACATGTTCGATTGAACGATTGGTTACAATACCAGAAGACGTACAAAAAGTACTACATGGCGAAAAAACTGCTACTCGCCGTAACGGTGTCTATGCATATCCAGGAGAAATCATGGTGCTAGATGGTCAAGAGTTTACAATCGACGCACTTTACGTACAAACGCTTGGTGAACTGACAGACGAACTTGCGCAGCAAGAAGGCTATGCGGATCTAGAAGCGTATAAACAATCGATGATGTCTATGCATGCACACGCGAAAATGCCTTGGCTTCCACAAATGAAGGTATGGGTACATGAATATAGTCCGGTTAAGAAATGATAAATTGAAATGAAACAGGTTATCTATGGAATACTCGTCTATTCACACATCGTCAGTGCGGTTCTTTCCATAGGTCCATTATTTATTTTTATGCCGATTATTAGACGTTTACGGGGCGTTGATGCAGTCATTGAGCAAGCCTACTTGTCTGTCATCAACGTCGTTATCCGTATCGTTATGCATGCGGGACATGTCCTCGTTTTCACCGGTGTCCTCCTATTAATCCTTGGACCTTGGCCATGGTATACGTCATGGGTAATCATGACGCTTGCAGTTTTGTTGTTATCTGCGGTTTTCCTATCGAGAGGGTTTACGTTAGTGCTTCGGAAATTCCACGACCCAGGCGCTGATAAAAATGTTATGCTGAGTCGTTTGAACAAAACTTCGTGGTATTATATTGGCTTAATGCTAATCATGCTTTGGCTTATGGTGCAAAAACCGATGCTTTGGTGAAGTAGTACCTGCCTTACATAGAAAAAGATATGCATCTTTACAGGTAACCCGTTCAGTTGAGTGGTACTAAATACAAAATAAAGCACTAAATAGACTGCTAATTCGCACTTGAATTAGCGGTCTTTAAAATGCCTATACATCAACGTTTAAACACAAGTCACGCCTATTTCAACATTTAAATTGACTCACGAATTACATGACCAACAATAATTATTGTAAGGCGAAAATATTGTGTTAATACCGTTGCTAATTCAGTGGTTAATTTAAATGGAAAAGGTAAGGGGAAAGTGCCCTATAAAGGAAATACCACACTGTACCTTATCTAATTTTGATCCTCATTGATTTTATTAAACAGTCCTCCGTCATCGATCATAATCCTTCCGATTTTTCCTTCTTCTGAACAAATTGCCGTCCCGCTTATCTTGAATTGCGTAGTTTCTCCAACATTGTTTATATATTCTACTTGGGCAGTAAAATCATAATGATTTGGTGCTTTTGGCTTAATACCTTGCACCACTTCGATATCTTCGATACTTAATTGATGATCGGCTGGGTAATGATGGTACATGAAAGCAGGTGTAGCATTAACAAAGGAATCAAATCCTAATTCCGTAAAATAAGACGAGTAGGTTTTTTCTACATATGAAGTGATTTCTTCTGTGTCTGGAGGTAACACACTTGTATCGACGTACCCTTCATACGATGGATCCGTTTGTTGCCTATATAATTCCTCGCTTAAACGCAGGTATTCTTCATCTGGACCCGTAAATTCCTTTTCAAGAACAGCACGAATCGCAGCTTTGTTTTTATCTTCCAATGGAGCAACTACTTCGCCTTGATTCTCCACATTTTCTTGAGAACACCCTACAATCAAAAAACAAGAAGAAAATAAAAACAGAATACCTCCCATTGTTTTCATAAATCGATGTTTACTGAACGGTTTTGAATACATCATCATTCCTCCTTATCATTTTAACAACCAATATTCTTCTGTGATTAGAATCGGAAACCAATAGTAGTAATGTTAGTGATTATTCATTAAAGCCCTACTAGTTAATACGTTCATATCGATTGGAAGGTTCCGTTAATTCTAATTAAGCAATTACTTCGCTTGAATCGAGCAAAACAAGCACCTGCATTCCATCGATGAGAAGGCTAGGGCAGTTGGGAAATTTAATATCAATCATGCTTCAGATAAATCTGCTGTTTTCAAACCAATGTCAATGGCAGCTTATTGTGGGGTTTGCCGTGTTCCACAAATAAATGAATTGCCTTGCCGATCCTCGCGAGCTCCGGGATTATCAAGAATGATTAGAATATGCGCCTCCGGATTTCCTTCGCCTCAAATCATGCGTGTGCCATGTGTATCAAGACTGCATTCGCAGCAAACTTCGACGTCATCAGGTGTTTGTTCTTCCAGCCATAATGCTGGGCAAAAATCGGACATCCTTTTCAGTTCCTCTTTGTCTATTCCATTGTCTTCACATTGGCTAGCATTTATGAAAGCAATTAGGTTGAAACATGTATAGGCTCTACATGAAAAGGCTACCTCATAAGTCGTTGTTCCGACTTTGAAGTAGCCCTAGTTGTATTTCTATTTATTTGGTTTCTAGTGGTTTTGGAAACGTTGTTCTTTTAATAAAGATCGATAGAATAAATGCCACAACGGCGATTCCTGTAGAGACTAGGAACGAATCATTTATTCCGGAAATGGTTGCTTCCATTGTGATATGTTGTTGCAATTCGACTAACGCTTCGCCAGTGGGTGTAGTCGTTAACTTCGCCATGGCTTCAGCGAGCATATTTTCTGCGTGTACAGATGTACGATTCGACATAATCGTGACGAGCAAACTAGCACCAATCGCGCCTGATACTTGTTGAATGGTACTGTTCATCGCCGTACCATGTGGGATTAAAGCAGGCGGGATTTGATTTAAACCATTAGTCATGATCGGCATCATGACCATTGAAATCCCGAACATGCGGACGGAGTAGATTACAACTAAGTGAATATATTCTGTTGAATCGGTCAATTGACCAAACAAGAATGTCGTGATGACCACAATTGTTAATCCTACATAGGCCAAGATTTTAGGCCCGTATTTGTCGAATATTTTACCGGTAATCGGCATCATTATCCCCATAATTAATGCGCCTGGTAGCATCATTAAGCCCGAATCCATCGCCGAAATGCCACGAATATTTTGGAGATAGATTGGCATTAATAGCATAGCTGAGAACATAGCCATATTTAAAGTAATCGAAATGGCAGAAGATAAAGCAAACATTGGATATCTATAGACTCTGAAATCTAGCATTGGCTCATCAAGCTTAAATTGTCGAAGAATTAACCAAGCTAATGACAGTACACCAACAATAATAGTAAAATACACACTTGGAGCAGACCAACCGTGATTACCAGCCGAACTAAATCCGTATAAAATACCACCGAAGCTCAAGGCTGATAAAGCAACAGATAGTGCATCGATTTTAGCGTTACTACTTTCTTTTTTATCGTGTAGTTTAAAGAATCCTAAAACCCACACGAGAACCATTAGAGGCGCCATCATAAAGAATAACACGGACCAATTATAGTGTTGAATAACCCAGCCGGATAATGTAGGTCCAATGGCGGGAGCAAAAATCATAACAATCCCGAACATCCCCATTGCAGAACCACGTTTTTCAGGAGGGAATGATGTATAGAGTACGTTCATTAACAAAGGCATAATTAAGGCAGCCCCGGAAGCCTGCACCATGCGTCCTACGAGGAGGATTGAAAAACTCGGTGCGAATCCACTTATTAATGTACCAATCGTAAAGAGCCCCATGGCAATTAAGAACAAGCGCCTAGCTGTATATTTGCTGATCAAAAATGCTGTGGTTGGAATTAAAATCCCGTTTACGAGCATATAACCAGTCGACAACCATTGTACGGTTGCGGGACTGACATCAAATTCATTCATAATGGAAGGGAGTGCGACGTTTAACAAAGTATTACTAAGTAACGCCACGAATGCACCCGTCATTAAAATTGCCAACAAACCATATGAAGGCTTTATCTGTTTCGCGGACATAAAAATATTCCCCTTTGCTTTTTTAGACTGGCGGTTCAAATGTAAACCGTAAGTATTGAGAGGTTTATAATACACCTTCGAAACGAAAAGAGCAATAAAAACATACTGATAGTTCACAAATGTACCTGTGGTATAAAAGTGTTATGATAGAATTAATAATATAAGCACATAATCACCTAGGAGAGATAGATAACCATGAATAAGAAAAAAAGATATGTGATAGATAAGGCGCATGAATTATTTAGTGAAAAAGGCTATCATGGCACATCGATTCAAGATATTTTGGACCATAGTAGTATTTCAAAGGGATCTTTTTATAATTATTTTCCTTCCAAAGGTGAATTATTTAAAGCAGTATTCAATCTTCTACAAGAAGATATGAGAATGAAAAGGGACGAGCTGCTCATTGGAGAAGATATTAGGGACAAAGAAGTTTTCATCAAACAGATTGTTTTTATAATGGAGATGAATCGTAAAAATAAAATAATCCAGCTTATTGAAGAGGTACTTGTGTCAAATGAACCGGAACTTATCAAATACATTAAGCAGACAAAAGACTTTTTTACGACCTGGATCTATGAGCGTTTTTTAGATATTTTTTCGGAAAATCAAGCGAAATATTTGGTAGATTGCGCTGTGCTTTTTACTGGGATGATGCAAAATATTTTGTATACAAGTAACCGTCAAAACGGCATGTTAACGGTACAGCAAATGGCCACTTATTGTTTGCATCGAGTGATGACCATTCTCGATGATGTGAGTCAAAAGGATATTCAATTATTTGCACCAGAAAAGATGAGTACATTGCTGTCACAATCGAATAATCAAAATTATTTCAATAACGAATTTTCATTTGCCACTTTGAGTATGAAAAAGTTAATTGAAAAGCAATTTGATCTAGAAGATCCAAAAATAACGACGTATGTAGAGTTATTATATTTTATACAAAAAGAAATACTGATTAATAAAGAGAAGCCGAGACAGTTTTTAATTGAAAGTGCATTAACTACATTAAAATCAAGTAGCGAACTTCATCAATCAAAGGAATATATAGAGTACGAACGAACTTTGGCACAAATGAATTACTTCCCGATTGTATAAGCAGTTAGGTAAATGATAAAGTTGGGATAGCTGGATTCAGAATGAAATCGAAGGAGTGAAGGGAAATGGCTGTTGATATCTATTTTAATTTTAATGGGAATTGTCGTGAGGCAGTGATGTTTTATGCAGAGGTTTTTGAAACAGAAGTACCCAAAATCATGACTTTCGGAGAAGGGCCACCCAACCCGGAGTATCCTCTTCCAGAAGAAGCGAAAAATTTAGTGATGCACACACGGCTTAACATAAGTGGCAGCAATGTGATGTTTTCGGATACTTTTCCGGGATCGCCTTTTACTCAAGGGAACAACATTACCCTTGCGGTCGTTAGTAAAGACGGGGCTGAAATCAAATCTGTGTTCAGTAAACTGAAAGAGGGCGGCAAGGTAAACTTGGAGCTGCAAGAAACATTTTTCAGTAAATGCTACGGCCAAATAACGGACAAGTTCGGTATTGAGTGGCAATTAAGCCTAGACAGTGGCGAAGTATTCGGGTAATTTGAAGGATATGGTACCTTTCTTTTTTTGAGGAAGGTATCATATCCTTTTTTAAATAGAGTTTGGGGGGATGGGAATGGAGTTTAAACAATATGCTGATGTGCATGAATTTGCGTTACAAGTAGAGCCGATTTTAGCTGAGGGGGAAGATGTCTACAGTCTCTTTTCTGGCGTACTGCAAGCGATTAAAGCAGGACGCTATGAAAATCCTTTCATGGCGACAATTGAAGAGGATGGGAGAGTGCTAGCCCTCTTTCAAATGACACCTCCACATCCGTTAAACCTAATTTTTGTTGATGAAAAACGAGTAGAAGAAAGCATGGATTTATTAATTAAGAAATTATTGCAACATGAAATTGAAATCAGTTCCGTCATTAGCCTCAAGGCGTGGGCATATTGCTTCGTAGAGAAATGGGAGGCGCAAACAGGAATGACCCATCAATTGTTGATGGACCAAGGATTGTATCGGCTCGATGAAGTGAATGAAACACTTCTACAAAGCCCGGGGAGCTGGCGTTTTGCGGATGAAGGAGATTGTTCAATTATCGAGAAGTGGTACACCATTTTTGAGGAAGATACGGGGCTTCCAATTACTCGGATTGAAGACGTGAAAAAGCGTGTGGCTGCATTTTTAAGTGAGCGTGAAGTGTTTTTGTGGGAGCATGGTGGGAAAGTTGTGTCGATGATGAAAAAATCACGTCCTAGCAAGCATGGTGTCACGGTATCTCTCGTATTTACCCCACATGAGGAGCGAAAAAAGGGCTATGCCCGGACGATGGTTGCGTCCTGTTCAACGGAACTATTAAAAAGCTATGATTTCTGCGTGCTGTATACGGATTTGATGAACCCGACGTCCAATAAAATCTATCAAGAAATAGGCTATAAGCGAATTGCCGATTCTGTGCAGCTTGGATTTATCATGCGTGAAATTCATTAAGCTACTGTACTCATCATCATCGGAAACTCACCTGGAAGGTCCTCAACCACACTTGATAACATATAATAGCCTGAAAGCTAAAATAATCATTCAACAAAATGGTTAGAGGGGCGATGATTTTGCGACGAGATTATCCAATCATTAATGATAAACTATTGTCTAATGATGACTCCTTAAATCGGGGCGCTAAAATTGCGCTTTTGGGGTCAGCCATATCAACATTGGGTGATGCATTGCAAACGATTGGTGGAGCGATTTCGATAGAAGAAGGGCGAATTTCTGATGCACAGCAGCAGCAAGATATAGATAAACTTCAAAGCCAAATCGATGAATTGAAAAAAGAGAAGTCGCAAAATAATACGATAAATCCAGACACTGAAAAGCTTGGAAAATTATTAGAAAAACTTGTAGATCGATTGGAAAGAGAAGATGATGCAAAAAAAGGGTAATTAGTAATTTTAATCATCAATCGATGTAAGTGTGTAAAGACTATCCATTTTGGTTTGGGTAGTCTTTTTTATGGCAAACAGTAGGATGCTCAAAAAATAGATTGATAAAATAAATAGTTTCGAAGTAAAAAACTTACCTAAAACCTAGGGAGACAAATGGGGTTTCGATAAGTGATTCTCGCAAAAGAAACTTATGCGTATAACTGAAAGCACTGACGGACTATTTGCAGTCCGCCAGTTTTTTTGATTACGAAAATAAATCGAGCTTTTCAATACGCGCAACGGCTTCTTTTAAACGATCTTCTGTTTCTAATAATCCGACGCGTACATAGCCTTCACCGTGCACGCCAAAAGCATGACCTGGCGCAACGGCTACATCGGCCTTATTTAAAAGAAGGTCTGTGAACGATTCACTTGTATAGCCTGTGGGAACAGGTAGCCACGCGAAAAATGACGCGGAGGGAGCCACCACATTCCAACCAATTCGATTGCACTCAGTGATTAAAACGTTGCGGCGACTTTCATATAGAGCAATCAGCTCATCCACACAGTCTTGACTGCCTGATAATGCGACGGCAGCGGCGCGTTGAATGGCTGGGAAAATATCGATGAATAAATGATCTTGCAAGGTACCGATGGCTTTAATAATTTCGGCATTACCGACCGCGAATCCTACGCGCCAACCGGCCATATTATACGTTTTTGACAAGGTGTACATTTCAATTCCGACCTCTTTAGCACCCTCTACCTGTAGGAAACTAAGTGGTTTTTTGCCGTCAAAGCCAATTCCGCCGTAAGCAAAGTCATGCATAATGGCAATGTCATTGGACTTAGCCAAAGCAATCGTTTCTTCAAAAAACGGAATGGTTGCAGTGGCACTTGTTGGGTTGTTTGGGTAGTTTAAATACATTAACTTTGCCTTTTTTTGTTCGTCAGTTAAGGCGCTGTAATCCGGAAAATAATTATTTTCTGCGAGTAAGGGCATAGTTTCGTAGTTAATATTTGCTAAGCTCACACCTGATAAATAATCTGGATAACCAGGATCCGGTAGTAAAAGTAATTCCCCTTCATTCATCAAAGCAAGGGGTAATTCGACTAATCCAGGCTTTGTACCAAATAGAACCGCTACTTCCGTTTTAGGGTCGATATCGACATTGAATTCGCGTTTGTAAAAGTCTGCAGCAGCTTGTTTGAATTCTGCAATCCCTCTGAAAGGGGAATAGCCATGCGTAGCTGGGTCTTCAACGGCTTCCTGTAAAGCCTTGACTATATGGGGTGGAGTAGGTTGGTCTGGATTGCCTCGCCCTAAGTTAATCACGTCTCGTCCTTCCGAAAGTGCTTGCTCTACATTTCGAACGAGTGATGAAAAGAAGTGTGGTGGTAAATTTTTCAACCGATTTGAGAGTGTCATAGGATTACCTCTTTCATTTGAGTAGTCAATTATTTATATGCTAGTATACAGGAGTTATTGACTTAATAGCAATATTGCACTAGTTGTCAATTGTATTATTGTGTTGACAATTTAGTTGGTTCAGACTACTATATAACTTAAGCTTCAAACAATTACATATGTAACTTATCATGAGCGACCGAGGGATAGGCCCGATGACGTCCAGCAACCCCTTGTATACAACGAGGAAGGTGCCAACTCCTACAGAGTGAATGTTATTCTGAAAGATAAGCTGAAACGATATTTTCGGTGCTTCTTTCATTTATGAAAGAGGTATTTTTTATTATATTGATCAGAATTTTTTCCGAATTACATAAAAATCCACAGCGTAGTTGATTGAATAGAAAGAGGAGAAGTCAATGATTCAAATCCAAAAGGTCTCGAAGATTTATCAAACTAAAGATAGGATTGTAAGAGGTGTCGATAACGTTTCGCTCGAGATTAACAAGGGTGACATTTTCGGCATTGTCGGTTATTCAGGTGCTGGGAAAAGTTCGCTGATTCGCTGCTTGAATCTATTGGAAAAGCCTACGGAAGGTACAATCTTAATAGATGGCGTTAATTTGACGAAGTTAAGAGGGAAAAGCTTGCGTCAAGCAAGATTGAAAATCGGTATGATTTTTCAGCACTTTTATTTAATTAGCCAAAAGACGGTATATGAAAATATTGCATTCGCATTACGTGCAGCAAAAACACCTGAGGCTCGAATTAGTGACCGTGTAGCAGAGTTGCTTGAAATGGTCGGTTTGTCGGATAAACGAAATGTCTATCCTGCACAATTGAGTGGAGGGCAAAAGCAACGAGTTGGAATTGCCCGAGCGCTTGCTAATAACCCATCCGTTTTACTCTGTGATGAAGCAACATCCGCCTTGGATCCAAATACGACTTTGTCGATTTTACGATTATTAAAGAAAATCAATTTGGAGCTACAGATTACAATTGTGTTAATCACGCATGAGATGCATGTGGTAAAAGAAATTTGTAATCGCATGGCGATTATGCAAAATGGAAAAGTGATTGAAGAAGGACAAGTGTATGATGTTTTTTCGGATCCTCAAGAAGAACTAACGAAAGAATTCATCAGCAGTGTAGTGTCCTTTGACGTTCCGGCAGCTATTTTAGCAAATTGCACAGGACGTATTGTGAAATTGATGTTCAAAGGAAATGTCGCAGGTGAGAGTGTTATCTCTGAAACTATCCAAAAATACAACGTAACGGGTAATTTCTTGCATGGATCGATTGAGTATATTCAAGAAATGCCACTGGGAATATTTGTGATGGAGTTGCTGGGAGAACCGGCGGCTGTTGAGCAAGCCATCGCATATCTATCATCTCGTCATGTACAAGTGGAGGTGATCGGCAATGGGAATTGATGTACAACAAATCATTGAATTACTGCCAGATATGACAAAGGCATTTGGTGAAACACTTTTCATGGTGGGGATCTCACTTGTTGTTGCGTTGATCATTGGGTTACCATTGGGCATTTTACTATTTGCGACGGATAAAGGATTGTTCCTAGAAAATATTATAGTGAAATCGATTCTAGGTTTCATCACCAATATGGTCCGGTCCATTCCTTATATCATTTTACTTGTGTTACTCATTCCTTTGACTACACTTCTAGTCGGTACGTCAATTGGTCCGACGGCAGCTAGTGTATCTTTGTCAGCAGCGGCCATTCCATTTTTTGCACGAATTGTGGAGACTTCACTTCGAGAAATCGATAAGGGTGTCATTGAAGCGGCGATTTCAATTGGTGCAAGTCCTTGGATGATCATCCGCAACGTATTATTACCGGAAGCAAAGTCAAGTATTATCCAAGGGCTGACGTTGACTGTCATCAGTTTGGTTGCCTATTCCGCAATGGCAGGGGTTGTCGGCGGAGGTGGAATGGGAGATTTGGCCATCCGTTATGGCTACTACCGTTATGACGAAACAATCATGGTTGTAACAGTACTTATTTTAATTGTGCTTGTACAAATTATTCAGTTTGCAGGAGATTGGATTTCAAAATCAGTTGATAAACGATAACAGAGGAGAGATGACATCATGAAAAAACTACTGATTACTTGTATGATGATTGCCCTAGTAGCTGTACTGGCTGCTTGTGGAGGAAAAGACAAAAATGTTTCGAATGACGAGAAATCCATAACAATTGGCGCAACAGCAGGCCCATATAGTGATATGTTGAAAAAGGCGATTATCCCGGGATTAGAGGAAAAAGGCTATAAAGTGGAGCTGAAAGAGTTTAGTGATTATATTCAGCCGAACCAAGCACTAGCAAATGGGGAGATACATGCTAACTTATTTCAAAATACAGTGTATCTAGATAATGTTGTTAAAGAAAATAACTTTGAATTATCCAAGTTGATAAACGTACCGACAGCTCCAATGGGTATTTTTTCGAATAAGTTCAAGTCCATTGAAGAGATTACAGACGGTTCAAAGATTACATTACCGAATGACCCTGTCAATGCGGCTCGCGCGCTAATTATATTACAAGATGAAGGTCTTATTGAATTTGATCCGAATATCGAAATACTGAAAGCGTCGGAAAAAGACGTTACAGTGAATCATAAGAATTTGAAGTTTTTGCCGATTGAGTCAGGACAGCTTCCCCGTTCAGTTGAGAGCACAGATCTAGCAGCGGTTCCTGGAAACTTTGCATTATCGGCAGGTATGGATTTGCTGGATGCATTAGCATTAGAAAATATGCCCGATCAATATCGTAATGTCGTAGCAGTGAAAACAGAAAATCTGGACAAACAATTTGCTAAAGATATTAAAGAAATTGTTGAATCAGCACAATTTGAAAAAGTAATTGATGAGGAATTTCAAGGTTTCGGTAAACCGGAGTGGATGAAATAATCATTTATGCATAGTACAAAAAAAGAAACCATCCAATTGACTTGGATGGTTTCTTTTTTGTTTCGACTCTTTAATTTGTACCTTCGATTTCTTCTGTTAACACAACGAGTTGATCAATCAACTCGCCGATATAAGCGATTGTGTCGCGAAGCGGTTGGTCTGTTGTAATATCCACACCAGCCATTTTGGCAAGATCAGCAGGCGATTTTGTTCCGCCGGCTTTCAAGACTTCCAACCATTCATCGACAGCTGTTTGACCTTCTTCCAAAACACGTTTGGAAACTTGAGTGGAAATAGTCAGTCCAGCACTGTATGTGTATGGATATAAGCCCATGTAGTAGTGCGGTTGGCGCATCCATGTCAATTCAGCGCCTTCAGTAATGTCGACGTCTTCTCCCCAGAATTCTTCTAGAACGCCGCGTTTCAAGTTGTTTAAGACACCCGCATTCACACTACCACCCGCATCAATACGCTCATAAACTTTACGTTGATAAGCGGCTTCTAGTAAATGTGTCACAAAGTTGTGGTAGTAAGTACGCGATACGATGGAGGAGATTACCCAACGTTTGAATTTCGGATCATCCGAGTTTTTCAGTAAATGATTGGCAACCAACATTTCATTCATCGTGGAAGGTGCTTCGATGAAATAAAGGGAAGGACGCGCATTGAATATATTTTGTTCACGGTTGGCATTATAGAAATGCCCTGCGTGGCCAAGTTCATGTGCAAGGACAAAGACGTCCTCCATGCTGCCTGTCCATGAAATAAGGATATACGGATGATTGCCGTAAGGACTTGAGCAGAATGCACCCGTCGATTTCCCTTTATTTTGCGCAAAATCAATCCAACGTTCATCGTAAGAACGCTTGACCATAGTCAAATAATCATCACCCATAATCGCCAACGCCTGATCGATATACGTTTTCGATTCTTCGACTGTAATGGTAGGTTCGTACGTAGGATCAAGCGGAATCTTCAAGTCGGCGAACGTCATGTTATCTAAGCCGTGTACTTTTTGCAGCAGTTTAGCATACTTACGCATATGTGGTGCCAGTTCAGTAGTTATCAAATCGATTTGGCGATCATAGATCGATTTATCAACTTCTTGATTGAACAATAGGTAATCAAAAATCGTATCGTAGCCACGCAAATCAGATGTTGTTTTTTCGATTTGCAGGTGCATGTCATACGTTTTTGCAGTTGTATGTTGATAGTCTTTCAATTTAGTAGAGAAGGCTTCAAATGCCGCCCGACGTTTCGTAGTATCTGCTTCTGATTCCCAATCGCCTTCGAAAGAGACATAGCTTAGGGGATACTGCTGACCGTCCGCTTCGAAATCATCAAATGCCATATCGACCATTTTTGTAGTGTTATACAAGCCATATGGGCCGCTGAATGTTGAAGAAAATGCGGCGAGTGTTTTCTCGACTTCGGGATGTAATTGATGGTCTTTTTGTCGAATCAATTTCTCTAAGTAGTTTTCAAATTCAGCAGTTTGTTGCATCGCATCTTTCAAAGTTGCAACAGGCAGCTCGGAAATTTCACTATTGATGAATGAGAGTTTACTATTGATCTTCGCCGCTAGTGAACCAAATTTACTGGAACGCATTTGGGCTACGTCATCTGTTTGGTCCGTACTAGACGATAGGCTTGTATACGTGCCGATTGGAACCATTTTCTCATAAATGGCCGCGGAGCCCTTCAAGGCTTCGTTAACCGCTGTCGCATCGGAAAGGCGCCCCTTGAATTTTTCGGCATACGTATCGACTGCTGTTTCTAGCTCAGCAATTGCTGCATTGTAGTCTTCCTCAGTGTTGAAAAGGTCTTGTAAATTCCACGTTTCTTCTATATGTACTTCTGAACGCAGTGGCAAACTTTTAACCAAATCTCATCTCTCCCTTTATTACGGATGTCGAACTAAATAGTAGTATATAGTAAAGTGGAGTAAAAGTACAAATGAATCAACCTCTTAGGAATATTCGGATATCATGTGTTGTATTTGTATTATCTATGAATTGTAAGTGCTTGAATATCGGTACAAAGAAAGTAAAGAGGGTGCGTATTTAATGTTTTTTCTACAAATGTCAGGATTTCCAGGTTCGGGAAAGTCAACGCTTTCTAGAATTATTGCTAAATCGACGGACGCCATAATTATCGATCATGATATAGTCAAATCGGCTATATTAAAATCTTTGGAAACAACTCAGATTGAGGCAAACGCTGCCGGGAAAGTAGCGTACGATATCGAATGGTCACTAATCGATTTTCACTTATCCGAAGGGCATAGCGTGATATTGGATAGTCCTTGCTTTTATTCAGAAATGGTAGAGAGGGGAGTTAAGGTCTCTGAGAAACATCATGCTAATTACAAATATGTGGAATGCTATTTGAATGACATAGAGGAGATTCAGAAGAGGCTAAAGAACCGAACAAGGATGATTAGTCAAATTCACCAGGTTGCTTCTGAAGAGGCATTTGAAAAATGGGTGGGAAATAGCAAAAGGCCCCTAGATCTCGAATGTCTCAGAGTCGATTCCGGGAAACCTTTAGATAGCTACATAGATGAGGTTTTGTCATACCTTCATAAATAATAATTGTGAGCGTCTTATTTTTGAGCGAGCCGCTCAATTTCATCGGCTACAACAAAGGCCAGGTCTTCATTGCCGAATAGTTGCAGAACATCAAGCGTTGTTTCGTTATCGATGTGGATGTCATCTTCGTCATCTGCTTGTTTAATGATGGTCTCCATCGCGGCGTTTTGCTGTTGGTGTGGATAGGCACGTTTGTACAACTCGTGAGGATCTAACTGATGATTAGCACACCACTGCACAAATAAGCGGATCATCAGCTGTTCATCTTCTTGATATTTTTGAATGACCTGTTCCCCAATATTTTTAAAATCCATAATCGTGCTCCTTTTTTAGAACGTTATCATTAGTATATATGATTGAGGGGACTTTGCAGAAAGATATATGTAAGAACAGAAAAGACAGATGCCTTTTCCGTTCAAATTTGATTACTTATAAAGAATTGTACCATCCAGTTTACATTAAGTGGACCGTCAATAATCTCATAGTACTGGGTGGAGTTTTGGATAATAAGATTTTCATTGACAATAATCCTTAGACTATTCCCGTTGTCATCTTGCAACTGGATACTGAACTGTTGGAATTCGTCATTCGCATTTATTTCTTCGGGCTTTAATTTCCGGACATGGTAATCTTGAAGGAAGTCCAGTAAACTGTCTATTTCGGAAGAATCATTGACATGCCAAGTTTCAATGGTATCTCCAGAAGTAGAGGGTTTTGTGAAAAGTAATGTGTTGAATGATGCATCCATGCTGCCAAGAAGTTCTGTAAACTCTTTTTCGCTATAGTCGTTATGTGACTGTATCATCATATAACAGCCGCCAATTAGAATAGCGATGAGTAGGAATGCTCTCATTTTCATATTTAATACCTCCCGCATTTGTTTCTTTAGTATACGCAGCTGATGTTGGTTAGTAGCGTACTTGTGACTATAAAGGATATGTTTATCCACACAGGAAAATTTATCATTGGAGGGGAAACGATTGTTTTTAAGAAAAATAACACTTCTTCATAAGGAAGTAACAGCGAAAGAGAACTACCCTTTCTCAATTCCTGCCATTCAATCCATGACGGAATTGGATTTGACGAATCGAGTGACATTTTTCGTTGGGGAAAATGGTTCGGGGAAATCGACACTTCTGGAGGGGATTGCAGACTTATGCGGGTTTAATCCTGCAGGTGGAGGAAGAAATAATGCATACGAAGTGGATGCGTCAGAAAGTGCATTAAGTGATTATCTACGATTGTCGTGGATGCCAAAAGTGACGAACGGCTTCTTCTTACGAGCTGAATCGTTTTATCATTATGCTTCTCATCTTGATGAGGTGGCAAGTCAACCAGGTGAGGCGTACCGTACTTATCAAAATTATGGTGGGAAATCACTACATCATCAATCACATGGTGAATCATTTTTGTCATTATTTCTAAATCGATTTCGGGGAAAAGCCATTTACTTACTCGATGAGCCGGAAGCCGCTTTATCTCCCCAACGGCAATTGACGTTTTTGCGCGTTATGCATGACCTCGTTCAAGAGGAAGATTGTCAATTTATCATCGCAACACATTCACCGATTATTTTAGGCTACCCAGATGCAACTATCTTGAGTTTTGATGATGGAGAAATCAAAGAAGTGGATTACGAAATGACAGAGCATTATCAGATTACGAAATATTTTTTGGATCATCGGGAGAAGTTTTTGAAAGATATTTTGGATGACTAATTGACAGAGTGTTATAATTATTGTGATGCAATGTAGAAGGGGGAGGATGGTTGCGATGACGATGACGAAAGAAGTAATCCATGGGATTCAAGATGATTACGGAGATGACTTCGCTTGGTGTTTTGGGTGTGGCCGTTTAAATGAAGAAGGGTATCATTTTCGGACAGGTTGGCAAGGAGAGGAGACGGTGACGTTTTACGAACCATCGTCTAAACATATCGCAATTCCTGGGTTTGTCTATGGTGGATTAATCGCTTCACTGGTGGATTGTCATGGAACAGGTTCCTGTTCACTGGCACTTCATCGGAAAAATGGACATGAACCGGGGAGTGGGGAAGAACCTCCGCGTTTTGTCACGGCCTCTTTGAACGTTAATTATTTGAAACCGACGCCGCACGGGGCTTTGTTGAAGGCGGTTGGGAAAGTGGAAGAAATTCATCCGAAGAAATTTAAAGTGTCTGTTGAGGTATTTGCTGATGATGCGATTTGTGCAACAGGGGAAGTTTTGGGTGTCGTGATGCCAGCAACATTTGCGGGCAAATAAAGATGTGTAGAAAAGCTGATTGCCAAGTGCAGTTAGCTTTTTTTGAATGAAAAACATTGACGTGAAACCATTTGGTTGTATATAATTCGATATGAAACCAAATGGTTGTATTTATTAGGTAGGAGGAGTTCAGATGTCAATGAATGAAAATTTCGCAGAAGTAAGAAAAAATATCGTCATAAACGTACCAATCGAAAAAGTTTGGGGCTATGTCGCTACAGCAGAAGGGATTGCTGCTTGGTTTATGCCAAACGATATGGAGCCGATTGAAGGGAAAGAATTTATCATTCAAGCAGGGCCTTGGGGTAATTCCGCATGTAAAGTGACGGAAGTGAATCCCCCAAACCGCTTATCGTTTGAGTGGGGCGAGGAGTGGCTCATTACGTTTGAATTACAAGAACAAGATGGTCAAACCGAATTGACATTGATTCACGCAGGATGGGATGAAGAAAAACAGACGGAGTTCGGTGAGCCGCATACAGAAGTACGTTCACGTATGTCTGGCGGATGGGATGGACTTGTTTTAAAAATGAAAACTGTAGTTGAAGCCTAAATGGCTGAAGAGTCGCAGAAGTACGATGTTTTTCAAGCCATCGCTGATCCGACACGACGCAAACTGCTTGAGTTGCTAGCAGGTGTAGAATTACCGATTTCAATGATTAGTAGTCATTTCACAATGAGCAGGACTGCGGTAACGAAGCATCTTCATGTATTAGAATCAGCTGGGCTCGTCACTTCACAAAAAGTAGGCCGTGAAAAGCTTTACTGCTTAGAAGCTAAGCCACTGCAAAAATTACAAACATGGCTCGTTTTCTATGAACAGTTTTGGGACAACAAGCTTTCTATACTGAAAGATATTGCTGAAAATGATTAAGGGAAACAAACATGACGGAAGTGTCCATCATGTTTGTTTTTTTGATACACGGGTTTCAACCAGTGGTCGCTTTTTCTTCCAACACAAGTGGTTTCAGTGCCTTCGTCTGGTCAATAAAAATAAAGGCGTCGTATCGGTTTCCAATTTTGGTTGGCACGTAATTACCGAAGGCCTCAAATTCAGGATTGTAAACGACGCCAATTGCCCGGTGACCAATCCAACTGGCAAAGTGTTTTCGGTTATCGTCATCGAAAATGTAAAGCTTGTCATCGGCTCCTGTATTGTGCAAGAGGTCTTCCCATGAATGTTGGCGAGCAGGAGGAACTTCTATTTCTTTGAATGGTACTCCCCATTTTTCAGCTGCAATGACCGTACCTCGATGAGTGCCAAAACCTACTGCATAAACCTCCCCCTCCTGATACTGTTCGCGGAGCAATTGTCCAACGTTTAGCATGCCATCCTCTTGCATTGTCGTGGCCCGAGCATCTCCAATATGCGTATTATGCTCCCAGACGATGATTTTTGAATCTTCCCCGTAGTGGTTCCGTACTTCGCGGATGGCTTCTACCATATGCTCGTCCCGAATATTCCAGGAACGGGCATTGTCTTGCAGCATGGCACGGTAATATTCTTCGGCATTTTTGGCGACCAATGCATTCACTTTTATATTCAAACTGTCTTCCGGCTTACCTTGATAATGGTCTTCATGAGAACGGATAGATGAGAGTAAGTTGCTGACTTCGTCAATGCATGCTTGCGGAAAATGTGCAGTAGATATTGCATAATGTTCCGGTAAACCATTGAAAGGTTCAAAACAGGAGAAGGCTTTATGCGCTAGTTCAAGATCCACACCCGTGGGATTGGTTTTGGTTAAGTAACGAATAATTTCTTCGATTGATTCCCACAGGCTATACAGGTCAATCCCGTAAAATCCCACTTTGTAATCCCCGATACTAGCGTTATTATGCGTTTTCAACCAGTCGATAAACTCGGTTATTTCCTTATTCGCCAACATCCATGTTGGCCATCTGCTAAAAGCTTGTAACACTTCCGTAGTCGTTTTTTGTTCGTCATCATACCCTTTTATATGTCGATTGACATGTTGGGCGGATGGCCAATCACCTTCAATGGCGATGGCAGAAAAACCTTTTTGTTCAATTAACATTTTTGACAGCTGTGCCCGGACTGTATAATATTCTGAAGTCCCGTGGCTCGCTTCTCCAAGTAGAACGATTTTTGCATCACCGATGGCTTCGAGAATTGGCATAAGATCAGCATCTGATTCAAAAGGGAGTGCGTATTTTTTTACAGCTTCTTCAAGTGTGTAATTCATGTAGAAAATCTCCTTTCCATCAGGCTATTGTGCAAGTATACCCATCTATTTATGTCTTACCCTTTTGGAGTTTGAATAAAGCGATTATTAACTATGTGACAAACAATTGGAATATTGTATAATTGGAGTAGTCAGAAATATGTAGGGGAGCGATTCTATTGTTAGAAGGGGTAATAATAGTTGGAATGGTCATGGCTGTACCGATTACTGCAATTTTGACAGATCATAATCGTAGAGTTGTGAAGTTAAAAGCAGAATTTATTCGGGATGAAATCGAACTGGAAAAATTAAAACAGCAAAACTTTATCGTGGAAACTGAGAAAATGAAGCTAGAATTGGAAAAAATGAAATTGGACTATACAGTTGAACAGAAGCATATTTTAGAACTAAAAAAATAAGGGGTGCTATTGATGAAAGAGGATCATTTCATTCCACCGTACAATGACCTCATGGGGGATATTCTAAAAAAACATACGGCAGAGGGCGGCATGGACAACCTGAGGGGGCAAGGGAAACCATTGTCTCAAGACTACTTTTCCGGGGATACATTTCAGCATTTCCAACGAATTGCAAAAGAAGCAGGCTATAAACCGAGTTGGTTAAAATTACAGCATGAGATCCGCGATGAAGTGGTAGCGATAGCAGCCTGTTATTTAGCTAATGCAACCGCAGATTTGGACGATCGAATAGATAACATAAATAGCAAGATATTCACATATAATCAATCCTGCCCACCACCTATGCAGAAAGGAACTGTGTCACTTACAACAATTCTAACCGCAATCGATCGATGGAAATGACATGAGATAACTGTGAAATTTGAGGTGGAGTGATGATGAATCGTGCCTTTACAATCATATTCATGGTCTGCTGTTGTTTACTTTTACTCTCGGGCTGTTTTCAATCTACACAGAAGAGTAGCGAAAATGAGTCATCGTCTACGATGACTACGCCTCCGGAAAAAGTGCCAGTCAATATCGAGCCACCGGAAGTTATCGTCTCGCCGATAGATGAGATGATTGACAAAATGTCAGTAAAAGAAAAAATTGGACAGTTACTTATGATAGGAGTAGAGGGCAAGTCATTTTCAGAAGAGATAGATCAACTCATTCGCAATTATCATGTTGGTGGCGTTATTTTGATGGGGAAAAATGTCTCTACAACGCCGGAAATGTTAACGTTTATCAATGCCATAAAGAGGGCAAATGCGTCGAATAAAATCCCTTTATTCATGTCTGTCGATGAAGAAGGGGGAAGAGTTTCAAGGTTGCCAGCTGGGATTCCAAAACTGCCGACGAGTGCACAGATCGGTAAACGACATGATGAAACAGTTAGTTATCGTGCGGGCACTTATGTAGCGGAAGTACTCCACGATTTTGGCTACAATATGAATTTTGCGCCTGTTTTAGATGTCAATAGTAACCCGGGAAATCCAGTGATTGGGGATCGGTCGTTAGGGGCTGATCCAGAGCAAGTTGCGAAACTGGGTGTTTCGATGATGCATGGCATGATGGACAGTGGCGTTATTCCAGTTGTGAAACATTTTCCAGGCCATGGAGATACGGTTGTTGATTCGCATAAGGTGTTGCCAAAAGTAGAAAAAACGTTGGAAAAGCTCCGAAATGTCGAACTTTTTCCCTTTCAACAAGCGATTGATGAAGGTGCTGATGCTGTCATGGTTGCTCATATTTTATTTCCAGAATTGGACCCAGAGTATCCCGCATCCATGTCCAAGGAGATTATCACAGGGTTGCTACGGGTTGAGATGGAATTTGATGGGGTAATTATTACAGATGATTTGGTGATGGGGGCAATTACGAATGACTATACAGTTCCAGAGGCGGCTGTTCAGTCCTTTATGGCGGGAAGTGATTTGCTCCTTGTTGTTGGCGATACCAACAATCAAGTAAATACAGTCAACGCTCTTGAAACGGCTATTGATGAAGGAAGCATTACGGAAGAACGGCTTAATGAAAGTGTAAAGCGAATTTTAACCCTAAAAGAAAAATATGGTTTAACAGATGACCTAAATGAACAAGTCGATGTCGATAAGCTCAATGAAATGTTTGAACTGCTCCAATTGAAATAAATGAAACTTCCTTTTATCTCATTCGTATAATAAGATACTAGATAGGGTAGGGAGGTTTTTATTATGGATAATAAGCATTATTCTATGGAGAATAAAGGGTTGAAAGTATTGGTTCACGCAAGTGCTTTCTTTGCTCCCTTTTTAGTTCCATTTATTATTTATCTTGTCGTTTCGGATTCAGAAGTGAAAAGAGTATCGATTCAAGCGATTTTATTTCAACTTGTGATGGGCGTGTTGATTTTTGTGTCGGTTCTGTTTACTTTCCTTCTTATAGGACTACCGTTTCTCATTATATTTGTTTTGATGACTATTATCATTCCAATCATGGGAATCATCAAAACGCTGAATGGCGAAACGTATAATTATCCGATTGTGGGTAGATGGTTTTAACGAAATGATGAACAAGACACACTCCGTAAAGAAATTTCTGCGGGGTGTGTTTTTTCATTTAAGCATGTTCTAGGTCGGAGTTGAATAAAATCATAAAAGGGGGGATAGGAAAATGAAGATTAAGTTCAATCTAGTCACTCAAATTTTCTTTGCGTTTGTTTTAGCTATTATTTTAGGGAGTATTTTTGGTAGCTCTATCGACTTTTTGAAGCCATTTGGAGAATTGTTTCTTCGATTAATTAAATTCATCATTGCCCCACTCATCTTATCTACACTGGTCGTTGGGGTTGCGGGGACATCTGATCCAAAGCAGCTAGGGAAAATGGGGGTTAAAACGGTTGTCTATTATCTTGCGACAACTGCAGTAGCAATTGTGATTGGTCTTTTGGTAGCGTTTGCAATAGCTCCGGGTAAAGGAGTAACGATTGCGACCGAAGGATTGAGCATACCTGAGGCGGCTACACAGGAACCGCAAAGCGCTATTACCACTCTCTTGAATATCATACCTGAAAATCCGTTCACATCATTAGCAGCAGGGAATATTTTGCAAATCATTTTTTTCGCATTATTCATCGGTTTGGCGATTACATTAATTGGTGAGAAAGCACAGCCGGTCTATCGATTTTTTGAAGGTTTTGCAGAAGTTATGTACAAAATTACCGGTATTGTCATGAAAGTGGCACCCATAGGCGTTTTGGGACTACTTGCGCCAGTTGTAGGACAGTATGGACTATCTGTTTTATTGCCACTCGTAAAATTGATCCTAGCCGTTTTCATCGCATGTATCCTGCATGCTGTCATTGTTTACTCAACTGCTGTGAAAACTTGGGGAAGAATGAGCCCTATTAAATTCTTTAAAGGGATTTCACCTGCTGCCCTTGTCGCTTTTAGTACAGCAAGTAGTTCAGGGACTTTGCCCTTAACGATTAAAAATACGAATGAAAATCTTGGTGTGCCAAATAGGATTTCAAGTTTTGTGCTTCCGTTAGGAGCGACTGTAAATATGGATGGAACGGCAATTTACCAAGGTGTTGCGGTCGTTTTCATCGCACAATTTTATCAATTGAATTTGTCGTTCATGGAACTATTAACCGTTGTATTAATCACAATATTGGCGAGTATTGGTACGGCTGGTGTCCCTGGAGCCGGCATGATTATGCTGGCGATGGTGTTAACTTCGGTCAATATGCCGCTCGAAGGAATCGCGCTTATCGCAGGGATTGATCGGATTTTGGATATGATGCGTACCACAGTGAATATTGTTGGTGATGCATCTGCTGCGGTAGTTGTGGCGGGTACTGAGAAAGATCGAATTGAAGTCGTTCCTACAAAATAACCAATTTAAAAAACGGCTTACGTGCTGATAAAAGCGTAAGCCGTTTTTCAATGTCAATGAATGGTATACTTCTGGTGTAGAAAAATGGAATGAAGTGTGAAAGGATAAGTGTTTTGACGATAATCCGTGTTGAACAACCGGCAGATTTTATAGCCATCAAGGAAGTGAATGATCTCGCTTTTGGGCAGGAAGGTGAATCGAATCTAATTACTGCTATTCGGACATCAGATTCGTTTATACCCGAGCTCACTTTAGTATTTGAAAGCGAAAAGAATGAGATAATCGGCCATATACTTTTTAGTTTAATCACCATTGAAACGGCAGAAAGCTCTGTTCAGTCTTTGGCTCTTGCGCCAGTGGTAGTCAAGCCAGACTTTCAGAACAAAGGGATCGGTTCATTGTTAAAAAAAGAGGGTTTGAAGCGAAGTAAGGAGCTTGGCTACGATTCTGTCGTTGTATTAGGGCATAGCGATTATTATCCAAAGTTCGGTTTCATTATTGCAAGTGAGAAAGGAATTAAAGCCCCATTTGATGTGCCTAATGAAGCATTCATGGTTATTGAACTACAACAAGGTGCGTTGGATAATGTACAGGGAACAGTTAAGTATCCTGAAGCATTTTTAGGTGTATAGAAAAAGGATTCCGTTTTTATGGAATCCCTTTTCTATGCGGACAAATTGAACAAATATATTCTATGGGTAGGTGTACCTTAATCATAGTTCTTTATTTCAGCTTATCATTTAAAATACTATCCTCTAAGACGGTGAATTTATCTCCATAGACCTTCGTAATATGAACTTCTCCCCAGGCACATAGCGAATCTAATATGCTTTCTAAACTTAAGCCGTACTCGCTTAGTTCGTATTCTACCTTTGGTGGGACTTGGTTGTAGGCAATTCGGTTAATCACGCCATCTGCCTCTAACTCCCGTAATTGCTGCGTTAACATTTTTTGTGTGATGTCGGGCATGAGACGTTTTAACTCGCTTGTCCGTTTTTTTCCATGTGTTAAGTGGCATAGAATGACACATTTCCACTTTCCTCCGATTACTTCTAATGTTGCTTCGACGGATATATTATACTTTTTTTGTTTCATGCATATTCTCCTTATCTATAGGAACTTATAAGTACCTATGTAACTTTTGGGTTCCTATAGTACTTAAAAGTGCGTACTTTTCATTTGAATCCCTATGATTCATACTAACATTTGTCGACGAATTACACGATTTTTATCTTCATACAACAATAGGAGAGGACAGGAGTAGAATGACTTTGGATAAAAAGCGAAGTATATTTGCACTGCTTGCACTAGCTGTCAGTGCATTTGCAATTGGAACAACCGAATTTGTTAGCGTGGGACTTTTACCGCTGATTTCCCAAGACTTAGATATTTCGGTGACAACGGCAGGGCTTACGGTTTCATTGTACGCAGTAGGTGTAATGATAGGCGCGCCGATATTAACATCACTCACTTCAAGAATGCCACGGAAGTCATTATTATTATGGATTATGGTAATCTTTATAGTAGGGAACGGGATTGCGGCATGTGCAACAAGTGTCACAATTTTGTTGGTCGCTCGCGTCATTGCAGCCTTTTCACATGGTGTATTTATGTCGATTGGATCGACGATTGCTGCTGATTTAGTTCCTGAAAATCGTAGGGCAAGCGCGATTTCGATCATGTTTACGGGACTTACTGTTGCAACGATTACCGGGGTTCCGTTTGGTACATTTATTGGGCAACAGTTTGGTTGGCGTTTTGCCTTTGTGGCAATCGTCGTCATAGGGATTGTCGGGTTTATTGCGAACAGTATTCTTGTTCCGTCTGATTTACGGCAGAGTGCTCCAACAACTATTCGAGATCAGGTTAAGCTCGTGACGAATGGTAGAATATTGCTAGTGTTATGCATTACAGCGCTGGGGTATGGTGGGACATTTGTTGTATTCACTTACCTTTCGCCTTTGCTTCAGACGATAACTGGATTTAAACAAGGAACAATTGTAGTTATCTTACTCTTTTATGGGGTTGCGATTGCCATCGGTAATATGATTGGTGGAAGGCTATCAAATAAAAATCCCATTCATGCGCTGTTTTATATGTTTATTGTACAAGCAATTGTGCTGTTCATTTTAACATTTACAGCACCATTTAAAGTAGCTGGTTTAGTAACGATACTCTTCATGGGCTTGTTTGCATTTATGAACGTACCGGGACTGCAAGTATATGTCGTCATGTTAGCTGAACGTTATGTTCCAAGTGCGGTAGATGTCGCTTCAGCTATGAACATCGCTGCATTTAATGCGGGAATTGCCGTTGGTGCGTATGTGGGTGGAGTGGTAACAGATTCAATAGGGCTCATTCATACTGCTTGGATTGGTGCGGTGATGGTGTTGGTTGCAGCCATATTAACTGGTGTCAGTCGAAGGTTGGAACGAAAAGATCAACAGCGATTAAAGCTGTCTTAAATTAAAAAATGGAGGTCATTCAATAATGAAAAACTTACAATCTACAACAACGTTGCATAATGGTGTGGAAATGCCTTGGTTAGGTTTAGGTGTCTTTAAAGTCGAAGAGGGTCAAGAGCTTGTGAATGCAGTCAAGGGTGCGATCGAACATGGTTATCGCAGTATCGATACAGCAGCTATTTATGGTAATGAAGCAGGAGTGGGACAAGGGATACATGAAGCAAAGGTTGCGAGGGAAGAGTTGTTTATTACATCAAAGGTATGGAATTCTGAACTAGGGTACGAAGCGACAATCGCGGCATACGAAGAGAGCTTAACGAAACTAGGATTAGATTATTTGGATCTCTATCTTATTCATTGGCCAGTAGCTGGTAAATATAAAGAAGCTTGGCGTGCATTAGAAACGTTGTATAAAAAAGGACGCGTGAAAGCGATTGGGGTTAGTAATTTCCAAATTCACCATCTTGAAGATTTGTTGAAAGATGCGGAGATTAGGCCGATGGTCAACCAAGTGGAATACCATCCACGTTTGACGCAAAAAGAACTGCAAGCGTTTTGTCAGCAACACGCGATTCAGTTGGAAGCATGGTCTCCACTTATGCAGGGCCAGTTGCTTGATAACACAGAACTTCAAGAAATCGCCGATAAATATGGCAAATCCGTTGCCCAAATTATTTTACGTTGGGATATACAAAATGGTGTTGTCACCATTCCAAAATCGACGAAAGCACATCGCATTGCTGAAAATGCAACCGTCTTTGATTTTGAATTAACAGCGGAAGATATAGAACGCATCAATAACTTAAATCAAAATCACCGAGTGGGTCCAGATCCGGATAACTTTGATTTTTAAGGTTTAAAAACAACCGATTTGCCTATTGCTATTCCTAGATCGGAGAAATGATCATAATTGATACCTATGTTGCGGCTTATTTTGTATCACATGATGTAATGTGAAAGGGGCTTTTGATGGACTACAAATCTCAAGTGATGATGGGTGAAATGATTCCGATACTTCGCATTTTCGATAGGCAGAAAACAATGGAGTTTTACGTGGATTATTTAGATTTTACAGTAGATTGGGAGCATCGGTTCGAAGAGGGATTACCACTCTATCTTCAAGTGTCACGAGGAAATTGTGTTATTCACTTGTCAGAGCATCATGGTGATTGTAGCCCTGGAGCTGCCATTAGAATTGGAGTTGAAAATATAGAAGGACTCCATTCAACACTTTGTTCGAAAGTCTATGATTTCGCACGTCCCTGTCTTGAAGAAACTCCGTGGGGAATGACGGAACTGACAGTTATTGATCCATTCAGTAATCGCATTATTTTTTTTGAGAACAAGCTATAAGAACAGGTTGATTTTCATTCAGCAATCAAAAATATTTTTGTGAAAACTGAACAGAAAGTAAAGCAGCTCACTCAAATGGATTGTCTCCATTGAGTGAGCTGCTTTTAATAAGGTTCGGCGTCATGTCCTTTTTTCACGGCTTCATCAGGTGCTGTGTTGCCATCGCGATTGCCAAGCGGCTTCTGGCTAGACCCCCCTTGAGCTGCTTGAGCCAATCCTTCCCGTAATCGTCGACCGTATTCATTATCAGCTTCCTCAGCAAGGGCAATGATTTTTTCTTGAATGCGCGAGTCGCAATTTGCAAGGTCAGACACTAAATTTGAAATCAAATCAGCTCGTTCCCACTCTTCAAAATTGCGATAAGTATCTCCGGCTTGCTTTGTATTGCTTTGACGATCTATGGACTCCCGCACGAGGTTTCCTTCTATAAAAGGCGTATATTCTTTACCATCTTGCTGGGCTTCTTTTAATCCGCCTAAAATCGAGGGTTCATAGTTAATATGTGGGTTCTGGCCAGGAGCACGGTCGAGTTTATATTGCATCTGTCCGCCAGCTTGGTTCGTTGCCACCCGCTTTTTGGGGGAATTGATGGGCAGTTGCAAATAGTTGGCTCCAACTCGATGGCGTTGTGTATCAGAATAGGAGAATGTCCGCCCTTGCAGCATTTTATCGTCGGAAAAATCGAGGCCGTCCACTAGAACCCCAGTACCAAATGCTACTTGTTCCACTTCAGTGAAATAATCCTCAGGATTTTTGTTTAATGTCATTTTTCCGACAGGGAGCCACGGAAACTGATCTTCCGGCCATAACTTTGTATCATCGAGCGGATCAAAATCGAGCTCTGGATGGTCATCATCACTCATTACTTGGACAAGCAACTCCCATTCGGGGTAATCACCTTCTTTGATGGCATCATATAAATCTTGTGTGGCATGATTGAAACTTGTCCCTTGGATTTCGCTAGCTTGTTGTTGGGTTAGGTTTTTAATGCCCTGCTTTGGCTCCCAATGATATTTCACAAGTACCGCTACACCTTCCTGATTCACCCATTTGTACGTATTGACACCGGAACCTTGCATCATCCGATAATTGGCAGGAATACCCCAGGGTGAATAAACAAATGTCACCATATGGAATGATTCGGGAGAGCTCGCACAAAAATCGAAAAAACGTTCGCTATCTTGAATATTCGTAATCGGATCTGGTTTAAAGGCGTGAATCATATCTGGAAATTTAATCGCATCACGGATAAAGAAAATTTTTAAATTGTTGCCGACAAGATCCCAGTTTCCGTCTTCCGTATAAAACTTCACGGCAAAGCCACGGGGATCCCGCAATGTCTCGGGTGAGTGGCCACCGTGGATGACCGACGAAAAACGCACGAATACCTGTGTTTTTTTGCCTTTTTCTTGAAAGAGTTTGGCTCGTGTATACGTAGACACAGGTTCATCGCCAGCGGTACCATATGCCTCGAAATGACCGTGTGCACCAGCTCCACGTGCATGGACGACGCGTTCAGGGACTCGTTCCCTGTCAAAGTGGCTGATTTTTTCAAGGAAATCATAGTTTTCTAGTACGGCCGGACCTCTATTACCGACTGTTCGTAAATTTTGATTGTTGGTAACGGGGTGTCCCTGTCTGTTGGTCAATATGTCTAACTGTTCTTGATTGGACTTAGAATGGGATGGTTCTTTCATTAAATGATTGCCTCCTTTTTAATGGTATTTGACCTGATGATTGTACACACCTATACTCTGCGTCATTTCGGTGGAATTAATTCCAGTTACGCCTATTTAATTGAAATGAATTGTCCGAGTCCATCATATATATCTATAAAGTGTTTGAAATGGGTGGGGGCTCCGTGGATATTTTAAAAAGAGCGATAGTGATAGTGATTGGAAGTGCACTCGTTGCAATTGGCCTTAATGTTTTCATAGTGCCATTTGGGCTGTTGGAAGGTGGTGCGGTCGGTATTAGTTTGATATTCCATTACTTGACAGGGGCCAAAGTTGGGTTTACGTTTTTGCTAGTGAGCATACCGATTTTTTTAGTAGCATGGATATTTTATCGCCCGTTCTTTTTTAACGGTATTCATGGGATGCTGTTGTCATCCTTTATCATTGATTTGGTCTCTCCATTGCAAACCATTGGAAAGGAGCTTGTCACATCTCCCTTAGTAGCTGCCGTTTGTGGTGGAATTGTCATAGGGATGGGTGTTGGTATCATGCTCCGTTTAGACATCAGCATAGGCGGAACTGATTTACTGGGGCAAATGATTGCAAGAAAGCTAAAAGTTAACCCGGGCTTGATGATTTTTGTGATTGATATATTTATTGTTACGTTTGGAAGTTTCGTGATTCTTACCGTTCAATTGACTCTATCATTAGCCACTATTTTTTGTGTGGGATTGACAACGAGTTTACTAGTATCGGGGGCAGATAAAGCGCAAGATGATGTATCCTTAAAATGACCTAAGCAAACTGAACGAATAATTTTGAAGTGTGAAAAATGTCGAATTATGTAATGCGTTTTGAATTCTTCCATGGTATGATGAAATGAAATAAACGGTAATTTTTAAGAGCAAGAGGGGGAAGAGACTTGAAAACAATCG
Source organism: Sporosarcina sp. NPDC096371 (assembly GCF_044762865.1). Classification (NCBI taxonomy): domain Bacteria; kingdom Bacillati; phylum Bacillota; class Bacilli; order Caryophanales; family Caryophanaceae; genus Sporosarcina; species Sporosarcina sp. NPDC096371. Next base: position 305,426 of record NZ_JBIWFE010000003.1, read on the forward strand.
CTGAATTGATTGCTGAAGCGAACGAAAAATGTCGAAATGTAGGCATAAACCCTGAAGACTTGCCTAGCCCAACGACTATTTCAGCTGACGTGGATTGCTTAGCGAAATCGGGTCAAAATGAAGAAATCATTTCGGTTACCCGTTTTTTTAGCAAAAAAATTATTGAGTCATTGAAAAATATTCCCATCCTTGTTTCAGTCTCAGATTGTAATGGTGTTATTCTTGACATGGTCGGAGACGATCAAGTCGAAAAACAAGCAAATTACCTTGGCGTTCAACCAGGTATTCAGTTTACGGAAAGTCAGATGGGGGCAAATGTCATTAATCTTTCACTTGCTCATCACTGGGGACCTGTAGAAATAATAGGTGAGTCACATTATCAACTGCCCTTACAATCTACTGCCTGTTATGGTGTGGCATTTAAAAATACACTAACGGATGAGATTCTTGGTTCGTTTACGATCATGACAGATATAGCGTTTCAAGATCCAATGATTACAACATTGTTGTCTGCGATTGTTGACTCGATCGAAAGAGAACTAGTTTTGCGCAAACAAAATAGACAGTTGAATGTATTTCATCAAGTGATGATGGATAATAGCAGGTACGGAGTGCTAACGACCAATCGGGATGGCGTGGTGCTTGAATTTAATATTCAAGCAGAAGAACTTCTTGGTGAACAGGCATGTTGTGTAATCGGGAATCATGTACGGAATTTACCGAACATTGGGAAGTACATAGTAGCTGTTCTCAGTGAAAAGAAGCGATTTGATGAAGTCTATATTACGCTAGGTGAAGAGGGGGATCCTAAACAACGTTTCTGTTTATTTGATGCATTCCCTATCTATGATAAGAGCAATCAAATTATGGGTGTATTTTCACAAATACGTGATATTACTGATGTGTACAAAGTACAGCAACGTTTCAATTTTTTGGCGAATCATGACGTGCAAACTGGACTGCCAAATCGAAAATCACTAACCACTAATTTAGCGGCGATGATCGAAGAGATGAATAGCAATAAAGTGAGGCATCAACTTGCCGTTATCCATTTGGATTTGGACCGTTTTAAAATTGTTAACGATACATTAGGGCATAAGGATGGGGACCTTGTCTTAAAAAGACTAGCGAAAAGGCTTGTCGGTAATTTTGGAGAAGATGATTTTATCGCAAGAGTGGGTGGGGATGAATTCATCTTGTTTCTCCCAGTTAACTGCCCAGATGAAATTCAACAAATCGGTAACCGGTTACTAGGGATTTTTAATGAACCATCCGTCATAAAAGGCTATGACTTTCATATTACCGCAAGTATAGGGATTTCTGTCTATCCTGACAATGGACGAACAGCGGAAGAACTCCGTATTAAAGCAGATACGGCTATGTTTCAAGCAAAGAAACAAGGGAAAAATCAATATGTCCTTTACTCAGATGCATTGGATCCAAAATCACATGCTAAAATTTTATTGGAAGCATCCTTGCGAAAAGCGATTGACTCTGGCGAAATGGTCCTTTATTATCAACCGAAAATCGACATCAAAAAAAATAGTATGATTGGTGTGGAAGCATTGGTGAGGTGGAATCATCCGGAACTTGGAATGTTATCACCGAGTGAATTTGTCCCACTAGCTGAGGAAACGGGACTTATCACACAAATAGATGAGTGGGTGCTACGGACAGCCTGCCAACAAAATAAGAAGTGGCAGAGTATGGGCATTCCACCTTTTAGTGTGGCTATTAATCTATCATCATATCAATTTGCTAGCAATACCTTACCCGATTTGGTTCAATCCGTTTTAACTGATACCGGACTGAAACCCGAATTCGTAGAACTTGAAATAACTGAAACGATGACGATGGATGTCGAACATGCTATTCCAACACTGAAAGAATTGAAAAAGCTTGGCGTGAAAATAAGTATTGATGACTTTGGAACAGGCTATAGTTCCATGAGCTATCTTACGAAATTCCCAATTGATCGATTGAAAGTTGACAGATCGTTCATTTGGAATATTGAAAAGAGCGTCAGTGACACGAATATTGTCATTACGATTATCCGGATGGCTCAGAATCTTGGATTGAAAGTGATTGCAGAGGGAGTTGAGAACGAAAAGCAACTCCAATTTTTACGCGAGCATGGGTGCGATGAAGTGCAAGGCTTTATCTTTAGCGAACCGTTGGCTGTGGATAAAATCGAATCGTACTTTGTTAAGGGGAAAGAAGCGATAAGTGGGATATGAAGTGATTGTTCTCTCATTCGATTCGCTTTAATTGGGAGATGTCATCAAGATTGAAAAAACAAGACCTGGTCATTTTGACTCGGTCTTGTTTTGTTTTAGTTACTTTTTTCGTAAATCTTAAGCTTCGTATAAATTGTTTCAAGAATTGGAACTGGGGTAGCTTGTGCATGATGTAATAAGAATCCTTGCAGATGATCTGCTTCTAGAGGAAGGGATTTTTCCAAGTCACGTTGCATGGAGGATTTCATATCATAGGACATCGTTTCAATTTTATTGAATAGGTCAGTTGTAATGCATTTCTTGATAGGAGCCTCCATTTCGCGCATTATCGCCGCGATTTCCTCCAATAAGGATTTCACAGTATGTCTGCCCGTTTCTAGTTCCATGATTGGACCAATTGGCGATTCCATAAGTGAAGTGATACCAGACATCGTTGTGATGAATAAATATTTATGCCACATTTCTTGAGTGATTTGTGTGCTAAGTTCAAAAGAAGCATTTGCTCCATCAAAAACTTCTTGCAGTTTTTCAATTCTAGGTGTGATTTCACCAGACCTTTCTCCATAAATCAGTTGGTGACTTGGACTTTTTTGAAGAATGGTGCCGTTTTCGTCAAGTGTCGTTTCGATAAAGCAAAGTCCTCCAATGACGGCATTTTCTCCAAAGGCATCTATTAATTGATCGAGGTGACCGATGCCATTTAATAGAGGTAAAATAATTGTGTCATCCTTTACAAAAGGTCGGATATCATCGATAGCTTGTGCCAAGTGGTAGGACTTCGTTGACACGAGTATCAAATCAAATGTCTCTCCAACGTCACTGGCTGTAATTAGGTGGGGGACAAGATCTGCATTACCGTTGATACTTTCAATTTTTAATCCTGTCTTTTCAAGTATTTCTTTTCGTTTTTCCCTCACTAGAAAAGTAACATCCTGTCCCTTTTCCGAGAGTCTACCACCAAAATAACCACCAATAGCGCCAGCTCCGACAATTAGAATATTCATGTCATTATCTCCTCGCATTAGTTTGATGAATTCTATTATACACTAGTCGCACTCTATTGAATAATCAATAGAGTGCGAACTTATTTATAGTTATGTATAAATTACCGGTCTTTTCGGTGGCGAGTGAAGCAATCGATCTTTTTTGGAATTCAGTTATTCAAGTTTTCTAAAGTTGCGTTATAATGAGGCTATTAAGTTATTGAGGTAATAGAAAGAATGAGGGATTAAATGACAACAATAAAAGAATCAACGAATCTAAGCAATCCTGTCTATCCAATTATGTTTGCGATTGCTGGTTGTCACTTGCTAAACGACACACTACAGGCGGTTATTCCAGCAATATTCCCGGTTCTCGCAGAAGACAAGGGGCTGACGTTTACCCAACTTGGTTTCATAGCCTTTGCATTGAATATGGTTGCATCTGTTTTGCAACCCGTCGTGGGCTATATAAGCGATAAAAAGCCGATGCCGTATGCGTTACCAGCGGGTATGTTATTTTCACTTGTCGGAATTGGAGGGCTTGCCTTGGCGCCGGACTATTGGCTGATAGTCGTTTCGGTCATGTTACTTGGTTTCGGTTCCGCTATTTTTCATCCGGAAGGGTCGCGTGTATCGTTTATGGCAGCAGGCTCGAAACGAGGACTTTCTCAATCGATCTACCAAGTGGGTGGGAATTCAGGACAAGCACTCGCTCCATTAATAGGTGCATACATATTGGTACCTTTTGGTCAGAAAAGTGCCGCCTTATTTATGATTTTTGCTGCGTTAGGGATTTTCATTTTGATGAAAATTTCGGCCTGGTATAAAGATCAGTTGGACCAAGAAAAATTGAATAAGCGCAAGAAAGTACTGTTATCATCTATCGGTGATTTAACAAAAAAGCAAGTAGGGATTGCACTGTCACTGCTCCTTGTTATTATTTTTGCTCGTTCGTTTTATGTTACGAGTATTACAAGCTTTTTCATCTTTCATTTGATGGAGAAATATGGTCTGCAAAGTGGGGAAGGCCTCATATATATTTTTCTCTTTCTAGCTCTCGGGGCGGTCGGAACATTTTTCGGCGGGCCAATGGCCGATAAAATCGGTCGAAAGAATGTCATTGTCATGTCACTTGCTGTTCCTATTCCACTCTGTATTTTCTTGCCGTATGTTCCATTATGGGGAGTTATTGTCTTACTACTGTTTATCGGTTTTTTCATTATGCTTAGTTTTTCAGTAACGGTCGTTTATGCACAAGAGCTTGTGCCAAGTAAAATTGGCACAATGGCGGGACTGACAGTCGGACTTGCATTCGGTATGGGGGCCATTGGTGCTGTAGTCATTGGGATATTGATGGATCATCTAGGTATTTATACGACAATGATTATTGTGTCATTTTTACCGATTATGGGGCTCGTTGGGCTGGCGTTACCGCGTGATGGGAAAATCACTGCTGCATAGTTTAGGTATAAAGTATACAAACTGAGCGTAGGCAGCGAAGTGGATTTGAAGATATTCTTTAGTTAACTTATTTAGGGAATCATCAAGAAAAAAGTTGGTTTTTGTGAAATAAATATGTGGCTTATTCTTTCGAATCTCATTATAATGGGTAATCGGCGCAATTTTGAAAGTGGCGCCTAGAAAGAAGGTCGATTAAATTGTCACAAGATCAAAAAAAGAAAATGCTCATATTAATGATTAATATGTTTATTGCAATAGGAAGTTTCGGTATTATTATCCCGATTTTACCCGCATATCTTTTATCGATTGGTCAAGCTGGAACAGCAGCGGGCTTGATGATAGCGATATTTGCCGGTGCACAGCTGATTATGTCACCGATTGCAGGAAAGTGGGCAGATAAGTACGGACGGAGAGTTATGATTATTTCAGGGCTAAGTGGATTAGCTTTGTCGATGTTTGTCTTTTACTTTTCTGACTCCATTTGGATTCTCTATTTGTCACGTGTGATTGGTGGAGTAGGGGCAGCGCTATTAATCCCCGCGATTTTTGCTTACGTTGCAGATATCACCACTATGGATCAGCGTGCGAAGGGCAATAGTTATATTTCGGCGGCGATGTCACTTGGGATTGTTATTGGACCAGGAATTGGTGGATTTTTAGCAGATTTCGGTTTGAAAATGCCGCTCCTTATTTCAGCAATTGTCGGAGTGGGAGCCGTTATCTTTTCCGCAGTGATGCTGAAGGAAAGTAAGGATTACACACTTGATGCGCCAGATGTGAAGTCGGAACCGATGATGAAAGAAATTGCACAATCATTCAACAAGCCGTATTTTATCCCTTTAGTCATTACATTGGTTATGAGTTTTGGGTTAATGGCATATGAATCGGTGCTTGGTCTTTTTGTGGATAATGAATTCGGGGCATCTCCAAAGGATATTGCGATTATGGTCACGTCGACGGGTATTATCAGTGTAATTATTCAGCTATTCGCTGTCGACCGGGTTGTCCGTCGGTTTGGTGAAGCAGCTGTACTCAATATTTTCCTTGGTGTGGCAGCGGTTGGTTTTTTACTGTCGATTCTTGCGCCGAGTTATATCATGTTTTTCGGCGTAACAATGATTATTTTCTTATCAACTTCGATTCTAAGACCTGTTCTGACCACGCTTATTTCTAAATTGGCTGGCAATGAACAAGGATTCGCAATGGGCATGAACAATGCTTATATGAGTATCGGAAACGTTCTGGGACCGCTACTTGCAGGGCTTTTGTTTGATGTGCATATGCTGTATCCATTCGTCCTTGGACTAGTCGTGCTTGTTTTGACTATGTTCGTGTCGATGAAGTGGAAAGGGCCAGTGAGTGCGAAAACTAAGTAATATAGAAGAAAACAGGCAGACCATGCGAATTTGCAGGTCTGTTTTTTTATTGTACATATTGGCGATCCCTGCGTCGAAAACGCCTGTTGAAGCTATGTTCTTTACAAGTTTCGACAATCGAAGTATAATTTAATAATTACCTAGGTAAATAAAAGGAGATGGAAGATTGAATCCGCTATTCCATGATATTTTTCAAAAGACGCGCTTATTGAGTAAGGAATTAAATCTGGTATTGAAAAAATATGATTTGTTTGCGGCTCAATGGACCGTTTTATATTGTGTGCATCAACATGGCGAGATGACGCTAACACATATTTGGAAGTATTTAAATGTTGAAGCACCTACAGTTACACGAACGGTCAATCGTCTAGAAGTACTCGGTTGGTTGACGACGCAAGAAGGACAGGACCGTAGGGAAAAGGTTGTTCGGTTATCAACAGTGGCAGCCGCTAAATTTCCAGATATCGAAGCATCGATTATCCGGTTTGAGAATGAATTTTTACAAGGGTTGTCGAATGACGAACAAGAGTTGTTAAAGGAGTTATTGAGAAAGCTGGACAAAGAAGGGAAGATGTAGTTCCATGAAGAAAGACCCTATTTGGACAAAATCATTTATTAGTTTGTTCTGTACGAACTTTTCCGTTTTCGTGGTATTTTACGGGTTGGTTTCTACGTTGCCCTTATATGCGAAAGATGTATTAAGCCGGACGGATGAAGAGGCCGGTTTGCTGATGACGATCTTTTTGCTTTCAGCAATTATCGTTCGACCGTTTACAGGGAAAATTTTAGATGTTGTTGGTAAACGAAAAATGTTGTGGCTCAGTTTGTTTTTCTATTTAATTTGTACAATACTTTATTATTTTATAGAACCATTTACGGGCCTTTTGATATTACGTTTTGTGCAAGGGGTCTGGTTTAGTATTGCGACGACTGCAAGTGGGTCGCTTGCTGCTGATAATGTACCGGTAAAACGTCGTGGAGCTGGGCTTGGTTATTATACAATGTCAACGAATTTGGCGGTTGTGCTGGGTCCGTTTATCGCGTTATTTATCGTTCAGTCTTTTTCGTTCGATGTACTGTTTATTGTTATGAGCGTGTTGATGGTGATTGGTGTGTTTACCTCGTTGTCTATTCCCGCTGGGGAAATTCTGGTTAACAATGAAGTGAAGACTAGGTTGGCGCTAGGTGATTTGTTTGAAAAAAGTGCGTTGCCGGTTGCCTTCCTTGGCAGTTTGATCGCCTTTTCATATGCGAGTGTTCTATCCTACTTATCGATTTTTGCACAGCAAAAAAATCTGTTGGCTTTTGCTAGCACATTCTTTTTCGTGTTTGCGGCGGTTATGCTTCTAACGCGTCCATATACGGGCAAGGTTTTTGATGAAAAAGGGCCACACTATATAATAATCCCTGGGATGCTATTATTTATCATTGGGCTAATTTTATTGGCATTCATGGATTCAGCTGTGTTGTTTTTAGTTGCTGCTGCCTTTATTGGGTTGGGGTATGGTGCACTTGTTCCTTGTTTACAAACCCTTGCCGTGCAGTCGACGAAACATGAAAGAAGTGGCTATGCGACGGCTACATTTTTCACATTGTTTGATACAGGACTGGCAATTGGGTCATATGTGCTCGGGGTAATTGCCATTCACTATGGCTATCAGAATGTCTATTTGACATCAGCGGCACTCGTGTTCCTCGTTTTCCTTGGTTATTTGCTGATCAAGTGGAATCAGAAGCGAAAGGAAGTTATGCTAAGTAGATGAACAAAAAACGCCAGTCTCCGTTAAGTTTAGGGGACTGGCGTTTATGATACAGGGGTGCTTAGTCTACAGGCATTTATCTTAACATTCGTAAATCCTTTTTAGCGCTTCTTTGAATTGAGGTTTTACATTAATGGTTGGTCGGATGGCTGTAGCTTGTTGTTCCGCTTCATTCACAGATTTTGCTAGACCTAGTTCCAAAAGTGTGGCTGTAGCAACAGTCCCAGCTCGTCCACGTCCAGTATTGCAGTGGAAGTAGACATTTTTACCGGCGTTATAGGCATTAACTACTTCTGAAACGGCTGCTTGAATGGATTGATCTTGGTCTTCAGCTTCGTCAACGATTGGTTGGTGAATACTAATGTCATTTGAAAGCGGACCATTCACTTCAGCACGTAGGTCATAGATGACATCAATTTTTTCATTGGCAAGTAAATCGTCAATAGAATCTACCCCGCCTATAAAAATTCGGGTGGGGATTAGTTCTTCATAGTTTTTATTTGTCATGGATAATCACCTCGTATGTAGTATATCATTTCTTCACGTAATGCATGATTTTAGTCGGTAGCTCTAGACAGTTTAATTGGCCGCCGTAGACAGCTGCGCCATCAATGCCAATAATATTGTTTTTACCAAAGTAAATCGCATGGTTGTTTTTATTATCATGAAGGATGGTTGTAGGGGTATGACCGAAAATGACGGTCTTGTCCCCGTGATAACCATTGTAAAAATCCTCACGAATCCACATAAGGACATAGGGGTCTGTTTCAGCAATAGGCAAGGTTGGATGGATGCCAGCATGGACAAAGATATAGTCCTCACTTACGATGACAGAATCCAAGCATTGAATAAATTCTAGATGACCCGTTAGTTTATCTGAGTATAGCTCGGGTTTGACGAATTCTACGTTTTCCGGGACTATAAATTCCTCTTCGCTGAAGCCATAGCTTTGTAAAGTGTTGCTACCTCCATTGCGGTGTGCCCAATGCTTCCAAGCGTGTTCATCGTCTGTTGTCAGTGCTTTAATCATCATATCCTCATGATTGCCCTTTAAGACGAGGGCACCTTGTGCTTTTAGTTCAATCACCTTGTCGAGTACTTTTTTTGAATGGGGTCCCCGATCTACATAATCACCTAGCAGAATAAGTTGGTCATGATGTGGATCATATTGCACCTTGGCTAAAAGCTGTTCAAATAGTTCCAGTTCACCGTGGATATCGCTTATAACAAGTGTCCGTGTCATCTATCTTCATCCCTTCGATCTTATCGCATATGAATTTAACGTACCTGAATGGTAGAGTGATGTAAATAGATAATAGAAAATACGCAATCTTTCGTTTTGTTGATGTTATTAAAATAGAAAATATTTTTATTTGTAATATTGACTTGGGTAATCTATAGATAAAGTGACTTATTTCCTGGGCAATAATACTGTTTCTTTTCGATGGGAAGGGAATAACAAATGTTATCTCTTCATTCTTTATGGAGTTAGCGATGTGAGATGTGTTGTTTGTTAAATGGAAGGGAGAGAGTGGATTGTTATATAATTTAATTAAAAAGTCAAGTAATATAGTTGTTTATACAGGTGCAGGGATGTCGACAGAAAGTGGGCTGCCTGATTTTCGTTCTTCAAAAACGGGGCTTTGGGAAAAGGAAGATCCGTCGGCAGTTGCAAGCACTAAGGCATTGAACAAAGATGTAGAACGATTTTTCCGGTTTTACCGTAAGCGGGTAGTGGACATGAAAGATTGTAGTCCACATAAAGGCCATGATATTTTGGCTAAATGGGAAAGGGAAGGCGTCATAAAAGGGATTATTACGCAAAATGTCGATGGATTTCATTCGGTTGCTGGATCTGACAATGTGATGGAATTGCATGGCACATTGCAACAAGTCCATTGTCAGTCATGCGGTCAAGTATATGGTAATGAGATGTATGAGGTGGAAACGTTCTATTGTACTTGCGGAGGTAAGTTACGCCCCTCTGTGGTTTTATTCGGAGAAGGACTGCCGGAGGACACATTCATGAAAGCAAGTGATGCGAGTGAACAAGCTGATTTATTTATTGTACTTGGCTCTTCACTTACGGTCACGCCAGCCAATCAGTTTCCTATTTTGGCCAAAGAACAGGGGGCAAAGCTTGTCATTGTGAATTTGGAACCAACACTATTTGACGATTATGCAGATGTAGTGATTCATGATCGGAAAATTGGAGAGGTACTAGCAGAATTAGATCATAGACTCTTTTAAAGAATTTGAAATGTTGTAACTTAGTTTCACGCAAAACGGACTAATAGGAATTAGAAGGAAGAGGTGCGTTTTCGTGAGGCAAATAAGATATATGTACCCATTCTGTCTACTTGTTTTTTTATTGTTTTTTCTGAAACCCATTCCTGCAGCTGCTTGTTCTTGCGCGGCAATTCCGTCGCCTGAGGAAGGCTTTTCAAATGCCCAGGTAGTCTTCAGTGGAGAAGTAATCAAAGTAAAAGACAACAATGGGTTCTTAGGCAATTATGGCAAGACAGTCCTTTTTGCTGTCAATGAAACATGGAAAGGCACTAATGAGACGGAAATTGAAATAACGACAGGTTATGGTGGTGGAGACTGCGGCGTAGCATTTATTGTTGGCCAATCGTATTTGGTGTACGCTAATCTATCCGATATGTATAAAAGGAAATCGTTGTCTACAACAATTTGCAGCCCAACAAAAGCACTGGGAGATGCCTCAGAAGATTTAACTATTCTCGGTAAAGGGCAGGTTCCAACACATGTTACGAGCCCCATATATAGTGAGAAACCAACTTACTTAATTATCGGGGGATTCGTATTTATCGCGGGATTGCTTGCAGTATTTGGATGGATGAGGTTTAAGAAAGGTAAATCATAATAAAAAATGCTATTACCGAAACAGTGTTGAAGTTTCGGTAATGGCATTTTTTAGGTGAACGCCATCATTCGGTCAAGTGGTCCATTGGGTTCAATAATATCCGCGAGATCCAAAATCGGAATTGGGAAATATGGGAATCCCCAGACTCCCGCTGTGATTTCGTATTGCTGAAAGTAGATGACGAGCGTAGTATCTGCAATATAGAAGTCTTGGTCACTACGAATTTCTTTGAATGGCGGATCTAATAATTCGATATTCCAGTCCTTGATGCGTTGTCTAATGATATCAGATATTATTTTTACGTAATGACTGCCGGGTTTGAATAACTCTTTTAACTCGTATTGTTTTCCTGTTTTTGTATCAAACGTCAGCGATTTAATAATGGTCGTGCCATGTGCGCCACCGGTGAATGAATAGACTATGAGATTTAAGCTGAGGATGCCACGTTGGTTGGTTTTAAGTTCGAAGTACGCTACTAATTCCACAAGTTGGGGTTTATAGTAACTCTGTTCAACTAGTATATTATTCAAAGTCGTGACGATGGCATGGTTGATGGTACTTTGCACAATGGTATTTGGTAAATGGACAACAACGGGATAGTACACGGTCACTTTTGGGGATGCATGGGGTAATTTCTTGGATACAATTGATACAGGAAGTTCCATGATAGATGTCCTCTCTTTTCAATAGAATAGTTCATCGTATGAAAGTTGGGATGAAAAAAGAAGGTGAGGGACATTGTGCTAACAAATGACTTTATCATGCGTTCCATGTAGAATTAAGGTAATAAGTGCTTATGTGGGAGGTTTTACTATGTCCAATAAAAAACAGCAGTATGAAACTATATTGAAGAACTTTAATCCGGAGTCTAATTTAGAAATGACAGAAAACCATTATTCAGACGAAAAATTTTGGGACAAGATAAAGAATTATGGTAAAAAAGCTGGGAAGCAGACGGTATACTACAGTTTGCTACTATTCTACACAGCAAAAAGTCCAGGCGTGCCTAAATCATCGAAAATGATTGTTGTAGGTGCGTTGAGTTATCTTATCTTTCCAGTCGATCTTATCCCGGACTTTATCCCAGTGGTGGGTATTGTAGATGACGCGAGTGTGATTGCGGCTGCCGTCTTTAAAATCATTCAGCATATTGATGATGATGTGAAACACAAAGCGAAGCAACAATTACTGAAGCTTTTTGGCGATGATGGGGATTACGGAGATATTGATCAGCAGTTCCTAAAATGAACAGGAGCGCTATAAGAACATGCCGAACAAGTATGTAGGTGTCTTGTAAGGGATTCCAAAGTCAATTCATATCATACAAATAAAAGGTGCGTGTCTGCTTTTTCTAGCAGATACGCACCTTTTATTTGTATGAGGGTGTAGTATTATATTTCTTGAAATGTTAGGTTAGTTGTGAGTATATATATTATTCGATAAATAAAGGAGTGCTACTAAAATGATTTATTATAACGATGATCATGTCCTTATTCGTTCTATGATTAAAAGTGATATCCAGGAATTTGTGGATGGGTTCGCGGAACAACAGTGGGACAAGCCAGTTAAGTTATTCTATGATTATTATTGTCAGCAAGAAAAAGATGAGAAGTCAGTGATTATTGCTGAAGTAAACGGTGAAGTAGCTGGATATGTTACATTACTTCCAAATGCTACTAACGGTCCTTATGCGCATAAAAACATACCCGAAATTGTGGACTTTAATGTTCTTATTAAATTCCAAAAAAGAGGTATTGGAAATAAGATGATGGACGTAGCAGAAAGTATAGCACAAAAGCACAGTGAATTCGTATCATTCGCAGTAGGGTTGCACTATGGATATGGTTCCGCCCAAAGAATGTATGTAAAAAGAGGTTATATACCGGATGGAACAGGAGTTTGGTATCAAGATGAACAATTAGAGCAGTATGTAAAATGTGAAAATGATGATGATTTAGTGCTTTATTTTCATAAGAAATTGGACGTGAATGAGTGAGTGGGGATATCTTGGGGGAATAGTGTTCACTCATGTTTACGCAGCCTATATATGTTGAACAAATAATACAGCGCAGGCGCCTTCAAAGGGGTAGCCGAAGCCAAAAGACTGACGGCGAGGCTGTCTTTTGGCTTTTGGCGGGAGGCAAACCCTAGTGCTGTAGCGGATTCAATGGCATTCTTTATTTTTATCAGATATAAATATTTTTCAATCTTACTCATTTTGGTAGGCTGGATTATTCATAAACAATCCTTGGGGCTTTACGAATGGTGACTTGCCAATTTGTTCCGGTTCCAACACGGTAAGCATCTGCGAATGATCCTTGGTTGATGGCGATGCCGATATTGTCAAGTGAATTGACATAAACGAGCGGCTCACCGATGTGTAAATCCGCAAATGATCGACCGAAAGTCATGATGTTGTTGTAAATCGTGCGGCCATCCGTTGTGATTGCGACTTCGAATGAGTCCCCATGCTGTTGTGCAATTTCTTTGAATTGTGTCCGGCTAATATTCGTCCAAAGGTTACCGAAAGGTCTATCGATAATGTCGACATTGCCTGTAATGACTTCATCAATAATTTTCGATATTTTCAAAGGCAGAGCAATAATCTTCTCCGTGCTAAGTATAGGCCCTACATCTTCAAATTGGATGACACCAGCAGCGAGCCGTGCGCCTGTATACGCGAAAATATCGCGCCCGTGAAATGTATGGGATTCTCCAGAGTTCGGAAGCCGGTTGATAGTTTCGTCGATTTCCCGAACTTCGCTAATGCCAATGAATTGTGCCACATGTGTCAACGTGCCGTTATCGGGCGTAATGATATAGTGATTGTTTACAGTTTTTGCAACAATCCCACGTCGATCTGAACCTACACCTGGGTCAACAATTGATACAAAAACGGTGTCATTTGGCCAATAACCGATGGCTTGTAATAACCGATAAGAGGCTTCCCAAATATTATATTGAGGAATCTGATGCGTAATTTCATAGATAGGAATCCCACGTTGAACGGAGTTTGCTACACCGTGCATAGCACTGACCGCACCGTCACTTTTGCCGAAATCTGATTGAAAAACCAATAAACCTGTTGTCATATGAAACACTCTCCTCATTTGATTAGTATATGAAATTGAAAAACAAAAAATCCCGCCCCTTTCAATCATTCATTGATTGAAAAGGACGAGATCAATGCTCGTGTTACCACCTTTTTTTGTTGCTTATTCACATAGGCAACCTCAGCAAGTGCAAAATCCTTTCGTGATGGATTTTAGACTGTGGTATAGATAACGGGTACCAACTCCCGCTGCTAATCTACTGATGCACATAAATTGCACGTTCAACGCAGAGCTCAGAGGCCATTGTTCAAGTGGAGTCTTTCTGCTTCTTTTCAGCTTCCGAAGCTTTCTGTTAGAAATACTATGCACTTTACTTTTCTCTTCAACGCTTTTAAATGTTATACAGTATTTTACAGGATGCTGATAGAAAGGTCAACGAAAATTACAATTACTTATTGACTTAGGTGCTGTACTAGGAAATGACTGTTTCGACTTCAATCGTTCGCCTATTTGAAATCGGCTTTTCTAGGTGTGATTATTTGCTGGTTGGAAAATGATATGTCTTAAACACCAACATATATTTCCTCCCAATTGACAGTGTTGTCAACGATAGGGCATTTCAAAGAAAACCCATATATTGAATAAATAGAAGAGTGATCTGACAGCTATGCTGTCCAATTTGAAAATAGTGGATCGACAGAGCTAGTCATAAGGAAATTAAAGCTGTTCGTAGATCAAGAAGAGTAACTTCAAGCTTCGCCTTTTTCGTGGTATTGTGGTATAATTCGAGTTCAGAATAGAAGAGGACGTGAAGTGAACTTGATTACAATAACAGTACCGAATCCAGATATAACAATTGTGCAGCGTAAACAAGAAATGGCTCCGGGTGTTGCGCCGATTAAACCGATTTACGGCTTTATCGATTTACACGAAATTCCACGCGATAAAGGCGGTATCATCTTATTTTATAACAATAAAGGTGAATTGTTGTTTGCAGGGAAAGCGCGTAAATTACGCCAACGTGTCAAAAAGCATTTTGAGGACACAGTATCTCCAATCAAAGATCACCGCAATGAAGTGAAGGAAATTGCTGTTATCATTGTTGAAGATCCGATGGAACGTGAAATTTACGAAACGTATATCATCAATACACAACGGGCGAAATATAACGTCGATAAAGTATTTTTTGAATGATTTAAAAAGCCGACTGCTATGTGCAATCGGCTTTTCTTTTTGACTACATATTGAGGAAAAGGGTGGAAGCATGGATAAGAGATTACAACTGATTATAGACGCAGCGCACGCGAAGTTTGGGTTGAATGCGTATGAGTTGGAGAAACATGGGGTTTATAGAAGACGAGATACGATGGGTGAGGCATTCTATGTGTTTGAAATGACATGGTATCCGCAAGAGGTAACTGAACTCGTTGAGGATGGAACGATTCCATTAGGGACAGCATTTATCAGCTATTCAATTCCAGAAAACAAGTTTATAGGGCTTTCATTTGCCGGCGAAATATCATTTGCGACAGAAAAACAATTTCCGAACAGGACCATTAAGGAAGTGACAGACTGGTTAGAACAAGAAACCGGTTTGGTCTATGGAAAAGATATAAAATTGACGGATGCATACTCATCTGGATTTGATTTCGAAATCGAACTAGATGGTATTCAACTATCGCCATCAAGTTCGTTTGAAGTTCGATTTGATGATGCCGGTAAATTGACTAACTTCCCTTGGGATGGCGTCAAGCCTCCAAAAGAGTCTGTCGATAAATCAGCATTTACATTGACGCTTGAAGACATTGAACCGCTTGTGAAACAACAATTGCAGCTTGTCGAGCTGCCATCTGACACGAAAGAATGTTTCGTTCCAGTTTATGCGATGGATGAAGTGTATGTCGCAGTCGATGGAGCACGAGTGATTCCATTTGTATGGGCTGAACGTTCAGAAATAGAAGTTGGCAAACGATTGGAATGGGATGAACCACTTGAACAAGAACTTCATCGAATAGAATTTCCTTATGATGTTTATGAGGCGACTGTAGAAGAGGCATTTGGTGAGCTAGGTACGGCAGGGAAACTGACGTTGACAGCAGAAGAAATTAGCAAAACGACTGCGATTGTTTGTGATGTCATGCGTTCGGAGTTGCCGGATGAATCGGGCCAGTGGACGCTAAAAAGTATGAAGCGAGAAGAGGATTTAATCATAGCGTTTTGTGAAAAGAACGAGGAAAGCCTGTCGATTGTTAAGCGGAAAGCAGTTGTCCAAATTGACCCAGGAACGATGGTAGCTGTGAATTTCTTTGATAATGAAGGGATGCTTGGACTAGGTGGTCTATTCGAATCCTTCGCGTCAGCCGAACAAGCTGTTGTGACGCATGACGAAGCGTTTGAAAAGATGGTACCGTATATCACACTTGATCCAACTTATGTTTATGATGAAATA
Organism: Sporosarcina sp. NPDC096371; assembly: GCF_044762865.1. Taxonomy (NCBI): domain Bacteria; kingdom Bacillati; phylum Bacillota; class Bacilli; order Caryophanales; family Caryophanaceae; genus Sporosarcina; species Sporosarcina sp. NPDC096371. The sequence continues at coordinate 321,632 of NZ_JBIWFE010000003.1, forward strand.
ACTGGGAAGTATATACTCTGCGGACTACTAGATGCCGCAGAAGCAGTGGATGCGGTAACGGGAGAAATTATTTCGTTGAGTGATCTATAAGGTTTGCGTTTTATAAAAAGAGGATTCCATATACTTGGTATCCTCTTCTTTGCGTTCACTGCTTATCAGCTGCCTAGTATTCTGGAGAAATAAAAATAATTTCAAAACTTTTGCTTTACATTTCCTCTTGAATCTTTTACTATGAAGACAGAAAGTTTCCCGAGGGAAAGAGTGCTAGATACATTTTTTTGCCTTTAAAGTTTCCCTAAGGCAAAAAAATTTACAATTAAAGTTGCCTTAAGGAAACTTTGAGCATATCAATAGCAATATGGAGGTGTCGTAAAATGAAAAACGCAATTACTGTTTCGAATTTACATGTGTCCTATTACGGAAAAGAAGTGCTGCATGATGTTGACTTTACGATTTCCGAAGGGACATCAGTCGGAATTATTGGTCCGAATGGGGCGGGTAAGTCTACTTTACTAAAGGCATTGCTAAACTTGATTCAAGCAGATAAGGGGGAAATGGTCATCCTTGGCGCTTCGTTGAAAGAGGTTCGTAAACGAATCGCCTATGTTCCGCAGCGTAGTACAATTGACTGGGATTTTCCAATTACGGTAAAGGATACTGTTTTGATTGGCACGTATCCGACCCTTGGCATCTTGAAAAGACCGGGTCGGAAAGAAAAGGAATTGGCGCTTAAGTGTCTGGAAAAGGTCGATATGCTGGCGTTCCAGAATCGGCAAATCGGTGAGTTATCGGGTGGCCAGCAACAGCGTGTTTTCTTAGCAAGGGCGCTGGCGCAGCAGGCAGATTTGTTTTTACTTGATGAACCGTTTGTCGGAATTGATGTGACGAGTGAAGAGATGATTGTCAACATATTAAAAGAGTTGCGGGATGAAGGCAAAACAATTATTGTCGTCCACCATGATTTAACCAAAGCAGAAAAGTACTTTGATGAGCTATTGTTGTTGAACAAGGAGTTAATTGCAAAGGGCAGTGTGAAAGAAGTATTTACACCACGAACAATTGCCAGTGCATACGGCGGCCAATTATCCTTTTTAGATGAGGTGATGGCGAAATGATTCACTTTATTGAAGCGGTGATGCATTATGGATTTCTTCAGAAAGCACTTATCACATCTGTGATGGTTGGCGTTATTAGTGGCGTTATTGGCTGCTTCATCATTTTGAGGGGCATGGCGCTAATGGGAGATGCGATTTCACATGCTGTTTTGCCGGGGGTTGCAATCTCCTTTATGCTCGGTATTAACTTTTTTATCGGTGCCGTCATAACTGGTGTTTTAACGGCTGTTGGTATTGGGTTCATTAACCAAAATAGTCGTATTAAAAATGATTCTTCAATCGGGATTATGTTCACAGCTGCATTTGCTGCGGGGATCATCCTCATTACGGTGTTGAAAAGCAGTACGGATTTGTATCACATTTTGTTTGGGAATGTGTTAGCGGTTAGACCTTCGGATATGTGGATGACGTTGATTGTTGGTATTATCGTGTTAGTCAGCGTTTTTCTTTTCTACAAGGAATTGCTGGTCAGCTCGTTTGACCCGATTATGTCCCAAGCATACGGACTTCCAAATAAGATGATTCATTATTTCCTGATGGTCTTGCTAACGCTTGTTACAGTTGCATCACTGCAAACGGTAGGGATTATTTTAGTTGTAGCCATGCTCATCACACCTGCATCGACAGCTTATTTATTGACAGATAGGCTTTCTATCATGATCTTCCTTTCGGCTCTTTGTGGAACGATTTCGGCGGTCACTGGTTTGTATTTAAGTTTTACGTACAATTTGGCATCGGGTGCAACGATTGTCCTCGTCGCAACAGCGTTATTTTTCATAGCGTTTATATTCTCGCCGAAACAAGGTCTATTGTGGCGCTCAATCAGAACCAATAAACAAAAATCAGCCGTCTCGTAAGTGGCAATAAAGGATGAAAGGAAAGTTGATAAATGAAAAAAAGTATATGGCTGTTTGCCATGCTAGTTACTGCAGTTATCGTATCTGCATGTAGTCCAGGTACGTCTGCTCTGAAAGAGAAGGGTGACAAGCTACAAATCGTCACGACTTATTCAATTGTTTACGATATCGTGAAAAACGTCGGTGGAGATTTGGTAGAAGTTTACAGTCTTGCGCCAATCGGATCAGACCCGCACCAATATGATCCGCTCCCAGCAGATGTCGCCCTGACAACAGACGCGGATGTTGTCTTTTACAATGGGCTCAATTTGGAAGAAGGAAATGCATGGTTTACGAAGTTGATGGAAACGGCTGGGAAGTCAGGGGAAGATGCTAATGTTTTCCGTGTCAGTGAAGGGGTTAAGCCAATGCACCTAAATTCAACTGAACATAAAGGGGAAGAAGATCCCCACGCTTGGCTTGATGTACGAAATGGCATTACGTATGTAGAAAATGTACGTGATGCATTGAAACAGGTAGATCCTAGCCATGCGGAAAACTACGATGAAAATGCGTCTGCTTACATCAATGAGCTACAAGCTCTTCATGAAGAAATTACAGATAAAATGCATAAGATTCCAGAACAACAGCGAATCCTTGTCACGAGTGAAGGGGCTTTCAAATACTTCTCGGAAGCGTATGATTTTCGGGCCGCTTACATTTGGGAAATCAATTCACACCACGAAGGGACACCCGAACAGCTAACAAGTATTATTTCTATTATCAATGAGGAAAATGTTTCGGGGTTATTTTTAGAATCAAGTGTCGATCCCCGAAGTATGGAGATGGTGTCGCGGGAAACAACTGTGCCGATTAAAGGGAAAATCTTTACGGATTCTCTGGGGAAACCAGGAGACGAAGGCGACACGTATATAAAAATGCTGAGATGGAATGCGGATATGATTTATAAAGGATTACTTGAATAAAGGAATATGAAGCGGCAGTTAAGACAACGAATGAAAGTTGTCCGACTGCCGTTTCATTTTTATGCCTTAGTCCTGTAAAGTAGTATAAAAGAGGTTTGAAAGGGGACATGAAGTTGAAATTTTTTCATACGGCAGACTGGCATTTAGGTAAACTGGTTCAAGGTGTATATATGACAGATGGTCAACGCTACGTGCTGGATCAGTTCATTGAGGCAATAAAAGAAGAAAAGCCGGATGCAGTCGTGATTGCGGGTGATTTGTATGACCGGGCGGTACCGCCAACTGAAGCAGTTACATTACTGGATGAAGTGCTTGAAACAATCATTATGGAACTGAAGACACCCGTACTTGCTATCGGTGGTAACCATGATAGCCCGGGGCGTCTGAACTTTGGTAGCGGATTGATGCGCGCAAACGGTTATTATATGACCGGTCAAATGACGAAGGACATTGAGCCCGTCGTACTTTCTGATGAATTCGGTGAGGTTCATTTTCATCTAGTACCGTTCGCGGACCCCTCTGTTGTAAAACATCTTCATGGTGACGACATGATTTCGAATCACAATGATGCGATGAAAAAAGTGACAGCTGGTATTCGTGAAAACATGCACGAAGATGCGCGTCATGTCTTTGTTGGACATGCATTTGTGACTTCTCACGGTGAAAGTGAGGAAAATACTAGTGACTCAGAACGCCCTCTGGCAATCGGTGGTGCGGAATATGTATCAGCGCAACTATTCGAGCCATTTCACTACACAGCCCTTGGCCACTTGCATCAGGCGCATTATGTACTGAATGAAACCATTCGCTACGCTGGTTCACCCATGAAATATTCGATTTCGGAACAAAATCATCATAAAGGATTTTTAGTCGTTGAACTGGATGCCAAAGGGCAAGTGACTGTGGAAAAACGAGAATTGAAACCGCAGCACGATATGCGTACGGTGGAAGGTAAGATGGATGATATTCTTTTACATCCAATAAGTGAGGACTATGTTTTCGTCAAATTACTTGATGACACACCGATTTTATTCCCAATGGAAAAAATTCGATCCGTATACCCAAATGCGATGCATGTGGAACGGAAAATGATCATGCCGCCAAGTAAGACAGAAAACGAACATCAAGTAGAGCATGGAAAACAGGATGATCTAGCGCTCTTTAAAGCATTTTATGAGGAAATGAAGGGTGAAGAGGCTAATGCAGAAACTGAAGCGCTGTTTGCACAGGTGCTTCACGAAGTCATGCACAAGGAGGGGAACAAATTATGAGACCTATCCAATTAACGATGACGGCATTTGGGCCGTATAAAGGGACGGAAGTCGTCGATTTTAGAGAATTAGAAGGTAACCAATTGTTCGTGATTTCAGGTGCAACTGGAGCTGGAAAAACGACAATTTTTGATGGTATTTGTTTTGCGCTCTACGGACAAGCGAGCGGAGTAGACCGTACAGATAGTGGAGCCATGCGGAGTGACTTTGCCGACGATGCAGTGCCGACAACGGTTGAGTTGCTGTTTTCCATACATAACCGAACGTACCGTATACTGCGGCAAATCCCGTATGTAAAAAAAGGCAATAAAACGAAAACAGCAGTCCGATATGAGTTTTACGAAGTGACAGCTGATGGGGAAGTACCGTTTGTGGATCGACAAATTGTTTCTGAAATTGATAAGAAAGCGGAGGAATTGATTGGCCTCACACAGGCCCAATTTAGCCAGATTGTTATGTTGCCACAAGGGGAATTCCGAAAGTTTCTCACATCCGATACAGAAAATAAAGAAACGATTATGCGGAAAATATTCAGGACAGAGCCGTATCGTGAAATTGTGGACAAGCTGAAAGGTAAGAAAGACGTAGCGCAGGCTGCTCTTATCAGCGAAAGGCAACAAAAAGATGGACTGATTAAGCAAATCCCATCGCTATTACCGCAGCGTGAATCTGCTATTTTTGCCGTATTGGCAAATGATAACTATAACGACAATCAAGTGATGAGTGCATTGGAGACGGAGCGGTTATTTTATAATGAAAAAAGAAAGGTTGATAAACAGCATTACGAGACGGCTGTTCAACAGCATGCCGAGATGCTTGAAAAGTACCATGTAGCAAAAGGAGTAAATGAGCGATTCGATGAGTTAGCGCATAGAAAAAACGTATATGCAGAGCTATCGAACAAGGTCCCATTTTTAGAAACAGAAGCGAAGCGGCTTGGAGATGCAGAACGTGCAGTGGCGATTGAACAATTGGAAATACAGTTTGTAGAGCTTAAGAAAGAAGTGGGAACAAAAACAGAGCATCTTGAAAAGGCTGTTCGTACCGTTCAGCAGATTGCAAAAGAAGTAGAAGAGATTGAAGCGCTTTATACAATAGAAGAAGGAAAGAAGCCCGAGCGTGAGAAATTGGCGGAGAACTTGATTCGTTTACATGACTCCTTGCCAAAGGTTGCAGCGTTGGCATCTAAAAAAGAGGCGCTTGTCACGCTAAAAAAAGAATTGCAGACACGCCATGACACTTTACAAGTAACAACGGAAAAATCAGCAATTGAAATAGAAAAAGTGAACGTCCTCAAAAATCAGATAGAGCAATTAGAAAAGCTACTCATGACGTTTGATGAACAAGTCGAATTACTGGCTGCCACTACTGAAAAGTGTCGAATTGTCGATGAGTTTATTGGATTGGTAGCACAAATGTCTATATTTGCTGATGAGCGTAATAAACAGGAAATATTGTATGTGGAGAGTAAAAAAGAATACGAAATGTTAGCGCAAGATTGGCTCATGAACGAAGCGGCAACATTAGCAGCAACTCTTCACGACGGGGAAGCTTGTCCTGTATGTGGTAGTGGTGATCATCCGGATAAAGCGCATCGTGGTGAGGTTGAGGTTACGAAGGAAGAACTTGAAAAGGCGAACGACAAGCTTGCTCGCATCGAGAGTGATTACCGGACAACTATAGCGAATTATGACAGTTCTTTCAAGCAAGTGACGGCGAAAAAAAGTGAGCTCGTCCAAATGGATGTTGATATTGAGCATGTAGAGGCAGAAAGTAGCAAATTGCATGTATGGAAGAAGCGATTGGGAGAAGAAGTGACGGCACTTCGTGCAACTCGACAAGAGCTGAGCCAAATGAAGGATACATTAACGCAGCAAAGCAAAATAGCTGATGAGTTGGTGCAGAATAAGGCGGTAATCGAACGAGCTGTGTTTGAATGTCATGCATCATATGAAAAAGAACAAGCCCTTTTCGAACAGACGCTGAACGCGATTCCGGAAGATATTCGGGATTTGAAAGTACTAGAACAACATATTGCCGCATTGACGCAACAAAAACGAGAATTGGATTCTGCATGGGAAATGATTCAGAGACGTCGCGAAGAAGGAAGAGAACGTATAACGACTAGTAAATCTGCTGAAATTCATGGGAAACATGCACTTGTTGAGGCGGAAGAAAAACAACATATCGCGGAAAAACGTTTTGCAGAGGCGTTACAAAAATCAGAATTTCCAACAGTGCAAGCCTATCACGAAGCAAAAATGGACGAAGTATCAAGGGAGAAGTTGAAAGCAGAGATTGAGAACTTCAAACAACAATTTTATGCTGTACGTGAGGCTGTAAAAGAGCTTGCGGCACTGCTACAAGGGAAAGAGAAAATTGATATAAACGGAATAGACCAAGTACTTGTTGAATTGAAAGTCACATATGAAACAGCTTTAAAGGCGTATAATGGCTCAGTTGAATTTGCAAAAATAGCTACAGAATTGCAAACAAAAATAGGAGAATCCATGACAATCGTTGCGGCGCTCGAAAAAGAATTTGGGCAAGTGACCGATCTATATGATGTTGTGAGAGGGCATAATGGATTACGCCTGTCATTTGAACGGTTTATCCAAATCGAATATTTGGAGCGGATTATTCAATCTGCAAACCTACGACTTAAAGACATGTCGGGTGGTCAGTTTGTCTTAATGCGTAGCGATCGACAAGAAGTACGTGGCAAGCAGAGTGGATTAGGCCTGGATGTCTATGATGCTTATACGGGCCAAACGCGAGATGTGAAAACGTTGTCGGGCGGTGAGAAATTCAATGCGTCCCTTTGCCTAGCACTCGGAATGGCAGATGTCATACAAAGCTTCCAAGGCTCGGTGTCGATTGATACTATGTTTATCGATGAAGGCTTTGGCTCGCTCGATGAAGAATCATTGAACAAAGCAATTGATACGCTAATTGATTTACAGAAGTCGGGTCGGATGATTGGTGTCATTTCCCATGTCGAAGAATTGAAATCAGCATTACCTGCGATTCTAGAAGTGAACAAGTCAAGGGAAGGGCATAGTCATACGAAGTTTGTAGTTAAATAAATTTAAAGCTAAACCTAAACCTAAACCCGTATGGCATGAAGTCTTTGTCGTACGGGTGTTTTTTGAGTCAACTATTATTATAGTCGGAACACTTCTATAGAAACCATAGGCCGAAGAGGCTTCAATGGAACATGTTAATTAAATTATTTGAGTAGTATTTTCAAATAACTTTCAGCAATATATTGCATTTCGCTAGTGAAAGAGGTATTATTATTTTCAGTGATATATTGCATATACGTAATCGAGTTTGACATCTAAGGGGGAACTGAAATTATGCAGAAAAAATTACCGTTTTCATCGTATCTTGTGATTGGTGTTATGTTATTCGCCTTGTTTTTTGGAGCAGGCAACCTCATTTTCCCAGCTCAGCTTGGACAATATGCAGGCACAAATCTTTGGCCGGCAGCAATCGGCTTTTTAATTACAGGCGTTGGGTTGCCGTTCCTAGGCATTTTAGCTATTGGGTTCTCGGGTAGCCGGAACTTACAAGATCTTGCTAGTCGTATCCATCCGCTCTATGCTGTGATCTTTACAGCACTTCTTTATTTAACAATTGGACCGTTCTTTGCAGCGCCACGTACAGGGGCAGTTGCGTTTGATATTGGAATAGCTCCTTTTATTAGTGAAGGCAATATGCAAATCGCATCTATTATTTTCACTTTGATCTTCTTCGGAGTTACATTGTGGTTATCTCTCAATCCGGCGAAAATTGTTGACCGTGTTGGTAAGGTTCTTTCACCGGGTATTATTATTTTACTTCTTATATTGCTGATCATGGTGGTTGTGAAACCAATGGGCGCAATGGAATCTCCACAAGGACCTTATGTAAGTGGAGCATTCATGAAAGGATTCACGGAAGGTTATAATACGATGGATGCACTTGCGTCGCTCGTGTTTGGAATCATCGTTATCAATGTCATAAAGTCAATGGGCGTCACAAGTAAGCGTGGCATTTTAGCTGCGACAGCTAAAACGGGTGCAGTTGCGACAGCATTCCTTGCGATTATCTATGTAGGAATTGCGTATTTGGGCGCTACTAGTACAGGTCTACTAGGTCATTTTGATACGGGAGGACCTGTTCTAAGTGGAGCTTCTACACATTATCTTGGCACATTTGGACTGGTGATGTTGGCGGTTGTTATTCTACTTGCCTGCTTGACGACAAGTATCGGTCTGATGACGGCGTGTGGCGAGTATTTCCATACATTAATGCCGAAAGTTAGTTATAAAGTGTTCGTAACGATTTTTACAACGTTCTGTTTCGTGGTGGCGAACTTCGGGTTGGCGAATATTATTACGTATTCCATTCCTGTTTTGATGTTCTTGTATCCGTTAGCCGTTTCATTAATGCTACTGACATTTGCATCACCATTGTTCCATCATTCACGCCTGGTATATGTATCTGCGACGGTTGTCACATTTATGATTAGTACAATCGACGGGTTAAAATCACTTTGTGAATCATTGAATATCGACTATTTTGGATGGATGACGCCGATTGTGACTTTTTATGAAAACGTGTTGCCATTCTATAGTCAAGGCCTTGGTTGGTTGTTACCGGTTCTTGCGATCATGCTAATAACAGGTATTGTCGCGCGTTTACTAAAAACGACTTCAGTGCAGGCATAAAAATGATAGTTGGACCTTTATCACTTTAAGAGTAGTGGTGATAAAGGTCTTTTTTATTACTATCAATACTTTGTTCAACAATCTAAGTTGAACAATTGAATAGTTATATAGACTGCGTGTAAGCGCTGAAGCGGGTTTGAAGAAAATCTTTATTTCGGCATCACATAGTAGTGAGTTTTACGTTTTTATACATAGAGGAGGAAGCGTAATTGGTTACATTTTTTGCATCTTTGATTCTACTTTTCGTCGGTTACGCAGTTTATTCGAAAGTTGTTGAAAAAGCATTTGGAGCGAATGATGCTAGGGAAACACCAGCCTATACGGTGAATGATGGCATGGATTACGTGCCAATGAGTTGGTGGAGAGGTTGGCTCATCCAATTATTGAACATTGCTGGGCTTGGCCCGGTTTTTGGAGCGGTTGCAGGTGCATTGTATGGGCCGGTCGCGTTCATTTGGATTGTTTTTGGTTGTATTTTTGCAGGAGGCGTACATGACTACTTTGCCGGAATGTTATCTTTGAAACATGGTGGCGCACAATTTCCAACAATTGTTGGGAAGTATTTAGGGAGATTTGCTGAAAAAGCGGTCGCGTTTATTTCGATTGCTTTGATGATTCTTGTTGCTGCCGCGTTCACGGCAGGACCGGCTCAGCTGATCGCACAAATTACTCCGCTTAGCTTTATGGCGGCACTTATTCTCGTATTCGCTTATTTTATACTGGCTACGATTTTGCCGATTAATAAAATTATTGGTAGAATTTATCCGCTATTCGGGGCTATTCTTATTTTCATGGCCGTTGCAATTGCTATCGCACTCGTATTTGGTGATCAGCCAATACCGAACCTGACATTGGAGAACTTGCATCCGGGCGACCTGCCTATCTGGCCACTTCTTATGGTGACGATTTCGTGTGGTGCGATTTCTGGTTTCCACTCGACACAAAGCCCAATCGTTTCCCGGACGATGAAAAAAGAATCGGAAGGCCGTAAAGTCTTCTATGGTGCCATGATAGCAGAGGGTGTGATTGCACTTATTTGGGCTGCGGCAGGAATGACCTTCTTCGGAGGAACTGGCGGTTTACAGGACGCTTTGGCAGCGGGGGGGCCTGCTGGTGTTGTGAATGAAATTTCGATTACTCTTTTAGGAACGGTTGGGGGTATCTTAGCTATTCTATCGGTGATTATTTTACCGATTACGACGGGAGATACCGCTCTCCGTTCTTCTCGGATGATTGCTACTGAATCTATTGCTAAATGGGTCAATCCAGATAACAAAATAATCATTCTTTGCGTTACAATTGCGCTAAGCATCCCGGTGTTCTTTTTATCGACAATCGACTACGAGTTTTTATGGCGTTATGTCGGATGGACAAACCAACTATCTGCAACGATCATGTTGTGGACAGCTGTGGCATTTTTAATGAATAAAGGAAGATCGCATTACATTGCGGGAATACCTGCTTTATTTATGACCGGTGTCGTTTGTACGTATATTTTCTACGCACCTGAAGGTTTTAACATGGGCTACACGATATCGCTAATTATCGGAGCGATTCTGACTGCCATTGTGACTGTCCTTTATGTTCGGCAGATTATCCGTTCTAAAAAGCTATAACGAAACAAGTTTTGCTGAAATCCTGTATGAAGCAAATGAAAAGCCGGTTCCTCATCGAGGGCCGGCTTTTGTTATACGACTGTAGTAGACGTCAGCGAATGGAATTCATCAATCGTCCGAAACCAGTTATCCCGCATGATAGTAGAAACGGTTGTGGCGTTACGTTCTTTTAGTGATTGAATAATTTGGGTGTGTTCATCAATCGATTGTTCAGTTAAGACGATGGAGTTATGAAAAATAATTGTTTAACATGGGCCCGAAGCGAGGCAACCATCGAATGGATATTCGAATTATCGACAACGATTTGATGGAATTTCCCATCGGTTTTCAAGGCTAAAAAGTAATCTTTTATATGCAAGGCTTCTGCAAATCGTTCATGGGTACTTGGTGGACAGATGACTGTCAAATAGCCATTCAATTTCAGTAGGGGTTCAAACCCTTGCTGAATCAAGTTAAGCCTCCAGGGGAAGTCACAAATTTTGAAAGAAGTTAGTCACCCGCACGGCTGGCGCCTGGAGATTAGACGTGCGCAAGCGCCATTCAAAATTTGGACGCAATTACGCCGAGGTGTCATTGAAAGCATAAAAACATTTTATCGCCTTCATCAATTTTTCCACTTGTTTTATATATCTAATAATATATAATAGTTTGTGTATTCGATATATACATAGAGGAGGAGCGTAAATGGTAACTTTTTTTGCATCTTTGATTTTACTATTTGCCGGCTACGCAGTTTATTCGAAAGTCGTTGAAAAAGCATTTGGGGTGAATGATGCCAGGGAAACACCGGCATACACAGTGAATGATGGCATGGATTATGTGCCGATGAGCTGGTGGAGGGGATGGCTCATCCAATTATTGAACATTGCGGGGCTTGGCCCGGTTTTCGGTGCCGTTGCAGGAGCGCTGTATGGCCCTGTTGCGTTCATATGGATTGTTTTTGGAGCCATATTTGCGGGAGGGGTCCATGATTATTTCTCCGGTATGTTGTCACTGAAACATGGTGGGGCTCAGTTCCCGACGATTGTCGGAAGATATTTAGGAGGATTTGCTGAAAAATCAATCACGCTCATTTCGATCGTCTTGATGATTCTTGTTGCTGCTGCATTTACTGCAGGGCCGGCTCAGTTGATTGCACAAATTACACCACTTAGCTTTATGGCGGCACTCATTCTCGTATTCGGTTATTTTATACTGGCCGCAATTTTACCAATTAATAAAGTTATCGGTAGAATTTACCCAATATTCGGTGCTATCCTTATCTTTATGGCAGTTGCAATCGCTGTCGCACTTGTTTTTGGGGGGCAGCCAATTCCGAACCTGACATTGGAGAACTTACACCCGGGTGACTTGCCGATATGGCCGCTTCTTATGGTGACGATTTCGTGTGGTGCAATTTCAGGATTCCACTCGACTCAGAGCCCAATCGTTTCTCGTACGATGAAAAAAGAGTCGGAAGGCCGTAAAATCTTCTACGGTGCAATGATAGCCGAGGGTGTGATTGCGCTCATTTGGGCTGCAGCAGGGATGACGTTCTTCGGAGGGACTGGTGGTTTACAGGATGCCCTGGCAGCTGGAGGACCTGCTGGAGTTGTAAATGAAATTTCAATTTCTCTATTAGGGACGGTTGGAGGCATCCTGGCAATTTTAGCAGTGATTATTTTACCTATTACAACGGGTGACACTGCTCTTCGCTCTTCTCGGATGATTGCGACTGAAATGATTTCTAAATGGGTTAATCCTGATAAAAAGATCATTGTTCTTGGAATTACACTTGCGTTAGGCATACCGATGTTCTTATTGTCGACAATTGACTACACGTTTTTATGGCGTTATGTCGGATGGACGAATCAACTTTCTGCAACGGTCATGTTGTGGACAGCCGTTGCATTTTTAATGAATGTCGGGAAATCGCATTATATTGCGGGAGTACCTGCTTTATTTATGACCGGCGTCGTCTGTACGTATATTTTCTACGCACCTGAAGGCTTTAACATGGACTACACGATATCGCTTTTCATTGGTGCAATCCTGACTGCGGGTGTCACTGCCTTCTACATACGGCAGATTATTCGATATAAAAAAGCCGCAACAAAACAAGTATTGCTGAAATCTTGAATGATGCAAATAAAAAGCCGGTTCCTCATTGAAGGGAGCCGGCTTTTGTTATACGACTTTAGTAGACGTCAGTGAATGAAATTCATCAATCGCTCTCAACCAGTTATCCCGCATGATGGCAGAAACGGTTGTAGCGTCACGTTCTTTCAGTAATTGAATAATTTTGGCGTGTTCATCAATCGATTGTACAGTTAAGACGATAGAGTTATGGAAAAATAATCGTCTAACATGTGCCTGAAGCGAGGCAACCATCGAATGGATATATGAATTATTGGCTATATCGACTACGATTTGATGGAATTCTTCATCGATTTTTAAGGCTGAAAAGTAATCTTTTGTATGCACCGCTTCTGCAAATCGTTCATTGGTACTTTCCAGTAATTCAATGGCTTCATCAGATAGATGTGGGATTGCAAGTTCTGCGGATAATGCTTGCAAGGCGGCAAGTGGGGGAAGAAGGTCTGTAATCGAATTCTTGTCCACTTCGGTAACTTGAGTTGCTTTCCCTGGGTACATTTTGACGAATCCCTGTACTTCAAGCAATTGTAAAGATTCACGGATTGGCGTTCTGCTTACCCCTAGCGCGCTGGCAAGCTCTGTATCGTTTAGCTTTTCGCCTGCATGTAAGGTTCCATCAATAATCCATTGCTGAAGCTGGTTGAATGCATTTTCCTTTGCGGTAATACGGATCGGTTTTGCATGATCTGTAGGTATCGGCATTGTGAATCACCATCCTGTATAAGGTATTATGTAATCATTATACAGCAAAACGACTGCTATTGATATATGCAATATATCGCGAGTTGAAATTAATCTTTTCTAAACAGGGTAGCGACCCGAGGATACACTTTTACGGTGAAGCAATACATTTTATACCCGAGTATACTTCCTAATGTGTTCAGCCATAAATCATCAATGTCGGTACTCCTTGCTTGGGATAATTGCATAGTTTCAATAAAGAAGGAAATTCCAAATCCAAAGAGCGCAACTTTCCAAAGTCGATTAAAACGATTCCATAATAATGGAACCATAAAACCAATTGGCATGAAGATGCAGATATTACCTAAAAAGTTAATGATAAAGGGTTGCCAATAATTCAATTCGGTGATCGCATAGTAGTTATCCCGAAAGACTCTAAAAGGGATTATATTGATGTTCGCAAATGTGCGAGTAACAACTGGACCTGTATATAAAAACGTCAGTATCGTTTGTGAAAATAATGCGGTCATAAATAACAGAAAGCTAACCACTCCGATTTCACGAGGTAGCTGAATTCTGTCTACACCACGTAACTTATTATAAATGGTGCGAAAAATGAGAATGAAGGGCAATATAATGATTATATAAGGAATCATTTCCCTAATGTATCCTGCAATTGCAATCATGGAAGTCACCTTTCTTACTTGATATCTGCATTTACTTTATTCAAAACCTTATACAGAATGAGTAGGATAAAATAAATCATAAATGAATTGACGAGAAGCATCGTTAGGTCAAAGCTGTTGCTACTAAAATTGCTGACATGCAATAATTCAATGGCATTCTCGATGGATTTAAAACCATGATAAATCACCCAGGACAACGGAAGCCCAAAGCCTTCCCCATTTTCGGTAGGATAAAAGCCGTGAGGAACGCGATGACGATGCTTAACAATATCATTTTTTATATTTCACTGTCAGCCTCCTTAAATGTTACGTTTATACTTTAAGGATATGTCTCGATCTTCTTCTGTTGTCCCGTATGCCAGTTCTTCTTGTTGGAAGACAAATCCCCGTGCTTCATAGAAAGGAATGCCATAATCATTGCCTTTTGCGACAGAAACCCATTGTTCTTGGGCACCGTATGTGTGCTTTTGAATTTTCGTAAAGAAGTCTAGCAGACGAGTACCAATTCCTTGTCCTCGTAGGGTAGGGTCTAAATATAGGACGTATACTTCTCCTGCTGCATCATCATTCATCCCACCACCGATGGCCCCCACAATCTTACCGTCCATTTCTGCAATAAAATAGCCATGCCATTCTTCACCAATATAGACGATTTCTTTCTCAATACGTTCCACATTGTAATATTTGTCGATCAGTTTTTGTATGTATTCCTTGCTGTAGAGCATTTTGTATGTAAACCATTGACTCCTTACTAGTACGTCTGCAAGGGGTTTCGCATCATTCTTATTCGCTCTGCGAACAGATACTTTCGCCACGCTATAACACTCCGATCATGTAATATTCCATTTGCTTTTGTAACGGGAAAGGTGGACGATTGTAATCTTGCTGTAATATTAGCCTGCTAAGATAAGTATAGACTAAAAAAGCAGGGAGTAGAGTACTTGAGAAAAATTCTTGGAACACTCATCATTACGATTGCATTATTGGTCAGCGGGGCAAATGAAAGCTGGGCGGCACCTACCACTTACACAGTGAAGAGTGGGGATTCGCTATCCGTTATTGCGAAAAAGCATAATGTATCCGTTTCTAATTTAAAAGCATGGAACAATTTAAAATCGACGATCATTTATCCGAATCAGAAACTAACAGTCGTTTCTGGAGGGAATAAAACGAAAAAAGCAGCTGCACCAAAAGCTGCAGTCAAAGCAGTTTCAAAAACACCATCACGTTCAGATTCAGACAAGGTGGTCAAAGAGTTTACGGTTTCAGCTAGCGCATTTACGGCGAATTGTAATGGTTGTGGCGGCGTCACTGCAACGGGCATTAATTTGAAAAGTAACCCGGACATGAAGGTAATCGCGGTCGATCCGAAGGTCATTAAGCTAGGAACGAAAGTCCATGTGGAAGGTTACGGCTATGCAATCGCGGGAGATACGGGTGGCTCCATCAAAGGTAACAAAATTGATGTGTTTTTCCCAACAAAAAACGAAGCGTATAAATGGGGCCGTAAAAACGTCAAAATTAAAATACTAGAATAATCGATAGAAAGGCTTGCTCATGAGAATGAGCAAGCTTTTTATTTTGGCTAAACCTCCAACAAAGTAGACGTTTTTGGTAGAGGCACACGTTGCTATTCCCACTTAAGTCTGCTATATTTCGAGCTTATATACTTATTCAATTGTAAGGAGATTGTTCCGATGATTCATTTTCAAAAAAGCGACCTTAAAAACACCCATTTGAAACCAAACGTTACGTTTAACTTGAAAATGAAATTGATATTTTTGATAGGTATTCTTGTTATAGCTATAGTTGCTGTTATTGGGCTGTTCATCGATCAGTTCATGTCGGACACTTTGGAAGATCAATTGGGGGAGCGTGCGCTCAGTGTTGCGGAAAGTGTGGCACGTATTCCTGAACTAGCAGGCGCATTTGGACACGCAGATCCGGCCTCTATTATCAATCCAATTGTTACACCAATTCGAGAAGCAACCGGCGCGGAGTTCATTGTGGTCGGAAATACGGAAGAAATACGGTATGCGCATCCGAGTGTCGATCAAATTGGGCAGAAAATGATAGGTGAAGACAGCGAGAGAGCATTGGTTTATGGCGAGTCGTATGTTTCAAAAGCAGTTGGCTCATTGGGCAGCTCGCTACGAGCCAAAGTACCTGTGTACTTAGACGGGAAGATTGTGGGAATTGTTTCAGTTGGTTTTTTGGCTGATGATTTAGAAGATGTTATCCAGTCTTATAACAATCAACTATGGCTTGTGTTAGTCATCATCACGTTTGTTGCGATTATTGGGGCAGTACTTGTTGCTTCCTATATCAAAAAAATGTTGTTTGGATTCGAACCGGAAGAGATTGCTCATTTATTATTACAGAAAGAGACAATTCTCCAGTCCACCCATGAAGGCATCATAGCTGTTAATCAAAACGGTGTTATTACGATGATTAATTCTGCTGCACAGCGTCTACTTTTGGACCAGACCATTCACCCTGAACAGTATATAGGAAAAAAGATAAATGAACTATCACCTGCGCATCAGTTGATGGATTATTTGAATGACGGTAACGCCCAAGTTGATAAAGAGCTGATGATTGGTAAAAAAATCGTTTTTGTCAACAAAGTACCCATTTACATTGAAGACATATGTATAGGGACTGTTTTCACCTTTCGAAATAAGACTGAAATTGATTTTTTAACGAAAGAATTGACGCGGGTCAAGCAATATGCGGATGCTTTACGTGCTCAAACACATGAATTTTCGAATAAGTTATACCTGATTCTAGGATTGCTTCAATTAAATAAAAAAGAACAAGCCATTACCTATATTCAAAAGGAAAGTGCGTTGCAGAAAAACTGGATTTATTTGTTGATTCAGAATGTAGCTGATCCATTGGTGAGCGGACTCTTGTTAGGTAAGTTAAATCAGGCAAATGAGCTAGGTATTGATTTATCGATCCAGGAAGAAAGTGTATTAGCGTCGCCCTTAAGTGAAAAACAAACTGAAGCACTGCTAACCGCTATAGGGAACCTTATTGATAATGCAATGGATGCCGTTAGAGACAATTCACCTGCTAATCGGAAAATCTTGATTTTCTTTACGGATATCGGGAATGATCTTATTTTTGAAATAGAGGATTCTGGAGAAGGGATACCCGAAGCATATGCAGACAGGCTATTTGAACGAGGGTTTACGACCAAAGAAGGTGTTCACCGTGGTTTCGGATTAGCTTTGACACAGCAATTGATTGCGGAAGTCAATGGGGTACTCTATTTGGAAGTCGGAGAGCTTGGGGGATCAAGCTTTGTGATTTCTATACCGAAAGATTCGGGGGAAAGGACAGAAAATGATGCATGAAACCATTCAAGTATTAATTGTAGAAGATGATTTTCGAATTGCCGATATTAATCGTCAGTTTGTTGAACGGGTAGCAGGGTTTACGGTGTTAGAAATCGTGAAAACAAGTGAGGAAGCATTAGCCTATTTACGCAGTCATTCAGCCTTGCCTCAACTTATTTTATTGGATGTCTATATCCCGGATTCGGCAGGACTAAGTTTGTTTTGGAAACTTCGACAAGAATTCAACGAGATAGATGTTATTATGGTCACAGCTGCCAAAGAAGTGGTAACGATTGCGGAAACGTTACGTGGGGGTATTTTTGATTATATTGTGAAGCCGGTTGATTTTGGTCGTTTTGAGCAAACATTAAAAAGGTACTATGACCAAACTCATCTTTTAGCATCCAGGGTGGAACTCGACCAGAGTGAAATCGATCGTTTGACAGGATCGCGCCGATTCCACGCTCTGGAAAAGGAGAATGAAGGGGAATTACCAAAAGGAATCGATCAGATTACGTTAGATAAAATAAAAGACATTTTACAAATGGATGACGGATTAGGGATGACTGCATTAGAAGCTGCCAACAAAGTGGGGGTAAGCCGCTCGACGGCAAGGCGTTATTTGGAGTATTTAGTGTCGATAAAAAAAGCGGATGCTCAACTTAAATATGGAGATATCGGTCGTCCAGAGCGGAAATATAGTCCGTGAACAAAATGAACAAAATGTCCACAATGTTCATTAGTGTTTTAAAGTAAATAACCTTATTAATCTAGCCTCTCTATGATAAATTTCTGAGTATAGAAAATCTTGAAATAGAGAAGGTTATTTTTGTGCAGAGACTATATTTCTATCATTACAGAAATATGTATCCGCTTTCATAGATAACTCTTCCTTTTCATTAGTGAACTACGGTTGACTAGAAAGGAGAAATTATGCTTAGTATTATTGGATTAATTACGATTCTTATTGTTGTTGTGTTGCTTATTAGCGGAAAAGTTTCTCCGTTTGTTGGTCTGTTGCTCGTACCGATTGGTGGGGCATTTGCGGCTGGTTTCAATTTGGAACAGATTGGTGAATTTTTCACAAGTGGTACGCAATCTGTTTTTAGTGTAGTGGTCATGTTTGTTTTTGCGATTATCTTTTTTGGAATTATGCAAGATGTCGGCGTTTTTGATCCACTTATCAATAAGATGATTGCGCTTACACGTGGGAATGTCATTGCAGTAGCAGTTGGAACAGTTATTATCGCTGCGATTGCGCAAATGGATGGCTCGGGAGCTTCGACATTCCTTATTACAATTCCAGCTTTGCTACCGTTATATAAACGGTTAAGAATGAATCCTTACCTGTTACTGATGCTAGTCGGTACAAGTGCGAGTATCGTGAATATGGTTCCATGGGGAGGACCACTAGGCAGAGTTGCTGCTGTGCTTGAAATGGATGTCACCGAATTGTGGAGGCCGCTTATTCAAATTCAACTAATCGGACTTGTATTATTAATCGTATTAGCAGTTGCATTGGGTTATCGTGAAAAACGGTTAATTGCCAAAAAAGGCTTGGTAAATGAGGAATCTTTGGAGACAGATGACAACGAAGATTCTCAAGTGAAAAAGTCATTGGGCAATCCAAAGTTCTATTGGATAAACGTCGTTTTAGCCATTAGTGTCATTGGGGTATTAGTATGGGGGATCATTCCAGCGGGCTTTGCGTTTATGATTGGAGTTGGTATCGCGCTACCTATTAACTATCCTACTGTCCAAGATCAAATGAAAAGCATTCAAAATCATGCGCCTGGTGCAATTCTTATGGCGACCATTATTTTGGCAGCGGGTTCATTTTTAGGGATCTTGAATGGAACCGATATGTTGAATTCAATTGCTTCGGATCTTGTGACAATTTTACCGGCATTCATCATTCCTTATTTACATATTATTATTGGTGTGTTTGGTGTTCCATTCGATTTACTTTTAAGTACAGATGCTTATTATTTTGCACTGTTTCCAGTTGTAGAACAGATTGTGACCGGTTTTGGCGTAACTTCTTTATCTACCGCCTATGCCATGATTATCGGAAATATCATCGGCACATTTGTCAGTCCACTATCGCCGGCATTATGGCTTGCTTTAGGGCTAGCAGGACTCGAAATGGGGCGTCATATCCGCTATTCATTCATGATGATGTGGGGTTTCAGTATTGTTCTACTAGCAATTGCTATTGCAATCGGAGTTATTGCGATTTGAGGTTAGCGATGAAGACCAATTTTCCTTCGGGGAAATTGGTTTTTATTTGCGACTATGTTGTATATTGTGAATAGAGGTGAAAGCAAATGGATGTGTTTATCGTAACAGGTGCTTCGAAGGGAATTGGATTAGAACTTTCAACACAGCTTCGAGCGAAAGGGAATAAAGTAATTGGCATTGCGAGGACGGTGCCTGTGGACACGGAGGATTTTGTTGTTGCCGATTTAGCGCAAACGGATGGTCTTGCTGGGATGATTGATTCATTGATAGAAGAAAATCGTGCAACAGCGACTAGCTTCACACTTGTTAATAACGCAGGGATGGTTGATCCGATTGGATTGATTGGTTCTGTCCACCCTGAAGAAATGGCAGCGGCGATGTCTGTCAATTTAACAGCACCGATGATTTTATCGAATACATTTATCGCAAAGTTAAAAGATTATAAAGGTCCTAAACGCATCGTCAATATTTCATCTGGAGCGGGCCGCAATGCGTATGAGGGATGGGGGACATATTGCGCGACGAAAGCAGGACTGGATCATTTTTCGCGAGTTGTTACGCTTGAACAGGCAAATGCTGAGTATCCAGTTGACATCGTTGCTATCGCACCAGGGATTATTGATACGGGGATGCAGGAAACGATTCGAGCGAGTCGGGAAGAGGCGTTTCCGCTACTGGAGCGGTTTATTGATTACAAAGAGCAGGGGATGTTAAGTAGTGCGGAGCACACAGCGGAGAAATTGATTTCATTTATGGAACATGAAGGTTTCAAAGTGGTTGGTCCAATTGCGGATATCCGAAATTTTTGAATGAAAAAAGGTTGTCACTGATAAATCGTGACAACCTTTTTCTATATCATTCTACTTGCCTAGCCGTTTTAAATTCCTTCATCTTTTCAAGTGCGATGAGGAATGGAGGATTGTTTCGTTGGTTTAGTAGCTCATAGCGAATGACATGGACATCTGCCTGGTGCAGATTGTTTACATAGTTGAGAAGTGCGTCACGTTCTTCTGGACCACCTTCATGTCCATCATAGACAGAAATCGCAATAATGCCACCTTTTTTTAGCATACTAAGCATGGTGTCAATGGCTTTAAGGGTTGACCCTGGTGTGGTGACGATGGATAAGTCTTCACTGTGTGGCAAGTAGCCAAGATTGAAAACGGCACCACCGATTTGTCCTTTGACGTATTGTTCAACATTGTCGTGGCTGTCCAGTACAAGAGTGACCCGCTCATTTAAGTTGCCAAGGCGTTTGCTGGTGGCTTCGAGTGCAGCTTGTTGGATGTCGAATGCGACGACATGTCCATCTTCACCGACAAATTGGGCTAAAAATTCTGTGTCGTTACCATTTCCTGCAGTCGCGTCGATGACGGTTTCTCCTGGAACAATTGTGTCGCGGAGTAACTGTCTAGCGAAAGGCAGGATGCGTAGTAGCTTCATAGTGTTTCAACCTCTTTTGCAAAATGTTTGCCTTGCCAACTGCCACGGCGTTCAAGTTCTTTATCGATACCGTTCAATACTTCCCACTTCGTGACGCTCCACATCGGGCCAATCATTAATTCAATTGGGCCATCACCAGTAATCCGGTGCACAATCATTTCTGGTGGCAAGATTTCAAGCTGGTCAGCGACAAGATTAATGTATTCCTCTTTTTCAAGGAATTCCAATTGCCCTTTTTCGTATTGCTTTACCATAGGTGTTCCTTTTAACAAGTGAAGTAGATGGATTTTGATACCCTGAACGTCAAGTTTCGCTACTTCACGGGTGGTTTCCATCATCATATCGTAATCTTCAAGGGGAAGACCATTAATGATATGTGTACAGACGCGGATGCCACGCTTGCGAAGTTTTTCAACCCCTTCGACGTACGTTGCAAAATCATGTGCACGGTTAACGAGCCTTGCCGTTTTCTCATGGACAGTTTGAAGCCCAAGTTCAACCCATAAGTACGTGCGTTCATTTAATTCCGCTAAATAATCAACGACGTCATCAGGTAAACAATCGGGCCGGGTTGCGATAGACATCGCGACGACGCCTTCTTGTGCGAGTGCCGCCTCAAATTTTTCTTTTAGTTTTGGTAGTGGTGCGTGCGTATTTGTATAGGCTTGGAAATAGGCCATGTATTTGCCGTCTTTCCATTTCTTATGCATTCGTTCGCTGATTTCGGCGAATTGGACGTCAATCGGATCGACACGATCGCCGGCAAAATCTCCAGATCCCGCCACGCTACAAAACGTACAACCTCCGAATGCGACAGTACCATCCCGATTCGGGCAATCAAACCCCGCATCAAGTGCAACTTTCATTACTTTGAAGCCAAATTCATCTTTTAAATGGCGTGACCATGTATGATAGCGTTTCCCTTCAGACGGAAACGGGAATAAATTATTTTCCACTATATTCAACTCCTCTAATAGAACATTGTATCATGTTTTTAGAAGTCGCATCATCTGAATTATCGAACTTTTTGCAGGCGTATTGTTGAATTGCAAAAAAAGGAATACACTCAAATCATCTTTGTAAATGAACGGAGGCAGACAATATGCCTAAAAAAGTATGGCTTCTCGTGATTGGAATGTTCATAAATGTTATGGGGAATTCCTTTCTATGGCCGTTGAATACGATTTATATGCATGATTATTTAGGGAAATCGCTATCAGTTGCAGGTCTTGTGTTGATGGCGAATGCGGGAGCAGGGGTCGTGGGGAACTTGCTGGGCGGCTATTTATTTGACCGTTTTGGTGGCTATCGATCAATTATTGGGGGAATCCTGATTTCTATCATCGCACTAGTCGGCCTCGTATTTCGACATGACTGGTATCCTTATGTCACATTTTTGACGCTTCTCGGTTTTAGTGGGGGAATCGTTTTTCCAAGTATGTATGCGATGGTAGGTACGGTTTGGCCGGAAGGTGGAAGGAAAGCGTTTAACTCCATTTATCTTGCACAAAACGTTGGTGTCGCAATTGGACCTGCACTGGCCGGGTTCGTTGCTGTTGCTAGCATTGACTATATTTTTTCAGCGAATCTCGTCTTTTATGTACTGTTTTTCTTTATCGCATTCTTTGGTTATAAAAAACTCGAAATCGCTCCTGATAGACATACCAATGTGATTCGAGAGAAGAAGAAAATCAAGCACAAAGCGCCTTTTTATGCTTTGCTCATTGTGACGTCAGGTTATTTGCTTACCTGGCTGATTTATTCGCAATGGTCAACAACGATTTCAACGCATGCCCTATCACTCGGTGTGACATTAACGGAATATAGCTTCCTATGGACATTGAATGGGCTACTAATTGTAGCGGGACAGCCGTTGATTAGTCCGATTATCAAGCGGTTAGAGCACAAATTAAAAGCACAGATTATCATTGGTATTGTGATATTCCTTATTTCATTTATTGTCGTCAGTTTTGCAGGATCGTTTAAAATGTTTGTTGTGTCGATGATTATTGTGACGTTTGGGGAAATGTTTGCTTGGCCAGCCATACCGACGCTGGCTAGTAAGCTTGCACCAAAAGGAAGAGACGGTTTCTATCAAGGGATTGTCAACTCTACGGCAACAATTGGTCGGATGCTTGGCCCGTTTGCAGGGGGCGTACTAGTGGACTTATATGGCATGCAAGTCATGTTATTCATATTAACAGCACTAGTGAGTATTGCCATTATCCCGACATTGCTCTACGATCGACCGCTGAAGAAAGCGGGTTACGAACCGGAAAACCATTCATAGGTTTTCCGGTTTTTATATTGGCTACCATTGCAACATCTCCTATAGTCTGATTTAATTAAATAGAGGATCTATTGCGAACGATTCAAAGGGGGATGTTAGGATGAAACCAATTTATTCATCAGCAATGGAAGCGGTTGCAGGTATTGAAGATGGGGCGACGCTAATGGTAGGGGGCTTCGGTCTTGTGGGCATTCCAGAACAGCTTATTTTGGCCCTTGTTGACAAAGGGGTAAAGGAGTTAACGGTCATTTCGAATAACTGTGGAGTCGATGAGTGGGGACTTGGACTTCTATTGAAAAATAAGCAGATTAAGAAAATGATTGGCTCTTATGTAGGGGAGAATAAAGAGTTTGAACGCCAAGTGCTATCTGGTGAAATTGAAGTGGAGCTAACGCCGCAAGGTACGCTCGCTGAAAAAATTCGTGCAGGTGGGGCTGGAATTCCTGCGTTTTACACGCCGGCGGGTGTCGGTACGATGGTTGCTGAAGGTAAGGAAATTCGCGTGTTTGACGGTAAAGAGTATGTTCTGGAGCAATCACTTCGAGCGGATTTCGCTCTAATTCGTGCAGCAAAAGCAGATAAATTTGGCAATCTTATTTATAATAAAACAGCGCAAAACTTTAATCCAATGATGGCAGCAGCCGGAAAAATCACGATTGCAGAAATCGAAGAAATCGTTGAGACAGGTGATTTAGATCCAGCAACAGTCCATACGCCTAGCATCTACGTCCAAGGGTTACTGCAAGCTGTACAGGAAAAACGAATTGAACGTCTAACCACACGATAAGGGAAGGGGAGTGTTCACAGATGACACAAGTCAATATACGAGAACGTATTGCGAGACGAGCGGAAAAAGAAATTGAAGACGGCAACTATGTCAATTTGGGGATTGGTATGCCTACGCTTGTTGCGAACTACATTGCGGATGAAAAAACCGTTGTCCTACAATCGGAAAATGGCCTACTTGGCATTGGACCTTATCCGGTCAAAGATGAAGTCGATCCCGATTTGATCAACGCGGGAAAGGAAACAGTCACGACGATCCCGGGTTCAGCCTATTTTAATAGTGCGGAATCATTTGCGATGATTCGCGGAGGACATGTCGATGTGGCGATTCTTGGCGCGATGGAAGTGTCGGAACAAGGCGATCTTGCTAACTGGATGATTCCTGGCAAGATGATTAAGGGCATGGGAGGCGCAATGGATCTCGTTCACGGTGCTAAGAAAATCATCGTCATAATGGATCATGTCGCAAAAGATGGCTCTGCAAAAATTAAAAAACAGTGTTCACTTCCTTTAACAGGAAAAGGAGTTGTCCATAAAATAATAACAGAACGCGCATTGATAGACGTCACGCCAGCAGGATTAGAACTGAAAGAAGTATTCGAGGGTTTCACGATTCAGAATGTCGTAGAATCAACCGAAGCGCCGTTAATTGTTAAGGATGTTATTGTTGGCGTAAAATGAGTGTTGTTAAAATGTTAAGATTCGGGTAAACTAATAGCAATAGCTTTGGCATTGATGAGGAATAGTAATCTTTGCTGTCGATTTTAGAGAGCAGGCGGTTGGTGGAAGCCTGTACGACAGAGATGAACTCGCCTTGGAGCCTGCATTGGTGAACTTATAAGTAACCCGTGCCGTTTTCCGCGTTAAGGAATCAAGTTGGGCGGTTTTACCGTCAATTTGGGTGGCACCGCGGGAATTATAGTACTCTCGTCCCTTATTTTTTTAAGGGACGGGAGTTTTTTATTTTCATTCATCAAATGTATTTGTACTGAAAGCGAAGCGTCAGCTACAGAAAACTACTGCTGAATGAAAATAAAGGAAGGCAACCTAAGTGCGCCACGTCCTGTGGCGACAAGGAAGGATGCTATTCAATCCTTCCCCGTTGCATGATCGACATCCTGTCGACCCGCAGATGTCACAGATTTTGAAGAGGAGGAATTTTACATGAGTTACAATCACGGTCAAATTGAGAAGAAGTGGCAACAGTTTTGGAAGGACAATCAAACATTTAAAATGACGGATGATCCGTCAAAGCCGAAATTCTATGCGCTAGATATGTTCCCATATCCATCAGGTGTGGGGCTTCACGTTGGGCATCCGCTCGGCTATATCGCAACGGATATTTTGAGCTCGTTCAAGCGGAAACAGGGCTATAACGTCCTGCATCCGATGGGCTGGGATGCATTTGGTCTACCGGCAGAGCAATATGCGCTAGATACAGGCAATGATCCTGCTGAATTTACAGCGAAAAACATTGCAACATTTAAACGTCAGATGAATGACCTTGGTTTTTCGTATGACTGGGATCGAGAAATCAATACGACAGATCCTTCGTATTACAAATGGACACAGTGGATTTTCATCCAACTGTACAATAAAGGCTTGGCATACGTTGATGAAGTGGCTGTTAACTGGTGCCCAGCACTTGGTACAGTACTTGCGAATGAAGAAGTAATTGATGGGTTATCTGAACGTGGTGGGCATCCGGTTGAGCGTCGTCCAATGCGTCAATGGGTATTGCGAATTACGAATTATGCAGATCGTCTGTTGGAGGATTTGGATGAGTTGGATTGGCCGGAAAGCTTGAAAGATATGCAACGTAACTGGATTGGTCGTTCAGAAGGTGCACAGCTGACGTTTGAAATTGACGGTACAGATTTGTCGTTTGAAGCATTTACGACACGCCCAGATACGATTTTCGGAGCAACTTACGCGGTGCTTGCACCAGAGCATAAGTTGGTTGAGAAAATTACGACAGCTGAGCAAAAAGCAGCAGTTGAAAAATATCTTAATGATGTAAAAATGAAGAGTGACCTTGAGCGTACGGATCTTGCGAAAGAGAAGACCGGTGTATTCACAGGTGCTTACGCAATTAACCCATCGAGCGGCGAGAAAATGCCGATTTGGATTGCAGACTATGTACTTGCTACGTACGGAACAGGCGCAATCATGGCGGTTCCTGCGCATGACGAGCGTGACTATGAATTCGCGAAAGAATTTAATCTGCCAATCGTTGAAGTTGTAGCAGGTGGCGACATTTCAAAAGAAGCGTTTGTGGGAGAAGGCGAACATATCAATTCTGGTTTCCTAGACGGCTTAGGGAAAGAAGAAGCAATCGAAAAAGCAATCGCTTGGTTCGTAGAACAAGGCAAGGGTGAGAAGAAAATTACGTTCCGTCTTCGCGACTGGTTGTTCTCAAGACAACGTTATTGGGGTGAGCCGATTCCAATTATACATTGGGAAGATGGCACAATGACACCGGTTGACGAAGCTGATTTACCGTTGAAATTACCGGTGACAACTGATATTAAACCGAGTGGTACAGGTGAATCACCACTAGCGAATATTACAGAGTGGGTTAACGTGGTACATCCTGTAACAGGCATGAAAGGTCGCCGAGAAACGAATACGATGCCGCAATGGGCAGGTAGTTGTTGGTATTACTTGCGCTACATCGATCCTGATAACGATGAAATGATTATCGATCCTGAACTAGCGAAGCGCTGGTTACCAGTAGATATTTACGTCGGTGGTGCGGAACACGCAGTGCTTCACCTTCTTTATGCACGATTCTGGCATAAAGTGCTGTACGATATTGGCGTGGTTCAAACGAAAGAGCCATTCCAGAAATTATTTAACCAAGGAATGATCCTTGGTGAGGGTAATGAAAAAATGTCGAAATCAAAAGGGAACGTTGTGAACCCAGACGATATCGTGCATTCACACGGTGCTGACTCACTTCGTTTATATGAAATGTTTATGGGGCCGTTGGAAGGTTCAAAAGCATGGACAACGAACGGACTCGACGGTGCACGCCGATTCCTTGACCGTGTATGGCGTCTATTGGTTAATGAGGATGGTACATTGAGTGCGAAAATCAGTGGTCAAACAGGCGGACCGCTTGAAAAAGTGTATCATCAAACGGTGAAAAAAGTGACTGAAGACTTTGAAGCAATGCGTAATAACACAGCGATTTCTCAGTTAATGGTATTCATTAACGATGGTTATAAAGCTGATTCAATTCCACAAGAATACGTGGAAGGCTTCGTTAAAATGATTTCACCAATTGTGCCGCATTTAGCTGAAGAACTGTGGGAGAAACTAGGTCATAGCGATACGATTACGTACGAAGCATGGCCGACGTATGATGAATCGAAATTGGTTGATGATACAGTTGAAATGGCTGTTCAAATCAATGGTAAAGTACGCGCGAAGATCGTTGTATCGAAAGATGTAACGAAGGACGAACTTGAGAAGTTGGCAGTGGAAGATGAGCATGTGAAAGAACTTCTAGCAGGTAAAGAAGTGAAAAAAGTCATCGCAATTCCAGGCAGACTGATTAATATTGTAGTTGCCGGATAATCAATTACGCCTCGGCGTAATTGTGTCCAAATTTTGAATTGCGCTTGCGCAATTAACTCTTTTCAAAATTTGTGACATCCTCCGGAGGATTACTTGCTTCAGCAAGATAATGAAATCCGCAGAAGAGGTGAGCCTCTTCTGCGGATTTTTTTCATGCATCATTGTTCTAAAGCAAACTCCCCGGCACTCATTCCAGCAATTCTTCCGGTCACAAGTGCAGACGTAATATTATAGCCACCTGTGTAGCCGTGGATATCCAAGATTTCACCACAGAAATAGAGCCCGTCTTTTTTACGGGAGGCCATTGTTTTTGGCACGATTTCTTTTACGGAGACGCCACCTCCAGTAACGAATGCTTTTTCGATTGGTTGTGATCCATTGACATTCATCGGGAAAGCCTTAAGTAATTTTGCTAAAGATCGCATTTTTTCAGCGGACATTTGAGCGCCGGTTTCGGTCGGATCAATGCCAGCTCGGTCGAATAAAAAGAGCAACCAGCGTTCAGGTGTGAGTCCTTTTAGCACATTTTTGACAGCCTTTGTTGAATCCTCTTTTAGCATCGCATGTAGCGTTTGAAATACTTTTTCTTCATTCATGGCAGGTAGGGAGTCGATGCGCATTTCAACGGGTTGGTTACCGTTTTTCATACGTTCTTTGACGACGAATTGGCTGCAACGTAAAATAGCAGGACCACTCAATCCGAAGTGAGTAAATAACATGTCCATTTGATGGGTAATCAGTGTTTTACCTTTGGTGTTTAAGACGGAAACCGCAACATCACGCAAGGCAAGCCCTTGTAATTCTTTTGACACGATGAACGGTTCGTTGGATAATAGTGGCACCTCTGTAGGGTAGAGTGTAGTCACTGTATGACCGGCTTTCTCGGCCCATGGATAGCCGTCTCCCGTCGAACCCGTTTGAGGGACTGCTTTTCCACCAACAGCCAAGACAACTGCGTGTGCGCGGATTTCCTCACCAGACTCTAATCGGACGCCTAGGATTTTTTCATCGTTCATCAATAGCTTTTTAACACGCGTCTCTAATTTCACTTCCACATGTAAACGATCCATTTCCGTTAGCAAAGCGTTGACAACATCTTTTGCTTTGTTTGAAACGGGGAACATTCTCCCGTGATCTTCTTCTTTCAATGCAACACCGAGCCCTTCGAAAAAGTGAATAATATCCTCATTGTTAAATACGGAGAATGGCCCATATAAAAATCGACCGTTCCCTGGAATGTTTTTCACAATTTCTTCTTGCGGCAAGCGATTCGTTACATTACAGCGTCCTCCCCCGGAAATAGCTAGCTTGTTACCAAGCTTTTTTCCTTTTTCGAGCAAGAGAACTTTGCGACCATTTTCAGCCGCAGCGATAGAAGCCATCAATCCTGATGGACCCCCACCGATGATTATGACGTCATACATATTGGAAACCACACTTTCAGTTTTTCTTTATTATACACAAATTTCGGCTAGTCATTGTGAAATGTGTCATCTGGGGGTAAACTGTATAAAGTAGATTTTTGTAGAATGGAAGGATCATACATGTCATCGAATCTTGTAAAAGGCAGTGCCATTTTGACGATCGGGCTATTTTTATCAAAAGCGCTCGGTCTATTATATCTTGTACCTTTTTATGCAATAGTCGGGAAAGATAATATTGCGTTGTACCAATATGCCTACGTTCCCTATAATATTGCGCTAGCGATTGCAATCTCAGGTGCTCCACTAGCAATTTCAAAATTTGTCTCCAAGTATAATGCGCTTGGTGATTATGCCACGGGGCGAAAAATGCTTAAGTCGGGCATGATGGTCATGGCGATAACTGGAGTTGTTTCCTTTTTGACGCTGTATTTTATGGCCGAACCACTTGCAAGGCTAGTTCGTAGCAGTGAAGACCAAGTCTTTACGGTGGATGAGATTGCAAGTGTCATCCGTTGGGTAAGTTACGCGCTACTCGCTGTTCCGCTGATGAGTATCGTGCGCGGGTTCTTGCAGGGCAATCAGAAGATGATGCCGACATCCGTCTCCCAGTTAGTGGAACAGATTGTCCGAATCGTTGTTGTCCTTGTAGGGGCATTCATCGTTGTTAACTTCATGCATGAATCACCGGTGGTAGCAGTGAATTTTTCTGTATTTGCGGCTTTTATCGGAGCCCTTGCTGGTTTAGCGGTTCTGTTTAAGTATTGGAAAAGTTACAAACCGGAGTTTGATCAACTGCTAGCAAATAGTCCCCCAGCAAGTGATGTATCCATTAAAGATATGTACACAGAAGTACTGGCTTATATTGTGCCTTTCGTTCTGGTAGGTGTCATTAACCCGCTCTATCAATTTGTCGACATGATTACATTCAATGAAGCGATGGGATCGATTGGAAAGTCGACAGTTTCGGATACGTATTTGGGTATGTTAAATATGCTTACACATAAATTCGTGATGATTCCTGTCATGGTTGCCACCGGATTTTCAATGGCACTCATTCCTGTTATTACGAGTTATTATGCAAAAAACAATCAAAAGGGAATTACTCGCTCACTCGATCAAACGTATCAAATCGTGTTGTTTTTGACGATTCCGATGGTGCTAGGCTTAATGGCATTATCGAATGAAATCTATTATTCCCTCTACGATAAGAGTGAAATGGGATCTGCCATCTTAGCAAGTTATGCACCCGTTGCCGTGTTGTTTGGATTATATACAGTGACAGCAGCCATCTTGCAAGGTATCGATCGTCATAAGTGGATTGTATTCACGTCGTTGCTCGGTCTGTTATTCAAACTGATGCTCAATATTCCACTTATTAAAGCGTTTGAAACGAACGGAGCCATTATAGCGACTGCTATTGGTTATGGCATTGCGGTTGGTATTAATATCTTAGTCATTAAAAAGACGTTGGGTTACAAATCTCAGATGGTATTTAGAAGGTTAATCCTCATCGGGGTGTTAAACCTTGTCATGCTGATCTCGGTTGTTGCTACCCTAAAAGGGTTGACGGCAATCAGTCCCGCTAGCGGAAAGATACATGCACTTCTATACGTTATCATTTGTGCCATCGTAGGAGCGGCTATTTACGGCTATTTGTCGTTCAAAACAGGTCTGGCACAGAAATTATTCGGCGATCGCTTGACGCGATTGACCAACAAGTTAGGGTTAAGGAGATAACTACATGCGGTTAGATAAATTATTATCAAATATGGGTTTCGGCTCACGAAAAGAAGTTAAACAGTTAATGAAAAAAGGTGCAGTCCGCGTCAATGCGGAAACAGTGAAAGATGCCGCGTTGCATATCGATACGCTGAAAGATGAAGTAACGATACTAGGCGAACGAGTTGTCTATAAGGAATTTGTTTATCTAATGATGCATAAACCACAAGGCGTGTTATCGGCGACAGAAGATAACAGAGATCGTACGGTTATCGATTTGTTGGATGAGGACCAACGTCACTTCGAGCCATTTCCTGTGGGCAGGTTGGATAAGGATACGGAAGGTTTCCTGTTGCTGACGAACGATGGCAAGCTAGCTCATAATTTATTGTCTCCGAAAAAAGGTGTGCCGAAAACGTATTATGCACATATTGAAGGCGTAGTGACGGAAGAGGATGTAGAGCGATTCGCGGAAGGCGTCATACTGGACGATGCTTATTTGACGAAGCCGGGTAAACTCCAAATCTTGAAGTCGGCAGAGCTATCGGAAATTGAATTGACGATTACAGAAGGCAAGTTTCATCAGGTGAAGCGAATGTTCGCGGCAGTCGATAAGCAGGTTGTCTATCTGAAGCGCCTTTCAATGGGACCACTTACTTTAGATGAAAATCTACCACTTGGATCCTACCGGGAATTGACGGAAGAGGAATTACAACTTCTTATGCAGATTTCTGAGAACTAACAAAAG
The DNA here is from genome assembly GCF_044762865.1 of Sporosarcina sp. NPDC096371. NCBI lineage: Bacteria > Bacillati > Bacillota > Bacilli > Caryophanales > Caryophanaceae > Sporosarcina > Sporosarcina sp. NPDC096371. The sequence continues at coordinate 353,251 of NZ_JBIWFE010000003.1, forward strand.
CGTATGGCGCCTGCATAGATGCGACAGGCATAAGACGGACTAGCGGCGTGGCGCCCTTTGCCGCAAAGCTAGTTTGACTTATGACCCGAGCATCTGGCGCCCGGAGCTAGACAACAACGAAAAGCGTAGGGCGCCTGAATAGATGCGACAGGCATAAGACGGACTAGCGGCGTGGCGCCCTTTGCCGCAAAGCTAATTTGACTTATGACCCGAGCATCTGGCGCCCGGAGCTAGACAACAACGAAAAGCGTAGGGCGCCTGAATAGATGCGACAGGCATAAGACGGACTAGCGG